>CAZJSR010000015.1:0-49310 GCA_964548855.1 uncultured Anaeroplasmataceae bacterium | reverse complement strand
CCATCAACAGGAAATGGAAATACAACAGAAACACCATCAAACCCATCAACAGGAGATGGAAACACAACAGAAACACCGTCAAATCCATCAACTGGAAATGGTGATACAACAGAAACACCAATAAATCCATCTGATGATTTCAATAAAGATCCTATTGGAACTACTAAACCATCTGTAGATTCAACTAGTGATAATTTAGAAATACTTGAATCTGGTAGCGGATTTGAAGTAGCATATGCTGAATTTAGTCCTGTCGCAAGCGCAACAAGTTATAATGTATATATTAAAAAGACTACAGATGCCAATTATACTAAAGTTGATAAAGAATTAATTAGAAAATACAAAAATTATTATAGAGTAGATGTTCTAGGACTTGCTGCCTCAAAATATGATATGAAAATATGTGCTGTAAAAAACAATGAAGAATTTAAGGATACGATAATATCTAATATTGATGTAATAGCACATGATAGAAGTGGATTTGCTTTTGTTGGGGGAACATCTTCAGGTGCATATAATGAGGATGGTACACTAAAGAGTGATGCGATTTTATTATATGTTGATAATAATAATAAAAATACAGTAAGTGCAGATATTATGTATGATAAAAATATAACTACATTTACTGGTGTTCAAAACATAATTCTTGCTTATAAAAAGAAAAAAGAAACTAGACCACTATGTATTCGCTTTATAGGAAATATTACTGACCCTAGTGTACTAACTAATGGAGATTTATATGTTGATACATGTATCGCAGGTTTAACGATAGAAGGTGTTGGTGAAGACACTGTAATGAATGGTTTTGGTATAGTATTAAAGAACGCTAAAAACGTTGAAGTAAGAAATTTAGGATTTATGAACTGTAATAGTAAAGAAGGAGATAGTGTTGGACTTCAACAAGGCAATGATCATGTTTGGATACATAACAATGATTTCTTTTATGGACATGCAGGTAGTGATTCTGATCAAGCAAAAGGTGATGGAGCACTTGATACTAAAAAGAGTACTTATATAACACACTCATACAATCATTTCTATGATACAGGTAAAACACATTTAAATGGAAATAAAGATACTACAGTTAATTATATTTCATATCACCATAATTGGTATGATCATTCAGATTCTCGTCATCCACTTGTTAGAGTATCTAGTGCAATTCATGTATATAATAACTATTTTGATGGTGTTTCAAAATATGGTATGATTGCAAGAATGGGAGCATCTATTTTCTCTGAGGCGAATTATTTCTATAATACTAAAAAACCACACTTAATATCACAACAAGGAACCGATATATTAAATGGAACTCCAGTTTCAAAAGAAACTGGTGGTATAATTAAGTCATATGCTGATGTTTATGCAGGTAAGACAGTTGCGTCAATTTCTCATAATGATTCTCAAACAAATTTTGACGTTTATCTTGCATCAAGTAGAGATGAGGCTGTTCCTACTGCATTTAAGACATTAGTTGGAGGAAACTCATATTCTAATTTTGATACAAGTAAAGATATGTATTCATATAAAGTAGATACTGCTGAAGTAGCTATGCAAAATGTTAAGAATTATGCAGGACGTTTAAATGGAGGAGATTTCAAATATTCATTTGAAGGTAAAACTTATAACCAAAAAGACGGAAAAGGAGTTATGCAAACAGTAACGGCTGATGAATATTATGGATTAGATGAAGAATTAAAGAGTTTAATTGTAAATTATACATCTGCAATAGAAGAAACATATATTGATTAGGAACGAATATTCGTTCCTTTTTTTTCATAAAAAAAAGAAGGTATAAACCTTCTTTAATGCTTGCTTGAATAAAATTTTTTAATTACAGATATTATCTGTTGTAGAATTCAACGATTAATTGTTCGTTGATATCAGTTAAGAACTCATTTCTTTCAGGAACTCTAACGAATGTTCCAACACCAGTGTTTTCATCATAAGAAACATATTCAGCTCTTGCGAACTTTGATTCTAATGCAGTCTTGCAAACCACTAAATCTTTTGAAGTTTCCTTTAATGCAATTTTGTCTCCTGCAGTTAATAAGTAAGAAGGAATATCAACTTTCTTACCATTTACAGTGATGTGTCCATGAGCTACTAATTGTCTAGCTTGTGCACGTGTTGCAGCAAATCCTAAACGATAAACGATGTTATCTAAACGAGATTCTAACATCTTTAAGAAGTTAACACCAGTCTTACCAGCTAATTTAGAAGCCTTGTTGAAAGTGTTACGGAATTGCTTTTCACTCATACCATAAGTGAATCTTACTTTTTGCTTTTCTTGTAATTGCATACCATATTCAGAAATCTTAGCATGCTTTTGTCCGTGTTGTCCTGGAGCGTATGGACGTCTAGTTAATTCTTTACCAGTTTCGCTGATAGAATAGTTAAGACGACGAGATACCTTCCAGCTTGAACCTGTGTATCTTGACATTTTAATTCTCCTCCTATATGTCATATAATATGGGAAAAAAGAATCGATGCTTAAATATTTCTAGTACATCTACTAATAGTACTTTCATCTAAAGCAGCCGAGGTTACTCGTACTCCTCCTATAGGGTTAAGATGTATCCTAGGCATAAATAAGCTGCTGCTTTTTACCCATGCTATTCAATTATATATTAAATAGGTATGCTAGTCAACCTTTTTTTGATTTTTTCATTATAAAATCATATATATTTTGACATTCTATAGTATAAAATGTTAAAATGTAAAGAGGAGTGATTAATTATGATTTATGATCAAATTTTAGTTAGATTTGGTGATCTAACATTAAAAGGAAAAAATCAAAAGGATTTTTTTCAAAGACTTATTAGATTAATACATTTAAAATTAAAAGGATTAAATGTTAATATAACACATACTCATGATAGAGTATATATAGACTTACTAGATACAGATTATAAAGATGTAGTTGAAAAACTAGATTTAGTAAGTGGACTATACTCATATAGTTTAGTAGTTAAAACTGAAAATGATATTGATAAAATATGTGAGAAAGCTTGTCAATTAGTAGACGAAGAAGCGTTAAAACCAACTACCTTTAAAGTCGCATCTAAAAGAGCTGACAAAAGATTTCCTCTAACGTCTCCTGAAATGAATAAGGTGATTAGTGGTTGTGTACTTCGTCATAACCAAAATTTAAAAGTAGATGTGCATAATCCCGAACTTACATTATATGTAGAATTAAGAAGTGAAGGTACATATTTATACACAGGAGAAATTAAAGGTTTTGGTGGATTTCCAGTAGGAGTTGCAGGAAAAGGTTTAGTTATGCTGTCAGGTGGAATTGATTCGCCTGTTTGTGGAATTCTTGCTCAAAAACAAGGTGTTGAGATTGAATGTATTCATTTTGAATCAACTCCTCTTACAAGTATTGAGTCAGCTCAAAAAGTTGTCGATTTGGTTAAAATAATGTCAAGATATGCACCAAATGATAAAATCAAACTTCATATGGTACCTTTTAAAGAATTACATATGGCATTATTAGAAAATATACCAGAAAGTTATAATATCACAATTATGAGAAGAATGATGTATCGTATAGCTACTGAACTTGCAAAAAAGAGAGAATGTTTAGTTATTATTAATGGTGAGTCTGTAGGTCAAGTTGCTAGCCAAACTTTATTTAGTATGAATGTTATTAATAGTGTTACAAATATGCCTATTATTAGACCTTTATGTACTTATGATAAAGTAGATATTATAAAATTAGCTAATAAATTTAAAACATTTGAAACGTCTATAAAGCCATTTGAGGATTGTTGTACGGTGTATGTGCCTAAAGCACCCGCAACTCATCCTAAATTGGAAAAATGTATTGAATATGAGAAATCATTTGATTATGAAAAATATGTTCAAGAAGCTGTTTTAAATACTAAAACAATCGTTTTATCACCAGATAGTGATCTAGATTTAACCATGTTAGGTCTTGAAGTTAGAAGTGTAATATAATTTTATTAATGCATAGCTTTAAAATTTCTGAGCATAATAATTTATGCAAGGAGGTGAAGCTTATATGGCAAATAAAACAAATAAGACTTCTTCAAACAATGCTAAAACAAAGAATATGAAATACGAAGTTGCTGATGAAATGGGTGTAACACTAGGTGCAGATGCAACAGCTCGTGAAAATGGCTCTGTTGGTGGTCAAATTACAAAAAAGTTAGTTCAAAATGGAAAGAAAAATTCTAACATCAATACAATGAAAGAAGAAACTGCAAATGAACTTGGAATTTCAGTTGGTGCTGACGCAACGGCTCGTGAAAATGGTTCTGTTGGTGGTTCTATGACAAAGAAGTTAGTTCAAAATGGAAAGAAAAATTCTAATTATTAATACAAAGGTGGATTTATTTCCACCTTTTTTGTATAATTATGATGTGAAATGAGGCGGTTTATTATGATTTCATCATTAACAAACAATAAAGTTAAGGAATTAGTAAAACTTAATACTCCAAAAGGTAGAAAAGAAAGTCAGTTATTTATTGTTGAAGGTGAACATTTAGTAAGTGAAGCAAAACAATATGGAATAGTAAAGGAAATTTATACAATAAAAGAAGACTTAGAAGGCCAATTAGTATCTATTCAAGTTATGAATAAAATTTGTAATACTAATACTACAGTAAGTCAAATTGCTGTATGTAGAATGCTTGACAATAAAAAAATATCAGATAAAATTTTAATTCTAGATGGAATCCAAGATCCAGGTAATATGGGAGCTTTAATGAGAAGTGCTAAAGCTTTTAATTTCAATACGATTTTTTTATGTGATGGTTGTGTAGATATTTATAACGATAAAGTTATTAGAAGCAGTCAAGGGGCAATATTTAAACTTAATTATTTATATGGAGATAAAATAGAATTTATAAATAGTCTAAAAGACTATAGCGTTTATGGTACGAATGTTGTCAATGGAATAGATGTTAAATACGTTAAAAAAGATGAGAAGGTTGCGCTTATTATTGGAAACGAAGGAAAAGGTATAAGCAAGGAAATAAGTGATTTAGGACTTAAAAATTTATATATTAAAATGGATAATACAGAGTCCCTTAATGCAAGTGTTGCGGGTGCTATATTAATGTATGAATTGAATAAATAAAACTCGAGGTTTTATAATCCTCGAGTTTTATCTTATAATAATGTATTTCCATTATTGGTTTTTTCTTCGTTGTTTGGTTTATCTTCCTTAGTTTCCTCATCTTTATAAGCATTTGTCGTTCTAAATATTAAATTAAGAATAACTCCAACTAATACTGAAATCGCAACACTTGTTATTTGTAGTGTACCAATCTTAATATATGCACCACCAAGACCTAAAACAAGCATAGCTGAAACAATTATTAAATTAGGCATTTTGCCTAAATCTACTTTAGAATCTATTAAAACTTTAATACCATTGAGTCCAATAAATCCATACAATATAATTGACATTCCACCCATAACACAAGAAGGGATGGAAGCTATAATTGTTGTTATAACATTACAAAATGATAATAAAATTGCAATAATAGCTGCAAGACCTGTAACCCAAACACTACCTACTTTAGTCATACCAATAACAGAAGTATTTTCTCCATAAGTAGTATTTGCAGGACCACCAACTAAAGCTGCAAAACCAGTCGCAAGACCATCACCTAAAATAGTTCTATTTAATCCAGGGTCTTGTAAGAAGTCTTTATCACAAACCTTACCTAAAACTGAATGATCTCCGATGTGTTCACATGCTGTAACAAACGCAAGAGGCGCAACTGTTATTACAGCCGCAAGTTCAGGTTTATGCATTGTAAATGTCGTACCTAAAAAATTAGTTGTAGCATTTTTCCATCCAAATATTGAAAAATTAGGTATTCTAAACCATTGACTTGGATGACATATAACTTCTTTAACAGGTGTAAAATCAATAATTCCAAAAATAGATGAAAATATAAATCCTACTACAATCGCAATTAAGAAAGGAATTACCTTAAAAAATCCTTTTGTATATATTGAAACACCTATAACAGTCCCCATAGAGATGAACGCTACTAGTATATATTTCCAATTTTGTGTAAATGTTCCAATTAAATGAGCATTTTCAATTGCTGATGATGATAGACCAAGTCCGATAATCATGATTGCAGGCCCAATTACAACAGGTGGTAATACTTTATTAATCCAACTTTTACCAAAACAATATACTAATAGAGATATTAAAGCGTATATTATCCCGACAACTAAAAGACCTGTCATTACCCCACCGTATCCATTTTGTGCAACTCCTACATTAGGATCAAAACCTGCAACAACTTGTATAACCGAGATATATGCAAAAGAACTACCTAAATAGACAGGTACTTTAGCTTTTGTACATGCGATATAAATTAAAGTACCTACTCCACTACAAAATAGCGCAACTGATATTGATAGTCCTGTTAGCATTGGTACTAAGACAGTTGCCCCAAACATCGCAAAAACGTGTTGAATGCTTAGTAAAGCCCATAATGATTTTTTTGGCTTTTCATTTATTCCAATTTTTAAGTTATTTTCCATAAAAAAAACCTCCATATCTTCAGTATAACATAAAAAAAAGGGATTTACCCTTTTAAATATGATAATACTACTAATAAAACTAATAATATTAAAACGATAATAGGACATAAAATTTTTAATACTAAGTCGTTTTTCTTATTTTCTTTAGTATATATACTATAACCTGGATTAAGAATTTTATAGTCGTTTTTGATTTTTAAAATTATAAAATCCGAAACAATAAAACCATATACTCCGCTTGGAAGTGGTTTTGGATTTTTTATATATTCATGAATTAGTGTTTCTCCAGGAATATATGCTTCATACTTAACATCATTAAAAATTATGTAAGGTCTTTTTGCGAAGTAAATTTCACAATCTATTTCATCTTTTTCATTACATATAACTAAATTATTTTTCTTCATAGTTATCCTCTTCGATAGTAAATAATGGTTCACAATTATCTAAATTTTTATACATTTTAGAAGTGAATAAAATACCGTCTAAATGATCATATTCATGTTGGAATACAATCGCAGGATATCCCTCAAGTGTAAAAGATTTAGATTTACATGTTTGACTCTTAAAATCATAGAAAAATCCCTTAACACCAATTTTATAATGTCTAGGTGTGATAAGATTGTCAGTTGCTCTATCAACAGATAAACACCCTTCACCACCAGGAAGATACACTAAATCTTTACTTTTATAAGTTATTACAGGATTGATTACTGCAAAACAATATCTTTTGTTGTTATCAAGAAAGTCTTCAAAATTAACCGCAAACATTCTTTTACATATACCAACCTGAGGTGCAGCGATACCTACACCAGGTCTTATTTTATATTTTTTAACAAGTTCATCGATAGAAGAAGCTACAACATATTCATATAGTCCTTTTAAAACATCTAAATCCTCATTTTTTATGGGTAATGATACATTATCGCATTTTTTATTTAATAATGGATTACCTTCTTTTATAATATCTTTTGATAAATACATAACAAATCACCAAAAGTATTATATCATATGTTTTTAATAAAATCTAATTAAAACCATGCAGATGCACCGATAATAACAAGAAGAATAAATAATACTAGTATTAAAGCATATCCATAACCGCTTTTACTATTGTTGTTATTACAGTATCCGTATTGATTTTGACAACATCCACCCTGAGGCATTCCGTAATAGTACATATCATCACCTCCTACATCTACTTCATTATATGCAGAAAACTATAAATTTGTCTCATCTATATCGTTTTGATTATCATTTCTAAGCCCTAAAAATGACTCTATTCTTCTTAATCTATTATTAAGATTTCTTAATTTTCTATTGATTTCTTCAATTTCATAAAATACCCTTTGGTATTCAAAATTATAATCAAAATTGTTGTTATTTTTATTTCTAAACATTATATCACCTACTAATTTATATGACGTATGGTTGATTATTATTCAGTTAATAATAATTATGGTGATTATATGGAAAATATATATAAAAGAAGTATTATACTAGCACTTGGCCACATTATAACAAGAGCTTTAGGATTATTAATTATTTTTCCGTTTAACAAGTTAGTTGGAAACGAATATATGAAGATATATAATTACGCATATATTCCTTTTATAGTTTTTTCAGATATTATCACAATTGGAGTTATACCACAAACGTCTAAAATGATATCAAATAATAAAAATAATTATATATTAAAGATATTAAAAAAATATTTTATTTTTATTGGTATATTAGGTTTTATAATTATCAATTTATTTGCCAATTTCTATGTAAAATTAGAATCTGGCTTTATAGATAGTAAATCTGTTTATTCAATTAGATTCTCATCAATTTCGCTTCTTATAATTCCTTTAATATCTTTTTATAGAGGAGTTTTACTTGGTTATTTAAAAGCGGGCATAATTTTTTTGTCAAATATCTTAGAACAAATATTAAGGCTATTTTTGATGTTAGGATTTGCGTATGTTACAATTAAATTATTAAAACTTAGTAGTATATATGCTATATATTTCGCTTTCATATCTAATTTTATTTCGAGTTTTTTCACGTTAATTTTATTAGGATTAAACATAAATAAAATTAAATACCCTGTATATAAAATAAAGATATTTCCTGGCTATTTATATTCGTGTTTTAAAATAGGAATATCTACCATTTTTATAACGTTCTATCAATTAATTGATTCTTTATCATTTATTAGACTAACAAATGAAGTATTAAAAGATGATATATATAAAATAGTAAGCTTTGAATCTCATCGTGTTATAATTATTCCTATAGTTATACTTCAAAGCATTGCCTCCTCGGTAATGCCAGAATTAAAATCAAGGATAAATAAATATAAGATAAAAAATATTTTTAATGTCTCATTATCGTTATCATTGTTCTTTTTTATATTTTGTTTTGTTTTTGCCAGGCCTATTTATTCATTCTTTTACGATAATGATGGCTTTAAAATATTTAGGTTATACTCTATACTAATAGTTCCTTATGGATTATATAAGGTATTTATAGGACTTATAGAGGGCAGTTTTAAAGGACATATACTTTGTTATGTAAGTATGTTTTCTTTTTTTATTAAGATTATGTTTAATATTATATTGATTCCTAAGTATGGTTATAGAGGTTTAATTGTTTCAAGTTTTATTGCTTCATTTTTTTGTTTATTAGTGGCTATATTTAAATTAAGAAGACAGATTGTTTTAAGTAAGAGTATTTTGGAATTCTTACTAGGTATAATGATAATAACAATAATATTATTAACTTTTAATGTCAATACAAATACAAAATTAATAATAACAGGTTTTATATATGCGTTTATAAGTATAGGATATTATTTAATACTTAGATTTAAGCAACATTATTTGTTTTAGCATATATTAATAATGGTGGTAATATGACATCTCTAGATGAATTTAAGGATTTTTTAAAACTGCATCCATTATTAAAAGAAGAGGTTTTAACACATAAAAAAACATGGCAAGAAATATATGAACAATGGGTCTTATTTAAAGATGATACTATGTGGGATAAGTATAAACTAGAAGAAAAGCAAAAAGAAGAAAAAAAAGTAAATGATGATTTAGTTAAAAACGTACTTTCCTATGTAAAAAAAATAGATCCAGATACTATTACTAAATATGTCTCATCTATTCAGAAAATAATTGAACTTGTAACATCATTCTCTCTTGGAAGTGAGGTATCTCAAATCGCAAAGAAAAAAACAGGAGATCCTTTATTTGATAGGAGATTTGATGAATGGTATTAGATTATATGAAAGAAATATATGAAAATCCACTAATATTAGAATATTTAAGGTATCATCCTAAATGGTATAAAATACTTTATTATGATAAAAGTAAGATAAAAGATTTTTTGTATATTGCAAAAACGAAACAACATATTACTGTTAGTGATAAATTAAATAATATAAATAAAACGATAAATTTTATTAATGGTTTTTCAAAATATATGAATAAACTATGATATAATTAAAATGTAGGTGAAATAAATGAGTCAAAGTGAAGTTTTAGACTGTGTATATAAGTTATGCGATGCGATAAAGAATAGCGAGGAGTATAAATTATTAATAGAGTTAAAGAATGAAATAAATGAAAATTTATTTGAATTATTAGATAGATTTGACATTGCAAAAGAAAAATATAGTGAAGCATTAAAATATGGAAAATATCATCCTGATTTAGAAAAATATCAAAAAGAATTATCCCAAATAAAAGAAGAATTATTTACCAACGAATTAGTAAGTAAATATAAAAAACTTGAGAAATTAATTCAAAATAAATTAGATAGTTTATGTAATGATATAAAAAAGAATATGTCTAATAAATTTGAACTAACTAAAATGATAGATATGTGAGGTTACTATGGGAGTTAATAGAAGTAGAATAATTGTATATTATAAAGACAAAGATTTTTTAAAATTACTTGAAAATAAGAATAATATAGACTTAGTATATGAAGGTAGTGAATCCGGAAATTACGCAATTATTTATTGTGATTTTCAAGATGAAAAATATTTATTAGAGACATTATCAAATGATCCTAGCATAATTAAAGCTTTTATCGCAGATGAAAGAGTAAAATTTTATAATTTTTAAAAGTGTTAAGAAAAAAAACTTGACACCTTTTTTAAATATGTTATAATACACTCGTTGATATAAATAAAGGAGTGAAAATTATGGTAAAATTAAGATTACAAAGATTCGGAGCTAAGAAAGCACCTCAATATCGTATTGTAGCATGTGATTCTAGATCACCACGTGATGGAAAGTTCTTAGAAATCGTTGGAACATATAATCCACTTACAAATCCTGCAACTGTTACTGTTAATGCAGAAGCTGCAGTAAAGTGGTTAAATAATGGTGCACAACCAACAACAACTGTTAAGAACATTCTTAAAAG
The DNA here is from genome assembly GCA_964548855.1 of uncultured Anaeroplasmataceae bacterium. Lineage (GTDB taxonomy): Bacteria > Bacillota_I > Bacilli_A > Acholeplasmatales > Anaeroplasmataceae > UBA3206. The sequence goes on along the minus strand of CAZJSR010000015.1, from coordinate 38,351 downwards.
CCAAAATATCACTAAGTAATAAGGAGGAATTAAGATGGTAAATTTTGAAGAGCTAATTAATAGCCTAATATTACCGTTAGTTTCTTATCCAGAAGAAGTGAGTGTAACATTTGTTGGTGAAGAAGATGGCGTTTTAGCCTACGATGTTAAGGTTGCGAAATTTGACTTAGGACGAGTAATCGGTAAAGGTGGACATATTGCTCAAGCGATAAGAACACTTCTTTATGCGAAAGCGTCTAAAGAGGGAGTAAAAGTACACCTAAATATTGAAGAAAAGTAAGAGATTAAATCTCTTCTTTTTTTATTTTATGATATAATGTTTGTGAGGTGTTGTTCTATGATTTTAAAATATGATGAGGCTTTAGAAAAGTCTTCAAATCCAAATTGGTTTTTAGCTACATATAAAAGAGAGGAAATATGTAGTGATGATGAGGTTTTAGAAATTAATGAACTAGTTAAAGAAGTTGGTGAAAAATATTTATTTGATTATTTTTGTATTAGTGAGGATATGTTTTTACAAAAAGAATATAAAGATGATCTAATAGATTATTTAAATGATATAAAGAATGGGAATTTTGAATAGGTGGGTATTTTGCGCCCACCTTTAAAAATATATTGTTATACAATATAGTTGGGTGGTTTTTATGGAAATTAAAGAAGGTTTAATTATTTGTGAAAATAGTATAAAAAATGCAATTTTATCTAATTTAGAGGGAATTTTAGATTATAAATTTTTAACACTGAATGAATTTATTGATAATCTTACGTATATTCCGAAAAAAGAAGGTATTTATTTAGTAAGTAAGGAATTTGGAATTTCTATTGATGATGCATATATGTATTGTAATTACATAAAATATAGAAGTTTATTTTATGATAATGAAAAACTGAACTATATTAATTCCATATTTGAATACCTAAAAAATAATGATTTATTTTCAAGTAATTATAATTTCATAGATAATATAAAAACTAAGGATATAACATTTGTTGGATACGCAACAACAAGTGATTTATTATTTGCATATAACCTACTTGATGAATTAAATATCGAATATACTGCGTGTGATTATATTAATAAAGATTATAATAAAGTTCATGATGTATATAAATTTTATGATATATATGACGAAAGTCGTTTTGTGTTTAATAAAATAAAAGAATTATTAGATTCTGGTGTTTCTTTAAATAAAATAAAGATAGCGAATTATGATGATGAATATTATTTTTCATTTCATATTTTAGAGGAATTCTATCATATTCCTATTAATTATAATGCTAAAAGTAATATATTATCAACTAAAATAGCGATTGATTTATTATCAATGTTAGATAAAAGTAATGATTTTATAGAGATTATAAAGTATTTGAAAGAAAATTATAGTTATAGTCCGTACTTAAATAAAATAATTAATATTATTAATTCTTATAATTTGAATAAATATAGACCTTCTGATACTAGGGAGGTATTTAAATATGAACTAAAGAAAATTAAGTATCAAACTGATATATATGAGGAGTCTATTGATTTAATTGATTTAAGAAGATATAGTGTGAGTGGAGATGAATATATCTTTTTTATAGGTTTTAACCGCGGAAGTGTTCCAAAAATATATCTAGATAATGATTATTTAGATGATGATATTTTATCTAGTATGCATTTAGATACATCGGTTAAGAAAAATGAGATAGAAAAAAATATAATAATAGATATCCTAAATAAAATTCATGGTAATATTTATATAAGTTATAAACTTAAATCTAATTTCAATAAATTTGAGCCCTCAAATATTATTAATGAATATAAATATAATGTATTAGTATCATCTTTAACAAACGGAATAAATGAAAATGATGATATTTTAACATATGCTAAGTATTTAGATTATTATAGAAAATTTAAGAAAAGAGATATAGATATAGAAAATAATATATTTGATATATCTTATCAAAAATATAATAATAAATATAAAACCATATCGTCTAATGTTTTAGAAGATATACTCCCTAAAACAATTAGTCTTTCGTATTCATCATTAAAGACTTTTTATGAATGTCAATTTAAATTCTATCTTAATAATATTTTAATGATAAATGATTCACCACAAACATTATCATTAAATTTAGGAAATTATGCTCACTATATATTAGAACGTTCTTACGAAGTTGATTTTGATTTTGATAAAGTAGAATTAGAAGTTTTAAAGAAGGTATTTAAAGAAGAAATACCATCATATAAAGATATGTTTTTCTTGTCTAAAATGAGAGAAATAGTAAAATCAATTATTGATTTTAATAAAGAATATGAAAAAAATATATCAATAGACATGGTATTAAGAGAAGAAAGAATTTATAAAGATAGCGCAACTGATAGTTTTTATACAAAAGAAGAATATGAAAATAAAGAATTTAAATATGATTTAAAAAGTAAGTATGATGATATTAAACCAGGAAGTCTTATATTTAATGGATCTATTGATAAATTATTGATAAAAAATGGTAAGAAAATAATGGCGATAATTGATTACAAGACAGGAAAAGATGAAATAAAACTTGAGAATGTCAAATATGGTTTTAATTTACAAATGCCGTCTTATTTATATTTAGTTAAAAATTATCCAAAACTTATTGATTATAATGTGATAGGTTTTTATTTACAAAAATTCAATTTTGAGAAAGCAGATTTTAAACTTCAAGGTTATACAAATGAAGATATGGCTTTAATAAAAGAACTTGAACCAGAGATAGATGGAGAACATATTAAGGGTTTAACTCTAAAAAAAGATGGTTCTTTGAAAAATACTGCGAAAGTATTTGAAGAAGAATTTAAAGATGAATTAATTAATGAGTTAGAAGAAAAACTTATTAATGCATATAGAGAGATTAGAAGAGGACAATTTATTATTAATCCTAAAAAATTAAATCAAGTAGATAAAGCATGCAGTAACTGTCAATATAGAAATGTTTGTTATAAAACATTTCAAGATTATGAAGAAATAAAGGCTGGTGAAGAAGATGCAGTGGAATAAAGAACAAAAACTAGCTATAGATACTCTTAATAATAATATAATTGTATCTGCAGGTGCAGGTAGTGGTAAGACTGCGGTTTTAACTGAAAGAATTGTAAATCACATTAGAAGAGGTGTTGATATTAAAAATTTATTAGTATTAACATTTACAAACGCAGCTGCAAAAGAAATGAAAGAAAGAGTAAGGAAAAAACTTAGTGAAGATAAAGATTTAAGTATTTATGCAGATTTAGTAGAAGCGTCAAATATTACAACATTTGATTCTTATATTTTAAATATTGTAAAAAAATATAATTATCTTCTTAAAGTGCCTAGAGATATAAAAATTACTGATAGCTATTATGTTAATGTAAAAATAAATGAAATATTAGACAATCTTCTACTTTTATATTATCAAAATAATAAAATAGATGACTATTTTTCTTTATTTCCGAGTAATTCAGATAAAACTCTTAAAGAAGGTATAATAGATTTATATAATAAAGTAATATTAAAACCTGATTCAAGAGTTTTTTTAGAAAACTATATTGAGAAATTTTATAGTGGAGAAAATATAGAGGGTATTATTAGTAAATACTATGAAGTTATATTATCTAAAATAAAGGCTAAAAGTAGTCTTATGTCAGAATTAAGGGAAATTGTTTTTGAAATTAGAGAAAGTGTATCAGCTGAATTTGGAGAGACATCGGATAAGATAGAATATATAGATATTGCACAAGAATGGTGTGAAAATTATTTTCGTGTTATTTCTGATGACAAGTTTGATTATGCTGCTGTTAAAGATGTAATTTGTAATGTCCCTGTGTTTGGAAATAGAAAATTCGGGGATGCAGATGAACTTAAGAAGCTGTTTTCAGATAAGAAAAAAGATATATTTAAAGCTGAAAAAGAACTTGTTATGTTTGAAAATAAAAGTGAAATAATTGAATCTATTAATAGTGAAAGAAAAATTAACGCTTTAGTTTGTGATATTACATTAAAATTGTTAGATGAAGTATCTCGATTTAAGTGTGAAAATAATTGTTATGAATTTATTGATATTTCAAAAATGGCTATAAGTTTAGTTCGTGATTTTTCTAGCGTTAGAGAAGAACTTAAGAACAATATTTATGAGATATTAATAGATGAATATCAAGATAATTCGGATTTACAAGAAATATTTATTGGATATATTTCTAATAAAAATGTATATACAGTTGGTGATATCAAACAATCTATATATCGTTTTAGAAACGCAAATCCATATAATTTTAAAGAAAAGTATGATCTTTATAGAGATACTTCAGAAGGAATAAAAATTGATTTAAATCAAAATTATCGTTCAAGAAGAGAAGTTCTTAATAATATAAATTTAATATTTAATAATTTAATGTCTGATTTATATGGGGATGCCAATTATAAAGAAGAACATCAAATGCAATATGGTTTTAAAAAGTATGACGAATTTAATCTACATGATTATGATATGGAAATAGTTAGATATACGTCGCCTAAAAACCTTGAAGATGATATGAGTGTATTTAGTTGTGCTGAATTTGAATGTTTTTATATAGTAAATGATATTAAAGAAAAAATCAAAAGTAAATATCAAGTTTTTGATAAAGAAACAGGAAAAATGCGTGATGCTGAGTATTCGGATTTCGCTATATTAATAGATAGAACTACTAATTTTGATATGTATAAAAGTATATTAGAATATCATGGTATTCCAGTTGCGATTAATGCTGATTCAAGTATTAAAGTAAAAGATATTTCTATGATAATATCAAGTTTAATAAAACTTCTAGTTTTACAAAAAAATAGATGTTATGACAAGAGTTATTATCATTCATTTATGAGTATTGGAAGAAGTTTTTTATCAGACTATACTGATGAAGAATTATTTGTAATAATACATAATAGTAAAAAGGAAGGCAAGTACTTTACTAAGCCTTTTGATAATAAAATAACTAATTTAATAGAAGATGTAATACCTTATATTGATATTTATTCTACATTAGATGTTTATAATATGTTAATTTCAAAATTTGAGGTTATTGAAAGACTTTCTTTAATTGGTGATGTTAATGAGAATATGGCGATAATTGAATATCTAGGTAATTTTATTGAAACTATGGCATCAAATGGCGAACCAATTGATGTGATAAGCAAATATATTGATGATTTATTTAAGTTAGACGAAGATATAAAATATAGTACTGATACGAAGGATGCGCCTGGTATTAAACTTATGACTATTCATAAGAGTAAGGGACTTGAATTTCCTATATGTTATTTTAGTATGTTAAATTCTAGGTGGGTACAAGCTGAATATAATAAAAAAATAGGATATTTTGAAGAAAGTGGAATTTATTGTGAAAATGGTAAATCTGTAGTTAAAGAGGTTGGTAAAAGCTTAAGTATTAAAAAAGAAATAAGTGAAAAAATAAGATTATTTTATGTTGCGCTTACTAGGGCACGCGAAAAAATGATTATTTTATCATGTGAGGCTGATGCAAAGAAAGATTATGAAAATGTAGAAAGTTTTAATTCTATGAACGATTTTGTTCATCATGTTAATAAACATATTGAAAAATATATAAAAGATATTGGAGATTTGAATCTAAGTAAAGACTATAATAGAAATATTTTGAATTTTACTATAAAATATCAAGAGAAAAAAGAATATCCTAAGTATAATTATTTAACTGAAAAAGTAAACAAAAATAGAATATCTAAGGATGTAGTTGAAGTCTTAGGTGAGGAAGAATTAGAAAATATTGAATTTGGTTTAACACTTCATGCTTATTTAGAAGCGTTAGATTTTAGAAATATTGATATATCGTTTATCAAAAATAAACAGCATTATGATATAATAAACAATGTACTTAAAAATGACATATTTAAGAATATATCGAAAGCTAAAACTTATCATGAACATGAATTTATTATGACTGTTGATGGTAAAAAATATAATGGTATTATTGACTTATTGGCGATATATGATGATCATATAGATATTATTGATTATAAATTAAGTAATGTTTCTCATAAAGAATATGATAGGCAGCTTAAAATTTATAAACAATATGTGATGTCTAAATATGATCTACCTATTAATTGTTATTTATTAAGCTTACTACATAATAAGGTAAGAGAGGTTAAGTAATATGGATGGACTTGTTGTTGGAAAAATACTAAATACTCATGGATTAAAAGGAGAACTTAAGGTTAAAAATCTTAGTGACTTTGATAGATTTTATAAGGGTAGTAAATTATATATTGAATATAAGCGTGAATTTATTAGTGTAGAAGTGTTATCTGTTAAAGATTATGATAATAATTTATTAATTACTTTTAAAGATTTACTTGATATAAATTTAGTTGAGAAATATAAAGGTTCTTATATATGGATAAATAAAGATAATCTTGGTTCTTTAGATGAAGATGAATTTTATTATTATGAATTAGAAGGACTAGAAATTTATAACGAAGATGGTCTATTAAGGGGCATTGTAAGCGAGGTAAGAAAAGTTCCTCAAGGTGAAATCTTGGTGGTTAATGTAGATGGTAAGAATAAATTCATTCCATTTCGTAAGGAATTTATTAAAGAAGTTACAGAAGATAAAATCATTATTCATGAAATTGAGGGATTATTATGATAATTAAGATAGTAACATTATTCCCTTCTATGTATGATGGATTTATTAATGAGTCTATTATTAAAAGAGCTATTAATAATGGCGTTGTTAAAATAGAAATAATTGATTTTAGAGAATATAGCAAGAATAAACATCATAAAGTAGATGATACGCCTTATGGTGGTGGCGCAGGTATGGTTATTAACCCTGTTGTGATTTATGATTGTCTAGAAGCAATTAAAACAGATAAATCTCATGTTATCTTGCTTACTCCACAAGGGAATATATATTCACAAAAAAAAGCGAATAGTCTATCGAGAGATTATGAGGAATTGATTTTGATTTGTGGACATTATGAAGGTTTTGATGAAAGAATTAGAAGTTTTGTTGATGAAGAAATATCTATGGGTGATTATGTGCTTACTGGTGGAGAACTTGCGAGTATGGTTATTGCGGATAGCGTAATAAGGTTATTAGATGGTGCAATTAGTGAGGATTCTTATTTAGGGGATAGTCATCAAAATGGTTTGTTAGAATATCCTCAATATACTAGACCTAAAGAGTTTAATGGATTAGAGGTGCCACTTGTGCTTCAAAATGGAAATCATAAGGAAATTGCTAAGTGGCGACTTAAGGAATCTTTAAGGAAAACTTTAACTAGAAGACCTGATTTACTTGAAAAAAGAGAATTTACTAAGGAAGAAATTTCTCTTTTAAATGAAATTAAAGAAGAAATGTAAATTGTCTAATTTTATATTAATAGTATAATAATAAATGTCATTTTTTGCAAAATTATTGAAATTTAAAAGTATGTGTGTTAGACCACATATAGTTAGATAATTTTTACGTTATCGAGGAGGAGAAAAAATGAAATATTGTTCTAAGTGTGGTAATGAATTATTAGATGAGGCAGTTATTTGCCCAAATTGTGGGTGTGAAACTGGATATCAAACAAAAAAAAGTCAAAATGATAATTAAGAACTGTTGCGAAAATTTTTATGCTTATTAGTTGTATTGTTTCGGCAATTGCATTGATTCCGTTGGTTTGGACTATTCCAATGACAGTTCATTATTGGAGAAAAGTTGGTAATAATGAATCTGTTGGAGTAGGGTTTAAAGTTTGTTCACTACTATTTGTAAATACTATCGCTGGTATTTTGATGCTTTGTGATAATTAAATTGATTCAAAAAAAAGTTGATGATTGATATGATACTTCCAAAGTAGGTAAATAAAATAATTAAATGGAATAATAATCCCTTAGTGGATTTCAGACCATGAGATTATTAGTCTATTTTGGAGGTGTTTTTTTATGGAAATTACTTTTACAATTGAAGATTAAAGAAGAAATATAAAAAAATACTTGCATGTGATATTTTGTTATGATAAAATATTAGAGGTCACATTTTGTGACTAATACACATTGTTCCGCTGGAAAATATCTATGAACTTTGGAAGTCAGAGGAGTTGAATATATATGGCAAATTTAAAAGGTCAAGCATTAATTGATGAAATTACTAAGGAATATATGAAATCAGATGTTCCTGCATTCAGACCTGGAGACACTGTTAAGGTTCACGTTAAGATTATCGAAGGTGACCGTCACAGAATCCAAGTTTTCGAAGGATTAGTAATTAAGAGACAAGGACAAGGAATTAGTGAAACTTTCACTGTAAGAAAGACTTCTTATGGAGTAGGTGTTGAACGTACATTCCCTGTAAATGCACCAACAATCGATAAGATCGAAGTTGTAAGAATGGGTAAAGTTCGTCGTGCTAAGTTAAATTACATTAGAACATTATCTGCTAAGGCTGCTCGTATTAAAGAACGCCGTTAATTTAGGAAAAAATCCAGATTTATTCTGGATTTTTTATTTTTATGATATAATGGATTTGTATTATAAAAATAAAGGAGTTAAATAAAATGAAAATTGCGTTAATTATGGAAAATAGTCAAGCTGCAAAAAATGAGTTAGTATGTAATACTTTAACTAAAGTGGCTTCTAAATTTGGACACACTGTTTTTAACTATGGAATGTTAGATGCGAATGATAAGCCTCTTACATATGTTCAAAATGGATTACTTGCGGCTATTTTAATTAATTCACAAGCTTGTGATTTTGTAGTTACAGGATGTGGAACAGGAGAAGGGGCTATGCTTGCGCTTAATTCTTTCCCTAAAGTATTATGTGGTCATGTAGTAGACCCTGCAGATGCGTTTATGTTTGGTCAAATTAATGATGGAAATGCGATTGCGTTACCTTTTGCGAAAGGTTTTGGTTGGGGTGCTGAAGTAAATTTAGAATATGTATTTGAAAAATTATTTGAAACACCATTTGGTGGTGGATATCCTGTTGAAAGAGTAGTTCCTGAACAAAGAAATAAGAAAATATTAGATTCTGTAAAAGAAGTAACTCATACTAAAATGATTGACATTTTAAAGAATATCGATAGAGATTTCTTAATGGAAACTATTGATAGAGATACTTTTAAAGATTTATTCTTTAAGAATGCTAAAGATGAAGAAATTGTATCTTATATTAAAAAATTATTAAATATGTAATTATAAAGAGCTTCGGCTCTTTTTTTAATATGAAAATGCTTTTATAGTCCTTTTTCTTAAATAAGTAGTATAATAGTCTTTAGTATAGGAGATGGAAAAAATGTTTATGACAATAGAACCTTTAGATTTATTGTTGCCCCTTGCGTTAATTTTGTTATTATCAAAATTATTACAAATGGGATGTAAAAAAATAAAACTACCACAAGTAGTTGGGATGCTTCTTACAGGAGTAATTATTGGTTTTTTAAATTATTTACCGGAAAATAATATTATTAGAGAAAGTATTTTAAGTGAATCAGCATTAGCTGGAATTAAGTTTGTAGCTAAAATCGGTGTTGTGCTTATTATGTTTTCTGCAGGTCTTGAAACTGATTTAAAATCAATAAAGTCATCAGGCGTTTCATCGATTGTTGTTACAACGTTAGGTGTTGTGGTACCAATGGCTTTTGGATTCTTGGTTTCTGGATTGTTTAATGGATTTAGTGGAACAGTTATGATAGGTAGTAAAGAAGTGAAGGCTGTTTATTCTAATCTATTTTATGGTGTTATCTTAACTGCAACTTCGGTATCTGTTACTGTCGCAACATTAAAAGAAATGGGGCGTCTTAATGGTAAAGCGGGAACTATTATTATGTCAGCTGCGATTTTAGATGATATTATTGGTGTTGTAGTTCTTTCTGTGATTTTATCACTTAGTGGTGGTTCAGGAGATGGTGCTAAAACATTAGGAACTATTATGACTTTAAATAAAGAAAGTTTATCTATTTTAGCGGTATTTTTAGATGTTATACTATTCTTTATCTTTGTTGTTGTAGTAGGAGTTTTAATTCATAAATTATTTAAAGCGTTAAATAAAAAGAGTCCTCATACAAGACGTGTTCCGATTTTTGGGCTTGCGATATGTTTCTTTATGTCATGGGCATCAGAAAAATGGTTTGGTGTTGCAGATATTACAGGCGCTTTTTTTACAGGACTTGCGCTTGCTGGTATAGGTCATCATATTAATCCTAAGAAAGATGCGTTAGAAGATGATACAACTGATTATATTGAACGCAAGAATTCTGTATTATCTTATATGTTGTTCTCCCCAGTTTTCTTTGCGAATGTTGGAATAAATACGGATTTTAGAGGTCTTAAGGCATCTATGATTGGATTTGGTGTTTGTTATATACTTGCAGGACTTTTAGGAAAGGTAATCGGATGTGGAATAGGTGCTAAAGTCACTAAAAATTCATTTAAAGATTCTTTCCGTATTGGAATTGGAATGATGGCTCGTGCAGAAGTTGCGTTAATTTGTGCAGATAAGGGAGTTAATGCTGGTTTAATTGATCCTGGTATGTCTACATTCATTGTTATAATGATAATTGTTTCTTCATTTGTAACACCTCTTATTTTAAAGGCTACATATAAAAATGAATTACCTGTTAAGAGTGATTATGCTGAAGAAGTATTTATTGCGACTCATGGGAATATAGAAATTGATAATAGTGTTCCTACTCATAATTATAATGATTCTGACGTAGAACCCTAAATACTTTACCAAGGTAAACAACCTTGGTTTTATTTTTTAAAAATCTTGGCACTTACCACTTGACAGTGCCAAAACTAAGTATTATAATAGGCTTATCAAAGATAAAAGGAGATAATAAAATGTCAAAGAAAATTAAATTTAAAACAGAAACAAAACGTTTACTAGACTTAATGATTAACTCAATTTATACTAATAAGGATATATTTTTACGTGAGCTAATTTCAAACGCAAGTGATGCGATTGATAAGCATCATTTCTTAACACTTACAAATCCAAATGTACAATCTAACGATTATGAAATCACAGTTACAACTGATGAAGGTAATAAGGTTATTACAGTTATGGATAACGGAATTGGATTTACATATGATCAATTAGTTGAAAATCTAGGAACTATTGCTAAGAGCGGTTCTAAGGAGTTTATGGAAAAATTAGATGAAAATTCTAAGGATGAAGTAGATATTATTGGTCAATTTGGTGTAGGATTCTATAGTGCTTTTATGGTGGCAAAAGAAATAGAAGTTATTACAAAATCACCACTTGATGAAAAAGCATATATTTTCCGTTCTGAAGGATTAGAATCATATTCAATAGATGAAACTACAAAGGATACTTGTGGTACAACAATTATCATTCATTTAAAGGATGATACTGATGATTTTAAATATTCTGATTATTTAAATAATTATAAGATTACTCAATTAATAACAAAATATTCAGACTATATTAGATATCCAATTAAAGCATATGTATCTGAATGGGAAACTACAGAAGAAAAAGATGAAAATGGAAATCCTAAAGAAATTGAAGTAAAGAAACTTAAGACTATTAATTCTATGAAGCCATTATGGAAGAAGAATAAATCAGAAATTACTACTGAGAATTTAAATACTTTCTATAAAGATAAATTTATGGATTATCAAGATCCAATGATGAGCATGCACTTTAATGTTGAAGGTTTAATTAATTATAATGCTTTATTATTTATCCCTAAGAAGAGTGATTTCAATTTATATTCTGAAAACTATGAAAAGGGATTACAATTATATACTAAGGGTGTGTTTATTTTAGATAAATGCAAGGATTTAATTCCAGATTATTTAAGATTTGTAAAAGGACTTGTTGATTCAAGTGATTTAAGTCTTAATATCAGTCGTGAAATGCTTCAAGAAGACAAAACCTTAAAGAAAATTGCTTCAAATCTTGAAAAGAAGATTTTAAATGAACTTGAAAAGACACTTAAAAATGATAGAGAAAACTATGTAAAATTCTTTAATGAATATGGTATCAATATTAAATATGGTGCATATGAAAATTATGGAATGAAAAAAGAAGAATTAAAAGATCTTATTCTTTTCAAAACATTAAATAAAGAAGAACCAATAACTCTTAAAGAGTACGTAGAATCTATGCCAGAAGCACAAAAAGAAATTTATTATGCATCAGGAAAAGATAAAGATACGGTTAATAAACTTCCGCAACTAGATGTTATAAAGAAATATGGATATGATGTACTAATTTGTGATGAACATGTAGATGAGTTCTTATTACAAATGTTAAATACATACGATGAAAAGCCATTTAAATCAGTTAACACAGGTGATCTTGATTTAATTGATGAAGAAGAAGCCAAGAAAATCGATGAAATAAAAGAAGAAAAGAAAGATATTTTAAATGCTATAAAAGAAGCATTAAAAGATGATGTTGTTGATGTTGTGTTCTCTAAGAGATTAACTGATAACGCAGTATGTTTATCAAGCAAAAACGGTGTATCTATTGAAATGGAAAGAGTATTATTAGCTCAAAATCAATATGGTGCAAAGGCTGAAAAAGTTCTTGAAATTAATCCAAATCATGAAGTATTTAAGGCCGTAGAAGAAGTTTATGCATCAAATCCAGAAGATATTGGGAAATACGCTACATTCTTATTTGATAATGCATTAATAGTAGAAGGACTTCCTGTTAAAGATAACTTAGAATTCTCTAAGATTATGTGTGATTTATTCGTAAAAGCATCTAAATAATTAATAATAAGAGGACTATGTCCTCTTTTATGTTATAATTTATTAGAGGAGCGATAATATGTTAGAATATAAAACGAGTTTTGACTTTAAAATAGAAGATGTAGTGAAATTATTTGAATCACACGATTGGTTATCTGCGAAATTTCCTACAAGATTATATAAAGCACTAATGAATTCTTCATATGTTATTAGTGTATATGACAATGATAAATTAGTAGGTTTAACTAGAGTTATAGATGATACGGAACTTGTAGCATATGTTCATTATGTTATAGTAATGAAAGGGTATGAGAAAAGAGGTATTGCATCTAATATGTTAAAGATGATTAAAGAAAAATATCATAATTATTTATATATTAAAGTGATTCCAACTGATTCAAATGTAGTAGATTTTTATAAAAAGAATGGATTTACTGTTAAGGCAGATGGAGTTGCGATGCAGATAGTAAATGATATGGACAGGAGATAATAATATGAATTTAAAAGAAGAAAAGATTAGTGGAGAAATTGTTTATGAAGGTAGTTTTTTAAAACTACATAAAGATAAGGTCTTATGTCCAAATGGTAATATAAGTTATAGAGAGTATATACATCATCCAGGTGCAGCTGCAATTTTAGTTAAGGTTCAAGATAAATTTATGTTAGAAAAACAATATAGATATCCAGTAAGTGAGGTTACTCTTGAAATACCTGCTGGAAAACTAGATTTAAACGAAAGTCCTCTAGATGCCGCAAAAAGAGAATTAGAAGAAGAAACTGGATATAAAGCTTCTAATCTTATGTATTTAGGTAAAATACATACTACAGTTGGTTTTACAGATGAAGTAATTTATATTTATTATACTGACGAACTTACTAAGACGAAAACAAATTTTGACAGTGATGAATTAATTTTACTTTCTTATCATTCCTTTGATGAAATAAAAGAAATGATAAGAAATGGTGAAATAACAGATTCTAAGACAATCGCTGCTATTTCTTTATATATGTTAAAAAAAGAGTTTTAAACTCTTTTTTTTGGCCCTTTTTGTTCTAAAGTTAATAAATTAGTATTGTAGATGACATCAAGTATTTTGCTGATTCTAATTTCAATATCAAGTATTTTATTTATCCCTTCTTTAATATTTGTATATATTTTCTTTTCTTTTTTTATGGTAGATAAATATTCTTTTCCATTACTACTATATCCAAGAACTCTTACAAAATCTAAAGGCAAATCATTAAGTTTAGTTATTTCATCTTTATTAAGATTAAATAGAATTGACAGAAATATTCTTTTAATTCTTGTGTTTGTATATCTTTTAGTATCTAATGATTTTAAAAAATCATCAAAATTGTTATATTTATAAATATGTTTTAAAGCATTTTCAAAACCTTCCTCAACAAGGAAAGTGTTAGATAAATCACTTGATAGAATAGTATATTTTAAATAGTTAAATATTTTATTATTATCTAAGAATCCTTTTTCTTTATAAAGGTTATAACAAACTAATGGTACTTGATTTTTGATATTGTCTTGATTATTTCTAATAGAAGATGCACTTGATAAATAATCTTTATTATCTATATCTAGATAATTATTTCCTTCTCTTTTAATAGTATGAAGCTTCATATTATATTTGTTGTCTAAAATCGCAGAATAGTATGATATTCCTAAAATATCATTAGATAGAAGCGGCTTTAAATTAAAATATTCAAGTGCTAAATTAGAAGCAGTTTTGTATGAAAATCCATTATTTAAAAACTCTTTTAATTTATCATTATAAGATTCTTTGTGAGTGATATTATAGTAATCTTTATAAATTGAAATATTGTTTTCTTCGCTTCCTATCCAAATCTCTTCTACATTAAGGTAATTAAGTATTTCAATGGCTTTTCTTGCAAATATATCTGCTCTTTGAATTGTAAATATGCTAGGAAGTTCTAAAACAATATCAACACCACATTCAAGTGCAAGGGAAGTCTTATCGAATTTATTAAAAACAGATATTTCTCCTCTGTTTACTATATTTCCGCTCATTACAGCAATAATCAAATCAGGGTTTGCATTTTTTTTAATATTATTTATATGATAAATATGTCCGTTATGAATTGGATTATATTCAACTATAATACCGACGATTTTCATATATTTCACCTACTTATTATTCAATTCGATTATATCATAATATTTTATTTTTTAATAATTATTATGATTTAGGTGTATGTAAATAAAAAAATGTTTATATTATGCATTTTACAATTGAAGGAATTAAATTTGAAGAAAAATGCGAAGTTTTACTGTTGACTTTTATAGACAAAAATAATATAATTTTATAGGCTGAGGTGATTTTATGCGTATCGCTATTGCACAACTTCGCAAATTGCGATTTCCTTATTCATTTGAGGAAGAATTAGATTTAAGCGAAGATTTAAATGGATTTGAAGATATTGTATCTTCGTCTAAAGTTAATATTAAAGGAATTATTAATGAATTATCTTATGAAAGATATATTATTAAGATGGATATTAATGTTAATTTGAGTATAACAAGTGCTATAAGTTTAGATATCATAGAAGTTCCAATAAGCACTACAACAGAGGAAGTATATGCAAGAACTTTATCATCTATTGATGAAGATGTTTCCTTAATTGAAGGCCAAACGCTTGATACTAAGGAAGCTGTAATCACTGCGATTTTATGCGAAAAACCAATGAGAACAGTTGGTGAAGGTGAAGAATTCGAAAGTGATTTAGAACCAGAAGAAATAGAAGATGAAACACTTAATCCTGCGTTTGCTTCATTAGCTGATTTACTTAAATAATTAGGAGGTGTAATTAACATGGCTGTACCATTTCGTCGTACTTCAAAATCAAAGAAGAATATGAGAAGATCACATTTAGCTTTAAATGTTCCTAATATGGTTGTTTGTCCTAACTGTGGTGAATTAACATTATCACACAGAGTATGTGGAAACTGCGGATTCTATAAAGGAAAACAAGTTATCGCTGTTAAAGAAGCTAAAGCTGAATAATAATAGAAATAGATGCAAGCGGCATCTATTTTCTATTTATGGAGGAAAAAAATATGGAATATCAACATTACTCAGTATTACTGCATGAAGCTGTTAATCAGTTAAATATTAAACCAGATGGAATTTATGTTGACTGTACTCTTGGTGGAGGAGGACATAGTTCATTAATTCTTAGTAAATTAAAAAATGGTCATTTATATTCATTTGATCAAGATGACTACGCTATTACTAGAGCAAAAGAAAGATTAGATAAGATAGGTAGTAACTATACTATTATTAAGTCTAATTTTAAGAATATAAAAGAAGAACTTAATAAATTAGGCATAGAAAAAATAGATGGAGTTATTTATGATCTTGGTGTATCTTCTTTTCAACTTGATATACCAGAAAGAGGGTTCTCTTATAGATATGATGCCCCTCTTGATATGAGAATGGACCAAACTAAAGAATTAACTGCTAAAAAGATTATAAATGAATATAGTTTTAATGACTTATGTAATATTTTCTTTAGATATGGAGAAGATCCTTTTTCTAAGCAAATAGCAAGGAAAATAGAAGAAGAGAGAAAAACAAAAGAAATTAATACTACGTTTGAATTAGTTGAAATTATTAAAAGAAGTCTTCCTGCAAAAGTACTAAATAAAAAAGGTCATCCTGCTAAACAAATATTTCAAGCACTTCGTATTGCAGTAAATGATGAACTTAGAGTTTTTGAAGATTCGATAAACGATGCATTAAATATGATGAATAAAAATGGTAGAGCGGTTGTAATTACATTCCATTCATTAGAAGATAGAATATGTAAAACAATATTTAAGGAAAGAAGTACTTTAAATATTCCTGAAGGTCTTCCTATTGTGATTAAAGAAAAAGCTCCATTTGATTTAATTACAAAAAAACCAATATTACCAAGTGAGGAAGAACTTAATGAAAATCAAAGGTCTCATAGTGCGAAAATGAGAGTAATTGAAAAGAATTAAAATAAAAGAACTGTGTTATGAATAGAAGCTATATAAATATATAGCCCTATATTTCTTCTTTCACAGTTCTTTTTATTTTATTATATAAAAATAATAATACAACTAAGTGAACACTTAAAGTTAAAACCCAAGATATTGGGTAGGAAGCTGCAAGCCATTCTATATTATGGAATTTATCAATTGGGAAAATTACAAAAATCCAAAATAATCTAAATCCACAAGCACCAATTAATGATATTATAGTTGGAATCGTAGAATAACCAAGTCCTCTAATAGAATAAGCGAGTAAATCCATCATCCCACAAGCAATATAAGTACTAGCGATAATTGTTAGTCTTTTTTTACCATATACTAAACCCTCTGCACCTTTTTTTAGATATAGACTTAGAAGAGGTTTATTAAATAGTAATATTAATCCTCCAAACAAAATCCATGTTGCAAGTACGATAGTTAGGGAATATAATATAATTTTTTTTATATTCTTGATTTTTTTAGCACCAATGTTTGCGGAAACAAACGCAATACATGTTTGACATCCTTGATTCATTGATGTCCAAATGAAACTTTCAAGAGAACTTGATGCGCCATTACCATCGAGAACTATTGTACCAAGAGAATTAACACTTGATTGAATAATAACATTAGATAAAGAGAATATTACACTTTGAATTCCTGCAGGAAGTCCTATTTTAAGAATTTCTAGAGCTTCTGTTTTATAGATTCTTACATCTTTAAAATTAAATTCAAAGAATCCATGATTTTTTTTCATTGATATTAAAATTAATAGTGCTGATATTCCTTGTGAAAATATTGTCGCAATCGCAACACCTTTTACATCTAATTTAAAAACGATTACTAATATTAAATTCAATAAAATATTAAATATTCCTGCAATAGTTAAGAATATAAAGGGTCTTTTTGTATCACCAGTCGCTCTTAAAATAGAAGCACCAAAGTTATATATCATAGAAAAAGGTAGTCCTATAAAATATATTCTAAGGTAACTTGTAGATAAATCTATAACATCACTTGGTGTTTTCATAAGCTTTAAGAAAATATGAGAAAAGGATACGCCAAATATTCCTAATAGAACTCCAATTATTAAAGAGAATAGCATAGAGGTATATACTACCTTTTGTCCTTTTTCTTTGTTTAAAGCCCCAAAACATCGAGCCATTAATACATTTGCTCCTACACTTAAACCAAGAAATAAATTTACAATAAGATTTATTAGTGAATTAGTTGCACTTATTGCCGCAACTGAATGTTCTGAACCGAATTGGCCACATACTATTAAATCACATGCGTTATAGAAAAGCTGCAATAATCCTGAAAATATTAAGGGTATTGCGAATAACCACATTTTTTTATATAAGGGACCTTCGGTCATATTAATTTCTTTTTTCATTATATTACTTCCTATTTTCTTTTTTATACTCCAAAGGAGTCATGTTAATAAGTTTTTTAAATGCTTCGGCATAGTAGCTAGAACTATTAAATCCAGAAGCAAGTGCAATTTCTGTTATATTAAGTTTGTTAGAAAGAAGAAGTGGTATACTTTTTTCTATTCTATATTTTAAAATGTAATCAGCTATTGATAATCCTATTTCATTTTTAAATAATTTACATACTTCACTACGACATAATCCAATCTCTCTTGAGATATCATCAATTGTTATTTTTTGTTTATAGTTTTTATTGATATAGTCAAGTATAAGTTTAATTCTTATAGAATGATTATTACTAGATGTCTTTAATACTTCTTCATTATTTGATGCTTCATCTAAGATATCTAAATATAATTTTGTTAATAAGGAATTGATTTTTAATGATTTAAAATTAGAATCATTATAATACGTATTGATAATTCTTTTTAAAGTGTCAATTATTTCATTATTATTAATAATAAGATTATTATAGGATATTGAGTCAAAAACTTCGGTTTTAATTAAAGATTCTTCAAATCCATAAATAAACTTTTTATCAAATACAATCGCATACCACACTGCTTCATCAATCATATTAATTTGATGAAGCATATTTGAATTAATAATTGAAAAACAGTTTTCATCTAATATATATGTTTTTTCATTAACAGTATATGAAATACTTCCTTTAGCACAATAAACAATTTCAATTTCATTATGCCAATGACAACTTATATATGATAAAGAAGTGTTCGAAAATTGTCTTTTATATATTATAAATGGAAATTCTCTTGTTCCATGTGTTATTGTTTCCATTAAGTTATCGCTAATTTGATTATCCATAGTACACCTCCGATTGTTATAAAATATAATTCTTTTAACTCTTTTATATATCTTTATTATATACTATAATTTAAAATGTGTTAAGTTGTATTAACGAAAATATTAATATATAATAAAGAAAAGATATAAATAACAAAGAAAAGGAAATGTATAATTTAATAAATTATACAGGGTGGTTTATCTATGAAATATAAAAATCCTATTATTCAAGCAGATTATAGTGATCCAGATGTTATAAGGCATAATGATGATTTTTTTATGGTTGCCTCAAGTTTTAATCATACACCAGGTGTACCAGTGCTTCATACTAAAAATTTAGTAGATTGGAGATTGATAAACTATGTTTATGATAATATTCCAATTAAAAGATTTGATAATGTATGCCATGGAGATGGTGCGTGGGCTCCATCTATCAGATTTAATGATGGATTATTTTATGTAATGATTCCATTTCCAGATGAGGGAATCTTTGTATCATATACTAAAAATCCATTTGATAAATGGTCAGAACTTCACTTATTAATTCCAGGACGTGGGCTTGAAGATCCTTGTCCTATTTGGACTAATGGAAAATGTTATGTAGCTGTTGGATTTGCCAAAAGTAGAGCTGGTTTTAATTCATGTATTGGAATATATGAAGTATCAAATGATTTAAAAGAAGTACTTTCTGATGGATATAAAATAGTCTATGATGGACATAATGATAATCCAACAATAGAAGGTCCTAAGTTTAATGAAAGAAATGGATATTATTATATAATGGCACCTGCAGGAAGTGTAAAGGGTGGTTGGCAAACAGCGCTTCGTAGCAAGAATATTTATGGACCTTATGAATCTAAAATTGTTTTAATGCAAGGAGATACATTGATTAATGGACCTCATCAAGGAGCTTTAATAGATCTTGATGATAATGACAACTGGGCATTTATACACTTTCAAGATATGAGAGCTTATGGTAGAATTTGCCATCTCGAACCTGTAATGTGGCATAATGATTGGCCTCTTCCTGGAAATGTAGGAGACCCGTTACTTTGCGGTACTCCTGTTTATGAACATGATTATTTAGTAGATATAGTAAGTGATTTTAAAATTCCTACATGTGATGATTTTAAAGATAATAAGTTGAGTAAAATTTGGCAAACTCCTGCAAATATAAAAGATTATTGGTATAGTATTTCTAATGGTTTGAAATTAAATTGTACTAATGGAGACATTCTTAATTTAAATATGTTACCTAATCATTTTATGCAAAAGGTAATGTTTTTAAATTTTAAAGCTTCGTCTTTGTTTAATTTTGAATTAATAGAAGATGGAGATGAAGTGGGTTTTTCTATTATGGGCTCTAAGTATTCTTATGTATGTGTGGTAAGGAGAAATCAAAAGAATTATGTAGAAGTTCGCAAGGGTGAGTTTAATAAGGATGACGTTATTGTATATTCTAAGGAATATGACGGAAATGAGATTTTGTTTAATTTAGATGCGACAAATAGTAATATATATGATCTTAATTATAAAATAGGATTTAATAATATGTATTATTATAATTCTTTAGCATATGCAGGAAGATGGATAGGAACTAAAATTGGAATATATGCAAAAGGTAGGAAAGGGTATGCTATAGTTAAATATTATAATCAAGAGGAAAATAATGGATAATCCATTATTTTTTTCTTGTTATTTATGTATTAAGTTTTGTATACTATAAGTGGTGATGTTATGCAAAATATGGATTTTTTTATAAGAAAAAAAATAGAAGAAGATAATTATTTTAATAAAAAATTGGATTCTAAATTTAAAGATAAAATTAATAATGAAGTTTTTATTGATGTTTTAAATAAATTTTATGAAAGAGAAGATATTATTAAAAGTATTTCAAAATATAAGAATGTTGATGAAAATTTTATAAAATACAATAATATGTTTAAATATAAACTAATGCATGTGTTAGTTGCGAATCATGTATTTAATGAAAATGATATTCATGAAGATATTTTTCCTAAATCTAAGGAATATCAAGATAAATTAATTAATAATTTATATGAAGGTATACTAAATGAAAATTTAAATGATTTAGAGATTTGTAGTCTATTTTTATCGAATCCAGCCATTAGTAATATTCTTTCTATTTTAGATATTATAGATGAAAATATTAAAAAAAATCCTAATGATTTTTATAATTTAGAATTTAAACATATTATAGATTCATTAAAATCAATGATTATTCTTTTTAATTATAAATGTTTTCCACAAGCTATGTCTGTTTTTAGGCAAGCTTTAGAACAGTATATAACTCTTGTGGCTTTAGAACAAAATAAAAACGCAATAGAGTCATTTTTAAATCATCAAGCTATAACAATTAAAGATGCAACAAAAAAACTTTCTAAAGAGGAATTAGATGAGTACATAGTTAATAATAATCTTACATATAATACATATAAAAGTTATATGAATTATGGGTGGTTAGATTCTATAAAAAAGTTTAAAGAATTAAAAGAAAAAAAACCTAATACAAAGTATAGTATTAAGACTGTTGCACAAATTGCGAATGTTATGAATTTTTATGATGCGATGGATTTCGCATCTAATTATGTTCATTCTAATTTTGTTTTTTTAGATGTTGATTGGAATATGGTATTAAAAGAAGTATTAGATGGGGTATATGAAATAGTAGAGTGGTGTGTTAACTCATATAAGAAGTTATATAAAGATATATTTATAATAAATGATTTTGATTATTTTGAATTATTTAAGAAAATAGAAGAAAGAACGTTAAGAATTATAAAAGATGATAATTATTGTTTCTTTTAAGCTTTATTTAGAATAGCTTGAGCACCTTCGAAAGTAGATCTATAAGCTATTCTAATTAGTTCATCTTCATCAATATCTAGATCTCCTCTTAACCATAGGGTATATAATTTTATAATACCAGCTGCATAGTATGTTGTATAAATATGAGAATTTTTACTATTTACGTTGTATACATTAATTGCGATATTATAAATTATTTCGCTTAAGATTCTTTCAAATGCATTTTTAAAAAAAGAATATGAATCGTTAATAGATATTCTTTTGTAAAGAAGAATATCGTCTTTTATTATTTTTGTTAAATCTTTAAAAATGTTTTTTATGTCATAATTATTTTTATCATCAATATATCTATTAATAGAGGCTTCTAAAGCCTCTTTAATCTCATCCTCTAATTCTTTTATAACATCAATAATTGAACCATAATGTAGATAAAATGTTTTTCTTCCTATATTAGCTCTATTGCTGATTTCAGTAACAGTAATATCTTGAAAGTTTTTTTCAAGTATAAGATTTATTACTGTTTTTTTTATATTTTCTTTTGTTTTATATACTCTTTTATCCATAAAATACCTCTTTTAATATACAATTTTTACTCATATGTGTATTATTACACATTTTGTATAATTTGGCAATTGTATAAAGCATATAATTAATATAAAATACCAATGTAAAAGAGGTTAGATTATGAAAAATTATCAAATTATTATAGATTTATCAGCGGATATTAAAATGGAATATGCCAAAGATAATGATATTGCATTAATTCCTATGCAATATAGTTTAGGTGAAGAATTTAAAACTGCAGAGTATTTAGAATCTGATGAAGTGTTAAAAGAATTTTATGATTCACAAAGAAAAGGAGATTTTACCAAAACTACACAAATTACTCCTTTTATATATGAAGAATTTTTTAGACCATATTTAGAAAAAGAAATAGATATTATTTATCTTCCTTTATCTAGTGGATTGTCAAAGACTTATGAAAGTGCATTAATAGCTAAGAATAATTTAAAAGAAGAATTTCCAAACTCTAAGATATTTATTGTAGATTCTTTATCTGCGACAGGTGGTATAGGATTATTAGCAACTCTAGCAGTAAATAATAGAAACAATGGAATGATAATAGAAGATAATGCGAAATGTTTAGAAGAATTAACTCATAAAATGAATTTATGGTTGATGGTTGAAGATCTTAATTATTTAAAACGTGGTGGAAGAGTAAGTGCGACAAGTGCATTTGTTGGATCTTTACTTGGAATTAAACCTATATTAAGAGTAAATGAAAAGGGAAAATTAGATACTGTTGCGAAGATGCATGGAAGAAAAAAAGCAGCTATGTATTTAGTTAATAAGTTCATAGAAACAAGAGATGAAAGTGTTAAAGATGTTTTTGTATGTCATGCTGATAATATTGAATATGCAAACTATATTAAAGATAAATTGTTAGAGTTTGATAAAACTCTAAATATTACAATTTGCATGTTATCACCAATTATTGGTGCACATACTGGTCCTGGCATGTGTTGTGTTTGTTATATAGGTAAATAAAAGAAATATAGTAAAAATATTGAATTAAAACCATTCTAAATGTATAATGTAGATGTAGGAGATAACCTACCATAGAAGAAATTTGCTTCGCTTCGTTAAGCGTAAATTAAAAATCCAAGTTGATCGCGAGGTAGTGCGATTACAAAATGAAGGTGATTATACCTTCATTTTTTTATTTGGAAAAATTATGTTAAATCAATCATATTTAAAATATCAAAAAACACATATGTGTATGTACTCATGGAAGAGAGAGTTATTTAAATGTTATCGAAAATTCTTGTAATCCAGGATTTATGACAATTGGAGAAAAGTTGGGTGTAGATAAGTTTTATAAGTATTTAAAGAATTTTGGATTTGGGGAAAAAACAGGTATAGATTTAATAGGAGAATCTAAAGGAATATTATTTGATAAAAATAATATGGGGCCAGTAGAACTCGCAACATCTAGTTTTGGTCAAGGTAATAGTGTAACACCTATTCAATTATGTATGATGGCATCCTGTGCAGTTAATGGTGGAAAACTTATGACTCCATATGTTTTAAAATATATAGAAAATACTACGGGAGATATAGTATATGAGAAGAGTCCTAAAGTAAAAAGGAAAGTTATAAGTGAAAAGACTAGTGAAATTATAAAATATGCTTTAGAAAGTGTTGTTGCAAGAGGTACTGGAAGAAATGCATTTATAGAATGTTATAGAGTGGGTGGGAAAACTGGAATAGCACAGGTAATTAGTAGTAATGGTGGATATGAAGCAGGTCATTACATTTTATCATTTTTAGGTATGGCACCTATGAATGATCCAGATATACTCTGTTATCTTGCGATAGATAAGCCACAAAACTGTGTACAGTATGGGGGAACGATGAATTAATATTACCTTTTTCTTTTTCTAATAAAAATGTTCTAGGTAACCCTGTAGCCTGTGATATTGAATTATTATCTTCGCTATCTATTTTATTTAGTATTTCTCTAACACTTATAATATCAGTATAAGTTCCAATATAATTATGCAGTTGATCAACTATTTTATTTTGAGTTTCAGATTTACCCTTAGTCATTGGTCTAGCTGGCATGCGAGGTTTTACAGTAATACCATAATCTTTACAAAATTCATCGAATTTAACATTTAATATTGCATTTTGACCTTTATATCTAGATTTAGTTACAAATGGCTTTAAATTATCTATAACTAATTCTTTAGGTACACTACCAAGATGTTCAAAAGCTTCAGCTAAAAAAACTATGTTAACATCTGTATTATTATTTAATGTAACTCTTCTAAAATTATATCTGGAATATCTCATGGTTAATGTTGCTATCTAGATTTCGGACTTATTACCATTTCTATCAATAATTTGTATTCTTTCTTTCAAATCAAATTGAACCTGAACACCAGGTTCTGTTTCAAAACGTTCTGTAAAACCAAATTCTTTTTTTCTACTAAATTTTTTAGATAACTCTTCATCATTTTTAATATATCTTGAAAAGGAAGAACGCGAACACGTAATATTATGTTCTCTTTTCATAAACTTAAAAAAATGATCAATATAGTCAAAACTTCTATATTTATCATCTAGATAATTCATAATAAGGTTCCTATAATTATCTAAATATTTTTTTCTATTTCTTGTATCCTTCTTTATATGGCCATTTAAGTATTTTCTTACAGTTTCTATCAACGTTAAGTTCTCTAGAAATCTTCGAAATATTCAATTTTAAAACTCCTTTCATATATGAAATTGATAATGTTATTAAATCAAAAACTGACTTAATATTTTCTAATACTATATTTGTCATAATTGAAACCTCCAGGTTTAAATTATAACAAAAAAGAATACTCACTTGTATTAAAAAGTGGGGACACTTACGTGCACAAAAGTGGTACTCTTATATTACCATTTATACTTGTAGGCTATTTTTCTAAAAAATCAATAAAAATTTAATTATTTATACATCGATATCGACTATTTATTATTAGTTAAAAAAGGAAATTATAAAATAAAAAAACATAAAATATAAAATCAAACACTATAAAACGAATTTAATTTGTCAATTCAACGAAAAATACGAAATGTTGTTTTAAAAATACGCACAAATATAAATAAAAACATTGACTATAAAAAAATGAATAGTATAATTTTAATTGTTGGTATCGTTTTTACAAATAAATAGTAATTTATGTAGGGGAGTATGCCAATGATTTATAAAAATTATACGGGGGGAGATTGTTTATGAAAAAAAGAAGTTTATTTAGAAAAAGTATCATTTTTTCTGCTATTGCTATTTTTTGTGCATTAGCTACATTTTTATTTATTAATAATGGTGTTTCATTTAAAAATGCACCATCGCAAATTGTTAGAACAGTTTCTTATGATAATTATTTATCATTAGAAGAGAGTGCATTAGTTGAGTTTGATGAGCATCAAATTAATTACCAAGAAAATAATGATATTGAAATCGTTGCATCTAAGACATTCGATATGTCATTATTTGATGAATTAGATTTAGTTTCATTAGATAAAACTGAAGAAACTGTAAATGTTCAATATGATATTGTTTATGATTCTTCAGAAGAAGCGGTTCTTTTAACAGTATCCTTTGTAGATAATGGTGAGGTTATGATTGAAACAATTCCTGGACTTGTTACATATAACGATGCTGGAGAAAGTGATGTTCTATTTGTAATTGAAGACGAAACTATTTGGTTATCAGAACTTGAAGATTTAAGTGTAATAGATTCTAATGGATGGTTTTCAAAATTAATTAAAAAGGTATCAAAAAAAGTTACAAAAGTTGTAACTACAGCTGCTTCAGTTGTGGTTAATGCTGTGGCTACTATAATTAAACCTGCAGTAAGATTAACTTCATCTCTTGCTGTAAAATTGTTAGGAGTTAAGACAACTGCAAATATTAGTGGATGGTTTTTAAATATGAGCCTTGATGAAACTGGTAAAACATATCATGCAAATTTTGATTGTTGGCAACAGTATTTTGGATACACGGATTTATATGATACAGTTTTTAATGCTGCAACAAGCATGAAAAAGGAAAAGTACCAATTTGAATGTAACGATGAAGAATATATTTTATGGGCATGGGCAGGAGATTATTTAAATCTAGGAGCAGGAGCAGAATTAGGAATATACACAAGATGGGATTATAGTGATGTCATTTGGAAAGTTGATAAGAGTTTAGCTATGACAATGACTTTGAAACTAGAGTATAAAAATGAAGTGCTATTTGATTGGCAGCCTTCTCAAAAGCAATGGTGGATAACAGGTTTTTATTATGAAAAGCAAAATGTTAATAGAAATGATTTGACTGCTACATACTCTGTTACTTTTAATAATACTGCGATGTATAATTCGTTTGTTAATTTATATAAATCAGATTGTTTAAGTTGTGAAAATTCTAAGGTAGTATTTGAATTATAGTTTTTTTGGAGTTTAATATGAAAAAAAGTATTATAAGTTTTGCAATATTTATCTTTTCTATATTAATTATTTCACTAACAAGTTGTGCAATGTTTGATGATTATGAAAAATTATGTGACGAAAAGATTGAAACTATAATTTCAGCTGCTACAGATAATGAACCTGAAGCAATAAAAAGCCTTTTTTCAAAAAATACAATTGATAGCGATGAAAAATTTGACGAAAAGGTAAATGAATTTATAGATTTTTTTGAAGGTACTTACCAATCTTATGATAGTGATGGTTTATATACCTCAGAAGATATAGATTCTAATAAAGTTATTAAATTTCATAGAATTTCATACGATGTATTTACTACAAAATATGTATATCGAATAGCATTCAAGTGGTATTCAAAGGATGATTATGATAATAATAATTTAGGAATAAGTTCATTATATGTTACCCGTTTAGAATTGAATTCCAATTTAGATGAAGCTTATTGGGGAGATGTTTCTAACTCAATAGGATTATTTATAGAAAAATAATAAAGTATATTATGAAAAAAATATGTATTATTTTATCAATCATTTCAACAATATTACTATTGTTATTGATTGTCTTTTCAATAAAATTGTTTAAAAATCCTACTACTGAAGATATTTATAAAGAAACTCAATATAACGTTGTAGAACTTAAAGCTTACAATGATAATGAAACTATTTCTTATGGCTCAGCAGTTTTGATTGATGACAAAGGAACATTTATTACAAATGCTCATGTAATATCTTACGAAAAATCTGGAATTCATAAAATCTTTAATTATATAGAAATTAGATTTTCATATGAGAAAGACTATAGATGTGTAGCAATTACTAAATATGATAATGATTCTGACTTAGCAATTATAAAATTAGAAAATATAGATGGATTATATTTAAAACCAATTAAATTCGGTAATAGTACTAAAATTAAATCAGGTAATACTGTATATTCTATTGGAAATGGAATGAATCATGGTATTGGTATATCTAAAGGGATAGTTAGTATTCCGCTTGTAAACATTGAATATAAAGATACTACCAAAAGTGTAATACAATGTGATTTAGTTATTAATGATGGAAATAGTGGAGGAGCACTTCTTGATAAGAGAGGCAGGTTAATTGGAATTACTACATTTAGAATCAAAGATTTATCTTTAAATCCAATATATGGTGTAGCTTATTGTATACCAGTAAACATAATTCAGGATTTTTTATGTGATTAATTAAATAATTATTAGGTAAATTACATTTGGTCTACCAAATTTAACACCCTTAGCCTTAGCTATTTTAATACCCTCAGCTTGTCTTTGCTTAATAAAGTCTCTTTCATTTTCAGCAACAATGAAGAACTATATCAAAAATGAATTTACCAACTAAATTATCAGGTTTAGATCTAGTATCAAGTAGTGGCATATCTATTACAAATATATCACAACCAATAACCTTAGTAATTCTAGCCATTCCTCAATAATCATTTCATAATTTCTTCCTAACCTATCAATGGATTTAACAATCAATAAATCATCTTTTTTTAATAAGCTTCTGATAATTAACACTATTAAAATCCTTACCAGATTGTTTATCAATATAAATTGAGCTGAACCTTGTCAAGTAGACATGGTCTTCAATTGTAAAATTAAAGTGGAATTATAAAAAGAGTAATTTATAAGAGTAATTAGGATCTAATTATATAGTTGTTTGTAAATGTCAATAAAAAATTGTCCGCCCCCATCCCCTATTGGTAAATTCTATATTGACATTAACATGAAAATTTTTTTGATAATGATAAATATTATAAAAAAGTTGTTTTAACATTAGAAGAAAAATTAAATAATAATGAACATTAAGAAATTAAAGAAGATTCATTTTCTATTTTTCATAAATGGTTACTATCAATAAAAAACATGTTGATGTATAACGCAGTATATTCTTTCACAAATAAAGAAAAGAGATTTTTTATGTAAATGTATGACAGAACTTTTTGAAGGACTAATATAGATACTATAATTAGAGTTTTAAAACTTGCGACAGTTAAATATGCATTTACTTAAAAAGAAGTTTTGAAATTACAATTAACTGGAAGAATATCATAGATGATTTATTAGATGAATTTGTAAATTCTATTATTTATTATGATACAGATGTGAAATTAAGTAAAACTAATAGTAAATATATTTCATTAAGATCTATAGATTTTATTAATAATTATAAGTTGAATAAGACAGCAGATTAAGTTTATAATTTATATTTTAGATTATCACTTGATTATATAACTAGTATGACAGATAGTTATATTAGAACTATCTATAAAGAATTAAATAGAATAAAATAGTTTTAAAATCAGTCTATAGAATAAATAGACTGATTTTTTTATAAAACTGAATAAGATAAATATATATAATCATATATTTTAAAGGTGATGGCATGATTCTATATATGATGAAAAAAAGAATATATATTTTTATAGTATTAACATTTGTATTTTTTTCAGTGTTAATGATTAGAGTAGGATATATATCTTTTTATATGTCAAAAAATATAAATCAATTAGCTTATGATTTATGGGATAGACAAATTCCTACAAATAGTGGTAGAGGTAAAATATATGATAGAAATGGTAATTTAATTGTAGGAAATGAATTATGTCTTTTAGTCGCAAGTATAAATAGTCAAATTAAAGATAAAGATTACGTTGCATTAAATTTATCGAAAATTTTAGAATGTAGTTATGAGAGTATATATAAACACATCACGAAAAAGAATAGTGTAGAATTAATTAAACCAGAAGGTCGTAAGATAAATATAAATCAAGCACGTGATATTGCCAATTTAAATATGGAAGGTATATACTTAGTAAGTGATACAAAGAGATATTATCCATATGGTAATAGTTTATCTCAAGTTTTAGGATTTGTTGGTGTAGATAATAAGGGATTATCGGGTATAGAATATATGTATGATGATTACTTAAAAAGTAAAAGTGGTGCATTATCAATATATACAGATGCGAAAGGAAATATAATGCCAGATATAAAGTCATATTATGAAACTTCTACTAAGGGATTTGATTTATATTTAACAATAGATATAAATATACAAAAAATATTGGATAATATTATAATCAATTCAGTTGATTTATATAATCCAAATCAAGTGATGGGACTAGTAATGAATGTGAAAACAGGAGAAGTACTTGCGATGAGTTCTTATCCATCTTTTGATTTGAATAATTATCAAGATTATGATCCTAAAATATATAATAGGAATTTACCTATATTTTATGCATTTGAACCAGGGAGTACATTTAAAATATGCACATATGCAGCTGGACTTGAGGAGGGGGTTTTTGATATAAATGATAGTTTTTACTGTAGTGGATATAAAATAGTTGGAGATAGAAGAATTAAAGATTGGAAATCTGGAGGACATGGAAGAGAGAGTTATTTAAATGTTATTGAAAATTCTTGTAATCCAGGATTTATGACAATTGGAGAAAAGTTGGGTGTAGATAAGTTTTATAAGTATTTAAAGAATTTTGGATTTGGGGAAAAAACAGGTATAGATTTAATAGGAGAATCTAAAGGAATATTATTTGATAAAAATAATATGGGGCCAGTAGAACTCGCAACATCTAGTTTTGGTCAAGGTAATAGTGTAACACCTATTCAATTATGTATGATGGCATCCTGTGCAGTTAATGGTGGAAAACTTATGACTCCATATGTTTTAAAATATATAGAAAATACTACGGGAGATATAGTATATGAGAAGAGTCCTAAAGTAAAAAGGAAAGTTATAAGTGAAAAGACTAGTGAAATTATAAAATATGCTTTAGAAAGTGTTGTTGCAAGAGGTACTGGAAGAAATGCATACATAGAAGGTTATAGAGTGGGTGGTAAGACTGGAACAGCACAGGTAATTTCCTCAACTGGTGGATATGAATCCGGGCATTATATATTATCATTTTTAGGTATGGCACCTATGAATGATCCAGATATACTATGTTATCTAGCTATAGATAAGCCTAATAATTGTGTGCAATATGGCGGCACCGTGGCCGCACCATTAGTTGGTGAAATTATGGAACAATCTCTTACCTATTTAGGTATAGAAAGAGATTATGAAAATCAAATAGAAAAGAATCTAAGATGGTTTTTAGATACACCAACCTATAAGGTAGATAACTATATAGGTAAAACTAAAAAAGAAATAAAGAATACTCAATTCTATAATTATGTATATTATGGTGATGGAGATACTGTAATATATCAATCACCTGATCAAGGTGAGAAGATAAAAGAAGGAGATACTATAATGCTATATATGGGGTAAAATAAGGGTTTGCGAAATGGTTTACAGATTGTTCTTGACTTGGTTTACAAAGTGGTTTACAATATAACTGACAAGGAGTGGTTTATCATGAGAAATTATGAATCAATTTTGATTAAAGCCATAGAAGGTAATCATTATTTTACTAATGAAGATTTACGTATGAATAGAAAATATAATATTTTGCTTGAAAGTCACGAACTAAAAGAGTATTTATGCTTTAAAGATGATTTTTTTCATGAAGCTAAGGTCGAATTACCTCTTATATCTTTTAATTCAACAAAGATGTATTATTTTAAAAGTAATGAACTAAATACATCTTTACAAGAATATTTAGAATTTATTAATAATGATCTAATTGAAAAAGAATCAACAATAATTTCGGATAATTATCAAGATATTATTGTTTCAAGAATGGCTTCTGAGTTGGATGGCACTTTAAGAATAGAAGGTGTTAATACTACTAGAAGACAAATGATGGATATTTATAACAATGTTAAAGAAAAGCTTGATTCTAACGATATAATAATTAGAAATATGATAAAAGGTTTTGAATTTATATCAAAAAAACCTGACTTTAACAAAGAAAATCTAATTATTTTATACAACATCTTATCAAAAGATTCTTTGACAAAAGAAACAAAATTAGATGGTGAATATTATCGTTTAGATAAGGTATATGTTGGGGATCATGAAGGATGTCATGCAAAAGATATAGATAGATGTATGGATTCGTTATTTGAATATGTTAATGTAGAAATTAATAATCGTAACTTTTATTTACCTTTTATTGCTCATTATTACATGATATATATTCATCCGTATTATGATTATAATGGTAGAACAGCTCGTATGGTGTCATTATGGATTAGTTTATTATCTGATATGAAGGAATTATTACCAGCATTTATAAGCGAAGCAATTAATGATGATAAAAATAACTATTATAAAGCTATTGATAATACTAGATTTTCACATAACGATTTGACTTATTTCATTTTATATCTATTGAATTTATCAAATAAGTATTATTTAGTATATAAGAATTTGAATGCAATAAAAGAAGAACTAGCATTTATAGGTGAATCTTTATCTCCTACTGAATCATATTATTTAAAAAGAATTATGATTAACAGTAAGAAAGGATGGTTTAACTATAGAGGTTTTATTGATTTTTGTAAAATTGATATTACGAAGCAAGGTGCTTTAAAAATTTTAAATAAACTTTTAAAGTATGGATTATTAGTATCTAGATGTAATTCAAAAAATGAAAAAATATTCATGATAAATGATGAAAAAATTCTGTACAAAAATTAGAAATAAAATTCAGGTTGCAGGTTGCAACCTTTTTTATTTGGAAAGATAATTTGCAGTTAACGATTATTCCTCGACAACTGAATAATCCAATTAAAGCATTATTAACAATGCTCAAATTATCAAGTATAGGTTTTAATTTTATGCTATAATTTTGATAAGTGGGTGATAAAATGAACGGTTTTACTATATTAGCAAAAGCAATTGAATATATAGAAAATAATTTATATGAAGAATTTAAGCGTACTGATGTTGCAGAGTATTGCAATGTCTCACTTTCTTATTTAGAAAAAATTTTTAAATATGCTTTTAAAAGAGGAATTAAAACATATATATTAAAGAGAAGAATGACTGAAGCAGCTAAGGATTTAGTTGAAAATGAGATGAGTGTTACTGATGTTTCTATGAAATATCAATACGGATCTGTTGAAGCCTTCTCTAGAGCCTTTAAATCTGTATGGTATGAAAATCCATCGGATTATAAGAAAGAATCTAAGTTTACAGGATTGTTTTTAAAAATCAATTCACCTAAGAATACAATAAGACCTAAAGAGGTAGATATAACTAAACTGTATAAGCTATTACATTCTTTAAAGGATACATATATCTTATGCTTTGATGCAGTTAAATTTCAAAAATATAATGATATATCATATAAACTTGGTGATAGAGCAATTCTAGAAATTGCTAAAAGACTAGAAAAATATATAAATGATGATATGTTTGTTTTAAGAATAGGTGGCGATGAATTTGCACTTATAACTAATTCTAAGGATTACAATTATGTTAAAGGTATTTCTGAAGAGATATTAAGTCATAATGGAGATACATTTAGTTATGAAGGTAATGTATATTCATTATCACTTTATTGTGGGATATCATTATTAAATGATAATTTGGAATATGGTGAGTTATTTGATAGTATGCAAAATATAATAGATAATTCAAAACTTGGTGATAAGTGATGAGAGTGCTTGATATAATAGATTTACATGATTATTCTTTAGATTATAAGGTTGATGAAAGATTTGCATCAAGAGCTATAATATTAAAAAGTAATAATCTAATGATGGTTCACTCTAATTTGGGTGAATATAAGTTTCCAGGTGGTGGAATAGAGCATGGGGAATCCCCTATAGATGCCTTAATTAGAGAGGTTAGAGAGGAAACAGGATTAATAGTTTTAAGAGACTCTATTAAAGAATATGGTGAAATAATAGAAAAAAGAAAATCAAGCATGCTAGATAAAACAATTTTTATTCATCATTCATACTATTATATATGTAATGTAGAAGAGAATGTTTATAATCAAATATTAGATGATTATGAGCTGGAAGAATGCTTTGAATTAGTTGAGATTAATCCTAAAGATGCCTATGAATATAATAAAGAATCTTCTATTAAGCATACTTTAAGAGAAAATAAAGTGTTAGAATTCATAATGAAAGACTTGTGATTAGTTAAATGAAGTTAAAAATAAAAATTCAGGAATGACTGCAGCATTAGTAGTCACAGGTGATCCTAAATATAAGGAAAAGGATTGGAATGTTCCTAGATGTATAAATGAATTAGAAAAATTTGGTTTAGAAGTTGCTATTTTTGATTTAGATTTTGATAATCCGAATGAATTATTAAATTATGATGTTGTTGAGTTTATAGGTGGAAATCCATTTTATTTATTAGATAGAATTAGAAAAACAAAATGCGAGAATATATTAAAAGAAATAGCTGATAAAAATGTATTAATAGGTTGGTGTGCTGCAGCACTTTGCTTTTCATCCTCAATAGAATTGATTCATATATATTCTCCAGAACTTAATTTTGTTAATTTAACTAATTTTAAAGGACTAAGCTTAACTGATATTATCATACTTCCACATTATAATAAATTTATTAATAGGTTTGATAGATTTGAAGAAAGATGTCAGGAATATGAAGAAAAGAATAATATTAAGGTTGTTAGACTTAATGATGGAGAAGGAATAATATTAACAAATGAAGTTATTTATGTGATGGAGAATTAGAGGATTAGTTCTCCATTTTTTTATAAAAACAAAATTGTCTTTTTAATTTTTGAAAAAAATCAAAAAGTGCAAAAATGAAAAATGGCTTAGTTAAGCCAAAAAATTAACAAAAATCTCTTGCCCATAATGACTAGTCTTAGGAAAGACTGGAACAGCACAGGTAATTAGTAGTAATGGTGGATATGAGAAAGGGCATTATATATTATCATTTTTGGGTATGGCACCTATGAATGATCCAAATATACTTTGTTATCTTGCGATAGATAAGCCACAAAATTGTGTGCAATATGGTGGAACAGTTGCGGCACCACTTGTTGGTGAAATAATGGAACAATCACTTACCTATTTAAGAATTAATAGAGATTATGAAAATCAAATAGAAAAGAACTTAAGGTGGTTTTTAGACACTCTTACATATAAGGTAGATAATTATATAGGTAAAACTAAAAAGGAAATAAAGAATACTCAATTCTATAATTATGTATATTATGGAGATGGAGATACTGTAATATATCAATCACCTGATCAAGGTGAGAAGATAAAAGAAGGAGATACTATAATGTTATATATGGGATGATTTAATCATCCCATATATAATTTTGTTAATCAAAGGATGTTGTTAAGTATTATTAATCAATTCATCTACATATATTAATAGTATAGATAACGCGTTGAACATCCAATGCGATGAACATCGCAAAGTCAAGTATCAACTTAGTAAACAGCCAAGTGTCTAGTCGCTTTTGCGACAATCATCGGAAAAATCTTGAATTTTTGATTTGTATAATATATACTATAAGTAGGGTTAATAGAAACGAGGCATGCAAATGAAGAAATATAAAAATAGAATTGCAGATGAAATATTAAAAAGAAAATTAGAAGGTAAGGGTGCTGTATTAATAGAAGGTCCAAAATGGTGTGGTAAAACAACAACTGCAGAACAAATTGCAGCTAGTATACTTTATATGGATGACCCTGAAAAGAAAGAACAAAATATAAATATGTCTGAATTGAACCCTAAAAGATTATTAAAAGGTGCTACTCCTAGACTTATAGATGAATGGCAAATTGCTCCGAAACTTTGGGATACAATTCGCTTTGAAGTGGATCATCGAAGTGAATTAGGTCAATTTATACTTACAGGTTCGGCAGTTCCTGTAGATCCAAAAGAAATAACACATTCTGGTACAGGTAGATTTACTTGGTTAATGATGAGACCTATGAGTTTATATGAATCAGGCGATTCTAGCGGTGAAGTAAGTTTAAAAGATTTATTTGATGGTCCAATAGAAATTGATGGATA
Source organism: uncultured Anaeroplasmataceae bacterium (assembly GCA_964548855.1). Classification (GTDB taxonomy): domain Bacteria; phylum Bacillota_I; class Bacilli_A; order Acholeplasmatales; family Anaeroplasmataceae; genus UBA3206. Next base: position 2,536 of record CAZJSR010000015.1, on the reverse strand, counting down.
TTCAGAACTAGATTTCGAACGATTAGCATTTCTTGTATGTAGAGGTGGTTGGCCTCAGGCAGTAGATATGCGAGATGAAATCGCATTAGATCAAGCGTCTGATTATTTAGATGCTGTTATACATTCAGATATCAATAGAACTGATAATGTTCAAAAAAATCCTGATAAAGTACGTAGATTTATGCGTTCATATGCTAGAAATCAAGGAACTCAAGTTCCAAACACAGAGCTTGCAAAAGATGTTCAAGGGAATGATGAGGGTTCAATTAACGAAGAAACTATTGCCTCATATTTAAGTGCATTAAAGAAGATATTTGTAGTAGAAGAAATGCCGGCATGGAATCCGAATTTACGTTCGAAAACAGCTATTCGTTCATCCGATACAAGATATTATATAGATCCTTCCATAGCAGTTGCAGCATTAGGGGTAGGGCCTAATGATTTAATAGATGATTTAAGAACATTTGGATTCTTATTTGAAACATTATGTGTAAGAGATTTGCGTGTATACGCGGAAGCTTTAAATGGTGATGTATTTCATTACAGAGATAAAAACGGATTAGAATGTGACGCTATTATTCATTTAAAAAATGGTAAATATGGTTTAGTAGAAATTAAACTTGGTGGTAAAAAACTTATTGAAGAAGGTGCTACAAGTTTAAAAGCTTTGGCATTAAAAATTGATACAGAAAAAATGAAGACCCCATCATTTCTTATGGTTTTAACTGGAACCGGAGACTATGCTTATCGTCGTCAAGATGATGTATTAGTAGTACCTATAGGGTGTCTAAAAAATTAATATTTGTATAATAAAGTATACCATTACAGATAGAGCGCCTAATCTAAATTACAGTATTGACCAAATAAATGACCAAATAAAAGTAGAAAAATGGAAATGATATATTCATGAAAGGATAAAATGAAGATAATAAATAAAAAATGTCCAATTTGTGGCAGTGATAACTTAATACGTATTAAGGCTTTAACTAGTGAGGACGCAGAAATAAAATTTAATAATAAAGATTATTCACATCCCATAGAAGAGGAACAACTAGGGATGATGGTTGAAGATGAGAATGATTTCGTAAAATTAAATTTTATAGAAGAAAAGAAAATGGTGTTCTTCTAGTATGTAAGGATTGTAATTTTGATTTTAGAGAATTTGTAGATTATTCTAAAATAAAAGATTATTGTAAAACAAAAATAACTAAAGAAGAATTTGTTAAGAAATTTAAAGAAGCAATCGATTTAAAATTGTCAAAACAAATACTAGATGACAATATGAGAACTTTAATGGTAGAAACTTTAGTTGAAAAGGCTAATAAAGAAATACAGGTATATTATAAGGAATTATTAGATAAGCTTATTAATGAAATTGGTAATTAATAGTTTAGTATTATGTAGGTACTAAGTTTATATTGTATGTTAGAACTAGAATTTATTTAAATTTCTAGTTCCTTTTTGCAAAAAATCAAAAAGTATAAAAATAAAAATGGCTTAGTTAAGTCAAAAAATGAAGAAAAATCTCCTGCCCTATAGCGCTAGTCTTAGGTAAGACTGGAACAGCACAGGTAATTAGTAGTAATGGTGGATATGAGAAAGGGCATTATATATTATCATTTTTGGGTATGGCACCTATGAATGATCCAAATATACTTTGTTATCTTGCGATAGATAAGCCACAAAATTGTGTGCAATATGGTGGAACAGTTGCGGCACCACTTGTTGGTGAAATAATGGAACAATCACTTACCTATTTAAGAATTAATAGAGATTATGAAAATCAAATAGAAAAGAACTTAAGGTGGTTTTTAGACACTCTTACATATAAGGTAGATAATTATATAGGTAAAACTAAAAAGGAAATAAAGAATACTCAATTCTATAATTATGTATATTATGGAGATGGAGATAATGTAATATATCAATCACCAAGTGAGGGAGAAAGAATAAAAGAAGGAGACACTATAATGTTATATATGGGATGATTAGTCATCCCTTTTCAATATAATATTAAACTTTATATTATATACGAGTCCAATATTTTTTGCTATTAAGACCTAAAATAAAATTTAATATTTTTAACACTTTTCATAGACAAATACATATAATTAGAAAACTGTCTATAAAAATCCCTGAATCCTCTTGAAAACTCGTCCCCAAAAAAACTGTAATATAATTACAAACTCACTCGAAAAAAACGTAGGATACTATGTTTATTAGGAAAGTGGAATTAGAATTAAAAAATGGAAGGAATCTTTATCAATTAAAAGAAAGGTTTTTATCTTAAAAGGAGAATGTTCTACAGGTAAAACATCACTTGCCTCAACCATAGGATTAAACGCAATGGAATAAGGAACAAAGGTGATCTATATTACACTCGATGATTTGTTAATTGAATCTAAAATTAAGAAGAAGTGGTGGAACAATATATTGAACTCTGATGTTGCAATAATTGATGACGTATTTTATGTAACACCTTCACTTGAAGAATTAACATTATTTTATAAACTTATAATGTTCTTACAAGAAACAA
>CAZJSR010000014.1:0-55321 GCA_964548855.1 uncultured Anaeroplasmataceae bacterium | reverse complement strand
AAACTCTTTAAGAAGGAGAAAGTATAATCTTAAGTACAATTTGATTATACTAGGTAATTGTATGGATATAAATAATTACTCCTCAAAATTAAAACAATTAAATATAAAATTTGATAAGTTAACACAACAAGAGTTACTAATTGAATCATTATTTAATGATGATAATAATAGTATTGGGGAATTTAAAAAACAAGGAATTAAAAATATTTTGCTTAATATGAGAAAACTTAATTACTTAGAGGATTTAGAAAGTATTAAAGAAAATTTAAGTAAAGTATATAAATATTTACATGAAAATGAGATGAATTTATTTATTGATGTGAATTTATCAAATAATGAAGATATTTTGTATGATGATATATTATCGATTATCACAAATATAAAAATTCCGATTATAGTTGATTTTAATAGGTTGATAGAAGATGAAGATGGTCTTTATTTTTTTGATGCTGTAAAAAATATAGATTCTTGTATTTTAGCTAGTCTTGATAATAACATTGAAGTAGCGTTTAATAACTGTGATGGTTTTTATAATATCAATGAATCTTTATTTGAGCAATTAGATTTTATTGATAATGATGAAATCGAAAGTAAATATAATAAAATTAAAGAATATATTTTTTTAGAAGAAAACGAAAATATTGATATAAAAGAAGAAATAAAAGAAATCGATAATGAGTCACTTGATGAAATAAAAGATATAACAAAAGAATCTTTAGGTGATAAACATGAAGAAATTGATTTAGTTGATGATTCATATTTAGAGCAAGAAAATGAAGAGAATTTTCTTGAAGAAAATAATTCTTTATTAGATGATATAAAAGAAAATGAAATTGAATCTAATGAAGATTTTAGAAACATGTCCTTAGAAGAAAATAATTTAAATGATTTGGAATTATCAAAAGAAGATATTGACTCTATAAAAGAAGAAAATTTTGTTTTAGAAGATGATAAAGAAGAAATAGATAGTTCTTATACATATGAAGCTAGAGAAGAAGAAATTTTTGAAGACGAAAATAAAACTAATAAAATAGATATATTACCAGAAGAAAATACTATAAAAAAAGAGATAGATGGTGAACAAGCTAATGATAAAATTGATTTTCAAGAAGTTAAAGAAGTAACTAAGCTTGATAGCATTGATATCAATGAAGATGAAGTTAAGGTGATTGAATCTGAAAAATCTATACCTTTAACTAAAAGTGTTTTATCTAAGAGTTTAATGATTATTTGTTTAGTTACAATAAATATTATTGCTATCTTATTGTTTGCTGGACTTTTTATGTATAGTAGTAATCTTTATGTATTGATAGCGGGACTTTCAGTATTAGTTTTATTTGATGCGATTTTTATTGTTTCAATAATTAAAAAATTTAGTATAAGAAGAATAGAAGAAAAGGTAATTGATTTTGAAACTATTGAAGGTGCAAATAAAGATGAAATTCTAGAACAACAAGAACTTATTAGTTTTAATTTTTCTAATGTAAATGTTAGACTTGATTTTAAAAAATTAGAGTATAAAGATTTATGTGAATCTCTTCATAAATTTGTAAATAATAATAATAATCTTTTAATTTCTTTAGAAAAAATAAAAGAGATTATTTCAGCAATGGCATCTTCAAGAGTGATTTTTGTTTCTTCGAATGATTATGTATTGTTTGATAATTTATTTGGTTTAATTAGTATTTTCTTTGGTGTTAGCCCAATGGGAATACAATTAGATTATTATCGTGATTTTAGTGATTTAATTTATAAGAGTGAAACATTCTATAATTATTTAGAAAATGCTGGTAACAATGAATTAATTAATGTTTGTTGCCTTAAGTATGAAAACACTAATTTAAATAATTTCTTTAAAGATAGAATTAAACATATTTTATATAAAGAAAAAGAACTAAGTATTTTAAATAAAAATATAACTTTAAGCAAAAATATTTGGTATTTTATTAGTCTAGAATATTGTAATTTAAATCAAATAGATAGAGAGTTATTAAATGAATCAGTTTATTTAAATATTAATTTAAAAAACGGTGATTTAACAAAAATTGAAGATAATCAACTGGTTTTAACTATTAATTATAATAATTTTTTAGTTAATATGGCAAGTAATCAAGACTATTCATTTATAAGTGAAGATTTATGGAATAAACTTGAAAAAATTATAGATTATGTTAATAACTATAAAACAATTAATTTAAATAATAAAATTATCTATCAAATAGAAGAATTTGTGAAAACTTTTATTGAATCTTCAAAAGAAAAAAACGAAAATCTTGCGTTTGATCTAGCTCTATCTGTAAAGTTAGTACCATTAATTATAGAACTTAAACTTACTCGTGATCAAATATTAGATATTCAAACGAAATTACAAGATATTTTTGGTTATGATGATATTTTAAATACAATAAACACATTAAAGAATATTTAAGGAGGTTTTTTTATGGGATTTTTTGAAAAATTATTAAATTATCTTTCAACTCCATTAGCTTTAGTTGTGTTTGCGATTTTGTTGTTAGTTTTAGTATTATTGTTGGCGGTTGTTTCAATAGTAAATGAATATAGAAGACCTAATTTTACAATAAAAAATACAGGTGATTCTACTGCGACGGTAAAATCGGTTGTTTCTATAGAAAGTAAAAATAGCGAAATTAACGCAACAGGTAATATAACAGGAATAGGAAATAGTAACGGTATTAGTCGACTTAATAAAGAAGAAAAAGATGAAAATAATCGTTTTTATATGCTTACTGAAATAGATAAAAAGTATTGTGAGAAAATAGATTATGAATATAATAATAAAATTAATTTAAATGAGTTATGTGAGTCATTTAGAAATTATGCATCATATAATTTAAAACTTTATTATAGTATTACAGATATAAGAAGGTTTATATCATCCCTTGCAGTAAGTCATATATTAATACTTCAAGGAATGTCAGGGACAGGAAAAACAAGTTTAGCTTATGCGTTTGGACAGTTTATAAAAAATGAATCTACAGTAGTACCTATTCAGCCAATGTGGAAAGAAAGAACAGACTTATTAGGATATTATAATGAGTTTACTAAAAGATTTAATGAGACAGTATTATTAAATAAAATATATGAAGCAAATTATAACGATAATATATATATAACAGTATTAGATGAAATGAATATTGCGAGAGTAGAATATTATTTTGCAGAATTCTTGTCATTATTAGAATTACCAAATCCAGAAAGTAGATATTTAGATGTAGTAAGTGATAAATGGCAAACCGACCCAGTTTTATTAAAAGAAGGACAAGTTAAATTACCAGATAATATGTGGTTTATAGGAACTGCAAATAATGATGATTCAACCTTCGCAATATCAGATAAAGTATATGACAGAGCGATGGTAATGAATTTAGATAATAAATCAGTACCATTTGATGCAGAAAAAACAAAATGTGTAAGTATATCTAAAACATATTTTATATCATTAGTAGAAGAAGCTAAGAAGGAATATAAAATTACAAGAAGAAGTTTAGAAAGAATCAAGAAACTTGATAAATATATGATAGATACATTCCATATAACATTTGGAAATCGTATTATGAAACAAATAAAACAATATGTACCAGTATTTATAGCATGTGGTGGAGAAGAGCTTGAGGCAATAGATGATATATTATCAAGAAAAGTAATAAGGAAATTAGAATCTCAAAATCCAGTATATGTTAGAAAAGTAGCCAAAGAATTTATGGATACATTAGATGAAATATTTGGCTATGATAAGATGAAATTATGTAAAGAATATATAGAACTTATTGCAAGAGTATCTTAATGAAAGGAGTGGTGACTAATGAATGAATGGGATATTTATTATAAAGCATTTAAAGAATTTAGAAAAATAACACATAGTGATTCACATCTAAATACTTCACGTAAAACATTAGTCACTAATAATTCTGAATTAACTTCAATTAAAGCTACTAAATTAAAAGTGAAAATTATTGAAGATTGGATCTTAGAAATAGAATCAAAAATGGTCTATATTGAAAAAGCGGTTAAAGAAGAAAGACAATTTATTCAATCTAATGGTGAAGTTGTACCAATTGAGAAAGTTAAGAAGGTATCAAGAGAATCAGTTACTCATCTTGCGAAGCATAGTAATTTAATTACTAAAATTCCAGAAGATTCTTTAGATATAATTCCTGAAAAATTATATATGGTTGAAAAAAATAATGATTATACTGTATATGAAAATAGGTTTTTATATTTTGTTTTGATTTTCTTAAAAGAATTTATTCAAGAACGTCTTGATGCGATTAATAAGGCTTTATTTACATATAAAGGTAAACTTAAACTAAATAAAGATCTTAAACTTAAAAATGATATTTTAAAGTTTAATCTTGATTTAGAAGAAGAAAATTATGAAAATCCTTATTATTCGCTAACACCTGAAGAATCAGAAGTTTTAAGTCGTATTAATTCAATTAGATTTTCAGTTGATATGTTACTTGAAACACCTTTAATGATTGAAGTTTCTAAAGCACCTTTAATTAGCCTTCCTATTGTTAAAACTAATCCTATTAAGATGAATAATAATTTTAAGAAAACTTTAGAATTATTTGAATTTGTAAATTCATACAATACTCTTGGTTATGAAATTAAGGAAGAGGTGTTAGAACTAAATCCACCAAATGATGAAATATCTGATGAACTTTGTGAAATTGTAAAATTATCATCATTTTTAACATTTCAATATGGACAAAATATTACAGATAAATTAAAAAATGAATATGAACTAGTACTTGAAAAACTTAGACAAAAAGAAAGAGAAGAACTTGATATAAAAATAAAAAATTTAAAGAAACGTATCGAGTTAGAAAAAATCAGTCCATATGAATATATGTTATTGTTAGAAAAACAAAATAGAGATTTAGAAAAAGATTCTCTTGAACTTGCGTCTGTTAAAGAAAAGGTAATAGAACTTACTAAAATTAACGATGAACTTTCAACAAATGTTAAAGCCTTAAATAATGTTATTATTAAAAAAGATAAAGAAATTGAGGCATGGGCAATAAAGTATGATACAGATATTTCAAATTTAAAGAAATTACATTTAGAAGAAATAGAATCTATTAATTTAGAACATGAAAATAGTATATTAAAACTAAATGAAATTAATCAAAAAAAGGTTGATGATTTAATTAATAAATATGATGATGAAATAGACTTAATTAATCAAAAACATGATAAAGAATTATCTGACTTTAAAGTATTATATTCTAAGAAAATTGAAGATGCTAAAGCTGAAGAACGTTTAATTCTCGGTAAACAAATTAATTCATTAAATGAAATGATGAATAATTTAAATGAAGAGTTAACATTAACTATATCAAATAAAGATGAGTTGATAAATGATTATAGGAACTCTTTAGATAAATTAAATAATGATTATGATGAATTACTTGAAACAAAAAAAGAATTAGATGGTCTTTATCTTGCAGCTAGAATAAAAAATAATGAAATATTAGATCCGCTTGATTATAGAAAACAAGAGAATTTTATATATTTAGATGAAGCTAAAAAAGCGCTAGATAATTTATATAATAAATCATGGCAAGAAGCTAAAAAATTAATAAGAAAAGAAAAACTTTGGGATAGAATAAAAGAGTTATTGAAAAAGAAAAAATAAAAAATGAGGAGGTGCAATTATGAAAAAAAGTAGAATGAAAAGAATATTACCTATTCTTGTGATTTTGTTTTTTATTTTTATTGTTGCATTTTTCCTTATAAATGGTCTTAATAGAAATAAAATAAGTCTTTCAGGAATCATTGGTATAAAAAATGAATCAATGTATATTATTATTACACTAGGATTTCTTTTATTAATTTTCTTAATTATTTTAATTGTTCTTCTTATCATACAAGCAGATAAGTTTAAAATAATGAATAAATATGGAGTAGGTATAGATGTTAAGGGGAATGTAGTTACTAAATATTCTCGTCTTCAACTTAAAACTGATAAAACTATTATGAATTCAAAAGACGCAACAGGTAATATAACAGGAATAGGAAATAGTAACGGTATTAGTCGACTTAATAAAGAAGAAAAAGATGAAAATAATCGTTTTTATATGCTTACTGAAATAGATAAAAAGTATTGTGAGAAAATAGATTATGAATATAATAATAAAATTAATTTAAATGAGTTATGTGAGTCATTTAGAAATTATGCATCATATAATTTAAAACTTTATTATAGTATTACAGATATAAGAAGGTTTATATCATCCCTTGCAGTAAGTCATATATTAATACTTCAAGGAATGTCAGGGACAGGAAAAACAAGTTTAGCTTATGCGTTTGGACAGTTTATAAAAAATGAATCTACAGTAGTACCTATTCAGCCAATGTGGAAAGAAAGAACAGACTTATTAGGATATTATAATGAGTTTACTAAAAGATTTAATGAGACAGTATTATTAAATAAAATATATGAAGCAAATTATAACGATAATATATATATAACAGTATTAGATGAAATGAATATTGCGAGAGTAGAATATTATTTTGCAGAATTCTTGTCATTATTAGAATTACCAAATCCAGAAAGTAGATATTTAGATGTAGTAAGTGATAAATGGCAAACCGACCCAGTTTTATTAAAAGAAGGACAAGTTAAATTACCAGATAATATGTGGTTTATAGGAACTGCAAATAATGATGATTCAACCTTCGCAATATCAGATAAAGTATATGACAGAGCGATGGTAATGAATTTAGATAATAAATCAGTACCATTTGATGCAGAAAAAACAAAATGTGTAAGTATATCTAAAACATATTTTATATCATTAGTAGAAGAAGCTAAGAAGGAATATAAAATTACAAGAAGAAGTTTAGAAAGAATCAAGAAACTTGATAAATATATGATAGATACATTCCATATAACATTTGGAAATCGTATTATGAAACAAATAAAACAATATGTACCAGTATTTATAGCATGTGGTGGAGAAGAGCTTGAGGCAATAGATGATATATTATCAAGAAAAGTAATAAGGAAATTAGAATCTCAAAATCCAGTATATGTTAGAAAAGTAGCCAAAGAATTTATGGATACATTAGATGAAATATTTGGCTATGATAAGATGAAATTATGTAAAGAATATATAGAACTTATTGCAAGAGTATCTTAATGAAAGGAGTGTAATATTATGCATCGTGGAAAAATATATATTATATCAAGTATTATTGTAAGTATAGTCGCAATTTTAGTTGTTTTTATTACTTTAGCAGCAACAGGCGTAATTAGAACTGATGTCAGAAATATTACACTCGTTAGCGAAAGTTATTCAAGACAATATGATGGTACTCCTCTTAAATACCAAGTTGCAAGTCTTAACGGAAGGCTATATTCAGGTGATAAAGTTGAATATGTATTTACTGGTGAAATAACAGATGTTGGAAATATTGATAATACTTTCAGTGCAAAAGTAGTTGATTCTAAGGGAAATGATGTTTCAAATAGTTACAAAATAAACTATGTTTTTGGAAAACTTTCAGTATTATCTCGTACAATTCAAATGAATGTAAAGTCTATCAGTAAATTTTATGATGGTATTCCTTTGTCAGTTAATGAAGAGTTTGATATTATTGATAATAATTATAAAAGTGACCTTGTTCTATCATTATCAGGTAGTCAGATAATAAAAGGGCATACAATTAGTGGTAGTATTAACGGGGTGGTAAATGAATATGGTCAGAAAGAAGAAATGAATCTTATTTATGATGTTTTTGATTCTAATAATAATAACATAACTAAGAATTATAATGTTATTTTAAAAAGTGCTAATAGTATAGATAAACCAACGTTAGAAATTAAAAGATATCCTTTAGAAATAAAAACAATAAGTTATGAAAAAGAATATGATGGACTTCCTTTAGTTGGAAGTGAATTATTAGGAAATTCATATGAAATATCAAAAGGACAATTGTATGATGGGGATAGTATTAGTGTTGAATTTAATGGATTAGTGAATAATTTCGGACAAGGGCTTAATAGCATAAAAGCAACTATTTTAGATTTGGAGGGAAATGATGTCACTTTAAAATATGATATTACATATTTATTTGGAGATCTTGAAATTTCTAAAAGAGAATTAGAATTAATGTATTATGACGAAGTTGAGTATACAAATACTGAAGCTGTGTTAAATTTTGATAACGTTAAAATTAAAGAAGTTAATTTTTTTGATAGTTCTAAATTTGTTTTAACAGGAGATGTTTCTTATGCATCTTCAGATTCACACACACTTCCAGGTGATTATTTAATAGATATTAGTAATATTTCCATTTATGACCTTTTAGGAAATGACGTATCAGAATTTTTTAGAATAAGTAATTCAGAAAACTCTAAATTAACTGTTAAAAAAATTCCACTTTCATTTACTTTTTATCCACTTACAACAGAGGTGTATTATGACTCATATAATCATCCTCTTACAATTTCAAATTATGAAATTAGTGGTGATTTATTAGATGGATATAATAATATATCATTAAATTTCAAAGATGAAAATGGTAAAAGCATTAAGGAATTTATTAATGCTGGATATTATAAAAATTTAGAAGTTGTTCCGATTGTTTTAAATGATGAAGGTAAGAACGTATCGAATTTATATGAATATATTTTTACTAATGAAACAAATTATGAAATATTACCATATGAAATTTGTGATTTTTCTTTTAGTTTAACAAGTAATGAAAGTGAATATACAGGTAGTGAACAAATTTTAACTGATGATATGTTAGTTATTAATGGCAATCCTACATTAATATCTGGTGATAGAATTGCTTATAGTTTATTGCCAAATTCAATAATTAAAAATATTAAAGATTACGATATAAGAGTTTCAATTAAAATTTATAATAGCGATAACAAGGATGTTACTAGTAATTATACATATGATAAATCTATCGCAAGTGTTATTTATAGCGTTGTACCTATAAAACTTGAAGTAGAGAAAAAATTAAGTGATATATCAGTAGTATATGATGGATTATCACATGAACAAGATGTTAAAACTTCGCTCGAACTTACTGATTCTTCAAAAAATAAACTACTTGATGGACATAATGTGGATTTTAAATTTTCTGAGGGAGCTAAAAAAGCTAATTATATTAATGCAGGAGTACATAATTATGATGTAGAAATAAGAGTATTTTCTAATATGCTTGATGTATCAGAATTTTACACAATAGATGATACTACTCTTTTATATGTAATAGAAAAAAGAGTGTTATATATTACAAGTGACTCTATTACAAAAAGAGATAACAATGAACCATTAACATCAACAAACAATGACATTACAATTACATATGGATCTTTAGTATCTGGTCATGAGATAAGTTATCATAAGTTCGCATCACTTAATAAAGTTGGGAAAATTTCAAATACTTTTGCGGTAGAAAATGTAATTGATTCTAATGGTGTAGATGTTACAAATAATTATAGTTTTTCTTTGTATTATGGTTTTTTAGAGTTATTAGAAAAAGTTATTATAGATTCAGTACAAATTAGACTTAGAACAATTAATAAACTTTATGATGGTAATCCATATTCTGGTTCTAAACCTGGTATTTATCTTGATAATCATAGTGATTATACAATAGATATAAATTCTACATATGAGGTTAATATTCCAACTGATGTAAATATTGGTACATATTATACTGAAATTGTTAATTTAGATGGCATAATTATTAAAGATTCAAAAGGTGAAGACGTTACAGATATGCTTGATATTACAATATCTAAAGGCCGCCTTGTTATAGGTATGGCAGAAATAACAATAAGTGGCATGAATCAAATATTTACATATGATGGAGAAGAACATTTTATTGATAAGGATTTTGATAATAATACTAATATTAGTGTTAATAGTAATATTTCAGGATTTTCTATTGATGACTACAATATTATATTTAATTCATCAATAGAAAATACAAGTATAACAGATGTTGGTATGTTAATTAATGCATTTGATGTGAAAATATATGATAGTTTGGGTAAAGATGTAACTAGAATGTTTGTGGTTGTTTATAAACCAGGTGTTGTAATAGTTAATCCGAAAGTTATAACACTTACATCAATTACATCGCAATATAACGAAGATAAGAGTTATCAAAAGTTGATTTATGATGGAAATACTTATTCAATTGATGAACTTTGTGATTGTTTAGGGCTTGATTTAGAGATTGAATTTAAATCAAGTAGTGCTGGAGAAAATATTTTTGAAATTAAAAATTCAACAAAATTTACAAATTATAAATTCATTTTAAATTACGGTAAACTTACATAATATTCAAATATACTAAGTAAAAAGGAGGTGGCAAAGATGAATAGTTATGAACAATACAGCAAAAAGATAGATTCCTTGGCTTCATTTATTGCTAAAATAATTAAATTTAAATATTTAATATTATCAATAATTCTATTAATTCTTGCATCTATTGCCACGCTTCTTGGCATTAAGGGAATTATTACATCTCCAATTTCATGTAATCAGGAGATACTTTATGGTGAAAATCAAGTTTATAACTCAAGTGCATTAATGTCTGATGTGTACTATGAATTTAGAAAAAAAGGAAATGCTAACTGGTCTAGTATTGAACCTTATTTACCAGGTGAATATGAAGTAAGAAGTGTTTCAAAAAGAACATTTGGATTTAAATCTTATAGTGAAATTGAAACTTTTGTTATAAAAAAAAGAGATTTAAAAATTGAATTAAATAGTGAAAATATTGTATTTGATACTTTACCTGAAATTTCATATGAGCTTGCTAGTGGAGATTATATTAAGGAAATTCAATATAATTATGAACCTTTAAATCAAATTAATTCTAAGATATCATTAGCTACTGTTAAAATATTTAATAGTGATGATGAAGATGTCACAAATTGTTATAATGTTTTAATGGACGAAAAAAACATTAATTTCTTGAAAAAAGATATAACAATTACTACGTCAAGTAAAACAAAAATATATGATGGAACACCTCTTTTTGAACATAGTTTTAATTCGACTATTAACAAAAATTATAATATAGTTTTTGATTCTGATGCTTATTTAAATCAAATAACAAATGTAGGTAGAATTTTAAATGAAATTGATCCTAAAAAGATAAATATAGTTGATAATAACAATAATAATTATAATGATTTGTTTAATAATAATTATAAATTTGGATATTTAGAGGTAGAAAAAAGAAAAGTTTATATTACTACTAATGATGCTAATTTTACATATAATGCAACATCTTTCAGCAATGACAAATTTAGTGTTAAGATGGCGGATGATAATTCTGGTTTAGTAAATGGACATGAAATTAGATGTGTAAATAAGAGTGAATATATAAATGCTGGTGTACATGATAATATTTTAGAATTTAAAATATATGATGAAAATAATAATGATGTAACAGAAAATTATGAGCTTTGTATCGATTATGGAAAAATTACAATTGATAAAACCGATGTAGATATTTATATTAATTATGAAAAAATATATGATGGTATGAATGTTAAACCAAGTGATTTAAATATTGATGCAAAATCATTAAAAGATGGAGATACTATTAATGTAAGTTTTAATACTGCATTAAATGATGTTGGAGAATATGACGAAAAATATATTGTTTTATATTTTTATAATAAGAATAATATTTTGATTGATAATTATAATGTAAATATTGAATCTAAAATTATTATCAATAAAAGAAATATAACAATTGAATCTTCAACTAATAATTTTATATTTAATAATGATTATATTGCTGATGAAACATATAGTGTGTATAATTTAGTTCAATCACATAAAGTGTCAGTTATTAATTCAACAAAGATTATAAATGTTGGCGAGTACGATAATATACAAGAATATAGAATATTTGATAAAAATAAGGATGTAACAGATAATTACCAAATTAAAAAAAATAATGGTGTTATTAAAGTTTCACCATATAGCATAGATATTAAGGTATCTGGTAGTATGATATATGATGATGATATTTTTGATAATAATTTATTGTACTATTCATATAATGATTCAAATCTTTTGTTTGCAGATCATGACTTGAAATTTTCTATTATTAATAATAACTATATAACATGTAATACATATAATGATGTAGAATTAGATATTAGTGTTATTAATACATTAAAGGAAAATTATAATATTACATATAAGTGTAGTATAGAGATTAAAAAAAGAAATATTCAAATTAATACTTTATCAAAAGAAAAAGTCTATGATGGAAAATTTTTAACATCTAAGGAATTTAATTATGAAAAATATAATGAAGAATTAAATTCTGGACTCATTTCAAATCATGAAGTCTTAGTAATTGATGGTACTTTAACATCAATTTTAAATGTATCTAAGGTTGAAAACAAATTTAATGTTATCATATACAAAAATTATGAAGATATTACAAATAATTATAATATCTCATATGATTACGGATATTTAGAAATAACTAAGAGAAATTTAGTTGTTTCAACTATGTCAAAAACAAAAGTCTATGATGGGGAAAAATTCAAATATTTTGAATATAACGTTGAAAAATATAATGAAGAATTAAATTCTGGACTAGTTGAAGATTCAATTGTAACATCGGTTGATGATCTTCCTATTGGTATGACTGATGTTGGAGTTTATGAAAACAAATTTAGCATTAATATATATTATAAAGAAAACTTAGTAAACTATAATTATAATATATTATATAATTATGGTTTATTGGAGATTACAAGAAGAAATATTAATATAGAAACATTATCGAATTCTAAAGTATATGATGGGCAAGTTTTTAGTCATCCATATTTTAAAAATGAAGCTTTAGGTGAAGAAAGTGGATTACTTAATAATAATAGTATTGTTATTTTAGAAAGTACTATTACATCAATTAGAGATGTTTCAAAAGTTTTAAATGAATTTACAGTAGATATTTATAACGGACTAGATAAAATCACATTTAATTATAATATTACATATAACTATGGATTTTTAGAAATAACTAAGAGAAATATTTCAGTTAGTTTCAGTGGGAATTCTATTTATGATGGTACAAAGTTTAAAGAAGTTAATTTAACATATAATTTTAATGAAGATACTAGTTTGGTTTATGGACATGTTATTAAATATATTATTTTAAATAATAATTATATCGATGTTAATACATATTCTGAAGTTCAATTAAATATCGATATTTTATCAAATGATTTAAGTGTATTAAATAATTATGATGTTTATTATGAGTGTACTCTTATAATTACTAAGCGAATAGTTGATTTAAATGTATTTGGAACTATGATATATAATGATAATATATTTAATAATGAAAACTTATATTATAAATATAATGGTAATTATGAATTAGTAAATAATCATAGTGTTAAATTTAATATTATAAATAATGAATACATAGAAGTTGGAATTTATAAAGATGTTATGCTTTCTATTTCAGTCTTTGATTTAGAAAATGATAGAACAAATAATTATGATATAACATATGACTGTACTATTCAAATTTTGCGAAAAGATATCCTTGTCTCTACGGGTTCAAAAGAAAAAGTATATGATGGAAAGATTTTAAAATGTCTTGATTTTACAATAGATGGATTAATTATATCTCATGAGGCTTTTGTTGAAGATGAAAATGTATCTTGTATATTAAATGTAGATAGTATTGATAATAAATTTAAAGTTATTATTAAAAATAAAAATTTAGAAGATGTTACAAATAATTATTCTATAGAATATGCATGGGGATTATTAAAAATTAATCCAAGACCAATTGATGTAGAAACTATGTCAAAAGAAAAAGTATATGATGGTAAGACTTTATTTGATAATAACTTTGAATATGAGTCAAATAATCAAGATAGAGGTCTTTTAGATGGTGAAGATATTATTGCAGAAAGTAATTACCCAAGCATTACATATTTCGGAAATATAGAAAATAAATTTAGTATAATTATTAAAAATAGTAGATTAGAAGATGTAACTAATAATTATAGTATTAATTATATATATGGAACTCTAGAAATAACAAAGCGAAATATTTTAATTAATACATCTTCTGATTCTAAAGAATATGACGGAACACCTTTAGAAAATGACTCATTTATATATGAATCGTTTATTGATGATAAAGGATTAGTTGAAACTGATTCGATAATATCTATTAATATTCCTAAGATTGTTGATGTATCAAAAGTTTTAAATAAACTTGAAGTAGAAATAAAAGATAGTAATAACAATATTATTAATGATAGTTATAATATAACATATGATTATGGCTATCTAGAAATTACAAAAAGATGTATAAGTATTGATGTTACAGGTTCAAAAGTTTATGATGATCAAGTATTTGATTTAGAACTTTCATTCTCGTATAATTCTTTAAATGAATTAGTTTTAAATCATAAATTTACATTTGATATATTAGAAAATATTTATAAGTACATTGGTACATATAATAGGGTATTACTTGATATTAATGTATTAGAAGATGGTATAAATAAAACTAATAATTATGACATAATATATAGTGTAACTTTAATAATTAATAAAAGAAAATTGTCAGTTATAACATCATCTGATAGTAAAATTTATGATGAATCACCGCTTACTAATTCAAATTTTGAATATGAAAAATATAATTTGGAATTAGATAGTGGACTGATAGATGGTCAAAATATAGAAGTTGATGATAAAACCATTCCTTCAATTATTGAAGTTGGTGAAATTGATAATGATTTTAGTGTAATTATTAAAGATAAAGTAAAAAACGATGTTACAAGTAATTATGATATATCATATACATATGGTAAATTATTAATTAAACCAAGATTATTATATGTTGATATTAGAGCTAATAAAATATATGACGCTAATAAGGTTATGACATCAGATTTAGTTTATTCAAATAACATTGATAATGAAATTGAGTTTGATATAACTATATTAGATGATATTATAAATGCTGGTATTTATAAAGATGTTAAACTTGATATTAGTATTAAATCAGATAATAAAATTTATGATAACTATGAAATAATATATAGTATTATAATCACTATTGAAAAAAGAAGTATTAATATTAATACTAAATCAAAAGATTTTATATATGCTGGAAATTATTTTAAATATTCAGAATTTGAATATGAAAAATACAATGTAGATACAAATAGTGGTTTGATTGATGGCAATGAAATTGAATTTATTGATGGTTCAAATAGTGATATTATTAATGTAGGTCAATATGAAAATATCTTTGAAGTTAAAATAACTTCAGGATTTGATGATAATACAGAAAATTATGATATTAATTATAGTTATGGTACTATTAATATTTTAAAGAGAAATATAGATGTTAGCACATCATCTAAAACGAGAATATATAATGGATTTGCTTTATCCTCTAATGAATTCACATTTGAAGAATTTAATATTGATAATAATAGTGGACTTATAAATGGTAATATTATTGAAGCTTCAATAGATATTCCTTCAATTATTAATGTTGGTGAGATTTCTAACGAATTTGAAGTTATTATAAAAAATAATGAAGAAGATATTACAGCAAATTATAATATTATATATAATTATGGTACATTAAAAATCACAAAACGTAGTATGAATGTTACTACATTATCTAAATCTAAAATATATGATGGACTTCCTTTAACGTTCAATGAATTTGAATATAATCTTCAAGTTGGTGATTTTGGATTAGTATCAAGTGATAGAATTTCTTCAAATAATGATACTCTTACAAGTATTGTTAGTTTTGGCGAAACAGATAATATATTTGAAGTATCTATTTACAATAATCAAGATGAAGATATTAGTAATAATTATGAAATTTTATATAAATATGGAAAACTTAGTATTTCAAGGAGAAATATCTCTATAAAAATTTCAGGTAGTATGATTTATAAAGATGAGATATTTGATAGTGAACTAAATTATATTTATGATAGTGAGTATGAATTAGTTTTAGATCATAAATTTGTGTTTGAAGTATTAAATAATAACTATATTGATGTAGGCAGGTATGAAAATGCTGAATTAAATATAAATATTATAGATTCATCTAATATTTCGCAATTTCAAAATTATGAAATATCTTCTATATGTATTTTAGAAATAACAAAACGTGATATTGATGTTATAACCTCATCAAAAAATAAAATATACGATGGTGAATTTTTAACATCAAATAAATATGAAGTTAAAAATTTAATTAGTTCACATAATACAATGATTAATAGTGAATTATCACAAATTAAATACGCTAATACAACTGATAACATATTTAGTATTGTTGTACTAAAAAATGGTGTTGATATTACAAAAAATTATAATATTATTTATAATTATGGTATTTTAGAAATAATACCAAGAAAAATAATTATAAGAACTCATTCAAAAACTAAAGTATATGATGCATCATTAATTTCATGTGATACTTTTGATTGGGAAGGAAAATCAACTGAAAGAGGATTACTTGAAATTGATAAAATTATATTAAATAGAGATAGTGTTATTTCATTTTCTAATGTTTCTAAGAAGTATAATGAATTAAAGTTTAATATTTATAATAACGAATTAGATATAACTTCTTCATATGATATAAATTTAGAATATGGTACACTTGAAATTACTCCAAGAGAAATTAATATTAGTTCTCCAAATATAACTAGGATATATGATGGCACTTATTTAGATTCTTTTGAATTTGATTATGAAGTAGAAAATGGAACAAGAGGATTATTAAATAATCAAAAAATTGAAATAGATTCATATACTAGATTTAAAGATGTCATAAAGACAAAAAATGAAATTACAGTATATATTAAAGATAGCTTAAATATTTGTGTAAATGATAATTATAATATATTGTATAATTATGGTGATTATGAGATAACACAAAGAAATATTCGTATTATTACAAAATCAAATGATCTGGTATATAATGGTTATAATATTATATATGATTATTTTGAATTTGAAGAACAAAGTTTAACAAGTGGTCTAGTTGATATTCATACAATTTGTTATAAGGAAAATTCTAGTAAAGTATTAGATTTTGTTGGTACTCATGATAACATATTTGAAGTATCAATTTTTGATGAAGATTCTATTGATGTTACTCTAAATTATAATATTTCTTATTCTTATGGTAAAATAAATATATTAAGACGTAAAATTGATATTAATGTATTTGGAAGTATGGCATATAACGGAAATGTATTTAATGATAAGTTATTAAATTATAGTTATAATGATGATTCTTATCAAATTGTAGAAGGTCATGAAATTTTATTTGAGATTGAAGATAATAATTACATAGAAGTAGCAAGCTATAATGATGTTAAATTAAAAATTGATATTTTAAGTCAAGAACTATCTGTATTAGATAATTATGAAATTATTTGTAAATGCAATATTGAAATTACAAAACGTGAAGTTAAAATTCATTTCTTTGGAAATAAGATTTATGATGCTTTACCATATAATACACTTTTAAAATGGGAATATTATAATTCTGATTTTGAATTAAAAGAAAATCATAAACTTATATATAATTTTATAAATGCTTCTAATTATATAAATGCAGGTACTTATAACGATTTAGTTATTCAATATAATGTTTATGATGAAGAAAATAATTCTGTATTAGATAATTATAATATTATCGTTTCTTCTACTTTAAATATAATGAAACGTGATATATCTTTAAAACTAACAAGCACAAAAGTATATAATGATTTATCTTATATAGAAGAAGTATTTATGGACTATAATGATTCATTGTATGAAGTTTTAGATATTCATAGATTATCATATTCATTTGAAAACAAAAATGAAATAATTAATGCAGGAGTTTATGATGAGAATTCATTAAATTTTACATTTAATATTTGTGATATAAATGGTATAGATGTTTTTGATAATTATAATATAGAATATTCTGCATTAATTGAAATTACTAAACTCGATATTACTTTTAAAGTTTTTGATTTATCAAAAGAGTATGATGGAACAAAGATTATTATTTCAAAGGATGATATTAATATTGTTAATTCAAGTCTTTTAGGTGGACATTATTATGAAATAGTAGATTATAATGAAGTTATTTTCTATGATGAAACAATTAGATATAGTAATTTAAGTGTAGATATATATAAAGATTTAAAGAATGTATCTTTAAACTATAATATTAATTATATTGATGGTACGCTTAACATTACTAAACGAGAAATTGACGTTTTTGTAAGAGGTATAGAAATTACTTATAATGATGATTTAAATAATGTTTATAATGAAAGTTATTATACTGCAACAAATTTAGCAGATAATGATACATTTAAATTATTCTTTAATTACGACTATATTACTAATCAAAAATTATCATTTAGTCCTATTTTAGATGTTAATATTATAATAACTAATGAAAATGGAGCCGCAACAAATTCTTATATTGTTAACTATTATAGTGATGAATTAGTTAATGTTAATAAGTTAAGTGTAGATGTAATCCTACTTCCTGGTGTAAAGTATTATGATGGTGAAGCTCTTACTTCAAACTTAATTAAATATGATATTAAGAACAAGGATATTATTTCAGTTGAAACAAATGGAAGTATAACAGAAGTAGGACAAACTAAAAATGAAGTTATTAGTAGTAAAGTATTAAATAGATCATTAGTTGATGTATCAATTTTCTATGATCTTACATTCACAGATAGTACACTTGTTGTACTAGAGAATAATGTATTAACTATAAATCTTAAATCTATGACAAAAACATATGATGGAGAGTCTATAGATATAAATTCTTTAATATCTTTTACTGGTATTGTTGATGATGATAAAGTTGTATCAAAAATATCTTATAAAGAAGATGTTAAAGATGCGATAAATGTAGGTGATTATAATTTTACTATAAATTTTGAAATTAAAACTAAAAACAACAAAAACATAATGGATAATAAGTATGTTTATATTGTTGAAACAGGTCAAAGTATTAATGACCTTTCAGGTTCAATTAAGATATTAAAGAAAAATATTGTAGTAGAAAGTAGTAGTTATTTAGTAATTAATGGAGAAATTCCAGAAGATGCTAAAAAATATACTGTTTCTTCTCTTGCAGTAAATGATATAATATCAGTGAAATTTAAAAATAATTATAATGATAAAAATGAATTTGAAGTTAGTATATATAATAAATCAAATCAAGATGTTACAGATAATTATAATATAGAATGTATATTTGGTAATATTTTATATTTTGACTATTAAAAGGTTGGTGTTTTATATGAAAAAAAATATATTTAAATATCTTAAAGAAGGATTTAAGTCAGCAAGAAAAGATTTTAAGAATAAAGGAAATATTATTAGTTATTGGCTATATTTCTTTTCAAGGATTATATGTTTAATCATTACTCCTTTATTTCCAGCAGCTTGTCTTGCGAATATTAATGTTGGAGATAATTCTAAAAAAAATGTTAATTTTATTGAATCATATAAGACAGTTAATAGTCCGAAAAAATATTGGAATACTGTATTAGGCATTCTATTAATGATATTAATATATTTATCAGGATTGTTTCTTATTGGTTTTATTACTTTAGGATTGGTATTAATTGGTGAAGTATTTAATAATACAACAATTTATTTGATTTTACTTATTCCAGGACTTATTATGTTAGTTATTTTTACAGTAATATTCATTCTATATTTATTCCCTATGATATATTATTTAAATAATGACTATAGTCCGGTTGATAGTATATTAAGTTCAATTAGTACAATGAAAAATAGAGGTAAAGTAAAAGTATTCCTATATTATTTATTTAAAATCTTATTAATAGGAATATATGCAGCTTTAGTATTCGGTGGATTTGTATTAGTGTATATGACAACTGATTTAGCTGGGTTATATGCATTTGTTGTGGTGTTTATTACACTTTATGTTTATCCATATTTATCTTATGGTTTAAATATCACAAAAGTATCAATTTTACGAGACCTTGCGGATGGTGAAATTGTTAAATTAGCCGCTGATGATAAGTCAATAGACGAAGTTGAAATCGCAGCTTTATTTAATGAAATTGTAAAATAATTGGTGGTGATTATAATGTTAATTTGGAGAATACTTGCGGCATTATCAGCAATCGTTTTATGTATTTTTATAATTATCGTTATTTTAAAGAATTTTTTTGGGAAAATGAAACAAATTGAAGTTTATGATAGTTCTTTATACGAAACAAAAGAGTATAAAGATAAGATTGTGAATTTTTATAAAATGGAAAATTCTTTTGTTACAGATTATTTAATATACGAAAGTAAGAAAAAGAAACATTTAATGATTAGATATAAGGATAATGATAGATATAATTATTATGTTTTTTATAAACTTAATAATAAAATAAAAAAAATTCATATTAATGATAAAGAGCATAAAGGGACTTCAGAAGTAATAGATATTCCAAAAAAAGCTAAGGGGTTAAATATTGTTGAAAATATCGGATTTAATATATATGAAAGACCTAAAGTAAAAAGAGTACTAGTATTTTCAATTCTTGCGTCTTTATCGTTATGTGCAACTATGATTATTTCAAAATGGATATCTCTTGAATTTTTTGTTCAAAGTAAACTATATCCATACCTAGATAGTGTTTATAATTTAATATCTAATATATTGATTATAGTTGTTCCGGTACTATTCTTTATTGTTTCCTTTCTTTTATTATTAAGAAAGTGTAAGAAAGGAGTTGATAATAATGAAGTATCAAGATAGTTATATTAAATCAAGCGAAACATCAAGTAAATATATATCTTTAAAAAAGATGAGAAGAATTAAAGAGAATGGTAAGAATTATTTTTATATGGAATTTAAAAATAATTATAAAGAACCATTAACAGATATTACTTATATTGTTAGACAGTATGATAGTTCTCATAAAATATTATCTTCAAATAAATTTACATACTCTAATTTTATAGTTAATCCTAAGAAAACATTTATTCCTAAAGTGAAGTTTTTTCAGGAAGAAAATTGTGCGAATATTGAATTTGATTTAATAGATGCAAAGTTTGAAAATGCCTATATAAATAATAAAGAATTTTATGGCGATGATATTAATGACGAGGTGTTATTAAATACTAAAAAGAAACCAATACGTATTAATAGAATCCTATATATATTGTTTTATTCTTTAACTATTTTACTTACTTTCTTATCTATTATATTTTCTACACTTTATTTTGTCGGGACTGATGATTCATATCAAGATAATCAATTCCAATATGATTTAAGAGATAATAAATTATATATTGTTGATTGTTATACATCAAATAAAAATATTGTTATTCCTGATAGATTTGCGGGTTATGAAATTGCAGGTATTGATGATAATATTTTTGCATTTTCAAAAGTTGTTAGTGTAGAAATTAAAGCTTTAAACTTTGATATCGGTAATAATTGTTTTGAAAATTGTAATAGACTTGAAAGTGTTAAAGGAATAAATATAAGTGTTGGACGTTATTCATTTTTAAATTGTGATTTTTTATCAAATGTTGAAGGTTTATCAGGAGAAATAGATGATTATGCGTTCGTAAAATGTGATAAATTAGTTAATATTTCTTCAAAAAATGTTAGTAAAATTGGATCATATTCTTTTTACTCATGTGATAAATTAGAAAATATTGAATTTCCTAATTCCTATTTATCTAAAAATTCAATTATCGATTGTCCGAATGTAACAAATATTTCATATGGTGAATCTGATGTAATTATTGAAGAGTGTATTGTAAACGCAAAAAAATTATCAAGTTTAACTTCAGGTGAAGAATATTTTGAAAGTTATATGCTAGGGGACTTATTTAATATTTCTACTGCAGAAAAAAAATATTTTCATTTCAGTAATAAAGAAGCTATTATAGGTGATAGTTTAAGGGATTTTAATTTCTCTAATTATTCAGTAAGTTCTGATGGTGATTATGAATATATTGATGATCAATTAGTATTAGTTAATAATACTATTGATAAAACATTTATTATAAACAAAAAAATGGAAATACCATTGTATGTAATTACTAAGAATAATTTTGATACAGTTCATATTATGGGAAAAGATGACTTTGATATTGATAATTCAATATTTGAAAGTCCTAATATTCAAACTTTAATTATTGAAAATGACAATGTTTCATTATTAAAATTTGATTTAAAATATATCAAAAATATTATTATAAAATCTACATATAAACCTATTGCACAAGTTATTCCTGAAACTTATCAAAATAGTATTATAATAAAAGCTGATATTAATAATAAAGATTATTTTAATAATACAACATTAACAAATGTTTTAATTGATAATGAAGTGAATATTAATGTAGATCCATTTAATTATGTTAATTCTAAAATCAAAATTTTAAATATTAATTCACTTGAAAGAATTAAAAATTTTAGTTTAAAAAATGTTAGTAGATTATGTGTAGATAATGCTGATTATAAGATTTTAGATGATAATAATATTAAAAGTATAGTAATTAATAAAAATTATAATTCATCTATAAATGTTCTTTCATGTTATAAAAATCTTGAGGAAGTTAAATTTAACTGTGACATATCTAATAATAATTTAAAATCTATTTTTGGTGAAAATATTCCATATACTCTTGTTACGGCGTATTTAAAGTTAGATGAGGTAAATGATGAATTTTTAGATGGTTGTGGTAGTCTAAAAAATATATATATTGATTCTAATAAAATTTCATCTAATTTCTTTAATTATTCAGAAAATTTATGTAATATTTATATAGAACAAAGAAATTCATTTACACCTTCTTTAGCAACAAGTCTTAACAATATTTCTTTTAAATCAAAAGTAAACATAATAGGCGTTAATAATAATGGGATACTTAATAGTGAAAATTTTAATATTATTTCAAAAACTAATTTTGAACAATATATAATTAATTATAAAGATAAAACTTATTATTATGATGATATTTTTATCACTAATATTAAGGATGTAATAGATACAAATGAAGATGTTGTATTATTTTATGATAGTAGTTATAGTAATCTGTTAATTAATCAATATTTTAGTAAAGAAAATTCAATTTATATTAAAGATACACAAGAAGAAACATTTACATATTATGATGATTCAAAAGTAACTATTTCATATTATCGTGATGATTATTTATTAGAAAGTATTTCATATGATAGAAATGAATTAATTGAATTAAAAGAATATAACCTTGAAAATTTCTATGGTTGGTCAATTAGTCCTTCTGAATATATTGCGCCAAATAGTGTGATAGAATCAGACATAAGTTTATATGCTTATTTTATCAATGTTAAAATGATAGAAGGATCTTCAGTTATAAGTGCTAGTTTAAATGGATTAGAGGACTATAATTTTAATTATAAGTCTAATAATAAAGATAAAGTTATAATGAATATATATAGTTCAGTAAAACTTTCTATAGATTATTATGATACATTAGAAGAAAAAGATGGTTCATTATACATATATCAAATCACTATAGAACATACTCCAGAAAATATTCAAAAAATTATTTTACATAATCAAGAAAATAAAGAAGGAGTTGTTATGATTTCTTCTAATGTAGTATCAACGGAAAACTATTTTAAAACTTTAGATACTAAATCTTATACATTTAAAGGAACAGCATTTAGAGATTGTAGCGTTCAAATTGAAAGTAAAGAAGGTTACAAAATTTTAGGTATTTACGATTCATTTGGAAATCAAGTTTTTGATGAATACGGTAATAGTACAAATTACTGGTTAAATAATTACGTTTATGCTAAACTATATGTAAAGTATAAAAAATCATAAGATATATAGAATAAGATTTTTATAAATTATAGATATTAAAAATCTTATTCTATTTTCTTTTTATTTATAGAAAATTTGTCATTTCTTTTTTATAATATAAAAAAAGGTAGGTAATAATTATGTATAAACTTGGAATTATTGGTTATGGAAAAATGGGGTCTAGTATTATTAATGGTGTTGTTTCATCAAAACTATATAATAAAGAAGATATTTTAGTTTATGATCTAAATAAAGAGAGTGTAATTAATGATAATCTTAAATGTGCAAGTAGTGAACAAGAGGTTTTTGAGAATTGTTTAATGTTAATCCTTGCGGTTAAACCTCAAACTTTCCCTGAAGTTATGGAAAAATTAACAAATCTTAATAATAAACCTAAATGTGTTATATCAATTGCGGCAGGTATTACTATAAATTATATTAAGAAATATCTTAATAAAGTAGATGTTGTAAGAGTAATGCCAAATTTAGGAGCTTCTATTAATATGGCTGTTTCAACTATGGCATTTTGTGATGGAATAAATGAACAAGTTGCTCAAGATTCTAAAAAAATATTTGAATCTATTGGTTCAGTTACTGTTGTAAGTGAAGATAAAATTAATATTTTACTTCCTATGAATGGATCTTATCCAGCATATTTTTGGTATTTTATAAGATCATTTATGAGAAGTGCAATGAAAAACGGAATAAAAGAAGAAGAAGTAAGAAATATGTTAGCTGATGCTTCTATTGGTTGTGCGAAGATGCTTAAAGAATCAAAATTAGATATTGATACATTGATTGATAATGTTTGTAGTTATAAGGGAACTACTATTGAAGGTGTATATGTATTTGACGAATATAATTTAGATGAAATTATTGATAAATGTTCACAAAAATGTACAAAAAGAGCATATGAATTAGAAAAATAAAGATTAAGTATAATTATGTTTATAATAATAAGTACAAAAATATTGTATTTTATTCGATTATTTAAAAAAAGATTTACAAAATTGTAAATTAAAGGTATAATAATAAAGTATATTAAATCCAAAGATATTGGACGTAAAATAAATATGATTCATTAAGCGAACTAGAGATGGTGGAAGTCTAGTATGATGATTTATTTTAAGATCACCAATGTAGGTTAATTAGTGATAAACTAATTACGTTAACTACGTTACAGTTAATGAGTGCTAGTATATCTAGAACTAAGGTGGTACCACGGTTATTAATCGTCCTTAATTTAGGACGATTTTTTTATTTTATAGGAGGAATAAAATATGTCAGATATGAAAAAAGATTATAAAGATACTTTATTTATGGGAAAAACTGAATTTGAAATGAGAGGTAATTTACCTAATAAAGAACCTAAAATTCAAGAGAAATGGGAAAAAATGGATCTTTATAATAGAGTAATTAAGAAGAATGAAAGTTGCGAGGAATACACATTACATGATGGTCCTCCTTATGCAAATGGAGATATTCATTTAGGTCATGCTCTTAATAAGATTTTAAAGGATATCGTTGTTCGTTATAAGAATATGAATGGATATAAGAGTGTTTATATTCCAGGATGGGATACACACGGTCTTCCTATTGAAACTGCTTTACAAAAAGCAGGTGTAAATAGAAAAGAAATGGCAAAAAGTGAATTCCGTAAATTATGTGAAGAATATGCTTATAAACAAGTTGATAGACAAAAGAAAGGGTTTAAACGTTTAGGAGTATTAGGTGATTTTGAAAATCCATATATTACATTACAACCAGAATTTGAACGTGATCAAATCTTAGTATTTGCGAAAATGGCAGAAAAAGGTTTAATATATAAAGGTTTAAAACCTGTTTATTGGTCTCCATCAAGCGAATCAGCATTAGCTGAGGCTGAAATTGAATATAAAGATATTACATCTAAATCTATTTATTTTAAATTTCCAATTGTAAATGGTGAAGGTGATTATAAAGATGCAGCATTTATGGTTTGGACTACAACACCATGGACTTTACCTGGAAATTTAGCTGTTTGTGCTGGACCAGAAATTGAATATTCTTTATTTAATTCAAATAAAGGAAAAATGATTTGTGCGTCTGAATTATTAGAATCTTTAAAGGAAACATTAGAACTTGAAGATGTAGTTGTTTTAGATAAGAAAATGGGAAATGAATTATTAAATCTTAAATATAAACATCCGTTATATGATAGAATTTCACCTGTAATTAATGCATCATATGTTACAGTTACAGATGGTACTGGATTTGTTCATATCGCACCAGGATATGGAGAAGAAGACTACAATGCTGGTAAGGAATATGGTCTTGATATTTTAGTTTGTGTAAATGACAAAGGTGTTCAAACAGAAGCTGCTGGAAAATATGCGGGTATGTATTATGAAGCATCAGAAGATGCGATTATAGAAGATTTTGATAAGTGTGGTTGTCTTTTAAAATTAAAACCAATTACACATAGCTACCCACATGATTGGCGTACTAAAAAGCCAGTAATCTTCCGTGCAACACCACAATGGTTTGCTTCAATTGATCCAATTAAAGATGATATTTTAAATGCAATAAAAAATGTTAATTGGAATCCAAAATGGGGAGATATTAGAATTTCTAATATGATTAAAGATCGTCATGATTGGTGTATTTCTCGTCAAAGAGCATGGGGGGTTCCTATTCCAATTTTCTATGCTGAAAATGGTGAGGCAATTCTTGATCAAAAAGTTTTAAAGCATGTTGCGGATTTATTTGGTAAATATGGTTCAAATATTTGGTTTGAAAAGACAGCTAATGAATTACTACCAGAAGGATTTACTCATGAAGGAAGTCCTAATGGTCAATTTACTAAAGAATCTGATATTATGGATGTATGGTTCGATTCAGGTTCAAGTCATAGATTACTTTCAAGAAGAGGACTTAAGTATCCTGCAGATTTATATTTAGAAGGTTCAGACCAATATAGAGGTTGGTTTAATTCAAGTATAATTACAGGAGTTGCGACTACAGGAGTAGCACCATATAAGACTGTTGTTTCTCATGGTTTTACACTTGATGGTCAAGGAAGAAAAATGAGTAAATCTTTAGGTAATACAATAGATCCTAACAAAGTATGTAATGATAAAGGTGCTGATATCTTACGTTTATGGGTTGCGAGTGTAGAGTATCGTGCAGATATGCCACTATCTGAAGATTTGTTAAAACAAGTTTCTGAATCATATAGAAAGATAAGAAATACTATTAAATTCTTATTAACAAATGTATCTGATTTTGATCCTAATAATTCATTAGAATATGATAAACTTGAAAACGTTGATAAATATATGTTTATTAAACTTCAAAACTTTATTTCAAATGTTAAGAAACATTATGATAATTTTGATTTTGGGGAAGTTTATCGTGAAGTAAATTCATATATTGCAAATACTTTAAGTGCATTCTATTTAGACTTCACTAAAGATATTCTATATATTGAATCACCAAATAGCAATATAAGATTATCAGTACAAACTGTATTCTATCAAATCTTAAATGCTTTAATTAAGTTATTATCACCTATTATTCCTCATACAATGTCTGAAGCATATGATTTAGTTCCATTCCATAGTGAAGAAGATGTTTATTTGGCAAATATGCCAAATGCCGTTAATATAACTGATGATATGAAAAAACTTGAAGAGTCTTTCGATAAGTTTATGAAATATCGTGAAAAGATTAATAAAGCATTAGAAGAAGCACGTGCAAACAAGATTATAGGTAAATCATTTAATGCAAAAGTCACACTTACTTTAGATAAAGAAGCAAAAGAAGTGTTTGATGTAATTAATTGTAATGTAGGACAATTATTAATTGTTTCACAATGTGAAATTAATTTAGGTGATACATTTGATGTTTCAGTTACACAAGCTTTAGGTCATACTTGTGCAAGATGTTGGGCAATTGTACCATTAATTAATGATGATGAGTTATGTCCTAGATGTGATATGATTGTTAAAAACTTAAAATAATTACTGAAAGCTACCTCGGTAGCTTTTATTTTTTCAAATCTCTATAAATGTTGACGAAGTAAGTTTTTGTTGTGTTTTGCAGTTTTTAGTGATAAAATGTAAATTGAAGGATGTGCGTAGTATGAAGTTTAGATTTTATTTCTTTAAAGAACATACTAGGACTTTCGATCGAGCAGATTTATATGAATATTTAAATGATAATAAATATATAAAACTTGATACGGAAACTAGACAATCAGAAAAAATTGCATATTACGATAACCGCGATATAGATTTAAAAGCGGAATTTATTTTTGGCGAAAAATCTGTTGTGCCTGATATTCATAGAATATCACCACAATTTTTGGATTTAAATATCAGAATCGAATTCGATATTTTATATCCAGATTATAAAATAAATAAACTTTTAAATATTGTTGAGACAATGTGTAAAAGATATTCTTTTTTCGTTTATAATGAGACTTTTTCAGATGTCTTACCGTATAGAAGAGTTACTATGCTAAAGGCATATGATGGAATAAAACAAGCTTATAAAATAAGACATGAAGAAGAATTTATGCAATACAGTAAAATTGATTCAGATGAACTTGAAAGAGTGTATCATTATGTAGAAAATAAAGAGTTACTTAAAAATAATTATAAAGAATATAATGCGATACCACTTTCATATGAATTTTTTAGAAGACCTGGAAGTAGAAAGGCTTTTATAGGAGCAAAGTGGGATGGTCTTGATCCTTTTATTATTCCTTCTAATGTTCAAATTTTTATATATGATGATGGAATAATAAGGAAGGTTATTAAATTTGAAGATTTACTTGACAATGTATCTAATTCATTTGAAGTAATCAATGATGGAATGTTTGGAATATATATGTTAAATCCTAAACATATAAAAAAGATAAAAAAGCATATAATAAAAACAAAGTATCCTGAGATTCAAGTAAATTTAAAGAAAATTGAATTAGAATCAATATTAGATATTTAAGGAGTGGGATAATGTTTAATTCAAAATATATTGATCATACAAAACTTGCTCAATATGCAACAAGTGATGATATTATGAAGTTATGTAATGAAGCATATGAAAATGACTTTATGAGTGTTTGTGTTAACCCATACTGGGTTTCTTTAGCAAAAAAATTATTAAATGGAACTGATATTAAAGTTTGTACAGTTATTGGATTTCCTCTTGGTGCAAATACAACAGCTGTAAAAGCTTTTGAAACTACTAAAGCAATCTCAGATGGCGCAGATGAAATTGATATGGTAATTAATATAGGAGAAACTAAGGCTCATCATTATGATGCAGTTATGCATGATATAAAAGAAGTTGTAAATGCAGCAAGCGGAGTTCTAGTTAAGGTTATTCTTGAAACATGTTTTTTAACAAATGATGAAATTGTTAAAGTTTGCGAGATAGCAAAAGAAGTTGGTGCGGATTTTGTTAAAACATCAACAGGATTTGCATCAAATGGTGCAACAATTGAAAATGTTAAATTAATGAGAGAAACAGTTGGAAATGATTTTGGTGTAAAAGCATCAGGTGGAGTTAAAGATTATGAAACTTATGTAGAAATGGTTAATGCTGGTGCTAATAGAATAGGTACATCAAATGGAGTGAAAATTAAAGAAGGAGAGAATAAAAATGTCTAATATTCCTACACCACATATAGCATTAGATAATAAAGATAATATTGCGAAAACAGTATTAATGCCTGGAGACCCTCTTAGAGCTAAATATATTGCACAAACATATTTAGAAGATGTTATATGTTTTAATACTGTTAGAAATATTTTTGGATATACTGGTTATTATAATGGCAAAAAAGTTTCAGTAATGGCATCGGGGATGGGAATGCCATCCATAGGTATATATTCATATGAATTGTTTTCATTTTATGGAGTTGAAAATATAATTAGAGTTGGTTCTGCTGGAGCATATACTGCAGATTTAAATGTTTTTGATGTTGTGCTTGTTGGTGAAGCTTTTAGCGAGTCTACATATGGTAAAGTTTTAAATAATTATCCGTCTATACTATATCCATCAAATGATTTGAATGAGAAACTTATTAACTGTGCAAAAAAACTTAATATAGATTTAAGTGTTGTAAATTGCCATTCATCTGATGTTTTTTATCATACTAATAAGGATTATTTAAGTTTAGTTAATAAGCATAATTGTAAAGTTGTTGAAATGGAATCTTATGCTTTGTTTGCAAACGCTAAACTATTAAATAAGAATGCAGCATGTATTCTTACAATTTCAGATTCTTTTGTGACTAATGAAAAAACTACATCATCACAAAGAGAAAAATGTTTTGATTCAATGATTAAAATAGCATTAGAATCAATAAATAATTAATGAGGTGTTTTTGTGATTAATATTATACTTTTAAATGCTATAACTAAGACTTTATTAACAATTGCCTTTTGGGTTGTTATTGCAGTTATAGTTATATATTGTCTTGGATTAAATTTTATAAAAATGAGAAATATAAAATTTAATGAAGAAGAAGATAGAAAGAAACAAATAATTTTAGATGCAAGTAAAGAATTAGTTATGGGTCTTGAAAAAGAAGAAGTAAAAAAATTATTTAAAGATGTAGAACCTAAGACTGATACAAAAGATCTATTAGTATATGAATACTCTAAATATAAAAATAATTCTAAATCAAGTGATAGAATACAATTAATATTTAAAGATGATAAGTTATATGATATAGAACAATATATTGTAATTAATGGTTGAAAAGATTACGAAAGTAGTCTTTTTTTTGTTTCAATTGATAAAAAAATGTAAGTTATGGTCAGTATGTTTAATATTTTTATTATTAAAAATAAAATTTTCATATAAAACATAATTTATGTAAAAATTCTAATCTTTATTTGGCTATTTTTCATATGAAATATTTTCATATAAAATAAACTTACCATAGGAAAGGAGGGATTTATTTGTATAATTATGTGTTCCTAGTCGGAAGATTAGTACAAGATGTTGAGGTGAATAAATATAAAGAAGATAAGAATGTTTCAACAATTACATTAGCCGTTGATAGACCATTTAAAAATGCAAAAACTAATGGTTTCGATACAGACTTCATAAATGTAGTATTATGGGATCCATACTGTATTCCTACAAAAGAATATTGTCATAAAGGCGATATGATTGCGATAAAAGGAAGAATAGCTATAAAAAGCCAAACCCTACAAAATGATAGTGTAATATATGTACCGGAAATTATTGCTGAAAGAGTTCTTTTTTTAGCATCAACAAACAAGAAAATATCAGATTAGGAGTAATGCTGGCCTATTAAGGTCAGCATTTATTTTCTTGAATGTTGATGCGATTTATCATATAATAAATTTATATATTAAATAAGAGGTATTTTATGAGAATTTTAAATAAGATAGTTAAAAATATTTCAATAATTCAAATAGTTATATGTGTTTTGATTTTTATATCAATGTATATTCCAATAATTCATGTTAAAGCTGGTTTGGTTGATAAAAATTATAATACATTTATTGCCCTTACAGGTGTAAAAGAAGAACAAGGTAAAGTATATTTTGATTTTTCATTTTTGGCTTTATTGCCGTATTTATTTATGCTTTTAATTGTAATAATTAATATTTTTCTTGATAATAAAAAAAGTTTTATAATGCATATTATAAAAGCTTTATTATTCTTAACTTCTGGAATTATGGTTTTAAATTTCAAATCATTAATGAATCCAGCATTAGAGTATAGCAAAAATTTATTAAAATTTGTTGAATATAGACCAGGAAGAATAATAACACCAATCATAATGTTTATAGGATTCCTTAGCACTGTATTTGAATTTTTATCAGATTTTAATGTTTTAAACAAAAATAGTGTATTTTGATAATATTTAAAAATGTATAATTATATGATATAATTTTTAATAGGAGTGATTTTTTTGAAACAATATTTAGATTTATGTAGACATATATTAAAAAATGGAATTAAGAAAGAAGATAGAACAGGTACAGGTACGTATTCTGTGTTTGGTTATCAAATGCGTTTTGACCTAAACGAAGGATTTCCATTGCTTACAACTAAAAAAGTATATTTAAAAGCTATAATTCATGAATTATTATGGTTTATTTCAGGTAGTACTAATATTAAGTACTTAGTTGATAATGATGTTAGAATTTGGAATGAATGGCCATATGAAATATTTAAAAAAAGTGATGCATATAAAGGTGAAACTATTGAAGAATTTGTTAAAAATATAAAAGAAGATGATAATTTTGCTAAAAAATGGGGAAATTTAGGACCAGTATATGGTAAACAATGGAGAAATTTTGGTGGTGTTGATCAACTTAGTGATTTGATTTATCAAATTAAAACTAATCCAGATTCAAGACGTTTAATCATAAGTGCATGGAATCC
Source organism: uncultured Anaeroplasmataceae bacterium (assembly GCA_964548855.1). GTDB lineage: Bacteria > Bacillota_I > Bacilli_A > Acholeplasmatales > Anaeroplasmataceae > UBA3206. Next base: position 23,001 of record CAZJSR010000014.1, on the reverse strand, counting down.
TGCTGAAGTTAAAGATATGGCACTTCCACCATGTCATTCTTTTATGCAATTTTATGTATGTAATAATAAACTTTCATGTCAACTATATCAAAGAAGTGCAGATGTATTTTTAGGTGTTCCTTTTAATATTGCAAGTTATGCACTATTTACAATGATGATTGCGAATGTTTGTGGTCTTGAGTATGGTGATTTTATACATACATTAGGTGATGCGCATATTTATACAAATCATATAGAACAAATTAACTTACAACTTACAAGAGATACTAGAAAATTACCTCGTATGATTATTAATAAAGATGTTAAGAACATTTTTGATTTTAAATATGATGACTTTAAATTAGAAGGATATGATCCTCATCCTACAATTAAAGGAGTTGTGGCTGTATAATGATTAATTTAATTTGGGCTATGGATGAAGATTGGTTAATAGGGAAAGAAAACCGTATGCCGTGGCATATTAAAGAAGATTTACTTTATTATAAAGAAAAAACAAATGGTAAAGATGTTTTTTTAGGCTATAATAACTATATTTCATTGAAATCTTATTATAAAGATAGACCTCTTCCTTATAATAAAATATATGTCGCAACAAGAAAAAATATTGTTTTAGATGATGCGATTGTTGTTTCATGCGGTGAAGACTTTATCAAAAATTATAAAGATGAACTTTGGGTTATAGGAGGAAGTATTATTTATGATTTATCTCTTCCTTATGCTGATAATTTATATATTTCATTTATAAAAGGACATCATGAAGGCGATACATATTTTCCTAAATTTGATTTGGCAAAATGGAGATTAGTTTCTAAAAGTGACACTGAGTTAGTTAGTTATCAAGTATTTTCAAAGGAGAATTAAAATGTTAATTTTATTATTACTATTAATATCTTGTGGTCTATTTTCATGGCTTTATTGTAGTGTGTTACCACACATCCTAAATGGATGGTATATTTTAATATATATTGGACTTGGTTTTGTTAGCGCAGTTATTTCTTTGTTAATTTTTACATTATTTGTATTATTATTCTTTGCGTTAACTAAATTTACAAATAGGTTTAAACATTGGATTTTGAGACAATATACAGATTTTATATTGCTTGTTGGAAAAGTAAAAATAGAAGTTGTAGGTGCAGAAAACATTCCTACAACTCCATTTGTTGTATATGGTAATCACAAATCAATGTTAGATCCAGTTATTATTTACAATTCTTATAAAAAAGTAATGACTGCAGCTGCTAAAAAATCACTAGGTAAAATTAAAATATTAAAATTTTTAATGAATACTATGGGTGTTATATTAATTGATAGAGAGAATGATAGGGAAGCTATGAAATCAATCATTCAAGGAATTAAAAATATTAAAGAAACTAATATTAGTTATATGATATTCCCAGAAGGTGGAATTAAAAGTCGTGAAACTGAATTGATGTATGATGTTAAACCTGGAAGTTATAAATTAGCTACTAAAGCGAATGCTGCAATCTCACCTGTATCGATTATTGGATCTAGTAAAATTGCCTCTAGACATTTTTATAATAGAACTAAAATTAAACTTATTATTCATAAACCAATATATCCTAATGAATATAACGAAATGTCTACATCAGAACTTGGAGATTTGGTTTTAAATATTGTCAATGAAGGTGTAAAAAATGGTAGATAAAAATATAATATTATCTAAAAAAACAAAAATATTGTCAATAATATCAATTGTATTATCAACTATTTTTATGATTTTATTTTTATCATCAGTTATTTTATTTGAAGGTAAGGTCGTATTTGTTTATATTTTTATGATATTATTCATGATAAGTGTAATTTTTGAATTCATAATGTGCATTAAATTGTTTAAGTATTTATATAAAAAGTATGTAGGTAGTAAAAATGTTTAAAAGAATATATGTAGAATTATCTGATTATTGTAATTTGAATTGTCATTTTTGTACTAATAAAAAAAATACTAGAATTATGTCGTTAGATAATTTTAAATATGTTTGTGAAGAAATCAAACACTATACAAAAGAAATTGTTTTGCATGTTTTAGGTGAACCTTTAATCCATAAAGATTTAGTAGAAATGGTATCTTATGCATCAAAATATTTTAAGATAATGATTACTACGAATGGTTTTTTATTAGATAAATATCATATTTTAGAATTTATAAAATTTAATAAAATGAATATTTCTCTTCATTCATCTTATGAATTAAGTAGAAATATGACATATGAATACTTAGATAAAGTTTTTAATTTTATAACATTTTCGCATAATATTAATCCTAAAATTATATTTAATTTAAGATTATGGGCGAATACTAATGATATTATAAAAAGACATAATGAAGTTATTATTGGATATTTAAATGAAAAATTTAATTTTAAATATGATTTTAAAAATTCTAAATTAAAAGATTATATTATAATTACTACTGATACTGAATTTAAGTGGCCTAGTTTAGATAATCCATATTACAGTTCTTATGGTACATGTAGGGGTGGGAAAACACATATTGCAATTTTAGCAAATGGTAATGTTTCGATTTGCTGTCTTGATAGTTGTGCTTCGTCAAATTTAGGAAATATTTTTTCTAGTAGTTTAAACGATATTTTAAATAGTGATTTATTTAAATCAGTTATTAAAGGCTTTAATGATAATAAACTTGTTTTAGATATATGTAAACATTGTTCTTATCATAATAGAAAAGAGTGAGTTTTATGGCTTTAGTATCTTCATCAAATACAAATATTATATATATTTTTTTATTAGTTATTTTTTTAATTTTAATATGTGTTTCAATTATAACTATATATATATTAAAAATATTAAATAAAAGACGTTTAGAACATTTTTTAAAAAAACTAGCTGATAATGAAAACTATTCGTTTACTAAAGTAAAGGATATGCCATATGATTATAGATTAGAACTGAAATATAATATATATTATATTAAACTTCTTTATATTCCTAATAACAATGATTTAATAATAAAGGATAAAGATGATTGGTTTATTAGAAATACTCAAAAAAAGAAATTTATTAAACTAAAAAATATTTCTAAAATGATTGATTTTAAAGTTGAAAATGAAAGATTGAAGAACTCAGTAAAATTATTTATAATCTATCCAAGCTATGGAAATATAATTAAATATTTAAATTTATATGAATCTGAATTTGTGTATCCAGAAAATGATGTTTATTCAACTAGAATTATTCTTGCGAAGGATATTTATGAAGATTCAGATTTGTTAGAATAAGGTGTTTTATGAAATATTTATTTTACGATTGCGAAGGTGCTAATTCTTTTGATAAAGTTAGTAAAATTTGTAGTTTAGGTTACGTACTTTGTGATGAAAAATTTAATATAATAAAAAAAGAAGATTTAACGATTAATCCTGAAGATATATTTGATTATCATTTATATGACAAAAAGTATGATGTGAATTTATTTTATCCTAAATCAGTATTTTATAATAGCCCTACTTTTAAAGAGAGGTTTGATCAAATTAAAGAACTATTTACTGGTAATACAATAGTTGTTGGATTTTCAATATTAAATGATATTAAATATTTAGCTGATGCATGTAAGAGATATAATCTTAGAATGTTCGATTTCAAATATTTAGATATTCAAGAAATCCATAGGAAAGTTAAAGGCTATGACCATGTACTTGGTCTTGATGACACTATGAAAGATTTAGAAATTGATATATCTAATATTGTTTGTCATAAAAGTGATGATGATGCATATATGACATATTTAATTTATAAGAAAATTTTTGAAAGTCTTAATTTATCAACAGTTGATTTTTTGGATAAATTTAAATATAAGACATATAATGATTATTTAAATGAAAAAAAGTTGAGAGAAGAAAAAAAAGAATTAAGAAAAATAGAGTATTTAAAAAGAAAAGAATTAGTTTTATCTTTAGATAAATTATATGAAAAAGAAAAAGAATATGGTCATTTAAAAGGGATGAAATATGCTTTTTCAAAAAGAGTTAGTAAATATATAAATGAGGCTTTAAATATTCAAAAATATATATATGATAACGGTGGAGTGACTTATAGAGATTATAAGGATGGGTATATTCTTATAATTGATAAAGATGAGGATTCTAAGGAATATGATTTAAATAATATAAAATATATTAGATATGATATGATAAAATAGGTGATATAATGATGCCTTTAAATAAGATTTCAAATTTAATTTTAAAGAAAAAGTATAAAAAAGCTTATAATTTAATAAATAAAGGATTGCTAAAAGGTAATAAAGGTGCATATAAATTATTAGGAGATTGTTATTTCTTTGGTTATTATGTTTTAAAAGACCATGAAAAAGCGTTTGAATATTATTATAAGGCATATGAAATAAATGATATATCATCATATATTATGCTTGGTAGAATTTATTTAGAAGGAGATATTTCTAATCATGATTTTTCATTTGCATATAAATTATTTAAATTAGCATATGAAGCTGATATAAAGGAAGCATGTTTTTACTTAGGTTATTGTCATTTATATGGTTATGGATGTGCTGAAAATTCGCTTTTAGCAGAAAAATATTTATTATTAGGATGCCAAAAAAATGATTCTTCATGTTATTATGCACTTGCAAAATTCTATATTGATTTCCATAATGAAAATAATAATATTTTAAAAGCATTTTTATATTTAGAATGTGCTGCAAACTTAAATAATGAAAATGCAATAATGTTTTTAGCTGATTCATATTTTAATGAAGAATATGTAGCACAAGATTATAATAAAGCATTTAAATATTATCAAAATGCATCAAAGTTTAATAATCCTGATGCATTATTAGCACTAGGTGATTTTTATTTACATGGTTTTAGTGGAATTATTAATAATAAACTAGCATTTAAGTATTATCAAAAGGCTTTAAAATATAAAAGTAATAAAGTATTTAATGCACTTGGTGATTGTTATTACTTTGGGCTTGGTGTTAAGAAAAATTATTTTAAAGCATATGAATGTTATCTAGAAGCTATTGAAAGTGATGATCTTATAGAAAAATCTTATGGATACTTTTATATTGGTAAATTAAGATATTATGGTGAGGGAATTGTAAAAGATTATGAAAAAGCTTTTTATTGTTTTAATGAATCTTTAAAGTATTTTGATTTAGAATTATCACATTTATATATAGGAAAATGTTATGTTTATGGACTTGGTTGTGATGTTGATTTAAAAAAAGGTTATGACGAATTAATTAAGGCTAAAAATTCTGGTTCTATTGATGCGAAAGATTTATTAGAACAACTTTCAGTTGATTTAGATGGATTTGTTAGTTTTAAAAACTAATAGAAGGGTGGAAGAGTTTATGGAAGTATATAAAAATGAAATAGATACACTTGTTAAAAATAGTTTAAAGTGTCTTGAAGAATTTGAAAATTTCACGCAAGAAAAAATTGATTATATTGTAGCTAAGGCTTCGGTTGCGGCTTTAGATCACCATGGTTTTTTAGCTAAAGAAGCTGTTAATGAAACTAAAAGAGGAGTATTTGAGGATAAAGCCACAAAAAATTTATTTGCATGTGAATATGTTGTGAATAATATGAGACATTTAAAGACAGTTGGTGTTATTGATGATGATCCAGTTAGTGGTATTATAAAAATTGCTGAACCTGTAGGTTGTGTTGCAGCATTAACACCAGTTACAAATCCTACATCCACAACCATTTTTAAATCTTTAATTTGTTTAAAAACTAGAAATCCAGTTATATTCTCATTTCATCCAAGTGCACTTAAATGTTCTATTGAAGCAGCAAAAATAGTCTATGAAGCAGCCATAGATGCTGGCGCACCAAAGAATTGTATACAATGGATTTGTGAGCCATCAATTGAAAAAACTAATTATCTTATGAATAATGATGGGGTTTCGCTTATTTTAGCAACTGGCGGAAATGCAATGGTTAAAAGTGCATATTCATGTGGTAAACCTGCTCTTGGTGTAGGTGCTGGTAATGTACCTGCATATATTGAAAAAACTTGTAATTTAAAACAAGCTGTTAATGATGTTGTAATGTCAAAATCATTTGATAATGGAATGATTTGTGCTTCTGAACAAGCGGTAATAATCGATAATGAAATATATGATGAGGTATTAAAATTATTTGAATTACATAGAGCATATATTTGTAATGATTCTGAAAAGAATTTATTAGAAAAATTAATGTTTGGAATAACTGAAGATAATAAAGTTGCTAAATTAAATCCACAAATTGTAGGACTTGATTCTTATAGTATTGCTAAGCTTGCTGGTTTTGATGTTCCTAAGCGAACAACAATAATTCTTGTAAAGTGTTCTTCAGTAGGTGAAATTGAACCTTTAACAAGAGAAAAATTAAGTCCTGTTCTTGCAGTTTTAAGAAGTAATTCAAACGAAGAAGGATTAAGATTATGTAAAGATATGGTAATGTTTAATGGACTTGGTCATTCAGCAGCAATTCATACATCAAATAAAGAATTAGCTATTAAGTTTGGAGATATAGTTCCTGCAATAAGAATAATTGAAAATTCTCCTTCTACATTTGGTGGAATCGGAAATGTTTATAATTCGTTTTTGCCATCTTTAACTCTTGGATGCGGTTCTTATGGTAGAAATTCAACTGATGATAATGTAAGTGCAATTAATTTATTAAATATAAAAAAATTAGGAAGGAGACGTAATAATATGCAATGGTTTAAAATTCCATCAAAGATTTATTTTGAACGAGATTCAATTGAATATTTACATCAAATGAAGCAAATGGAAAAAGTTGTGATTGTTACGGATCGTTCAATGGTTGAACTTGGATATGTTAATAAGATTACTGATCAATTAAAATTAAGACGCAATCAAGTTCAGTATCAACTATTTTGTGATGTAGAATCTGATCCAAGTATTCAAACTATTAAAGCAGGCGTTGATTTAATTAGAAGTTTTGAACCTGATACAATTATTGCCCTTGGTGGTGGATCACCAATGGATGCAGCAAAAGGAATGTGGTTATTTTATGAATATCCTGAAGTTGATTTTAATGATTTAAAACAAAAGTTTATGGATATAAGAAAAAGAGCTTTTCAATACCCAGAACTTGGTAAGAAAGCAAAATTAGTATGTATTCCTACTACTTCAGGTACAGGTAGCGAAGTAACACCATTTGCCGTAATTACAGATAAAGTTGAACATAAAAAATATCCTTTAGCTGATTATTCTTTAACGCCTACTGTTGCAATTATTGATCCTGCATTTACAATGAATTTGCCACCTCATATTATTGCGGATACTGGAATGGATGTTTTGACGCATGCTACTGAAGCGTATGTTTCAACACTTGCATCTGATTTTACAGATGGATTATGTATTCAAGCCATAAAACTTGTTTTTAAATATCTAGAAAGAAGTTATCTTGATAATACTGATTATGAAGCTAAAGAAAAAATGCACAATGCATCTTGTATTGCAGGTATGGCATTTGCAAATGCTTTTTTAGGAATGAATCATTCAATGGCTCATAAAATAGGTGCATCTTTCCATGTAACACATGGTAGAGCTAATGCTATATTGTTACCTTTTACAATAAAATATAACGGAACAAAACCTGATAAACTATCAACTTGGCCTAAATATAATTATTATAGAGCTGATGAAAGATACCAAGAACTTGCGAAAACTTTAGGTCTTAAGGCTGATACAGTCGAAGAAGGTGTTGAATCATATAGAAAAGCATGCGGTATGTTAGGTGCAAAGGTTGGAATAAAAATGAATTTCAAGAGTCAAGGAATTAATGAAGAGGAATATTTAAATGCATTAGACGAACTTGCATATCTAGCATATGAAGATCAATGTTCTCCATCTAATCCAAGAGTTCCACTTGTCAATGATATGAAAGAAATTATGAAAGAAGCATATTATACAGAAGAATTTATTATTAAGTAGTGAGGTTTATATGATTATTTGTTTCGCAAGACATGGTCAAACAGAACAAAATAGATTAAAAAAAATTCAAGGCCAAAGAGATTTTCCATTAAATGACACGGGAAAAGAAGAGGCTCATTTGCTTGGAAAATGGATAAAGGATAATGATAATAATTTTGATATTATTATGTCTAGTCCTCTAACGAGAGCTTTAGAAACTGCACAAATTATTAAAGAAGAAATTGATTTTAAAGATGATGTTATTATTAATGAAGCTTTCATTGAAAGGTGTTTTGGTGTATGTGAAGGCCTTGATGTATGTGATGAAGTTTTTGTTGATATTCTAAATGACAGAGCTGAAGGTCTTGAAAAAACTTATGAAATTAGAAGTAGAGTTATTTCAGAATGTAAAAAGTTAGCAAAAATGTATCCTGAAAAAAAAATTTTAGTTGTTTCTCATTCTCATGCAATAAAAGCATTAAGTACAGCAATTGATATATCATATAGATTTAATGATAGATTAAATAATTGTAGTTTGAGTTATTTTGAATTTACTTCTGATAATATGAAGATTCTTGATTTTAATGTAAAAACAATATAATTTTTGATTCTAAAAAGATAGATTATTTGAATTTTCTATCTTTTTTTTTGAAGGATATTTGATTATTTATACAAATAATATATAATTTAAAAGAAGGAGAAATGGTATATGAAGAGAAAAGTATTTATTTTTATGATTTTTTGTTTATCTTGTTTTGGACCAAGTATTTGTATAAGTGCAAACACTTATACAAATGATGTTGGAAAAACGGTGAATTTTGTTAGAGATAACTTAAGTTCATTTTCGGTAAATGATAATTATTATGTATTTGATTTGGATAAATTATATAATGATTTTGATATTATTACAAAAAATGGATATGATGAAACAACGATTTCTGAAGTTAAGTCATCAAATACTGAAGAATTTTATGAAGGATATTCTACAAATTGTGGATTAAATGCATCTTTAGCTAAGTATTCTAATAATGTTTTTTTATCAAATAATTTGAATATCAGTAATAACACTTATTCTTATAATTTTTATGGTTTTTATTCATATAGAAAAGTTGTAAAAAATAAACTAGTTTCTTTATCTAATTTAAAAAATGATATGAGCAATTATTATTCAAGTGAATTTGTTGAATTAGTCATGGATGCAGTGAATTCTAATAAAGAAGAAGATTTTTTTAGAATTTTTAATAATTATGGTACTCATATTGTTTTATCCGCAACATATGGTAATCTTTTAGAGAAAAATGCAATGTGTGCTTCAAATGATTCTGCAATTTCTAATTTCGTTAACAATGAATTTAGTTCTACAATCTCGCTTTGTGCTGATAATACACAAGTTAATTCTTTTTTAAATTCTTCATTAAAAAGTTTTTTAGGTTCTTCTAATTATACATCTAGTGTTTATACTTATGAATCAAATGGATTTATTCCATCTTCTAGTAATAGACTAGTTCCAATTTGGGAATATTTTAATTTTGATATTAGAAGCATTATGGAAAAAATGTATATATATTATTCATTAAAAATGAATAGTGAAAGGAATGTTGTTTCTATTGTTGAAGGCGTTTTTCCTGGTGAAAAAACAATTACTGATGACGGGAGAGACAAACAAGATAAAAATCAAGTTATGTTTGATCCACTATATAATAAATATTATAAAGAAATAAATATAAAAGTAACGTTAGACGCAAGACAAATTGATAAAGGAAATAGTTATGTTTTAATATATTTTGGAAATAGTAAAGAAGTGTTACAATTGAACACAAGTCCAAAGGAATTAGGTTTAGAAAAAGGTAAAAATTTTAAAAATGTATATGAAAGTATTAATGTTCCTATTAATATTGAATATAATTCTGTTTGGATTCTATATGGTGCTACAGGTAGTGGTAATGATGATTGGAAAAAAAAGAATGTAAAAGTATATTTAGAATTTAGGAATTGATTAATATGATAAGATTAGAAAATGTATGTAAACAATATGGAGAAAAAGAAACTCTATTTTATGCAATTAAAGATGTTAACTTAGAAATAGAAACATCAAAAATGACTGTAATTATAGGTCAATCAGGTAGTGGTAAAACTACTCTTCTTAATTTAATAGGGGCAATTGATTCTTTAACAAGTGGGAATATTTATATTGATGATAAAAATATAAATAACTTAAGCCAAAAAGAATTATGTGAATTTAGAAATAAAAATATCGGTTATATTTTTCAATCATTCTTTTTAGATTTAGATTATACAGTTCTTGAAAATGTAGTTATGCCTTTAGTTATTGCAGGTGTGAGAAAAAAAGAAAGAGAAGAAAGAGCTAAAGAAATTATTGATAGACTTGGTCTTTTAGGTAAAATAAATCAAAAAGCTAAAAATCTATCTGGTGGAGAGCGTCAAAAAGTATCAATCGCAAGAGCTTTAGTTTCAAATCCTAAAATAATTTTAGCAGATGAACCAACAGGAGCACTTGATGAGACTAATGGTGATGATGTTATCAATATTCTAAAGTCACTTACTAAGAATAATATAACAGTTATATTAGTAACGCATAATTTGAAATATACTAATTATGCAGATAAAGTAGTTACTATTAAAGATGGTAAAATACTATAATTAGAGGTATATATGAAGATTAAAGATTTAATGTTTTTTGTTTATAAAAATTTAATAAAGAATAAATTAAAACTAATTTTATTATCTATCCAATTTATAGTTATTACAGTATTTAGTATTATTATTTTAAATTCATCATTATCATATATAAATAATTCTAATGAGATAATTACTAAATATTACTCAGAAGTTGATAAAAGTGATAAGGAAGTTAAAATTTTTACTAATTATTTTTTCCTAAGTGATTCTGATAAAAGAGAAGAAAAATTAGAAAAAATATCTAATTATATTGATTATATTGATTATAATCAATATAGAGCAAATGGTTATTATTTAACTAATTATAGATATATTGATAAAATTAATTTAAATTTAGTTGAAAATGAAGATGTCAATTCAAATGATTTTATTTATTTAAAAAAAGATTTTAAAGAAAATTATGAAAAGAAAAATAACATTAAATTAGAACTTAATTCATATTATGATTTTAATATAAAGTATTACAATATAAATGGAGAAGTTAATAAAAATGTAAAATTTAAATATTGTGGATACTATGAAAATGAATTTAAAGATGATTTATTATTTGATTATACATATATAGACGACATTTTAATAAGCTCTTATACATTATATTTAAATATAACTAGAGATAACTTTGATGATTGTATGAAACAAGTAGATAGCTTTGTATATGAGATAAAAGACTTTGAAAATGATTATATTAATGAAAATAAGATGAATATTAACTTTGATTATGATTTAAGTACATCGCCTTCTGATTATCAAAAGTTCGAATTATATTCCTATAAGAGCAGTATTGATACTTTTAATAAAACAAATTTAGTAAATAAATATATAATGATTTGCGCTATGATTTTTATTTTTATATTTATTATTATATCTTTATTGTGTATATTTACATTTATAAATATAGTAATTTTAGAATCATCATATGTCATGAGTATATATAAAGCATACGGTATTAAGAAAAAAGATTTTGTGAAAATATATTTAATAGAAATATTTATTATAATCTTCATATGTTCTATTATTTCAGTATTATTGTCAATATTACTAAAAAACGTTTTTAATAATATTATAGTATTTTTCTTAAGAAGAAATTATGATATTATGATTTATTATACAAATTATAAAATTTTATCATATTATCATTTTTATGTGCCTATTACAATTTTCTTTATATTTATTATTAGTATTTTAATTTTATATATATTCAAATTAAGAAAAAAATATAATTCAATAAGAATAGATGGTGGCGAAGTACGATGAAAATATCAGATTATTTATATTTAGCAAAATTAAATATAAAAAAAAGAAGTAATAAAAAATTAAATATTGTTTTATCTATTACATTATCTATTATAACTTTATTATCATTTGTTGCATTATCATTTAAATATTCATTAACTAATGAAATTTATAATGTAAAGGATCTAAGAACAACAAGTATAAAAATGTCAAATTCAAGTTGTAAATATTATGAAGATGATGATAAAGTAATTGTTAATGCAATCAAATATGATTATATTGATGATCTAAAGAATATTAAAGGTGTAAGTGATTATATATTGATGAAACAATTTTATTTCAAAAATAAATCATTTTATGATAAATTTATTATTGATGATAAAGAATTTATCATCAATAATAAAATTAAATATAATCATAACGAAGATTTAATTTGGCCTGAAAGACTTCTTTTTGATGTTATAGATATGAACAATACTTCTAATCTATTTTTACAAACTGATTATGATTTTAGTGAAAACGTATTAATTTCAGGTGATGTTTTTTCTCGAAAATCTATGGGTGAAATTATGTTATCATCTTTATTTTTTGAAATTTTTAATTTAAATCCAAATGATTATATAGGAAAAAATATATCTTTAAAGATTCATTGTTCTTATACTGATAATTATTGTGATTTTATTGAAAGTCCAAATGAATATTATAATCAATATATAGATGTTATGACGGATTTTAAAATTGTTGGAGTATTTGATTATAAAATATATAGTAGTGAAACTAGACTAACTGAAGCAGAAAATAATTCAATTCCACAAGAAGAACCATTATTTTGGATTACTAATGAATCTATTAGTATTGATAATTCTTTATGTATGCCTCAATATGAAAATGATAAATTTTTTTATGAAAATACTTTTACAACAATGATTGAATACTGTAAGAACAATAACAAATTATTTATTCCACTTGGTTATCTAGCAACTCATGCTAATAAAGAATACAATTATTACGATACTAATGATGGTATGTTTTTATTAACTTTTAAAGATTTTAAATCAATATTTGAAGCAAACTCAATATTAGAAGATTATTTTTACAAGTCTGTTTCTTCTAATAAATATATTTCTATTTTGGAATTTTATCAAAAATCATTATTTAATAGATATTCTTATTTTTATTCAATATATAATTTGGTTTTATATATAACTATAATTATAGTTTTAATATCATCTATTCTATGTATTTTGAATTTATTTAATATGATGTATCATTATATTGAAAAACAAAAGAAATATTATGGAATGCTTCAAACTATGGGAATGGAAAGAAAAAATATTTTCAAAGAATTGTTCACAGAAATTTCATATACATTTCTTAAGTCATTAATTATATCTTTTATTGTTGGTTTTATTGGTTCAATTGTGATAACGATTTTTATGAATAATATTTTTGAAATAGAATATTTAAATAGTTTATCTATTGATTTACATATAAATATCGGATATTTTTTCATTGCATTTATAATTGTTTTTATTGTTACATATTTATTATCATTATTAATGACATTTATTTTATCACTGTCATTTAAAACTAAAGAAATTGTTAAATATTTAAATTAAAAAATGATTAGAAATTAAAAAAATGTAAAAAAAAAAATATTCTATTTAAATTTGGAGTATAGTTTGGTATAATTATATGGGAAATTTAAAAATATAATAAGGAAGGAATTTATTATTATGCATTTTACTAAAGATGTACAAAATATGTGCAAAGTTAATTGTGGTGGACAACACGGTTGTGCTCCTATTCCTGAAGAAGGAAAATGGGTTTATTCAAGAGAAATAAAAGATATTAGTGGATTCACTCATGGTATCGGATGGTGTGCTCCTCAACAAGGTGCTTGTAAATTAACATTAAATGTTAAAAATGGAATCATTGAAGAAGCATTAATTGAAACTATTGGATGTTCAGGTATGACTCACTCTGCAGCTATGGCTTCAGAAGCTATCGTTGGTAAAACATTACTTGAAGCAGTTAATACTGACCTAGTTTGTGATGCGATTAATACTGCAATGAGAGAACTATTCTTACAAATCATTTATGGTAGAACTCAATCTGCATTCTCTGAAGGTGGACTTCATGTAGGTGCTGGACTTGAAGACTTAGGAAAAGGACTTCGTAGCCAAGTTGGTACTATTTATTCAACTAAAGAAAAAGGACCTAGATATCTTGAATTAGCTGAAGGATATATTACTTCAATTGCTTTAGATGAAAATAATGAAATTTGTGGATATCAATATTTAAGTTTAGGAAAATTCACTGACTTCATGAAAAAAGGTATGAAGGCAGAAGAAGCATTAGAAAAAGCTAAAGGACAATACGGAAGATACAATGACGGTGTTAAGTTCATTGATCCACGTACTGAATAATAGGAGGATATTTAAAAATGGCAATTACATTTGAAGGATATGAAAGACGTATTAATCAAATTAATACTGTATTAAACGCACATGGTATTTCTTCTATTGAAGAGGCTGAAGAAATTTGTAAATCAAAAGGATTAGATGTTTACCAAATGGTAAAAGATATCCAAATTATTTGTTTTGAAAATGCATGTTATGCATATATTGTTGGTGCAGCTATAGCTATTAAAAATAATGCATCATCAGCTGCAGAAGCTGCGAAGTATATTGGTGAAGGATTACAAGCATTCTGTATTCCTGGATCAGTTGCAGATGACCGTAAAGTTGGTCTTGGACATGGTAATTTAGGAGCTATGCTTTTAAATGAAGATACTAAATGTTTCGCATTCTTAGCAGGACATGAATCATTTGCTGCTGCTGAAGGAGCAATTGGTATTGCGAAAACTGCTAATAAGGTACGTAAAGATCCTTTAAGAGTTATTCTTAATGGTCTTGGAAAGGATGCTGCAAAGATTATTTCTCGTATTAACGGATTTACTCATGTTGAAACATCTTTTGACTATTCAACAGGAAAAGTAAATGTTGTTAAAGAAACTAAGTATGGAAATAATCCAGATAGATTAGCTGTTAAATGTTATGGAGCTGATGATGTTCGTGAAGGTGTTGCAATAATGCATCTAGAAGGTGTTGATGTTTCTATTACTGGTAACTCTACTAACCCAACACGTTTCCAACATCCAGTTGCTGGAACATATAAGAAGGAATGTAATGAAATTGGAAAGAAGTATTTCTCAGTAGCTTCTGGTGGTGGAACAGGACGTACTCTTCACCCAGATAATATGGCAGCTGGACCTGCTTCATATGGTATGACTGATACTATGGGACGTATGCATAGTGATGCTCAATTTGCTGGTTCATCTTCAGTTCCTGCTCACGTTGAAATGATGGGATTAATCGGTATGGGTAACAACCCAATGGTTGGAGCTACAGTTGCTGTTGCAGTAGCAGTCTCACAAGCATTAGCTAAGTAATTTTATGAAATAGGGATTAAAGTAAATTGAACTTTAATCCTTTTTTTAATTTTTCAAATTAACTTTTTTTACAATTTTATTGTAATTATTGAATTTTTTTTATATATAATCTATAATAAAAAGGTATTATATGAAAGGTGGTACAAGTTTTTACTTGGATAGGTTATGGGTGAAAAATTAACGAAATCTGAAAAATTTTCAAAAATCGTATATATTGTTGTTAGAGTTTTAAGTTTTTTAATGATTGTTTTTTCAATTGTTGCTTTAATAGTTGATTATCATAAGACTACTAGGGCCGATAGTAGATATGTTTTTATTATTCTACAAGCTTCAGCGATGGTAGTATTAACTTTCATTCCTACTATAATGATGAAGTTATGGAAAATTTCTTGCCCTGTGGCAGTTGAATTAATTTTCTTAGCATTTTGTTCATGCGCATTAATTTGCGGAGAAATTTTTGAATTTTATATTAAGTTCTCATGGTGGGATGATTTACTTCATGGATTTAGTGGAGTTTTTATGGCTGTTATTGGTTTTATAATTATTAATATATTTAATCAAAGAGAAGATGTTCCTGTAAAACTTAGTCCTGGATTTGTAGCGTGGTTTTCATTCTTTTTGGCAATGGCTTGTGAAGGTATTTGGGAAGTATTTGAATGGACTATGGATAGTATTGTAGGTTCAAATATGCAAAGATATATGGATAATATTACGCATGAACCTTTTCTAGGCAGGTATGCGCTTGAAGATACTATGAGTGATATAATAGAAGTTATGATTGGTTCTATTGTTTTTGTTGTTTTTGGATATTTTGATATGAAATATAATAAAAATAAAATAACACAACATTTTAAGATGAAAAAAATTGAGAATGTAAATGAAGAGAAAATTGAAAATGAAGATAATAGTGAAAATATAGATATTAATAATAATATTGAATAGAATAAAGAGGTTTTAGTATGAATTATGCTAATATAAAAAATTTTGATATTGCGAATGGTGAAGGTGTTCGTGTTTCTTTATTTGTTTCAGGGTGTAGACATCATTGTAAAGGATGTTTTAATTCTGTTGCATGGGATTTTAATTATGGTTCTTCATTTGATGATTCTGTTATTGAAAATTTAATTAATTTGTCAAGTAATGAAAATATTGTAGGATTAACTTTATTGGGCGGAGAGCCTTTTGAGCCTGAAAATCAAGAGGGATTAATTAAATTTTTAAGAATTTATAAAGATAAATTTCCAAGTAAAAATATTTGGTGTTATACTGGATATTCTTTAGATAAGGATTTAATTAGTGGTGGAAATGTATATACAAAATATACATCTGAAATGCTATCATATATTGATATTTTAGTTGATGGAAAATTTATAATTGATTTAAAAGATATTACTTTAAAATTTAGAGGATCAAGTAATCAAAGAATTATTGATTTAAAGAAAAGTAAGGCTTTAAATCAAATTGTTTTAAGGGATGACTTAATGAAAAAATAAAAACTCTGTTTGAGTTTTTATCTATAATATGGGATATATGGATTTTGGTACATTGGATAATATATTGGCGCTTGTGGAGGATAGTATGGCATTTGTTGATTTTGATTTTTTGCTAGAAAAACAAACGGAGTTGTAACTAAAACTCCCGCTAAAAAAGGAAGAAGTACTCCTCTATCTTCTTGTTCATGATTACCACTTCGATATAAATATTTGTAATTAGGTATATAATAATTATACATTTAATCACCCATATTATTTTTATGTATTTATTTAATAATAGTTTGGACAAATAACATTATTTACCACAATTGTTAGTTATTTATGCAAAAGTTTATTTTTATAATATAAATGAAAAGAGGGATATTATGAAAAATATCAAAAAAATATTTAGAAATATTGGAATAACTTCATTATTATGCCTTTCACTAGTAGGCATATCTAGTTGTTCTAATAAAGGAGAAAATGGTCTTTCAGCTTATGAAATTGCTGTAAAAAATGGATTCGAAGGAACTGAAGAAGAATGGTTATCATCTTTAAAAGGTACAAATGGTACAAATGGTTTAGATGGTGAAGATGCAAGTTCAATTACAGTAAATGAATTATATGATGAAAGCGTAAAGAATGGTTATGATGGAACATTTTTAGATTTTGTGAAAGAATATCTGAGTAGTGATGAATGTTTGCCATATCAAATGAATGAATCACTTTTAAATGTTGTTTCTATAACATCAACATGGAACGTAAAAACATATAATATGTTTGGCCAAACTAGTGATTCACAAACATCTGCATCAGGTAGTGGTGTTTTTTATCAATTAGATAAAGAACAAGGAAATGCATATATTTTAACTAACTATCATGTACTATATAACGCTTCTCAACAAGAAAATAATGGAATTAGTACAGATATAAAATGTTTTATTTATGGTAGTGAATACGAAAATTATGCAATTAATGCTACATATATTGGAGGATCTATTACATATGACCTTGCAATGATAAAAATTGAAAATAGTGATATTATTAAAAATTCTTTATGTAAGGTTCCTAATATGGCGGATGAATCATCTCTATTTATAGGGCAAGAATGTTATGCTGTAGGAAATAATAAAAGTAAAGGAATTTCAGCAAATGCTGGTCATATTTCAATTTTAAGTGAAAAATCATCATATAATATTGATGGTACAGTTTGTGAAGTTAGAACAACTAGGTTTGACTGCGATATTAATGGTGGAAATAGTGGTGGAGGATTATTTAATTCTAATGGTGAATTAATAGGTATTGTATGCTGCAAGATGGAATCTACAGGTGTTGAAGGTTTATGTTATGCAATATCTCCAAGAATTGTAAAAAATCTATCTAAAAGAATTTATGATAATTATATTCAAACGAATACTACCACATTAGATAAGTTCATTATTGGATGCACTGTACAAATTGATGAATCATATGCATATCTTGATGAAATTACACATACATATAAAATTAATCAAACATTAAAAATAGTAGAAGTTATAGAAGGAAGTTTATCATATAATAAATTAATGGAAAATGATAAGATTATAAGCGCAAGTCTTAATGGTATTAAATATGATATTAATACAATTTATGATATTAGTGAAATATTACTAGATGCAAGAATTGATGATATTTTAACTATAAGAGTAAAAAGAGAAGTCGATGAAAAATCGGAAGAATTAGATGTTAACATTACTTTGAATAATAGCGGTATTATAACTTTAAATTAAAATAAATAAGCAAATGTAAATGCATTTGCTTATTTTGTTGTTTATTCTTAAATAATTTTGTATAATTGTAATGTAAATATAAATGAAAGGTCGTATTAATATGTCATGTAATCATGATTGTAGTTCATGTAATAAAAATTGTAGCGAAAGAACTGAAATACCTAAGTTTCAACCTAGAAAAGAAACTAAAATAAAACATATTGTAGCGGTAATGTCTGGTAAAGGTGGAGTAGGTAAATCACTTGTTACTTGTTTATTAGCATCTAAGTTTAATAAATTAGGATATAAAGTTGGAATTTTAGATGCAGATATTACTGGTCCTTCAATACCACATGCTTTTGGAATAAAAGAAAAGGCACAAGGTGAAAAAGGATTAATATATCCATCTTTAAGTAAAAATAATATTAAAATAGTTTCATTAAATTTAATGATTCAAAATGAATGTGATCCAGTTGTATGGAGAGGTCCAATTTTAGCTAATGCTGTAAAACAATTTTATGAAGAAACATATTGGGAAGAATTAGATTATCTATTTGTTGATATGCCACCTGGCACTTCAGATATAGCACTAACTGTATATCAAAATTTACCAATATCAGGTGTAGTTCTTGTTTCAACTCCACAAGATTTAGTTAGTATGATAGTTGGTAAAGCTGTAGGTATGGCAAATAAATCTAATGTTAAAATAATTGGATTAGTTGAAAATATGGCATATTTAAAATGTCCATGTTGTAATGAAAAAATTTATCCATATGGTGAATCAAAATTAGTAGATTTATGTGCAAAATATCATCTAATTCCATTAGGTTCTTTACCGATTGATCCTTTAATAAGAGAAAAAGTAGATGAAGGCCTTATTGAAGATGTTGATACTAATGATTTAGACTGTGCAGTTGCTGAAATTGAATCTTTATAAATTCTTTATATAATTAATTATTTCGTCAATATTATGCTTATTTTTAATTATTTGTTTTTTTAAATCTTCAAACTCAACAGATGAATTATTTGATTTTTGAGCGATTTCCTGAGAACTTAGTGTTACAATTGTTTGTGCTAATAGCATAAAAAAATTACCTAATGCTTGTTTTTTCTCAGAAACAAGAGAAGGTGGACATAATATTAATCCTAAAATACTGGCTAATATTGAAAATTCATAACTATTAAGATTTGTAATTTGTTCTAAAATTTCAGAAAGTTTTTTTTGGTTTTGATTCATATCATCACTGTAAAATTATATTAAAAAAAGAGGTTAAATATGAAAAATATATATATGATTGGCGATTCAACAATGCAATACAATAACTATAATACTTATCCACAAACAGGTTGGGGTCAAGTGCTTCATTTATTTGCACATGAGGACATAAGAATTTATGATTATGCAAAAAATGGTAGAAGTACAAAAAGTTTTATTGATGAAGGTAGATTTGATTTAGTTTTATCAAAATTAGAACCAGGTGATTTTGTAATATGTCAATTTGGTCATAATGATGAAAAACAAGAAGATCCTCTTCGTTTTACAACTCCAAATGATACTTATGTTAAAAATTTAGAATATTTTTATACGGAAGTAAAAAAACGTGATTGTGGTTTTGTTTTAGCAACATCTATTTCAAGAAGAAAATTTGTTGATGGTGTTTGTCAAGATACTCATAAAGGATATCCGCAAGCAATGTTAGAATTTGCTAAAAAGAATAATATTATTTGTGTTGATTTAAACCAAATTACCCTTGATTTATATAATCATTTAGGGGAAGAATTAACAAAGAAATTTCATATGATTTTCCCGGCAAATATGTATCCTAATTATATGGAAGGAAAAAATGATACTTCACATTTAAGATATGAAGGAGCATATTTAATTGCTGAATTATTTGTTAAAAATTTAGCTATGTGTGATACATCGTTAAATGATTGGTTCTATGATGTTAATGAAAAGCAAGAAGTAGATCTTGCGATGTTAATAGACTAAATAAATTATATCATCCATATTAAGTTTATTTTTCTAAAGTTGATAAAAAAAATAAATGTATAAAACTAATAAAATGAGGTATTTACCTCATTTTTTTGTTTAAAAAATTATTTTATTGTGTGAATTAGTGTAATATGATAAAATGAACTTATTAGGAAAAAGGAGTGTTTTTTTGTGTTTTTAGGTATTTTAGATAATATCGCAAATTGGATTGATAAAATAAATGCTAATGTTTTATCACCAATTATGATGATTTTAATTTTAGGAACAGGTATATTATTATCATTTAGATTGAAATTCTTGCAAGTTACATATTTTCCTCATAGTTTAGAAGAAACTATTATTCCTTCAGTTAAATCAATTTTTAAAAAGAAAAAGAATGAAGAAAAAAAAGGAGTTGTTTCTCAGTTTCAAGCTTTTTCTGCTGCGATTGCTGGAACTGTAGGAACAGGTAATATTGTTGGTGTTTCTACAGCATTATGTCTTGGAGGACCAGGTGCAATATTTTGGATGTGGTTTAGTGCTTTTTTTGGAATGTTAACAAGTTTTAGTGAAAATGTACTTGGTATTTATTATCGTCAAAAAGATGAAAAAGGTGAGTATCGTGGTGGTGCAATGTATTATATTACTCATGGACTTGGACTTAAGTGGTTAGCAGTAATGTTTGCGTTATTTACTGTTTTCGCAAGTATTGGATATAATATGGCACAAGTTAACAGTATTTCATCTACTTTTAAAGAGTCTTTAAATATTCCATTAATTGTAACAGGTATTATTGTTGCGGTAATTATATTCTTAGTTGTTATAGGTGGTATTAAAAGAATAAGTAAATTTGCATCTTATATTGTTCCTTTTATGGCTCTTGTTTTTATGCTTTTAGCAATTATAATTATATCTATGAATATAAGTAACATTCCTAACGCATTTAAAAGGATTTTTGTTGAAGCTTTTAGTTTTAAATCGTTTGGTTCTGGTATATTAGGATATGGTATATTAAGAGGAATGAGATATGGTGTATCTAGAGGAGTATTTTCAAATGAAGCAGGTCTTGGTTCTGCAGTAATGGCACACTGTGCATCAGATATTAAAGAACCTGTTAAACAAGGTCTTTGGGGTATATTTGAAGTATTTTTAGATACTTTTGTAATATGTACATTAATGGCTCTTGTTTTCTTAACTTCTGGTGCGTATGATCAATATTTAGCGGGATTATTAGAAAAAGGAGCTCCTATGGCATTATGGGCTTTTGAAAATAATCTTGGTGTTTTCGGGAAAGTAGCATTTACAATTATATTACCACTATTTGCCTTTACAACAGTTTTATCATGGGAATTTTATGGAGAATCAGGCGCTAGATATTTATTTGGAGATATTGCGGTAATTCCTTTTAAAATAATATATGTTCTTTTGATTGTTTTAGGAGCGGTATTAAAGATAGATATTGTTTGGAATTTATCGGATTGTTTTAATGTTTTAATGGCTGTACCAAATTTAGTTGCATTAATATTATTATCTGGTGTTCTTAAACGTGTTGTTCTTAATTATAAAGCAAGAAGAAAAGATAATTCTATTAAGCCAATGTTGTCAGTTTATGAGAGAAGAAATGAAGAATTAATTTTAGAATTATATGAGGAAACTAAAATAATTAATGAAAAAGAAATAGACATCGTTTGATGTCTATTTTATTATGTCTGCATATGAAGCGTTTATTAAATTAATTAATTCATTAGGTTTCATTTCAATTTGCATTCCGATTTTTCCAGCACTGAAAATAATTGTATCATATAAAAATGCTGTTTCATGTATTATAGTTTTAAAACTCTTTTTCATTCCAATAGGAGAGCAACCACCTCTTACATATCCAGTAAGTGGTAAAAGTTCTTTCACATGAATCATTTCAATGGATTTTTCATTAACTACTTTGGCACATTTTTTTAAATCAAGTTCATTAATTACAGGTAATACGAATACATAGTATTGTTTGTTTTTAGACACTGTAACAAGAGTTTTAAAAACTTGTTCGGGATCCTCGTTTAATAATTTAGCTACATTTATTCCATCAACACAAGTATCATCATGTGGATATTCGTGTATATTATATTTGATTTTATTTTGATCTAATATTCTAACTGCATTTGTTTTTTCCATAGTTATTCACCTAATAAAAAAAAAGATAATCATAAGATTATCACATAATTAAGACTGGTGGACCGTTAGGGACTCGAACCCTAGACCCACTGATTAAGAGTCAGTTGCTCTACCAACTGAGCTAACGGTCCATATGTTTGTTATTCACAACACAAATATTATTATACACTTTTTTATTATGATGTCAACAAAAAAATAATTTTTTTTTAAAAAAACTTCAATTGCTTCAATTGTATACTCTTAAAGTATTATTAATATTATAAAATTTTCTTTTGAAAAACTATCTTTTTTTAATAATGAAAATATGTTATATATAAATGGAG
>CAZJSR010000013.1:0-57185 GCA_964548855.1 uncultured Anaeroplasmataceae bacterium | reverse complement strand
AATTGGTAAATGTTATTTGAGCTTTTTTGGTTACTCTTATTATACTATTAACAAATATTAGACTATTATTTTCAGCATGGTGAAAATATGATGAAGACCCAAAGAAAATTTGGTGAGCCATCTTATAGTATGTTAAAAAGATGGGTTAAAGAAGATAAAAGATATATACAAAAACACTTTGTAAAAAAGACACCTATTAAGTATAATATAGATAAAAAGAAAAAAATAGTAATTGAAGCAGCATCAAGAACTAGTTCCATGAATGAAATAGCAGCAAAATATGATGTTACAAGAGAAACTATTTATTTGTGGGAAAAAGAGTTAGCAGGTGGTCCTATTATGAAAGAAAAAGAAAAAACTAAGGATGAACTTAAGGATGAAATAAAAAAATTAAAACAAGAACATCAAAAACTTGAAATGGAAAATAAGATATTAAAGAAAGCAAATGAATTAATAAAAAAAGAAATGGGCGCTAATTTTAATAATCTTACAAATAAAGAAAAGACTATTATTGTTAGCGCCCTAAAATCAGAATATAAAATTACTGAACTTATAAAAGTATTAAACATAAAGAAATCCACTTATTTCTATGAATTAAAGCATCTTAGCGATGATAAATATAAAGATATTAGATATTAGAAATTATATTAAAATTATTTTTAATAGCAATTATAATGCCTATGGCTATAGGAGAATGAAGATAGCTCTAAACGAAGACTATAAGATTAATATTTCAGAAAAAGTAATAATTAGATTAATGCGCGAAGAAGGCTTATACGTTTATATTCCTAAAACTAAGAAAAAATATTCTTCTTACGAGGGTGAAATTAGTCCTGAGGTTCCTAATATAATTAATAGGGATTTTAAGGCTAATAAACCACATGCAAAAGCATTAACTGACATTTCTGAATTTGGAATGTGCGATGGTAAGATTTATTTATCACCTTTAATTGATTGCTATGACGGATTACCAATAACATGGACTATTGGCAAATCACCGAATTCAAATTTGACAAATGAAATGTTAGACAAAGCTCATAGCATAATTGGAAATAAAGATATAATAATCCATAGTGATAGAGGATTTCATTATAGAATTCCATCATGGATAGATAGAATGAAAAATTACAAATACACTAGATCTATGAGTAAGAAAGGCTGTTCCCCAGATAATTCAATGGGTGAAGGTTTCTTTGGAACAATTAAGAATGAATTCTTTTATTCAAGAGATTGGTCTAAAACTAAATGTGATGACTTTATTATAGAATTAAACAAATATTTAGAATGGTTTAAAAATAAAAGAATTAAATATAGATTGTGTAAATCTAAAAACTAGTATATTATAAAGTTGTCTAAAAAATTGTCCGCACCCCCTATTGGTAAATTCTATATTGACATTAACAATGCATATATTAGAAAATTAATAAAAGTTTCGTAATGATGCTCTAATTTCATACGTTTTAAAAACAGGGTTAAATTTGTCATTAACACAAATGAGCCTATACTATGAATTAAAAAAAAATATACAAATAAACGCAATTTTAAACAGCGTGGAAAATATAAAGAATAATTAAAATTAATTTTGATTTCGCATATATAACAAGGGCAACCACACTACCGGCTGCCCTTTTTGTTACATATATAGTTCGTTTGTTGTATTACATACACTTTATTTATAGTTCACATACATACTAAATCTGTTGTGTAATTTTCATTTACATACACGTTTATTTAAAGAACCAATAAAAAAACATCAAACTAAAAATAGTTTGATATTTTTTTACATTATTTTATATTTTTAAATACTTTTACTAAATTATTCTTAGTAAATCCGAAATGATCATGAATATGGCTAATTGGTGAAGAAATACCGAAAGTATCTATTCCATACACATTTGAAGCATATTTATACCAAGGCATAGTGTGCCCCATTTCAATCGCAAGTCTCTTAGTTATATTAGATGGTAAAACCTTCTCTTTATACTTTTTGTCTTGCAATTCAAATAAATACATAGACGGCATAGATACAACTCTAACACTCTCACCATTTGCGTTTAATTCTTTTGCAACTTCAATACTTAATTCTAGTTCAGAACCACATGAAATTATAATAGATGTAGGAGCTTCTTTAGGTTCTAATACAACATAAGCACCTTTTCTAACACCATCTTCTTTTGTTGAATCTAAATTTAATACAGCTTGACGTGTAGTACAAATACTAGTTGGAGTCAACTTACTTTCAAACGCAATCTTTAACGCAGCACTAACCTCAGTCGCATCTGCAGGTCTAATCATATTGAAATTCGGAATACTTCTTAACATAGTAAGTTGTTCAATAGGTTGATGAGTTGGTCCATCTTCTCCTACACATACAGTATCGTGTGAGAATATAAATATTGATGGAACTTGCATTATAGACGCAAGACGCATAGCAGGTTTCATATAATCAGAGAAAATAAAGAATCCCGCACAGAATCCCTTTAATCCACCGTGTAAATTGATTCCATTTACTATTGCAGCCATAGCATGTTCACGAACACCAAATTTAATATTTCTACCATGCTTAGTATCACATTCAAAATTACCATTTGCACCTTTAACAAATGTTGAAGGAGTAAGGTCTGCTGACCCTCCTATTGCATTTGGTAAATCTACACTAATTTGATCTAGCATTTTACCTAAAATCTTTCTTGTAGATTCTTTAGAATCAATTTCATACTTAGGTAATGTTTCATCATTAATCTTAAAATCATCTTCAATGAACTTTTCAAATTCTTTTAGTTCATCAGTATATTTCTTACCATAATTTTGTAATAATATATTCCAGTCTGAATTTGCATCTTCTCCACGATTAATTACTTTTTCAGCAAATAAATCATATACACCTTCATTAACAAAGAATGGTTCATACTTGTATTCTAACGCTTCTCTTAAAACTTTTGTATTTTCCTCTCCAAGAGGCGCACCATGAACTGCACTCTCACCAGCATTTGGAGCACCAAATCCAATTACAGTTTTAATTTCGATAATTGTTGGCTTATCTAACACATGTTTAGCTTCTTTTATAGCTTCATCTATAGAATCTATATCATTACCATCTTCAACACGAAGATATTGCCAATTCATTCCTTCAAATTTTAATTTAATATCCTCGGTATTAGTTAAATTAACTTCACCATCTAGTTGAATATCATTTGAATCATATAAAACAATTAGTTTTCCTAATTTTAAATGTCCTGCAAGACTTGCAGCTTCCATAGATATTCCTTCTTCTAAGTCACCATCTCCACATATAACAAATGTATTGTGGTCAACAATAGAAATATCTGTTTTATTAAATCTATTCGCTAAATAACTTTCTGCAAGTGCCATACCTACTGCAGTTGAAATACCTTGCCCTAATGGACCTGTTGTCATTTCAACACCTTCAGTATGTCTATATTCAGGATGTCCTGGTGTTTTACTTCCTAATTGACGGAAATTCTTAATATCATCTATTGTTACGTTATAACCACATAAATGTAGCATTGAATAAAGTAAAGCTGATCCATGCCCAGCACTTAATACAAATCTATCTCTATTAAACCAATTAACATTTTGTGGATTAATTCTCATATGACGTGTAAATAAAGTATAAGCCATAGGCGCCGCCCCTAAAACAATACCTGGATGCCCACTTTTCGCTTTATTTATTGCATCAACACCTAACATTCTTAAAGTATTAATCGCTAATTGTTCATTTCTTTCCATATAACTACACACACCTATTCTGATTTATCTTCTTCATTATTTGAAACTTCTTCACTAGAATTTTCTTCTAAAGATTCTAGACCTACTTCTTCTGTATCTTCATATTTAAAGTAATTGTCCATATATCCTCTTTGTTTTTCTAGTAAGCGTTCAAATTTCTTTTCCCCTAATACTTTCTTTATCTCATTGACACTTTCTCTATTCGCATCACCAAATAACTTATTTGTCACTTTTCTGTATATTAATATTCCTATCAAGAATGCTACAGCTAATACAATTACTAAAACTGTTCTAACAGTATTATTCTTTAATAAAAATGATAATAATACTACAGCCATTAAAACAATTGTTAAAGGCATTACAATATTTCTAAATTTATTAGCTATCTTTTCACATTTGTCCCAAAATTTTAACCATATATCATTAATTTTTTCACTATATAGTTCTTTAACTTCCATATGATATCCTTCTTCAATGAATAAACGATAATTCTTTCCATCTACACAAGACCATACAGCAAATTTTCCCTTATTAGTAAACTCTTCAAGTAAGTCTGGATAATCATTTAATCTATAAATTTCAATCTTATGACCTTCAACCTCTTGAACTTCTAACATATTCTCCTCTATTGCGTAATCATATATACGTTCATTAATTTTCATTACTTAGAATTCTCCTTCCATATCATTACTATTTTATTATATCATATGATATTTTCTTTTTGAATTATTAATCTAATCTTTTATCTCAAAATCTGCATCTATAACACTATTATCTTCTAATAAATTATCTTCATTATTAAAATTAAAATTATTAATATCATAGTTGAAATTCAAATGATTTTTACTATTAAAATATATTCTTAAAATAAAAGGTAATAGTATAAAATAATCAAAGATAGTAAATAAAACAACCTTATCTTTTTCCTTAAATATTATTATTAACAAACATACTATACCAAATAACACTAATGACAAAAAGACATCAATGAAAACATCTCTTAATTTATTCTTTACCATTATATATTTTTTTATAACACGATACATAAAATATAAAATTATAATAATATAAACAATAACGGATAATTTTATTCCATTTAAACATTTTTGAATAACTACTGGTAAAAGAATCATTATAATTAAATAAGACACAATCGGCATATTTATAATATATGGTAAACTAGCCATTTTATTATCTTTTTTATAAATAGATGCTACAAATAAAATAGTAGAAATTAAAAAAGAACAAATAGGGATAATTATACTATATTTATTTAAAGAAAATATATTAACGACATAAAAACTACTATACCCTAAAACACATACCAATGCACTTAAAAGTGAAAATATATTTTTTTGATACAAACAGCACACTAAATGCATCAAAATAAATCCAATTATAACATATGGCACAACTTCCATATTTAAAACATAATAATCAAATATAATGTCTAAAATCGCAATAATATTAAAAATAACCAATAAATATTTTTTCATAAATCACCTAAAATATCAAATCAAAGAAAAACCTTAACATATTGTTATTATAAAACCATCGTCCTACTCCAAGACCTTTACCACTTTCAAGCCTCAGGTCTTTATTTAAGAATATATAAAAACTTGAACTAGGATTTTCTGCAACAAACGTAAATATGAAGAATACTAATGTAACAATACATGATACAACTACAACACTAAATACTACACCTAAGATACCATCAAAAATTCTAAATCCTTTTTTCTCTCTAAGTTTGTCAATAAATTTTCTTAAAATGAATAAGATTATACTAGTCCCAATCAACAATAACAAAAACGCAATAACACATAATATGAAATTAGCAAAACAATTACTAATTTTACTAGCAATCGTATTTTGTAAGTCCTCAACTTGTTCAATCGTTATCCTATTTGAAATAAATTTAGCCATAAAACTTGGAATACCCGCATCAGATAACACATCTGTTAGTGCCTCTTTAGCATTTTCAACACCTGTTAAGTCTTGAAACGTCTGAGAAGCCCTTATTTTAGTATCACATTTATTATAAAAAAAATCATACATAAATAGCCCTAAAAATTTAGACATCGGTTTTGCTAGACAAATTGAAAATAAAAGTCCACTTACAATACTTCCCAATTTTAAGATCACTTTAAAAAATCCCAATTTAAATCCAATAAACAAACCTAATATAAATATTAAAATTACTACTGCATCTATTATTCCTATATAATTTCTTATACTAAATAACATTAACGGCATAATACCACCCCTGTTTTTTATTATATCATAAATTGTCATTTAATAATTAATATATTATAATATTTGCGGAAGGTGAAAATTATGATTAAAAAAATACAAGAATTACTTATAGAAAATAATATTGATGTATATATAATTCCTACGAATGATTATCATTTAAGTGAATATGTAAGTGATCACTTTAAAGCAAGAGCACATTTTAGCGGCTTTAAAGGTTCTGCCGGAACTCTTGTTGTAAGTCAAGATGAAGCAAGATTATGGACAGATGGTAGATATTTTATTCAAGCTGAAAAAGAATTAAAGGATACGTCTATATATTTAATGAAAATGGGTCAACCTGGTGTTGATACTATAGAAGAATATTTAAAAAAGAATTTCAAAGACAAAACTATCGGCTTTGATAATAGAGTTATGGAAACTAACTATGTATTAAAATTAAGAAATTTAATTTCAGGTGCAAATTTTAAAAATATTGATTTAATAACAAGATTATGGTCAGATAGACCACAACTTCCATTTTCTATATTATATAAAATTGAAGATATATTCAGCGGAGAAACTTATAAAGAAAAGCTTGAAAAAGTATTATTAGAAATGAAAAAAAATGATGCTAAATATCATATAATTGCCTCTTTAGAAGACCAAGCTTGGCTTTATAACTTAAGAGCCAACGATGTAGAAGATACACCTGTTTTCTTAGCTTTTAGCGTTATAACTATAGATAAAACCCATTTATTTATTGATGAGAACAAATTAAATGATAATATTCTTAATTATCTAAATTCAAATAATATTGAAATACATAATTACTATGAAATTTATAATTTTATTTCAAATATAAAGTATAATAAAATACTTGTTGATTATAATTCTATAAATTATGAAATTTATAATAAAATCTCTTCTAATAACACTTTAATAAACAAACAAAATCCAACATATTTATTAAAAGCTATAAAAAATAAAACAGAAATTGAAAATACAAAAAAAGCTCATATTAGAGATGGTATCGCAATGGTTAAAGCTATTTATTGGCTTAAAACTAATATTGATAAAATAGAAATAAGTGAACTTTCGTTTTCAGATTACTTAACTAATATGAGAAAAATGCAAAAAGGATTTATAAGCACAAGTTTTGAAACTATTGCGGCATTTAAAGAACATGGTGCTATGATGCATTATAGTGCAACTAAAGAATCAGATTATAAACTTAAAGCAGATGGTTCTTTCTTCTTAGTAGATTCAGGAGGACACTATCTTGAAGGTACCACAGATATTACAAGAACATTCGCTTTAGGTGAAATATCTCAAACAATGAAACTACATTATACAACTGTATTAAAATCAGTAATAGGCCTATCAAGAGCTGTATTTATGGATGGATGTACAGGACAAAATTTAGATATTCTTGCTAGAGGGCCTGTATGGAGACTTAATATAGACTATAAATGTGGAACAGGACATGGTGTAGGACACATTCTAAGTGTACATGAAGGTCCTAATGGATTTAGATGGAAGGTTGTACCAGAAAGAAATGACAATGCTGTATTAAAACCTGGAATGATTACAACAAACGAACCTGGTATATATCTTGAAGATAATTACGGAATACGTACCGAAAACGAAATGTTATGTGTAGATATTTCAAATAATGAATGGGGTCATTTCCTTGGATTTGAAACAATAACCGTATGTCCAATTGACTTAGATGCGATTGATCCTAATTTACTAACAAACGAAGAAAAAGATTGGTTGAACAATTATCATAACTATGTTTACCAAACATTATCTCCATATTTAACAAAAGAAGAAAATATATGGCTAGAAGAAAATACTAGAAAAATTTAATTAAATAATTTAAAGACTATGAAATTTACTTTTAAAAGTAAGTTATTCATAGTCTTTTTTAATAACTATATCATTAAAAAAAAGAACTCATCCGAGTTCTAATATTTCTCATTAGGGCCCATTCACAACAACAGCAAGCTTATGGCTGCTACCTTCCGATCCTGACCAGGTTCACCGCAATTGCTTGAACGGACTTAAATATATAGTATCATAACAAATCTTAAATTTCAATTATTTTAAATTTTTTTTTAAAAATACTATATATCCACCTTCATTCTCTATCTATAATAAACAACTATTTTCTTCTTATTTTTTTAAAAAAATCTTGAATTAAAACCCTAGATTCTTCTTCCATTATTCCACCTACAACATTAGGTGTATAATTAAACTTAATATCAAAAAGATTTAGTCTACTACCAGCAAATCCCGTTTTCAAATCATATGCTCCAAAATATATATTCTTTATTTTAGACTGAATAATAGCGCCGCTACACATTTGACACGGTTCTAAAGTAATGTAAATATCACAATCATCTAATCTCCAACTCTTAAGCTTCTTACAAGCTTTATTTATACATAATATTTCAGCATGATACAAACTATTCTTTTTTGTTTCTCTTTTATTATAAGCTTTCGCAATAACCTTATCATCACGAACAATTACGCAACCAACTGGTATTTCATTTTTTTTATACGCCTTTTTAGCTTCTAATAAAGCCAATTTCATATAATTTATTTCCATAAAACTCCTTATATAAATTTAAAAGCACTCACAAAGAGTGCTATAAATTTATTACTTATTATTGATATTATAACGTTTGTTGAACTTTTCAACACGTCCATCAGCTTGAACGAAAGCTTGTTTTCCTGTATAGAAAGGATGACAATTTGCACATGTATCAATACGAATTTCGTTTAATACTGATCCTGTTTCAAATGTGCTTCCACATGTTGTACATGTAACTGTAACCTTCTTATAATCTGGATGAATTCCTTGTTTCATGCTTCTTACACTCCTTCCGCCATAGTTATATTAAAACTATAGTAAGTTTCCAATATATAATATCACATTATATTTTTTTTAACAAGTGTTTTTTAAAAATAATTAATACTTGTTTACATAACCTAGATATTAATAATCATACTATTTATATAAATCTAATACCATTGTTTCAGCCTCACTCCAAGAAATAACCCTAGACATAGCATCTTCTACAATTTTGATTACTCTTTCATCAACCTTTCCACCTTCTTGTTCTACCATACCTCTAGCACTTCTTGAAATTAAATCCAGGTCTTCTTTCCTTCCATTTTTACAATTCATAGTATCGTTCTCCCTTTCTTAAAATTATATAAATATTATACCATTTTTTTATATGAATGTCTTGTCGAGACACAGCATTTCAAAAGAAAGAAGACATTATTTTTTACTTTATTATGATGCCTATCGAAGCTAATTTATATCTTATATTTTCATATCCTCTGTTAATAATTTCACTGTTTTCAATATGCGTATTTCCATATGCCATGGTTGCGGCAATAACAAGTCCTGCACCACATCTTAAATCATGCGCATATACTTTTTTTCCAACTAACTTATTAGGATATATTATTACACCATTTTTTATTCTCTTTGCAATTAACCCCATCATTTTTAGTTCATTTATAATACTAAATCTTTCTTTAAATATATTATCTTTAATAACGCTTTTTGAATCAGCATAAGATAATAATGCACAAATTAACGGCTGACAATCTGTTGAGAATTTAGGATATTCTTCTGCTTTTATTTTAATTCCTTTTAAATATCTTTTATATACATAGATTTTGTTTTTTTTTATTACTATTCCAGCACCAATTTTACGAAGTAGTTTTATCTCCGCTTTTAAATGTTTGACATTAACATTTAAAATAGTAAGTTTTCCTG
This sequence comes from uncultured Anaeroplasmataceae bacterium, assembly GCA_964548855.1. GTDB lineage: Bacteria > Bacillota_I > Bacilli_A > Acholeplasmatales > Anaeroplasmataceae > UBA3206. Next base: position 47,404 of record CAZJSR010000013.1, on the reverse strand, counting down.
ATAAAGCCGCTATCAACATATATGTCATAGCTTCTATTCTATCTGGAATCAATGTATGATCAAGAACTTCTTGATTCTTTCCTTTACATGAAATAAGCATAGACTTATAACAGTATATACTACGCCCCATTTTTCTTAAAAAACTAATTAAATCTAACACCTCAGGCTCTTTACTTGGATTAATGATTACAGTATAATCAGTATTCATAGATAATATTAAAGTATTAATAGTTGCGCCAACACTTTTATGCCTAAATAAAACATTTGTGTTTTTCAAATCTAAATATGAAACATCATAATAAAGTTTTTTTTCATTTATACTGCAACCCATCCTTTCAAATGCATACAAATGATAATCAATAGGTCTACTTCCTAACCTACATCCTCCACACTCAACCATCTTAACATGCTTAAATAATACTAATAATACTGGCAATAAATAATAACTTCCCCTTATTTTGCTAACTTCCTTACTATCTAAATCATGATAAATAATATTTGAAGCATCAATTTTTAATATATGATTCTTGAAATTATATTTAACATTGAATAATTCGATTATACTGAGCATATCATAAACATCAGTAATATGAGGCACATTTCTTAAAATCACAATTTCCTTTGATAAAAGAGACGCAGCTATTATAGGTAGTGCGCTATTTTTAGAACCAGATACCACAACAGTACCATCTACTACTTTTCTTCCTTCAATTTCCATACTATCACCTACTAATATTGTAATTAAAAGATAAAGTGAAATATGTAGAAAAAAAGTTTAAGCATTTTCATACTTAAACTTTTAATTTTAATATTTATGAATATATCTCTTTATTTCCCACTCAGTAACATATTTACGATATTCATCCCATTCAAGTTGTTTAGCCGCAACTATTTTCTCAGAAATATGAGGCCCCATAGCTTCTTGAATTAATTTATCATTTTCAAACTCTTCTATAGCAAGTTTTAAATTTTCAGGTAAAGAATCTACCCCAAGTTCTTTTCTTCTGGCATTACCACACTTAAACAAGTTTTCATAAATTGCTGGAACCATTTGACAATTTCCATCAATACCATCAAGACCTGCACGTAATATCGCAGATAACGCTAAATATGGATTAGCTGCAACATCAACACTACGAACCTCAGTACGAGTTCTACCACCACGACTTGCTGGTATACGTATCATTGTTGTACGATTTGAATCTGACCATGAAATATAACATGGTGCTTCAAATCCAGGTACAATTCTCTTATATGAATTAACTATAGGGTTTGTAATAAGGCAGAATCCTTTCGCATGCGCTAGGATACCAGAAATCCATTTATTACATACCTCACTTAATTGATTTTTTGTATTAGGGTCATAGAAAACATTCTTTCCATCTTTATCTGTTAATGAACAATTACAATGCATACCACTACCCGCAATACCTGCGACTGGTTTTGGCATGAATGTTGCATGTAGACCATGTCTACGAGCTACATTTTTTACAACTAGTTTAAATGTTTGTACTGAATCTGCAGCTTCTATAGCACTATTAAATTTAAAATTAATTTCATGTTGTCCTGTCGCAACTTCATGATGCGCAGCTTCAACAGTAAATCCTATCTTTTGAAGTTCTAAAACAATATCACGACGACAATCCTCAGCATCATCAATAGGTGCAACATCAAAATATCCACCTTGATCATTAAATTCTAATGTAGGATTTCCTTTCGCATCTAATTTGAATAAGAAGAATTCAGGTTCTAATCCTGCATTAAAGTTCTTAAATCCTTTAGATCTCATATATTCAATATTTCTCTTAAGAGTCCCTCTTGGATCCCCTTCAAATGGAATTCTTGATCCATCCTTCATTGGTTTATAAACATCACATAAGAATCTTGCAACCTTACCATATGATGTATCTTCCCATGTTAAAACAAGGAATGTATCTAAATCCGGATGAAGATACATGTCAGCTTCATGGACACGTACAAACCCTTCAATAGATGAACCATCAAACATTACATCATTATTTAATGCATCTTCAAGTCTTGTGATTGGAATTTCAACATTTTTTAATTGTCCTAACATATCTGTGAATTGCATACGAATATATCTAATATTCTCTTCTTCACATATTTTTCTTATATCTTCCTTAGTATAACCCTTCATAATCTCATATTCCTTTCATTTATTAAAATTATATCATATATAAATTCAAAAGTGAATTATTCATTATCTAAGATAAGGGTGCTTATCCATTAATGCTAAAACATCTTTCTTAACTGCATCTAATACTAAGTTATCATCCTTATTCTTCAATGCTAAATCAATAAGTCTTGCGACATTTCTAAAATCATCTTCTAAAAAACCTCTAGTAGTCATCGCAGCTGTACCAAGTCTAATACCAGATGTTACAGTAGGCTTTTGAGTTTCTCCAGGTATTGTATTTTTATTAACTGTAATATTAACACTACCTAAAATACCCTCAGCCTCTTTACCTGAAATACCAATTGATGATAAAACATCTAATAAAACAACGTGATTATCTGAACCACCACTTACTAATTTATAGCCTTTTTGTGTTAATTCATCACAAAAAGCATGCATATTCTTAATAATTTGAGAAGCATATTCTTTAAATTTTGGTTCTAACGCTTCTTTAAAAGCTACAGCCTTAGCTGCAATCACATGCATTAAAGGTCCACCTTGAACACCAGGGAATACTCTTGAATTTACCTTCTTAATAATCTCTTCATTATTAGTTAGGATAATTCCTCCTCTAGGTCCTCTTAATGTTTTATGAGTTGTTGATGTTACAATATCGGCATAATCACAAGGATTTGGATGAAGACCTGCCGCAACTAATCCCGCAATATGTGCCATATCTACCATCAAATATGCTCCAACTTCATCTGCAATTTCTCTAAACTTCTTAAAATCAATGATTCTAGAGTATGCAGAAGCACCTGCAATAATTAGTTTTGGCTGACATTCTTTTGCGATAGTTCTAACATTATCATAATCTATAAGACCTGTATTAGGATCTACACCATAACTAAACACTTTATAATCCATACCAGAGAAATTTTTAGCCATTCCATGACTTAAATGTCCTCCGTCATTTAGATTCATTCCTAATATAGTATCACCAACATTTATTAAAGCTCTATACGCTTCTTGATTAGCTTGTGAACCTGAATGTGGTTGTACATTTGAATATTTCACATTAAAAAGTTTTTGTACTCTTTCATTCGCAAGATTCTCAACAATATCAACATATTCACATCCACCATAATATCTTTTCGAACTATATCCTTCAGCATATTTATTTGTCATAACTGACCCCTGTGCTTCTAAAACAGCTTTAGAAACAAAGTTTTCAGATGCAATTAACTCTATATGTGATTGTTCTCTTTCAAATTCTTTCTCAATAGCATTATAAACATCAATATCTATTTTCTTTAACTCTTCCATAATAATTCCTCCATAAACATAATAATTATAGCACAAAAAAAAGCTTTAAATGAAGAAATTTAAAGCTTCCTAATAATATTCTTTAAAATGCTATTATTTTAAAAGAACTAACTTATTTTCAAAGTCAACGACTACATTTTCATTCCTACTAGTAGGAATATTTTTACCAACAAAATCAGCTCTAATAGGCAATTCCCTATGACCTCTATCTACTAATATCGCTAATTCAATCTTTGAAGGACGTCCTAAATCCATAACCGCATCCATTGCGGCTCTTACACTTCTACCTGTATAAAGAACATCATCTACAAGAACTACAACTTTATTGTCTATTGATGTTTTAAAGACAGTTTCTGATGGTGTTTTTTTAAAATCATCTCGATGCGCATTAATATCGATCTCTTCAACAGGTACACTAACACCATCAATTAATTTAATCATTTGAGATAAATAATTTGCAATTGGTGTTCCTTTCTTTTTTATACCGACTAATACTACATCTTCCATCGTATCATTTTTTTCAATTATTTCATGAGTAAGTCTTTTTAATGTTTTAACAAATTGTTCACTTTCTATTATAACCTTCATAATCCACCTACAATAATATATAAGTAGATTATATCATTTATATATTAAAAAAAAAAGGCATAGCCTTTTTTTATTCTTCATCATCAAGAGGTAAATTAGCATTATGATATACTAATTGCACATCTTCACATTCACTTAGCATTTCTTGCATTCTATTAAACTTAGCTAAATCTTCTTCATTTAAGTCAACATACATAGAAGCTACCATACTTACACCTTGTTCATCATAAAGAAGTTCCTTGCCACATGCATCAAGCGCATCTGCGATAGCTTGACTATTTTTTGGATCATCAAGAATTGTAACATATCCATCTTCATCTGTACTTACTTCTTCAGGGAATACATCAGAAGCCATTAATACTTCTAAAGTTTCATCCTCTGTCATTCCACTAAATACAAATTTTGCCTTACGACTAAATAAATGTCCTACTGCACTACCAATTGTACCACCTGTTTTACCAAAAATAGTACGAACATCAGTAAAAGTTCTATTTACATTATCAGTTAAGCACTCAACTACGATCGCAACACGTCCAGCTGCCATACCTTCATAGCTAGTTTCCTTCATGTTTCCAGATTTTAATCCTTTAGCTTTTTCTAAAGCTCTCTTGATTACTTCTGCAGGACATTGGTCTTTCTTAGCCTTTTCAATTAATTTCTTTAAAGGTTGATTCATATCTGGATTTGGATCTCCAGACTTAGCACAGTCTAAAATTTCCTTTCCCCATTTTGAATACTTCTTTGATTTTGCAAGGGCTGTTTTTGCCATAGATGCAGCACGTACTTCATGTGCTCTTCCCATAATTATACTTCCTTTCGTTTTAAAATATAAACAATACTTTTGTATTATATTATTATTCTTATTTTTTTTCAATAATTTTAATAAATTTTATAGATAAGTTAACTGATTAATTCCATAAAACAATATTACCTTCATGATAATACCAATAATTACCCTCAATATATTCTTCACTATAAAAATAAACATTTTCTATTAATAAAGGATCATTCCCCTCAGCTATAGATATTTTATTCCAGTCATCTTTAGATCCTTTATAATATATTCTTTTTAAGTTATTACATCCTATAAAAACATTGTTTGCGATTACGATATCTTTAGGTATCACAACTTCCTCAAGGTTTTCACAACATAAAAAAGCGCCATCATATATATTTTTTATATTATCAGGTATTACAATTTTTTTAAGTTTCTTAAGTCCAACAAATTGATACTTATTAATCTTAAATATATTTAAAGGAATATCAATTTGTTCAAGCAAAATATAATCATCATTATATTTAATATAAACATCATTTGTATATGCAAGCATATTAGATGAAGGATCTTCAAATTTTATATCAAGCCATTCATCTATTTTTCCATCAAAATATACACTTTTAATATTTGATTCAGAAAATGCATTTTTTAAAACCCTATCAAGATTATTAGAAATAATAATCTTATTAATATTCTTACATTTATAAAAAGCATTCTCTCCTATACTTATAATACTAGATAAATCAATATATGATAATTTCTCACATGATTCAAAAGAACTATCTCCTATAGTTTTGATATTATCAAATAGTATAACTTCTTTAATAGATGCATTCTTAAAAGCATAAGATGAAATTCCTACAACTTGCTTATCGTTATATATCTTAGGAATAACTATAACATCATCACTACAATCTCCAATGCCGGATACTAAATACTTATCATTCTTTAAAGAATATAAAAGACCTTTAGAGTAATCAACATCACCGCAACTACATTCATAGTTATCATATTTATGTTCATGTTTTGTCTTTACTTTACATGACGTTAAAATAAAAGATATAAACAATATTATAAAAAACAATAGATATCTTCGTTTTTTCATTAAAAACTCCTAATATTTTTTCTTGTAAAAAATAATCGAACTTAAAATAGATATTATCATAACTACCATAACACCTAATAAAGTATAAAACACTGTAGTATTAATAAATCCCGATATTATCACACCAATTAACACTAAAAATAATATTAATTTAATCGAAAATGAAGAGTACTTTTGTTTAATAAAAATTAATCTTTCATCATTTTTAACAATTAGTACTTTTTCAGCATAATTATCACTTTTTAATATCGCAATATAATAAATTATTTTATATAAAATAAAAGACTCACCTGCAAACGCTATAACATATCTTAAAACAGCTACAGTTGTTTGGTCAACACCTTTACGTTTTATAGCAGTAAGAACAGTAACTAACGCAAGGGGAACTATAATAGCTAAAATCATAAATACAAGCTTAATTTTTGTGCTTTTTCTAATTCTTCTTAGATCATAAATCGTATTCATACTAAACACCTACCTTTGTTGGTAATCTCCTTCTTCAAGAATAAATATTTCTTCAACTGGCAATTCAAACATGCTTGCGATTCTTAACGCAAGAACTAACGATGCTTGATACTTACCATTTTCAATAGAAATAATAGTTTGCCTAGTAACTCCTACTTTTTTTGCTAAATCCTCTTGAGTTATCTTATGTAGTTTTCTTAATTCGTGAACTCTATTTTTCATAAAGCTTTCCTCCTACATAGATATAGTTTACCACATTTTGATATTTTTTTAAACTTTATTGTAAAGTATTTTTTACTTTCAATCATATTATAAAATATGAACGATTTAAATATTGATACATTTGACCATATGACAATTAAAGATAGTATTATAGATTCTATAATAGGCGCAATTATTGCACAATATAGCGTTGATATCTTTTTTTCAATATTCTTCACAAACAACAACATCATAATAGACGATATTAGAAAACCAGATATTTCACTATACTATGGTGCACTTGCAAGTGGGATAGTCGTTGGGCTATCTAATAAATACCTGGATAGGATTGGGACTATAATAATTGCGACCGCCTTCTTCTCTATTACAAACAATACCATTAATTATTTTATAGGTATAAAAGATTATGATATAAATACCAATGATTTAATCTTTGACATAATCGCATCTATTATTTTAGTTTATTTATTTGATCCAAAAGCCAAATATGATTATATAAACCATTATAACTATCGCCATCATATTCCATTAAGGATACCAAACACTAATAGAACTATATTAGACACACTAATTATAATCATTGTTCTTAATAGTTACTCTGGGATAAAAGATACCCTAACAGGATATAGTCCCGCCACTACATCTGGCGCATCAAATACAAATTAAAAATAACTGCAAATCCGCAGTTATTTACTCTATTCATTATTAACTTTTTCATTTTTATTACTAAAATATACAGAAATAGACATTACCAAAAGAATTAATAAATTAACAATCAAAATTATTACGAAAGCTAAAGGGAAATGTCCCATACTTAACTGATAAGTATATGCACTTGAAAAGCCTGTCCTATCTAACAAATTATTAAGTACAATAGTAATAGGGATAGAAACGCATAATGATGCACATAATGATATTACAAAAATACTAGCTAGATATGCTAATAAATATAAATTATAATAAATAAATATCTCTCTATTCTTAAATCCTAATACTCTACACATTTGGAAATGATGTTTATTTCTAAAAAACTCAAATCTAATCGTAATGTAAAAATTAAGTAACAAAATAATAAACATTACCGCATTTATAATTATTAATAATCTACCAATAAAATTAAAATAATCTCTATAAAACATATAATCATCATACGCAACAGATATGCTAACAAATGACCAACTAGTAGAATCTAATTCACGATACTTAGCTTGGTATTCATCTATCATTAAATATATTTCTTCTAAATCTGCATTTGATTTCGCATCTAAAATAGAATACTTTATAGGCTTATTGGTTTTTATATTTAACATATTATCTATTTTTTTTCTATTAATATATCCAAAATAAGTTAGATAATCACTACACTCAACTAATTTATCATCATATACTCCAACTATTTTTAATTTACCATCCCATAAAGATGATACCTTATCAACATTATTAGTATAATCACGTTCTTTTAAAGTAATTGATATTTCCTTATTTAAAACATCATCTACTGTTAAATTAAGATTTTCTAATGTTTTATTAGAAATTATCATTTCATTTTCTAACACATTTCCTTTACCTGCAATAATTCCCGATGATTTGTATTTATCTTTTACAAATTTTTTCATAAGAGAAGTTGAAATTTCATCATCAACAAAACCAAGTGAAATATAGTCTCGTACATATTCGCCATTATATTCTTTATAAATATATGTTTTGTCACCTATAGAAACTTGAGGAAAATATGAATCTTCTCTAGTTGATCTTAACGTATAAATCATATATTCTGTGTCGAGTTCTTCGGAAATTTTTCCATCAAAAATGCTAGATGCTTTTTTATAGGCATCATAATCATTATATGAAATAGTAAATTCTCTAATAGAATCCATTTTAAGCACTTCTTTAGTCATTGCGTTATATGATAACAATATATAAAATGAAACAATCACAAAAACCATACTTAAAATATATATAAATTTTGATTTTTTACTAATTTTACTATTTACTTTAACAGATTGTCTTGATAAAAATAACAAATCCTTAATCTTCATAAAATACCTCGAAATTTAAAATATTTTTTGTTTCATAACTCAAATATTTTTTTGTAGTCATTCTCACTAATATAAAAGAAATCAGTGATACACCTAAATATATAACAAAAGGTATATAAATTGGAAATTTAAAGAAATGAGTAAATTCACTAATATCTGATTCATCAATAAACATTGCATTTATTAAATATATAGTTTGTGCAGTTATATTTTTAAGTCCATTATATAAACATATAACCAACAAAGTAGATATAGCAGTAGAAATTAGCATTGTTGTGAAAAAATCAAAATAAATATATTTTTTTATACTATTTTTCTTCATGCCTAAACTTAAATAAAGACCATAAATCTCTGAATTTTTATACATAGATATGTAAAAACTATTATTAATTGTTCCGACAGTACAAACTGTCAAAATTAAGCATATTACAACAATTACAATAAACGAATAATTGGCTATATTATGAACATCTCCATAAATATTTATACCTGCAAAAGATGTTAAATTTAAATATTCTTTATATGTTTGATTAAGAGTTACTTTAAGTGAATAAAATTCATCGTAAACATCCATTAAATCATCATTTTTATTATAGCTATATGTAATATTTAAACTGTAAATATCATGATCCTTAGAATAATCATTTATATCAATTATATAATCATATTCAATATTATCGAATTTAATTATTTTATATTCCTTACCATCAACTTTAAAACAATCACTAAGTTTATAAGAATCACTATATTTATTAGATAATATAATTGAGTTTGTCTTAGCGTTATCCTTTAAAAACGTAGAATTATAATTATAATAATTAGTAAAATCACATACTAGATAATTATCATCTATAAAGTATATATTTTTATTATAGTTATACGAATTTGATATCCCTTGGATATTATTAAATGTTTGATTATCAAATCCCTCTATATTAGTAAATGTTATCTCATCGCTACATAAATGATTTCTATAACTTATTGAAAAATTCTTTTTTATATTAATCCCATATGTAAATAAAAAAATTACTAAACTTTGAATAAATATAATTATTAATATTGTTGAAATTTTCTTTAATATATCATTTTTAAAACGGAGACAAAACGTTTTAATGAAGTCTTTCAATTTCATGTATTTGTCCATCCTTTAACTCTATAATTATATCTGAATATTCAAGTGCTGCCTCTTTATTATGAGTAACTAAAAGAACAATCTTTCCTGATTTTGATATTCTTCTTAGTTCTTCTAAAATAATAGAACTATTTCTTTCATCTAGAGCTCCAGTTGGTTCATCAGCTAATATAATATCAGGATTATTTATTAATGCACGTGCAATGCATACTCTTTGTTGTTCTCCTCCTGATAATTTTTTCACCTTTATATCTTTTTTATCTAATATATTTAATTTTTCTAGTAATTTTAAGGCATTCTCTTCTCTTGTTTTCTTATCTACTCCTGATATTATTTGAGGAAATACTACATTTTGAAGAACTGTTAGCTCTCTATCAAGTAGAAATTGTTGAAAAATAAAACCTATTTTTTTATTTTTAAATTCAGATAAATAATCATCATTTTTTAATAATATGTTTTCACCATCTACAAAAAGTTCACCGCTTGTTGGTTCAATAAGAGTTCCTATAATATTTAATAATGTGCTTTTTCCACTTCCACTATCACCAACTATAGAAATTAATTTATCATTTTCAATTATTAAGTTAATGTTATTTAAAACAACTTGTTTAGATTCACCATTATTAAATTCTTTTGATATATTTACAAGTTCAATCATTATCTTGCCAACTCCAATTGTGTATAACTATATGTATTATTGCCATTTTTTCTTAATCTCCACATATTAGCGGTCTTCATCGCATCATATGAAAAGCCAACTTGAACTTTTAAAATTCGATTTATCCACGTATCTTTTCCAGCACCACTCGCTCCATATCTTATTACAAACGAATTTCTCAACTCAAAACTTGCGATTTGTGCCTCAAAATAAAGAGTATATTTATCAGTATTGCCATTATTATATGAATTAGGAATATCAAGTTTTCCACCTGTTATATATGTCGAAGTTGTATCATCAGCATAAATTAAAACATATTGATATCCATCATTAATTTCAAATGCTTCAAATGACAATTCTACAACAACGGTTTTATACCCCTCAGAAATTAAATTTGATAAATTATATTTCCCGTTATAAATACCATTAAAATTTATAGTATCATAGGGATTAGTCATTCGTCCTTTATCTGTAATAGTATAATCAGCTCTTCTAATTTCATATTCAGTTGTTGGTTCTAAATAATAATCAACATTAACTCCATAATCTCCAATTTCCTCAAATGCAAAAGTTCTATTGCTAAAAAACAAAAATAGAGCAAGTGCAAAAATCATTGTGAATATTTTTTTCATTTTAATTCCTCTTTTCTTAATATCATTTATATTAATATGTATAGCACAAACTAACATAATTCAAGTATACATTTTCACCCTAAAAAATCAATAAATTGCTGTAACTTAAAAACAAAATTCGAATCAATATATCTAAATAAAATATTATTTAATAAAAAACATAATATCTAAGTACGTTATTTTAGATATTATGGTCTTTTTTACTACTTATTCATATATTCTTTATAACCGATATTCTCGATTTTTTCTTTTTTTGCCATTACGCCAGCTTTTAATGATTCCTTATATTCATTAATTTTTGATAATAGATCGTCATCACCAATCGCAAGCATCTTCGCAGCTAAAATACCAGCATTCGCACCACCATTTATCGCAACTGTCGCAACTGGAATTCCATTTGGCATTTGTACAATAGAGTATAGAGAATCTACACCACCTAAACTCTTTGTATGAATAGGAACACCTATAACAGGAAGTGGGAAAATCGCAGCACACATACCAGGAAGATGTGCAGCTCCTCCAGCTCCTGCAATAATAACCTTAAATCCTTTGTTTACTGCATTTTTAGCATAATCAAAGAATACATCAGGCATTCTGTGAGCTGAAATAATAGTCATTTCATAATCTATTCCAAATTTTTCTAACATTTCAGCAGCTTTACTCATTACTTCAAGATCTGAATCAGATCCCATTACTATACCAACTTTTGCCATGATTTACTCCTTAACTATAAATCTTTACCTGTAAGCATCTTATATGCTTGTAGATATTTATCAATTGTCTTTTTTACGATATCTTCTGGTAATGTCCAGTCATGTTCATTACTCTTTAACCAGTCTCTAGCAAATTGCTTATCAAATGATGGTTCTGATTGACCAACTACATATTCATCAAGTGGCCAGAATCTTGAAGAATCTGGAGTAAGCATTTCATCACCAATTACTAAAACTCCATTTTCATCAATACCGAATTCAAACTTAGTATCCGCAATAATTATTCCTTTTGTTAATGCATAATCTGCACATTTCTTGTATAAAGCAATTGTCGCATCTTTTATTGCTGATGCATATTCTAATCCCTTACCTGGGAATGCTTTTTCTAATACTTCTATTGATTGTTCATAACTAATATTTTCATCATGATCACCAATTTCAGCTTTTGTAGATGGTGTATAAATAGGTTCTGGTAATTTTTCAGATTCCTTTAATCCTTTTGGTAATTCAATACCACATACCTTACCTGTTTTTTCATATGATGCCCAACCACTTCCAGTGATATAACCACGAACAATACATTCAACAGGAAGCATAGTTAATTTTTTTACCATCATAGCTCTTCCATCAAATTCTTCAGTTTGGAAAAATTCTGGCATATCTTTAACATCTGTTGATATAATATGATTTGGTATTATATCCTTTGTTAATTCAAACCAAAACTTTGAAATTTGTGTTAAAACTTTTCCTTTATTAGTAACTTGATTATTTAAAATAACGTCAAAACAACTAATTCTATCAGTCGCAACCATAATTAAATTACTACCATTATCATATATTTGTCTTACTTTTCCTTCTTTTATAGGCTTAAATTCTTTCATTACAACATCCTCCAATAATTACTACTTTATTATATCATTACAAAATTCAAAATTAAAGATGGTTTTAATATTTGAATATATAATTATTTATTTTATTTAATATTTAAAATAATATTTAAAAAAAGACCGAGGATTTTTCTCGGTCTTATCTAATGTTATTTTTCATAAATAACTTTTATAGAAGTAATAAAACAATTTCTACCTGTAATACCCTTAATAGATATAGAACTAATAGTTTTTCCATCTAACTCTAAAGTCAAATCTGAATAAGCCTTATCTTTGGCTGTTTTTAAAATTTTTGTTTCTTTAGTATTATCAGCATAGTTTACATCAAACATAACATCATTTATTTCTTTTGAATCAACTGAGGCATTTATAATTAAAGTAACCTTTGTTGAACCATTTACTCCCGTAATATTAATATAATCGCCATTACCTTGTTTAAGTTTTAAATATCCCTTTTCTACAGCCGATAATTTACATGAAATAATATCATCTGAATATGTTTTTTCATTTGCAAGACCATCAATATCTGTATATGTTTTAACATATGTATATTCTAAAACCATACCCTTAATAGCTTCTTCTGCAGCCTCTAGTTTTGATTTATATTCATCGCCAACGGCTTTTACTTCATTTGAATCTAATAAATCATACATATCTCTTGCTTTATTAATTGCTTCTTTAGAATCCTTTGTTACAACACCTATTGCATCAATTAAAGTTTTTGTATATTGAACTTTAATATTTGAAATAGTTGTTAATTCAGTTAATAATGCTTTTTGTTCTGCTGTTAACTTATTGAATTCTGAAATCACTTGTAACATTTCAGAGGCTAATGTAAGATCACATTCTCTTGCAAGAATATCTATGGCATTAGCTTTTTGTAAATTAGTATATTTTTCTTTTGCTTGTTGTAAAACACTGCTATTTGTAACAAGTGCTTTTTGTTCTGTTGTTAAAGAATTATAAAGAGATTCTGCTTTTGATATTAAAGTTTCACTTGATAAAGTAACCTCTCCAATTGCATTAATCGCATCTATACAAGCATTTACCGCAAATCCTTTATATGATACTTCTGCTTGTTGTAATGTTGCATAATTAGATACAACTACATCTTGACTGATACTTAATAATTTATCATATGCATCTCTTGCTGCAAATATCTTATTATAAGAACCTGCATCAACTACACCTATCGCATCAATTAAGTCTTCAACATAAGTAACACCTAAAGCTACATAAGAATTATATGCTAGTACTGGTGAAGTAGATACTTCTGACTTATAATCTCCTAATGCATTATATTTATCTACTGCATCCTTAATCAACTCATAACATTCAGGTGTGTATGTAATTTGCGCTGGTATCTTATTATATGCATTATTGTAATCTTCAATTAACCCCTCTTTTAAAGCCGTTGAATCATATTTTTCAAATATTAAATTTGAAATAGTAGAATCCTTATCCTTTTGACAAGATACAATAACATATATACCAGGTGCTAATACCACACTGCCTGATTGAGTTAAATAAACTGTTCCATCTTGACCTACTAAAGCGCCATCATTAAGAGCTGCAGTACTACCTGATACAAATTCCATTGTAACAGTTGCATAAGTATCAAGTTTAAATGTTGCGGCTTTTCCTCTGAATTTAACTTTTCCAGAAGTATAACCAGTTAGCGCATTTGGTAATGAACCTGCCCAGTAAATTCCATTAACCTCTCCTGAAGTTTTTGAAGTAGGTAGAATATTTGTTGATGGAACTGTAACTGATTTTATAGGTGTTTCAATATTAAAATCTGTATTATCAGAAGGTAATGTTGTTTTATTTAAAACAGTTCTATATTGACTTCCTGCATATTTAATACATTCTTCTCTCGCAATCTTAGCTGTTGTTAAATAACAATCAGATTGTTTCTTTGCTGTATTATAATAGAAAAGATCTGCATTAGTATCAAAGTTTGCATAACTAGTTCCATTATATGTAGAATTTGATGAAACACGTTGTTCTCTATTTGAAACAATTTCTCCAGTTTGTTCACCAAAACATTGAACCATTATATTTCCATAAAGTTTAGCAGCTCCAGAACCACCATTTGATGACATTAAGTTCTTGCATCCTTCATAATAATTATTTTCAGCATACATATAACAGTTTGCACGAAGTGATGTAGCATATGATAAATCCGCATTTCTATCATTAGAATCACCATATATATAATTATTATAGAAATGAACATTTGCTTGTCTTAATAATGGAATACGACTTCCACAATTATACCAAACACTATGATGGAATGAAATATTATATTGTAATGAATCATCACTAGAACCAATTAAATTAGTTTTATGACAATATTCATAATAACAATAACTCATAGTAAAATATTGACCACGTTTAAAATCACATGAACCATCGCCATCTGCTTTATCACTTTCAGCAGGAGATGAAATTGTAGGTTTTAAAAATGTTGAATGGTGTACCCAACATCTTTCTACACCAGCAGTAATTAAATTACCACTTTGTACACCTTCCATACCAAGTGCATCTTCAGGATTATTCATAAAACATATATTACGTACTTCAAAATTCTTTCCAAGTGTTGGAGCTGATGATTCACACATAAAATGAATACCCCATCCATCGATTACTGCATCAGTACCTACACCTTCAAGTGTGATATTCTTACCACTTTTCATACGAGCCATATGCCCATTATCACCTTCGGTACCACCAAAGTCATTTGAACTATAAGAAGTTAAACCTTCTATTAACCCAGTACTATTCGCATCAAATGTAGCTTGCTTATATAATCCACTATTAGAAACACATCCAACAAATCTTACTACTAGCGGAACATTATTTTCAGCTAATGTCTTAATAATACCTTCATTTTCATTTCCTTTAGCATAATAAGTCTTACCTTTTGATATTTTCTTACATTCGTTTTCATGACCAGCTTCATGACATTTTTGTCCAGCTGAATTTAAAATATTTCCTATCCCTTTTACTGTTTTATCCCCATATGTTAAAGTAACAGAATTCTTATTGTTATCTGTAACATATATAACAATCGCGTTATCTTTTAAAGAACCATCGTCATTATATGCTCCTACTCCTTCAGTATTATTGAAGTGAGCATATCCTGATCTATCATATTCAACTACTTCTAATCGACAAACTGATGATTTTGTTTCATCTTCAGCACTGATTATCGGAACAATCTTAACTAAATAAGTACCCTTTCCTAATCCCAATAAATCAGTTCTCATTTTTCCATTAGTTAATTGTTGAGTATATTGATTCTTATAATCAAGTTTAGTATAATCACTATACTTTCCACCTTTAATGTAAATAGCATAACCTGTTGCGCCATTTACCTTGTTGTATTCAACATATCCACTTTCACTAGTACCTGAACAACTTGTAATATTTAATTCATTGCTTTCAGACACTATTTCTCCATTTCCAGAATCTATAGCTCCGCTTGATACACCATTAGAAATATTTCCTGACGTATCTCCAGTTGATGGATTTGATGGTGTACTTGGTGTCGTATCTCCGGTTGACGGATTTGACGGTGTACTTGGTGTCGTATCCCCTGTTGATGGATTTGACGGTGTACTTGGTGTCGTATCTCCAGTTGATGGATTTGATGGTGTACTTGGTGTTGTATCTCCAGTTGATGGCCCTGATGGAGTTTGATCACTTTGTGTTGGACCTTCTGGTGTTTCAGTTGGTTTTTCAGTCTTACATCCAGCAAGACCTAATCCCAATGAGGCTACCATTAATCCTAATAATAGTTTTTTTGCCTTCATTTCTATTCTCCTCGTTCTTTGTTAGCGTTTTCACGCATCTTACAACCTTTTAACAATTTACTTATCAGTTTTATTGGTAAAAAATAAAAAAAACATTACTTTTTTTATTTGCAATGTTTTTTTACCAATCGTATATATTTTTTTCTTAGTTATTACCGTAATAAATACGGTAATAACCATCTTTGAAAAGAAATAAAATTCATTTACGACTACATCTTATTTTTGATAAGTATTTTTTGAATTCTTAAATTGGTAATTATTACCACTTACATATAATTCATCACCATTATGACTTTTAATTGTTCCTAAAATGATATCATCATTCTTTTTAAACTCAATATTTTCAGAATTCATTTCAAAATATACTGAAGCTACTTTTTCAGTAATTCTTACTTCTTTTACTTTATCTAAATTTTTATATTCAGTATAAGTATATTCATTTAATGATGTTCCAGTTTTTCTTTTTAATCTAATCATATCACAAGGTGAAATCGCAATTGTAAGTTCTGTCTCTAATTGACCATTTTGAACCTTCTTATTTCCCTCTAGACTATATTCATATCCCTTTACTATAATAACACCATTAATTTCTGATTTAGATTTATAATTACCATTGTTATTTTTTTCACTAACTAATGTTTCAGTATAATAAAATTCAAATTCATTAACTCCATCATTAATTGAAATATGTTCCTTGAAATAATCATTATTATCATTACTTATTTCTTGAGTATATTGCAATTTGGTCTCGTCTAAGATATTTCTAATACTTGCCATATATGGATGAAGATTATCAATAATTTCTTTTTCCTGTAGATCTGTTAGATTTTCACTAGTTGGATTAACTTCCTCATTAATAATTGATGATAGTGCAATATTAACAAGCGCATATGTATCAACTACATATTCTTCTAATATTACATTTGCATTTGGCAAATCTAATTCTTCATTTGGAATATTAATATCTGATTTATCATCATTATCTATTTCTGGAGCTTCTAATTTATTAGTTCTTATCCCAAACATTAATATTAACACAACCGCAAGAATTGATGCCATACATGTAATTAAAGATGTTATTCGAGGAAGAAATGATTTTCTACTTATTGGAATATATTCCATATTGACCTTAGAAGTATCGACCTTACTAATAATATCTTGTGATAGGTTATGAACTTCTTGTTTCTTTGCTGATTCTATTAACATTTTCTTTATATCTTTCATAACTATCACCTACCTTTTTTTCTTAAAAATCCTATAGCTTTATTATAAATCCAAAGTACTGTACCAAGAGGTTTATTAACAATATTTGCGATATCTTTGAACTTAAGTTCATTAATAACATGTAAAACAACAATCTCTCTTTCAATATCAGATAAATCCTTGAGCAATTCTATCACTTCTATTTCATCATAAGGATCATTGTTTTTATCTTGAATATAATCAATTACCTCATCATTACGCACAACACGTTTTTCTTTATTATAATAATTAATACTAATGTTATGCGCAATAGTAGATAAATAAGCATTTATATTAGTATTCTTTTTATACTTATCTATGTTCTCTAAAAACTTTAGATAAGTATCTTGCATAAGATCATCTATAACGCTTCTATCTTTTATTATTGCAGCAATAGAGAAGAAGACATTTTTCTTAGTTTCATTATAAAAATAATCAAAATTAGTATAATTACATTCTCTAAATTCTTCGATTATTTCATCTAATTTCATCTTCTCACATCCTTATAACAAATTAATATTAAAATTTATTGGTATTTATTTCATTTTTTATTTTACCATAAAAAAAGACATATTCATAATGAACATGTCATTTTTTTTAATTAATTTGATTTTCATTATCAATAGATATGTTTTTCTTTTTTTTAACACAATATAGTATGTACATAAATGCAATAATAATTCCAATAACAAATATACCAATACCTACTAATAATGCTATCCATAAAGGCTTTTCAGATGCATAAATCCAGTACCCATATACTACACCTAGTATAAACGAATATGCTAGTATAATACTAAAATAATATTTATTTTCTTTTATATCAGAAAAACTCATATTACTCCAACTCAATTGTTGCAGGTGGTTTTGATGTGCAGTCAACAAGTACTCTATTAACCCCACGTACTTCGTTTACAATTCTTCTTGATATAACATCTATTACATCATATGGAATACGTGCCCAATCTGCTGTCATAAAGTCTGATGTTTGAACTGCTCTTAATACAATTGCATAATCATATGTTCTAAAATCACCCATAACACCAACACTGCGCATATTTGATAAAGCTGCAAAATATTGACCTAAATTACAAGATTTATCTACACCCGCCTTAGCAATTTCTTCACGGAAAATATAGTCTGCATCTTGAACTATTTTAACCTTTTCTGCTGTTACTTCACCGATAATTCTAATACCAAGTCCAGGACCTGGGAATGGTTGACGATAAACTAAGTATTCAGGAATTCCTAATTCTAATCCTACTTTACGAACCTCATCTTTAAATAATAATCTTAAAGGTTCAACTATTTCTTTAAAATTTACAACTGAAGGAAGTCCACCAACGTTATGATGTGACTTTATTGTTGCGCTCTTTCCAAGACCTGATTCTATAACATCTGGATAAATTGTTCCTTGTACTAAGAAATCAACCTCACCTATTTTCTTAGCTTCTTCTTCAAATACTCTAATGAATTCTTCGCCTATTATTTTTCTCTTACGTTCAGGTTCTGTTACACCCTCAAGTTTTTTATAAAATCTTTCTTGTGCATTAACACGAATAAAGTTAAGTGAATAAGGTCCATTTGGTCCGAATACAGCCTCAACTTCATCACCTTCGTTCTTACGAAGAAGACCATGATCAACAAATACACATGTTAATTGCTTACCGATAGCTTTTGACAATAAAACTGCCGCAACAGATGAATCTACTCCACCTGATAAAGCACATAATACTTTACCATTTCCGATTTTTTCTTTTAAAGATTCAATAGTAGATTTTGTAAAATCACTCATTTTCCAATCACCACTACATCCACAAACTTCATAAACGAAATTCTTAAGCATTTGCATTCCTTCCAAAGAATGCATTACTTCTGGATGGAATTGTACTGCATAAATCTTCTTATCAGTATTTTCCATTGCCGCAACAGGACAAACTGGTGTATGACCTGTAATCTTAAATCCTTCTGGTACAGATGCAACATAATCAGTATGACTCATCCATACAGTTGTTTTATTTGAAACATTTTTAAATAATAGACTATTTGTATCAACATCAACTAAAGTTTTTCCATATTCACTTGTTGGAGCTGTTTTAACTTCTCCACCAAATGTATATGCAGTATATTGACATCCATAACAAATTCCAAGTACTGGAATTCCTAATTCAAATACTTCTTTATCAATTTTTGGTGAATCCTCTCCAAAAACACTATTAGGTCCACCTGTAAATATAATACCTTTTGCATTAAATTCGCGAATTTTATCAATGCTCATATTATAAGGATGAACCTCACAATAAACATTACATTCTCTTACACGTCTTGCGATTAATTGATTATATTGCCCACCAAAATCTAATACAAGAACTTTTTCATTTTGCATAAGTTTCCTCCTTTTATTTAGTATAATTTGGTGCTTCAACTGTTATATCAACATCATGTGGATGTGATTCTTTAAGACCAGCATTTGTAATTCTAATAAATACAGCCTTTTCTTGTAATTCATCAATAGTAGCAGCTCCACAGTATCCCATACCTGCTTTAATACCACCACATAATTGATAAATAGTATCACTTAATGCACCCTTATAAGCAACACGTCCTTCAATACCTTCTGGTACTAATTTCTTAGCTGTAGTTGTCTTAGATTGGAAATAACGATCTGCAGATCCTCTCTTCATTGCAGCTAATGAACCCATTCCTACATATACCTTATATCTACGACCTTGGAAAATAACTTCATCTCCTGGAGCTTCAGTACAACCTGCAAGTAATGAACCTAACATTACACAGTTTCCACCTGCAGCTAATGCTTTTACAACATCACCTGATAATTTTAATCCACCATCAGCGATTACACATGCGTCTTTATTATATTCATGTAAGAATTCAGCAACATCATTTACAGCTGTAACTTGTGGTACACCAACTCCCGCAACAACACGAGTAGTACATATACTTCCTGGTCCAATTCCTACTTTTACAGTATTAGCACCTGCATCAACTAAAGCCTTCGCAGCTTCTGCTGTAACGATATTTCCTGCAATTAAATCTAAGTTAGGGAAATTAGCTCTAATAGCTTTTACTGCCTCGATTACATTCTTACTATGTCCGTGTGCACTATCTACAGTAATAACATCTACACCTGCTTCAACTAAAGCTTTTACTCTATCAAGCATATCTGCACCAATTCCAACTGCAGCTCCACATCTTAAGCGACCTTTAGAGTCTCTACAAGCATTAGGATAACTTTGTGCATTATCAATATCTTTAATAGTAATTAAACCAACTAGGTGATTTTCATCATCTACAATTGGTAATTTTTCAATTCTATTATCCCATAAAATTTCTTTAGCTTCTTCTAAAGAAATTCCTGATTTTGCAGTAATTAATTTACCCTTAGTCATAACCTTTGTTATAGGTGTTTCATCTGGTGTTAAATATTTTAAATCTCTATGAGTTATAATTCCAAGTAAATGATTTTCATCATCTACGATTGGAAGACCTGATATATTATATTGATTAATTGTGTCAAAAGCATCTAATGTAGTGCTTGTTTCTTTTAATGTAATTGGTTTTGTTACAATACCACTTTCATTTCTTTTAACAAGTTCTACTTCTCTTGCTTGTCTTTCAATTGACATATTCTTGTGAATAAATCCAATTCCACCTTCACGTGCTAACGCAATCGCAAGTTTTGATTCAGTTACTGTATCCATCGCAGCTGAAACGATCGGAATATTTAATTCAATGTTCTTTGTTAATCTAGTTTTTAAAGTAACTTGTGCAGGAACTATTTCTGATTTTTGAGGTACTAAAAGTACATCATCAAATGTTAATCCAGTTCTAACGTTATCAATTTTCATATTAATCCTCCAATAAACCTATACGTTTATATATATAATCAACGTTTACCATATAATAATCTAAAGTGAAACAACTGTCAATCTCTTCATTAGATAAATATTTAGTTACTGTTTCATCTTCTTTTAGTAAATCTTGATATTGCTTACCTTCATTTAATGCTTTCATCGCAATTGGTTGAACAGTATCATATGCTTTTTCACGAACAAATCCTTTTTCAATTAGCTTATATAAAACTCTTTGAGCGAATATAACACCTTTAGTTAAATATATATCATCTAACATCTTATTAGGGAATACAGTTAAATTAGCTAATATTCCTTTAAATCTATTTAACATATAATCTAATAATGCAGTTGCATCTGGTAATATTATTCTTTCTGTAGAAGAGTGTGATATATCTCTTTCATGCCATAAAGCGATATTTTGATAGAATGTATCCATATAGCCTCTAATTACTCTAGCACATCCACATATATTTTCACTTGAAATAGGATTTCTCTTATGAGGCATCGCAGAAGAACCTTTTTGTCCTTTTCCAAACGCTTCTTCTGTTTCTTTAACTTCTTGACGACTTAAATTTCTTACTTCTAATGCCATCTTTTCAAGTTCAGAAGCAATTAATGCTAAACAAGACATATAATGTGCATGTCTATCTCTTTGTAAAACTTGAGTTGAGATTTTAGCATAATTTATTCCTAAATCATTACATACATATTCTTCAATTTGAGGAGGAATATTTGCGAAATTACCAACAGCACCTGAAAGTTTACCTGTTTGTACTTCTTGGCATGCATAGTCAAATCTTTCTAAACATCTAACCATATCTTCATACCATAAAGCCCACTTTAATCCAAATGATGTAATATCAGCATGCATTCCATGAGTTCTACCAATGCATGGAGTATTTTTAAACTCTAGAGCTCTCTTTTTAATAACATCCATTATTTCTACTATATCTTTTCTTAATATAGCATTAGCTTGTTTTAATAAATAACCATTCGCAGTATCAACAACATCAGTTGATGTTAATCCATAATGAATCCATTTCTTTTCATCTCCTAATGTTTCGCCTACAGCTCTTGTGAATGCTACAACATCGTGTTTTGTAACTTCTTCGATTTCTTTTATTCTATTAACATCAAAACTAGCTTTTTCTAATTTTGGAATATCCTCCTTAGGCACAACACCTAATTCAGACCAAGCTTTCGCATTTGATATTTCTACTTTTAAGTATGCATTAAACTTACTTTCTTCAGTCCAAATATCACGCATAACCTTTCTACTATAACGCTCTATCATCTTTATTTATCCTCCTTATTCATATGATTTAAATATGATTCTATTGTATTTTGCATTAAACAACAAATTGTCATAGGTCCAACGCCACCAGGAACTTTTGTAATATATGATGCAATTGGTTCTACTGATTCAAAGTCAACATCTCCGCATAACTTATTAGTTATAGGGTCACGATTAACTCCTACATCTATTACAATAGCACCTTCTTTTACATATTCTTTAGTCACTACTTTTGGCCTACCAATTGCAACAACTAATATATCAGCTTGCGAAGTGACTTCTGTAATATTTTTAGTTTTACTATGACATATTGTTACAGTTGCATCCGCATCTATTAATAACTTGCTAATAGGAAGTCCTACTATATTACTTCTTCCGATTACACAAACTTTTTTTCCTTTTAAATCAACATCTATACTCTTAAGTATTTCCATAATACCTTTTGGAGTACAAGGTAATATACAAGGGTTTTTAGTCCATAATCCTGCAACATTCAATGGATGGAATCCATCAACGTCTTTATCTGCTCTTACACGACTAATAACCTTTTGTTCATCAAACTTCTTTGGTAGTGGTAATTGTACTAAAATACCATCAACCGCATCATCATTGTTTAATGAATCAATTAAATCAAGTACAGTCTTTTGACTAACTTTATCATCTAAATGAATAGTAGTATTTTTAATTCCAATAAGAGCACAAGCGTTTTCTTTACCTCTTACATAAGAAATACTACCTGGATCATCTCCTACAATAATTACTGCAAGGTGAGGAATACGAGGATATGTTTTAGCATATCCTTTCACATCCTCTTTCATTTTTTGTTTAAGTTCAGTTGATAATAAAGTACCGCTTATAATATTTGCCATACTTACCTCCTATTAAAGTGCTCTATAACCAATATCCTTACGATAGAATAAATTATCACACTTAATCTTTTTTATTTCTTCTAAGGCCTTCTCTTTTGCGTGTAAAATAGTATCAGATTTTGCCACAACAAAAAGAACACGACCTCCGTTTGTTACATATTTTCCATCAACTAATGATGTACCCATATGGTATATTTTTGCATCAACATTTTCAAGACCTTCAATAACAAAGCCTTTTTTGTAATCTAAAGGATAACCACATGAAGCCAGTACTATTCCTAAAGTACATTCATCACTCCATTTAATTTCTATATCATCCTTACCATCTATAATTCCTAAGAAAATATCAACGATATCACTTTCAAGTCTTGGTAATACTACCTCAGTTTCTGGATCTCCAAATCTTGAATTAAACTCAATAACTTTAACTCCATCTTTAGTTTTCATAAGCCCACCATATAAAACACCTTTAAATGGACATCCTTCTTGAATTAAAGCTTTTGCAGTTGGTACCATAATATTATCATATGCATAATCAATATCAGATTGAGTTATGCAAGAAACAGGACTATATGCGCCCATTCCTCCTGTATTAGGACCTAAATCACCATCATAAGCACGCTTATGATCTTGTGATATTTCCATTCTATAAACTTTATCATTAGAAACAAAGCACATAAACGAGAACTCAGGTCCTTCCATAAATTCTTCAATAACAACAGATGCACTACCAAATTTATCATCTACAAGCATATCTTTTAGTGTATTTATAGCTTCATCCATTGTTTCAGGGATAACTACTCCCTTTCCTGCCGCAAGACCATCATACTTAAGTACTAATGGAAGTCCATGTTTTTTTACATAAGCACAAGCTTTTTCATAATCATCAAAAACTTCATATGCAGCAGTAGGTATATTATATTTTTTCATTAAATCCTTCGCAAATTCCTTACTAGATTCAATTTGAGCTGCAGCTTTATTTGGACCAAAAGCTTTAATACCAGCCTCGTTCATCGCATCAACTACACCACATGCTAAACTAGATTCAGGTCCTACAACTACTAAATCTATTTTTGTATTCTTAGCAAATTCTACTAAATCTAAAACATTTGTATCCTTTATAGGTACAATAGTTGCGATTTGCGCAATACCAGCATTACCAGGTGCTGCATATATTTTGCTGACTTTTTTACTTTTACTAATGGCGTCAACTATAGCATGCTCACGACCACCGCTTCCAATTACTAATACTTTCATATATTCTTAGTCTCCTTTAATTAATGTTTAAAGTGTCTCATTCCTGTAAATGTCATAGGAACATTTTTTTGATTTGCTAAATCAATTGAATCTTGATCCTTTTTAGAACCACCAGGTTGAACAACAGCAACAACTCCATTTGCAATACCATATTCAAGAGTATCAGCGAATGGGAAGAATGCATCAGAAGCAAGAACTAATCCTTCTGTTACTCCTCTTTTATGAGCTTCTTCGATTGCGATTTTTGCAGCACCAACACGATTCATTTGACCTGCACCAACTCCACATGTTGTTCCATTTTTTACCACAACTATAGCGTTTGATTTAACATGTTTAACAATCTTCCATCCGAAATTCATATCAGATAATTGTTCTTCTGTTGGTTTACAATTAGTTACTGTCATATCTTCAGTAATTGTTTTAATTTCTACATCTTGATCTTGAACTAATAATCCACCATTTACAGAAACATATTGTTTTTGTTTTGGATAATCTCCTAATTTGTATTGAATAATTCTTAAATCTGGTCTCTTAGCAAAAGCCTCAAGTGCTTCTTTTGTAAATCCAGGAGCTAATATTACTTCTAAGAAAATAGGTTTACCTGGAGTTCCATGATCGAATTTTATTAAATTAGCCGCCTCTAAATCAATAACTTGATTTGTCGCAACAATTCCACCAAAAATACTAACAGGATCTGATTCATAAGCCTTTAACCAAGCTTCTTTTAAATCTTTTCCTATAGCAGCTCCACATGGATTCATATGCTTAAGTCCCATTGCAAAAGGAATATCTTTAAATTCTCTAACAATATTCAATGCCGCATTTGCGTCTTGAATATTATTATATGATAATTCCTTACCTTGAATTTGAATAGCGCTAGCAAGTGAATAAGGTAATTCCTTATCTAAAGCATAGAATTTCGCAGCTTGATGTGGATTTTCTCCATATCTTAGACTTTGAACTTCATCTGCACAAACAAATAATTTTTCACTAAGTCCTGCTTTTTCTCTCATATATTGCGCAATCATAGTATCATATTGTGCAGTTAATGTATAAACCTTTGCTGCAAGTTTTAATCTAGTTTCATATGTTGTATTACCGAATTCCTTAATTTCATTTAAAACAGTTTCATAATCATTAATGTCTGAAACAACAGTAACATACATATGATTCTTTGCAGCACTTCTTAACATAGAAGGTCCTCCGATATCAATGTTTTCAATAACATCTTCAAACTCAGCACCAGATTCTACTGTTTTCTTAAATGCATATAAATTAACACATACTAAATCAATATATTCAATTTCATGTTCTTTTACTTGTTTAACATGAGAATCTAAATCTCTAACTGCAAGAAGTCCTCCATGAACTTTAGGATGAAGTGTCTTAACACGTCCGTCTAAAATTTCAGGGAATCCTGTTACATCTGATATATCGATAGCTTTAACACCTGCTTGAAGCAATACTTTCTTAGTACCTCCTGTTGATACTATTTCATATCCTAATTCTTCAAGACCTTTACAAAATTCAACTACTCCAGTTTTATCTGTAACACTTACTAATGCTCTTTTCATCATATTTGCTCCTTCAATACCTTATTTATAGCTTCTGGGTAAAGTTCGTGTTCTATTTCATGAATACGTGCTTCTACCTCATTAATATCATTACCGTAGTATTCAAAACCACGTTGCATAATTATCTTACCACTATCTACACCACTATCAACATAGTGAACAGTCACACCAAACATCTTAACACCATAATTAAACGCATCAACTATACCTTGCGCTCCTTTAAATGATGGTAATAATGCAGGATGAATGTTAATCATTCTTCCTTCATAGTTATCAAGTAAAACTGTACCAATATATCTCATATATCCAGCAAGACATATTAAATCAATATCTAAATTCTTTAATATTGATACAATTTCACTTTCAAATGCTTCTTTATTTGGATAATCTTTAGCTGTAAAAACAAATGTTTTAATATTGTGATTTAAAGCACGTTTAATTGCATATGCATCCTTTTTATCACATACTAATATTTCTACAGTTGCATCTATTTCTTTATTTTCACATGCATTAACGATAGCTTCAAAATTTGTTCCACTACCACTTGCAAATACGGCTAATTTTTTCATATTACTTCACCAATTCAATATCTACACCAGGTTTATCTGTAATAGAACCAATAACATATGCTTTTTCATTATATGATTCTAAAATAGAAATAGCCTTTTGTGCTTCACTTTCAGGCATTGCGATAACCATACCAATACCCATATTATAAATATTAAACATTTCTCTGTGTGGAATATTTCCATATTTTTCTAAGAACTTAAATACTGGTAAAATTGGCCATGTTCCTTCTTTTATAGAAATACCTTGTCCATCACGAAGAATACGAGGAATATTTTCATCAAAACCTCCACCAGTAATATGCGCAACACCATGTACATCACAATTCTTAATTACATCAAGAACTTGCTTAACATAAATCTTTGTAGGAGTTAATAAAAATTCTCCAAGAGGTTTAGATGAATACTCTTCTAAAGGTTTATGTAAATCAAGATTATTATCACTAACTACTTTTCTTACTAAAGAAAAACCATTAGAATGAACCCCACTTGATGCGATACCTACTAAAACATCTCCTGTTTTAATCTTTGTACCATCAATTAATTTACTCTTCTCAACAGCTCCTACAGTAAATCCTGCGATATCATATTCATCTTTAGAATACATACCAGGCATTTCTGCTGTTTCTCCACCTACTAATGCACAACCAGCAAGCACACATCCATCAGATACACCTTTAACAATAGCTTCAACTTTTACAGGATCATTTACACCTAATGCTACATAATCTAAAAATATTAGAGGTTCTGCACCTTGTGCAAGTACATCATTAACACACATCGCAACTGCGTCTATTCCGATTGTATCATGTTTATCCATTTCAAACGCAAGCTTTAGCTTTGTACCAACACCATCAGTTCCACTTACTAATATTGGTTCTTTATATCCTAAAGAAGCTAAATCAAACATACCTCCAAAAGCCCCAATGTTTCCCATTGAACCTTTACGGTTTGTAGCCGCTACATGCTTCTTTATACGTCTTACACCTTCATACCCTGCTTCTAGATTTACTCCAGCACTTTCATAACTCTTTGCCATTATTAAGTCCTCCTAATTAATTTTCTTTTCTAAAGTATTTTACAGCATTTTTAAATAATTGTTGTTCCTTATTTCCGATAATATTCTTAAATAAGTTATTTTCATATCTCTCAGTATGTCCCATTTTACCAATGATTTGACCATTTTCACTAATGATTCCCTCAATTGCATAACTTGAACCATTAGGATTTTGTGGACTATCTACACATATATTATTATCCTCATCAACATATTGGAACGCAACTTGTCCTTTTTTAAATAGTTCACGTGCTAATTGTTCACTTACAACAAACTTACCTTCTCCGTGGCTCATTGCGATTGTATGAGTATCACCAATCTTAAATCCATTTAACCAAGGGGATGCAATTGTTGAAACTCTTGTTGTAACCATTTGTGATATATGTCTATTTATATCATTTCTAAATAATGTTGGAGATTCTTTAGTAACCATACCAAGTCTACCATATGGTAATAATCCAGATTTTACTAAAGCTTGGAATCCATTACAGATACCAATTATTAAACCTCCACGGTCAATTAAACTATGAATTGCATTTTTAATTTCTTCATTATTTAATGTATTCGCAATAAATTTTGCAGAACCATCAGGTTCATCTCCTGCTGAGAATCCACCAGCAAATGCTAAAATATTAGCATTATTAATGTTTTCAGCCATTTCTTTAATAGAATCTAAAACATCTTGGCTAGTTAAATTTCTAAATACCATTGTATTTACTTTTGCACCAGCATTTTCAAATGCTTTTTTAGTGTCATAATCACAGTTAGTACCAGGGAATACAGGTATAAATACTACTGGATTTTCAATTCTTTCACCTTGATATTTAATAACATTTGTATTTGAAGATACTTCTTCATATACTTCAGTGTTATTAACGCAAGAATCTTTATAAACTTTATTAAACTTTTCTGTATTAGCTTTATATAATATATCCATATCTAAGATATTTTCATTTATATCCATGATATTATTTGTTGTAAATCCTAAGAATATTGCATTCTTATAATCTAATGAACCTGTTGATTCACATACAATCGAACCGTAACTATAATTAAATAAATCGTCTTCAGTTACATTTACCTTAGCTCCGATTTTATTACCAAAAGACATCTTAGCTATAGCTTCACTAACACCACCATTACCTACTGCGTATGCTGAAATAATCTTCTTTGATTCGATATTATCACTTACAAAATCAAAATTTTCTTTTAATTCATCAATATTAGGATTATAGTTTTCAAGTGGATTATGCTTAATTAAATATATCATATTTCCTGCATTCTTAAATTCAGGCGAAATTACATTATTTGCATCTACTGTAGTAATACCAAATGCCATTAACATAGGTGGTACATTTAAATTATCAAAAGTACCGCTCATAGAATCCTTACCTCCAATTGAAGGCAATTTTAAATCATTTTGAATTTTAATAGCACCTAATAAAGCCGCAAGAGGTTTACCCCATGATTTGTCACTAGTCATTCTTTCAAAATATTCTTGATAACTAAAACGCATCTTATCATATCTTGCACCAGCCGCAACAACCTTAGCACATGCTTCTATTACTGCATATTGACTTCCGTGATATGGAGACCATGATGAGATATATGGATTATAACCATAAGCCATAATGCTTGATAGATCTGTATAACCATTTAGTACCGGAAGTTTTTGAACTGATACTTGTGTTTCAGTTCTTTGATATTTACCACCAAAAGGCATTAATACAGTTGAACAACCAATGGTCGCATCAAACATTTCTATTAATCCTTTTTGGCTTACAACATTATTATCAGCAAGATTATTTAAAATCTTTTCTTCTAATGTTTCACCGCATATATTTCTAGTAAATGGGTTTTTATTTTCTATTGATTCAATAGAAGCATTTGCATAATGCTTTGCACCTGCACTATCAATAAATGAACGTGCAATATCAACATACTTCTTATCTTTATAATACATTACAAGACGTTTTTCTTCAGTAACATTAGCGATATGAATTACTTCTAAATTTTCTTCTTTACAATATTTTATAAATTCTTCTTTATCTTCCTTCGCAACTACAACACTCATTCTTTCTTGAGATTCAGAAATCGCAAGTTCAGTTGGATTAAGACCTTTATACTTAGTGCATACTCTATCTAAGAATATCTCAAGACCATCCGCAAGTTCTCCTATCGCAACTGATACTCCACCTGCACCAAAGTCATTTGACTTCTTTATTAATCTAGTTACATTAGGATTACGGAATAATCTTTGAATCTTTCTTTCTTCTGGAGCATTTCCTTTTTGAACTTCAGAAGAACATGTTTCTATAGATTTTACATTATGAGTCTTAGATGAACCAGTAGCTCCACCTATTCCATCACGTCCTGTACGTCCCCCAAACATTAATACAACATCACCAGGTTCTGGAGATACACGTCTTACATCACTAGCTTTTGAAGCACCAACAACAGCCCCTACTTCTAGACGTTTTGCAGTATATCCTTCGTGATAAATTTCTCTTACATGAGTTGTCGCAAGTCCAATTTGATTTCCATAGCTTGAATACCCTGATGCAGCCTTAGTTGAAATTATTCTTTGAGGTAATTTACCTGGAATTGTATCTTTAACATCAGCATAAATATTACCTGCACCTGTAACTCTCATTGCTTGATAAACATAAGCACGACCAGAAAGGGGATCACGGATTGCTCCTCCTAAACATGTTGAAGCACCTCCAAAAGGTTCTATTTCTGTTGGGTGATTATGTGTTTCATTCTTAAATTGTAATAACCATTTTTCTTCTCTATCATCAATCTTAACATTGACAAATATAGAACATGCATTATTTTCCTCAGAAACTTCTAAATCGTCTAAATATCCTTTTTTTCTTAAATATCTAGCACCGATTGTTGCCATTTCCATTAAACAAACATCTTTAGAGTCTCTATTAAGTTCAGACTTCATTTTATAGAATAAATCAAGTGATTCTTCTAATTCATTTTTTATGAATGATTCTTCAATTGTAATACTTTCTAATACAGTTGAGAATGTTGTATGACGACAGTGATCAGACCAATATGTATCAAGAATTCTTAACTCAGTCTCATATGGATTTCTACCTTCTTTTTGGAAGTATTTTACAACACAATCTAAATCATCTTCATTCATCGCAAGTCCATAAGATTTAATAAATTCTTTATAATCCTCACGTTTCATATCAACTAATCCATCTAATATAGCTACTGGCTTAATTGATACATTTTCATCAAACGATAACACGTTTAAATCTTTTTCACGTGATTCAACTGTGTTAATAAAATATTTTTTAATTTTATCAATTTCTTCTAAAGTAACATCATCATCTAATATTACTAATTTAGAACTTTTAATAATAACATCAGCAGTTGGCGAAACTAATTTAACACAATCTACTGCAGAAGATGCTCTTTGATCAAATTGTCCTGGTAAACATTCTACTGCAACATACTTCTTTCCTGATAAATCAATTTCTTCATATACATTATCAGTAACTATTTCTCCAAATACTGTATACTTTGTTTTTTCTAAAAGTTCTTTATCAAATCCACTTAAATCATAAACATTAATTAAACGTAAAGATTTTAGATTTAGATTTAGGTTTAAATTAAATTCATTTTTTAAACTGTTAGCTTCCACTTGAAATTTTGGTAGTTTTTCAACATATATACGATAATCCATAACTCATAACCTCTAATTCTTTAATATATTTAAAAGCAAAAAATTTATAGATAAGATATGGCACTAAGCCATATCTAAATATCTATAATTTTTCATTCTTATTTCTTCTCAAGTAATTCAAATAATTTCTTAGCTGCTAAAGCTGGTCCATTATGTTCCATTCCCGTTACAGCTAAACGAGTATGTAGGTTTCCTACCTTAACTCCTGTTTCAAATAATTTATCAAATACTTTATCGATAATAACTCTTGTTTGTTCTTCTCTTTGAACTGGTCCAAAAGGATTTGCAAAGAATGATTCAGTCATACCAGTTTCTTGAGTTGTACCTTTAGCTCTACGAGCACCACGGATGAAAATCTTCTTAGCTTCTTCTGCATTATCATAGAATTCAACTTCAGATTCGCATTCTTCATCATAGTTATTTGCATATAAGAACATATCAACTTCATATCCCTTCATTATTTGAGGATATGTTGCTACAGGGATAACTAAACGAGAGTTTACTTTATCTGGGTTCATGAATATAGCTCTATCCATTTCTCTATATGCATATCCATTAGACATATCATCTAAACGAACGAATGCACCTATTTCAGTACCATACGCAAGCACCTTTCCATCTTTAACCATAAATGTTCCCATATCATCAAAGATAGTAAGTTGAGATGAAATGTTATCTCCTGCCATTTCAGATAAGGCTTCTAATGACTCACTCTTTCCTGCTCCACTATCTCCCATTATTACAACGTTCTTAGTTGTTCCATTTTTCATCGTAATATGAACACATGCTCCATGAATTGGTAAGTATCCTTGATCAATCATAGATGTATTATATAGTGTTAATAACATTTTCTTCATATATCCAAAGTAATCAATTGAATCATCATGTGGAGCAAGTCCTACATAGATATTGTTTTCTTTATCATGATAGAATTCAGATTCACCATCATAATCAGCACCAAAGATATATAATAAGTCTGGCTTACGTCCTTTACATGCTGATAGAGGAACGAATTCAAATAAATTTCCTATTGTAATACCATGAGCCATATAATCTCTATGGAAATATACATAAGCTAATGCAGAACCTACTTTAGCTGCATAACAATAGAAATCATTAGCTTTATATGTATTTTTAATTCTTTCTATTGGATTTACCTTTGCTTCAGGATATGTTCCTGTTCTTTTATTCTTAGCTGAATAAGAAATGAAAGGTGGACGAATTACAATTTGTTCAATCGCATCACTCTTTGCTAGGAAATAATATGGAGAATCTTTTTTCATCCATTCATTTCTAGATAATAATAACGCTGCATTAACACCTGCAGGAAGTTGTCTATAAATTGGGAACGCACTTCCAAATAGTTTTTCAGATATTAAACGATATGTAGATAAAACTACATTATTAAATTTACTTTGCGCTTCTACGAAAGATGAAGATTCAACACCATCTTTTGTAGCTCGAGTTAATACTACTGCATATCTTTCTAAACGACGCCAATAATCATAGAAGTTTTGTACTAAATCATATAATACATCCTTCATCGCAAGAGCACTTGCATAGAACGGATTTAGATTTTCAACTTCTTCAATTGAAAAACTTAATAATAATTTAAATAAATCAATTGTATAATTTACAACCTTGTTCTT
Organism: uncultured Anaeroplasmataceae bacterium; assembly: GCA_964548855.1. GTDB lineage: Bacteria > Bacillota_I > Bacilli_A > Acholeplasmatales > Anaeroplasmataceae > UBA3206. The sequence continues at coordinate 13,815 of CAZJSR010000013.1, read as the reverse complement.
TGGAAATTTAGTTAAAACTGGTAAAAATGCTTGATTTTCAGATGCATATAAACCTTTTAAATATCTTCCCCATACTTCTTTAAAACAATCAGAACTTAATACTTCAATTTCAGTCTTACAGAATTTTTCTGAGAAATTGAATACCACTTGTCTTTTCCCTGTTACATATTCCATATATATTTTCTCCTTTTTCTTTTAAAATAAACCAATAACTTTATCATCTATAACATCCATCTTAAGTGCTGCAGGTTCTTTTGGCAGACCAGGCATTGTCATAACATCACCAGTTAACGCAACAATAAATCCAGCACCAATAGATGGTTTAAATTCTCTAATTGTAATCTTAAATCCTGTAGGTCTTCCTAATAGTTTTGGATTATCTGAAAAACTATATTGTGTTTTTGCCATACATATAGGAAGTTTATCCCATCCATTCGCTTCAAACGATTTAATTTGATTTAGTGCGGTTGTACTAAAATCAACACCAGAAGCACCATACATTTCTTTACAAATAGTTTCTACCTTATTCTTAATAGAATCATTTTCATCATATAAGAACTTAAATGTCTTAGATCCATCTTCAGTTTCAATTTTCTTTAAAACCTTCTTAGCTAAATCTAATCCACCTTGACTTCCTTTTTCCCACACTTCAGATAATGAAACATCATGCCCATTTTTTGAAGCCCAAGATTCTAATTCTGCAAGTTCAGTATCAGTATCTGTAACAAACTTATTAATTGCCACTACATAAGGAAGGCAAAATTTCTTAACATTTTCAATATGCTTTTCTAAATTTTCAATTCCCTTTAGTAAAGCTGGAACATTTTCTTTTCCTAATTCTTTTTTATCAACACCACCATGCATCTTTAAGGCACGAATTGTCGCAACAATTACTACACAAGAAGGCTTGATATTAGTTTTTCTACATTTAATATCAAAGAACTTCTCAGCACCTAAATCAGCACCAAATCCAGCCTCTGTTACAGTAATATCGCTTAGTTTCATAGCCATTTTCGTAGCTATAGCACTATTACATCCATGAGCTATATTCGCGAAAGGCCCACCATGAATTAAAACCGGTGTGTGTTCAAGAGTTTGTACTAAATTAGGTTTTATCGCATCTTTCATTATCATAGTTATAGCCCCAGCACAACCTAAATCCCTAACAGTAACTGGAGTTTTATCATACTTATAAGCTACAACAATATCATTCAATCTTTCTTTAAAATCATCAAGTGATGTGGCCAAACACAAAAGTGCCATAATCTCACTTGCGACCGTTATATCAAAATGATCCTCTCTAGGAACTCCATTTGTAGCGCCGCCAAGTCCGATTGTAACATTTCTTAAGGCTCTATCATTCATATCAAGAACCCTCTTCCAAATAATCCTTCTAGGATCAATTCCTAAAGCATTACCTTGATGAATATGATTATCTAATATAGCCGCTATTGCATTATTCGCAGTAGTTATTGCATGTATATCTCCAGTGAAGTGTAAGTTTATATCTTCCATAGGTACTACTTGAGCATAACCACCACCTGCAGCACCACCTTTTACACCTAACACAGGTCCAAAGCTTGGTTCACGAATAGCCGCAACACAAGATTTTCCTAAACTTGTAAACGCATCTGCAAGTCCAATAGTAGTTGTAGATTTCCCTTCTCCTGCTGGCGTTGGATTAATAGCTGTAACAAGCACTACCTTACCTTCATGGCTATTTTTCTTTAAAACATCTAATGAGATTTTAGCTTTATATTTTCCATATAACTCTAAATCATCTTCGCTAATTGACATTTTAGCCGCCACGTCAGTAATCTTATACATTTGTGCATTTTGAGCAATTTCTAAATCAGTCATTTTATTTTGTCCCTTCTTATAAAATAAAAAACGACGACATTAGTCCTCGTTTTTACGCATTAAAAAATATCACCTTTTGATGACTAGCATGAATATTAACTTGAAGAATGCGATCTCTTATCATATAATATACCTTCCTCTTCAACATTATCCTTATAAAAAGAATATTATCCACGAAATTATTTTATCACAATTTGAAAAATAACTCCATTATTATTTTTGTAAAGCGCTTTATATCTACATAAATTATATAAAAATATATAAAATTAAATTTTTTTGAATTTTATTTAATTCGACATATTTACAAAAAATGAAAGAATGAAATTTTCACTCTTTCATTTGTCTTTATTTATTTTGATTCATATCCTTAAGCATAACATCATGGCTTCCACCTTCAATTATTGAAGTAGATGAAACAACTGTAAGTTTAGCTTTTTGTCTTAATTCTAAAAGTGAAAGTGCACCACAGTTACACATAGTTGAACGAACCTTAGATAATGTTAATCCAACATTATCTTTTAAAGAACCTGCATAAGGAACATATGAGTCAACACCTTCTTCAAAAGATAACTTAGATGCCCCACCCATATCATATCTTTGCCAATTACGAGCTCTATTAGATCCTTCGCCCCAATATTCTTTTACAAATCTACCGTTTACTTTTAACTTACTTGTAGGCGATTCATCAAATCTTGCGAAGTATCTTCCAAGCATTACAAAATCTGCCCCCATAGCTAAAGCTAATGTCATATGATAATCATGAACTATACCACCATCTGAACATACCGGTATATATATCCCAGTTTCTTTATAATATTCATCTCTTGCTTCACAAACATCAATTAAAGCTGTAGCTTGTCCTCTTCCGATTCCTTTTGTTTCTCTTGTTATACATATAGAACCACCACCGATTCCAACCTTTACAAAGTCAGCACCAGCTTCAGCCAAGAATCTAAATCCTTCTTTATCTACAACATTTCCAGCACCTACTTTTACAGTATCCTTATATTTAGAACGAATCCAATCAATTGTAAGTTTTTGCCATTCACTATAACCTTCAGATGAATCAATACATAAAACATCCGCACCAGCTTCTACAAGTAGCGGAACTCTTGTTTCATAATCTCTTGTATTAATTCCTGCACCTACAACATACGATTTATTCTTATCTAATAATTCTAGTTCATTCTCTTTATGAGATTCATAGTCTTTTCTAAATACCATGTATTTAAGTTTACCATCTTCATCAATTAAAGGTAATGCATTAATCTTATGATCCCATATAATATCATTTGCTTCTTTTAAAGAAGTAGATGAAGGTGCAGTAATTAGTTTTTCAATAGGCGTCATAAACTCAGAAACCTTAGTATCTAAAGGTGTTCTTGATATTCTATAATCTTTTGATGTTACAAGCCCTAATAATTTGCCATTTGGTGATGCATCATCAGTTATAGCTATTGTTCTATGACCTGTTCTTTCAACTAATTCAACAACATCTTTTAACGTCGCATTTGGAGTTAAATTACTATCTGAAGTAATAAATCCTTTCTTATAATCCTTTACTCTCTTAACCATTTGAGCTTCGCTTTCTGGAGTTTGAGAACCATAGATAAATGATACTCCTCCTTCTTTAGCTAACGCAATCGCAAGTGTATCATCAGATACAGATTGCATAATAGCAGATACGAGTGGAATATTCATTGTAATTTTAGGTTCTTCACCTTTTTTGAATTTTACAAGAGGTGTTTTTAACGAAACCTTACTAGGAATACATTCACATGAAGAGTATCCTGGTACTAATAAATATTCAGCAAAAGTTCTTGATGTTTCTTTATAATAATATGCCATTTTCATCTTCTCCTTATATTTTATATTTCATATATTTTATAAAAAATAACCATTTTTTTCAATAGAAAGTTGATTTTTTCTTTTAAATAAATGCATAAAAATAAAATCTAGCCAAAAGACTAGATCTTATATTATTACTTATTTTTTAATAATTCTTGAATATTCTTTCTACTAAACATATAGTATATAATTCCAAAAACCGCACATATCATTAAAACATTGAATAACAAATATAACAATACGCCAACTATATTGTAATCTACAACCCAAGTCACAAATGAATAATAATCTACATAGGATATATTTATCATTGTAAACCATCCAAAACTATAAACCAAAATAGCAATAATCATAGATAAAAATATTATTTTTAATACATGCAGCAAGAACAACAATAAAATATTATTCTTTTTCATTCCCAAACTTCTTAATACACCGATTTCTTTTTTATGCTTATTAAATAAATTATTAATTAATATAAAAGCTGACAACAAAACAAGCACAACAGATGCAATAAAGAAATATTTTATATATACTTTTAATGATTTAAAATCGGTTGCCAAATATAAAACATCATTTGTATAAGGACTGATTAAATTAACTTCATCATTTCTTAAAATATCATTAATTAATGATATCGATGTTTTTTTATCTGGTAGTTCAAAGTAATACTCAACATCATTTTGGTCTATTTCGCAAATAAATGCTTGATAATTTTCTTTTGATAATGCTACACAACTTGAATAACCAGCACCAACAGCAGCAATAAAATATTCCTTCCCATTAAAATTAATTTTTCTTCCACGTAAGGTATTAAAATCTTCTTCTGTCATTTCTGTTACAGATATATCTTTGTTTAAAAGTTCTCTCGCAAAATCAAAGCTTATCATTATTTCATCATCTGATAAATCTGCATCACCATATTTAATTGAGTATCTTACTTTATCTATATCATATACCACACACTCTTTACCAGATAAGGAAGATTTTTTAGATGGTATAATATCATTATAAATCATTGTCATAGTTTTTTCATTAAGATATACGTTTCTATAGGAAAGTTCAACAAATGGTAAATAATCTAATCTTGTTTTCCCAGATAGTGGTTCAAACCATTTATAATTAGTACCGATTATTTTCTTTATTTTAAAAGTAAAATTTCCAATAGTGATTTCACTTCCAATAACATTTTTTTCATTTATCACTTTATCATCTACTAATTTTTTTAATGTATAATCTGTTATTCCTATCTCAAAATCGCCATAACTATTATTTTCAATTAAATTATGGCCTAGATCTTTATACTTTGTACTTTTAATAAAATTATAAAGTGATTTTTTTATATCTAGGTTATATTCTTTATTTAAAACATTTTGGATGTGTTCTAATCCAAAGGATTCGATAGAAGGATCTGACTCGCCATCAAAAAGACATTTTTCTACTTCTGATATATAGTATACATTATAATCCGTTTTACGATATGCATCGTAAACATATTCAGCTACTGATTTATTTAAAGTTGTACAAGAAATAATCGCTAATACCGAAGAAATAGCAAGGAAAATCGAACTAATAATTGTAATAATAGTGCTTTTTTTAAAGATTTTTCTTGATGCATAATAAACCTTAGCTAGATTATTTTTCTTATGAGAAACTACTTGATTATCAGCTACTGATTGTATATTATCTTCTTTATATATAGCAGTATTTTCGATTATTTGACCATAATCAATACTAATAACTTGATCCGTATATGACTTAATCAAATTAACGTCGTGGCTTGTAAATAAAATTAAAACGTCACTAGATATTTTCTTTAAGAAATCCATTATAATTTTAGCGTTATTTTTATCTAATGAAGCCGTTGGTTCATCTAAAAGAATGATACTAGGATTTGTAATGATAGCTCTTAATACAGCAACTCTTTGACGTTCACCACCAGATAAATTAACAACCTTTTCATCCTCAAAATTAGAAATATCTAGCATATTTAAATATTCTTTATATTTATCATATACCAAATCAAAAGAAACATCCTTTATCTTACAAGCAAGTTCAATATTCTCTTTAAGACTTAATTTATCTATTAATTCTAAATCTTGGTATACAATAGAAATATGATGTGCCCTTATTTCATCTATTTGTTTTAAAGAAAGTTCATCATAATTATAATTATCAACAATGATACTTCCACTCGTTTTACTAATAGTGTTAGATATTAAGTTAAGAATAGTAGTTTTCCCACTACCACTTTTTCCAGTTAAAGCAACAAGTCCAGTTCTAGGTAGTTTAAAAGAAATATCTTCTAGTATTCTTTTTTCACCATGGCCATCTAAAACACTATAACAAACATTTATAAATTCAACCATAAGACACCTCCTAATCTAAATATGTTATATAATTATATCTCGGTCCAACATATACATATCCACCACTTGGAGTAGATGCATATTCATATAATCCACATGTTGTCGAATTTTCAATTAATGCATATAAATATGCAATATCTACTAAATTATACCCTGTTAAAGTATAAGTTCTAGTTTCATATTTTTTTCCAAATGTAGGATTATGTTTTGTGACTTCTTCATAATACGAACATTCATATATATATGCCTTATACACCTTATATCTAGCTCTAATTTCATAATTCCAATATGTATCTCTATCTCTAGCAGGTACGTTTATCGTAATAGTTGTCGAATTTGTTCTTTTATACGAATGAGCAAACGAAACACTTTCTTCATATGATTCAATAGCCTGAGTTCCTACTTCATACTTTTCACCAGCAAAATAAACATCTAAATCAACCTTTGCAGTAGTACTATATATATTTGATTGTGTTCTTTTTAATAATGTTTCATATGTAGTTTCTTCAGTCTCTTGCATTGTAGTTGTATATGTCATAGAATTATTTGCACTCAGATAGATTATTTCGGAATTATATCTAACTACCGCGGCTTCTAAAGGTTTTTCATATTCAAATATCCTGCATTCATATTTGTCTAATGTTTGATATGTTTTCTTTTTAGTATTTGTACAAACCTCAATCTCTCCATATGGACCATAATAGTTATCAACACCAAATCCAAATAGAGAATCATATTCATCTTGAACTAATTGGTCCTTATAATACGTCACACCTATTTGCACAGCAAACGCATTTATATTATATATTAGAAATGCGACCATAACTATCATAAATCCTAAAACCATTTTTTTTCTTTTCATTTTTACTTCATTTCCTCTCTTTTATCTTATTTCTTCACTAATAACTTTAACTATCCTTATTATTTCATCAGTACTAATCGAACTTAAAGTAACTCTGATAGCATTCTTCATAGGGATAATATATACTCCTCTTTTCTTCAAATTTTCAAATACTTCTTGAGGATTATTACAAGGAATTGTAACAAAGAATCCACACTCATATGGAAGACTTACTAAATTAGCTTTCTTAGCTTCTTCTATAAATGTATTTGCTCTTTTTATTAATAACTCAGATGCGAGTTTTAATTCTTTTTCAAAATCTTCTTTATACGTAGTTAACACTTCACTAATTATATTCATACCAAGAACGCTTGAACCACTCCAAATTCCACGCCCTGTGTATTCACATGCTGCAAAAAATTCATTTGCATTTGATTCTGACTTAGTTATCGCAACTTGTGCTCCAATACGAAGACCATATAAACCTAATGTTTTAGAACCACTAAACGCTAGTATAGCAATCGCATTTTCATTTAAATTTGTAAGTAAATTAATATTTCTTCTAGAAGCATCAAAACCTCTTCTATCATAATCAATATATGCCATATCATATAATAAAACAAATGGAGTACCATCTCTTGATATATCGTTTATCATTTGCACTAACTCCATCCATTCAGTATATTTCATAGAATATCCAGTTGGATTTTGACATGGGTCATTTATAACAAGTACAATTCTTTCTTGTTCTTTCTTTAAAAGAAGACATTTTTTTCTTACATCTTCTAAATCGAAATCGCCTGCTTCATTGAACATATTATAAGTTTCATACTCAACTAATGCTTGTCTTGCTATCTGAGTATAATTTGTCCACATATAATTTGGTAATAACACTTTTTGACCACTTGATAAATAATTACTTACCGTTGAAGAAATAGCACCTGTACCTCCAGGTGTTGCGACAACTCGCACATTCATTTTTGATTCAATTTCTTCTTTATAATTTCTAAAAACCCAAGATTTAATAGCATTTTGAAATTTAGGATCTCCTGCTGTAGACCCATACCCAAATTTCTCACGTGGATTTAATTTTTGAATTACTTTTTCAACCATAGGGAATGTATAGAATTTTCCCTCTTCATCAAACAACATACCAATTGTTGAATCTATAACTGTTTTATCTAAAGCCTTAGCTTCACGTGCTTCCTTACCTATCGTCAAAGCACTCCCTTTATTTTCTTTTCCAATTGACTCTTTACATAACAATGCCATATAAAACACACTTCCTAACAAGAATTTTCATTAATATTTTACTATTTGTAAAAATAAAACGCAACGAAAAACAAGATATATAACTCTAAATGAGTTATTATTCGTTTTTCATTCTTAAATACTAAATAAAATTATTTTATAATGAAACTATATTAATTTTTTTATATAACTTCTTCTTCGTTTATGAACAACATTATCAAAATTTTTCCACATATTTATAATATTTGTATTGTCTTCCATATTTAAATTTGTCTCACAAAATTCAATATTATCTCTAATCATCATTTTTTGTAACTCATATATAAAATATGAACTAATTCCTTTATTTGCATACTCTGGCACAACTCCAATAAGTGCTAAATCTAAAATCTTAGGCTTTTTTATAGCCTTAAACACTCTAAATAAAGCGGGAATTGTAAGTTTTCCACTACTCTTTTGAAGTGATGATGCTAAAGACGGGAAGCATAAACCAAAACATACAACCTTATCTGATTCATCAACAATTACCGCAACATGTTTAACATCTACTATTAATTTAAAATTTTCTATCATTTCTTTTTTCATAGAATCTGTAAATGGCACATTTTGATATAAATCTAGATATGTTTTATCCATAACTTCAAAAAACTGATTAGCGTATCTATCAATAAATTCTTTAGTAGTTTTACAATCACTTAATCTTAACTTATATCTCTTTAACATTAATTTAGATATTCTTTCGATCCTTTCATCAACAACATCAGGTCTAAACAACTTTCTTTCAACCCAATCTATTTCTTTTACATATCCACAAGCCTCAACTAAATCTTTATAATAAGGCGCATTATATTGTTCTTCAAACGTAGAAAGTTCTTCAAACCCTTCAACTAAAAGACCCTCACGCTCCATATCACTAAATCCAAGAGGACCACAAGCAGTATCCATACCTTTTTTAATAGCCCAAGACTCAACAGCGTCAAATAAAGCTCTTGCGACCTCATAATCATTAATGCTATCAAATCTTGTAAATCTAACCCTTTTTTCATTTCTCAACTCATTAGATACTTTTTGAATAATTCCAGAAATTCTTCCTACCATTACATTATCTTTATAAGCATTAAAATAAACATGATCACATGTATCATTATATGTGTAATTACTATTAAATATCTTTTTTTCAGAACTATATAATGGCGGTACAAAATATGGATTATTTTTATACATTTTTAAAGGAAAATTTAAAAATCTTTTTCTTTCCTTCTTTGTTTTTACTTCTACTATCTTTATCATACTATCTATGAATAGAATGGAACGCAACTCCTACACAATCCGGACCACAATGTGATCCACATGTTGGATTTACTATTACATATTCTATATCTACATCTCCTAATTTTTCTTTTAAAGCTTCAGCTAACTCACGAGCAAGTTTTAAATTATCTGTATGCGCTATATATATGGTGTGATTTTCTAGTTCATCACCAAGCTCTAATACTTTACTAACAAGCTTATTTAAAGCATTCTTTCTTCCACGCTCTTTTCCGATTGTAGTCATTACTCCCTCTTCATTCATATAAATAATAGGTTTTATGCCTAACATCGAACCAAAAAAAGCTGAAAGACCGCTTACTCTTCCGCTTCTTTTAAAGAACTTAAGTTCATCTGCATAAAAATAAGTAGCATAATGAAGTACTTCTTTTTTTGCCCATTCCAACAATTCTTCAATTGTCGCACCTTTTTTTACTTGCTTAGCTACTTCTATAACAATCGCATAACTCATCACAGTTATACCTAAAGTATCTATTTCATAAAACTTTCTTTCTGGATATTTTTCTTTTAATACTTCTAAAGCTTTATTCATATTTTGAAATGTTGCGGACATTCCACTTGCAAATCTAACATATAAAATATCATCACCTGCAGAAAAAACAGGCTCAAAATATTCTATATATTCATCGATGTTTAAAGCAGATGTTGTAGGTACAACACCTTTTCTTAGAGTATCATAAAACTCATGCGAATCAAAAGTATCATAATCCTTATATGGATATATGATTTTATCATTAATTATATATGGCATACTCATAATAGTATATCCATATTTTTTCGCGATTTCTGGTGTAATATCAGTATCGCTATCAGTAAACAATCTTAACATTTTCTTTTCTCCTTAAATCTCTTTTTTTATCCCTACATTAAAGTTAAGAGCATTAAATAACTATTTAGCATACAAATATAGTATACAATAAAACCATTTTTTTTCAATGATTTCAAATTTTTAAAATAGGATTACATAAAAAAAGTACCCCTTAGTCTTTCTAGATTTCTCTAGTCTAACCTTAGAGGTACACTTCAGTGCAATACTTTTATTCTATCATTATTAAATTAGCGCTATTCTTATAATCAGTTTTCTTATATACTACTATATTCAAAATACCATTATCTAATTTTGCAGTTACTGTAGATGAAATATTTTCTAAGTAGTAAGTTCTTTTTATATTACCTTTATATCTTTGGCATAAAATAACATTACCACCTTGTTGTTCTTTAGCACATTTAATTTCAACAATTAAATCATTATCATCAATACTAAGATTAATATCCTCTTTTAAAACCCCTGGAGTTTCAATAAATATTTCATACTTATCATCATGCTCCACTATATCTGTTTTAAGATTATAACTATTAAAGCCATTAATCATTTCATTAAACCCCTTATTAAAAATCGAACTATACATATAACCCAACCTCCAATTATTCAATTACTATATTCGTATGTTTTGGTGCTTGTTTTGGTAAAACAATCTTAAGTACACCTAAATCTAGGGATGCTTTGATATCACTTACTAAAACATCTGATTCAAGATAGAATTTCTTCTTACCTTCTTTTTTAACTCTTTCATTTAAAATTAAATTTTCTTCTTCTAAGTTACTACTATCTGTAACTTTAATTTCTAGATATTTGTCATTATAAGAAATCACAACATTTTCTTTTGCCACACCTGGCATATCTACATATACCTCATATTTAGTATCAAATTCATATATATCACTATTGAATTGATACTCCTCTTTAGAAGATCCAAAAGTCTTATTTAATTCATCTACAAGTCCATTCATTATTTCATTTAATTCATACATCATTTTAATTACCCCTTTTCTATTGGCACTCTATGTGTATCTCTGCCAATTACAATTATAGTATACTCTTATTTTTGGCACTGTCAACAAGAGAGTGCTAAAAAATCCATATGAAAGCGTTTTCTATTTTGAAAGATAAAAAAATCCATAGTCTTTCTGCTATGGATCATGTACTTTATTTACTTCTTAAATATTTTCTCTTAATTTCTTTTTCTACATTCACAACATCGCTCAAATGATTAATATAGTAAACCTCGTTACTTTTAGTAATAATAACTAATTTTTGATTTACAAAAATATCAGTTTTATGATCAATAACTTTTATATCACTAAGCATAATAGGATGGTCATTGACATAAATATTTTCCTTATCAATCTTTAAACTAGTATTAGGCGCATTATATAACCTTACTACATAAATTATTGATAAAATCAAAAATACTAAAGGCAAAGAAACACCCCATATAATATTTTTAGCACTTGCGTTTCTAAGTAAAACACCTGCAGTTATAGTAGCTGCCGTAAATAAAACAATAAATATTATCGGAACAATATAAATTGTTCTTGTACTTTTAAATTCTTTCAAAGTCATCACCTAACAATCCTAACAAATCATTTTCTGAATATACTTTTATACCATTTTCAAGTAATAATCTTGTAGTTATTCCATTTCCTTTAATTTTCTTACCAGAAAAAGTACCATCATATATACTACTTACACCACAAGAAGGACTAGATTCTTTTAGAATAGCCACCTTACAATCATATCTAAGACATTTTTCCAGACTCTTTCTTGCACCTAATAAAAAATTTGTTGTAACATCCTCACCATTTTTTAATAGAACCTTACTTCCAATTATTTCTGCAGGATCTCTAGGCGACTTTAGTCCACCCGAAGTCTCAGGACATATGTAAATCAAATGATACCTTTCTTTAAGTTCATCTAATTCATTTATTAAATTATTTTTCCCATTATATTTGCAGTTACATCCACATAAACATGCACTAATAAGTATTTTTTCTTTCATTAAAATAATTCAATCATTTCTATAGTTTGTTTTCTATCAGGACCGACTGAGAATATAACCACCTTCGTTTCAGTAACCTCTTCAATCTTTCTTAAATAATTCTTTGCGTTTTGAGGAAGCTCTTCAAAACATTTTACATTTGTAATATCTTCTTTCCATCCAGGAAGAGTAATATATACTGGCTTACATTTTTTAAATTGAGATAAAACTCCAGGAATATAATCAATCACTTTACCATCTAGATCATAACCAACGCATATTTTAAGTTCTTCTACTCCCGTTAAAACATCTAACAACATTAAAGCTAAATAATTAAGTCCAGACACTCTTACAGCATTTTTTAACACAACTGCATCTAAATATCCAACACGTCTTGGTCTTTTAGTTACTGTACCATATTCATGTCCACGTTCTCTAATATAAGAAGCTAATTCTCCTGATATTTCAGTAGGAAAAGGTCCTTCGCCAACTCTAGTTGTATACGCTTTGCATATTCCTAATACATTTTCTATATATTTAGGTGCAATTCCAGTGTTAAGAGGTACAGATGCGGCTGTAGGACTTGATGATGTAACATATGGATATGTTCCGTGATCTAGACATAACATAATACCTTGAGCGCCTTCAAATAAAATTTTCTTATTTTGTTTAATACATTCATTTAATAATACAGATGTATCACATATATACTTAGAAATCTTACTTCCATACTCTAAATATTCGTTATAAACATCCTCTAGTTCTAATTCTTCTAATCCATACATCTTCAATTCTTTATTTTTTATTACTAAAGCTTGTTTTAGACGTTCATAAAAATAATCACGATCTAGAAGATCACCTATTCTTATTCCTATTCTTGAAGCCTTATCAGCATAACACGGACCTATTCCTTTTTTTGTAGTACCGATTTTATTCTCACCTTTTAACTCTTCACTTGCACCATCTAACATAATGTGATATGGCATTACACATTGTGCACGGTCGGAAATATATAACTGATAATCTTTAATTCCTCTTTTTTCTAAAGCATCAAGTTCGCTTATTACAGCCTTAGGATTAACCACCATTCCATTTGCCATAATATTTATTATTCGAGGTGTAAATATTCCTGACGGAATTGTTTGAAGAGCGAATTTTTGACCATCAAAATTAATTGTATGCCCTGCGTTATTACCACCTTGATATCTTACAACAACATCAGCTCTTTGCGCCAAAAAATCAGTAATTTTTCCTTTTCCCTCATCTCCCCATTGTGTACCAACTATTACTAAATTATTATACATATAAAACACCTCTAATTAAATTGAATTTATGCCTTTCACAACAATTAATTATACTATAATTAAAAAACATTTTATAGTTTTTTTATATAATTCCTATTATAATTCGGTTAAAGAAAAAAAATAAAAAATATTTTATCGCAATAAAAATCCACGTCTTCAAGGCGTGGTTTTTCTCCCTGCCTTCAAGGCGGGTT
>CAZJSR010000012.1:0-60025 GCA_964548855.1 uncultured Anaeroplasmataceae bacterium | reverse complement strand
CTCCTAGGAACTAGATTCTAAGTCTAGCGCGTCTGCCAGTTCCGCCATACCCGCAAAATATTGCAGAATTTTGCACTGCAATATTGATTATATCATTATATTTTAGTTTGTCAATAGATTAGGAAAAAACTTTTTTTAAAAGTTTGAAAATTAATAGTATCAATTTAATAAAATATATAAATGATGTTATTTAAAGGAAAATTCAACTTCTCTAATTATCACGTCTTTGATTTACTGAACGTTTATATAAAAAAAGGTTTATTTAAGCAAATTTGAAAAGACTAGAAAATTGAAAGTAATTTTGTTAGTAAAAAACCTCCTAGAAATTCAAAAAAAATTGCAAAAAAAATAATTTAAAATCAAAATAATTCCTAATATGTACAAAATATGATAAAATATGTTTATTATTAGAGGTATTATATGAATGAATCAATTGAAAAGATGAAAATTATTATTGAAGAAATATCTAGTAAACGATTTGAAATATTGTTTTTTGGTTATTTTAGTGATGATAAATATATTAATTATTTTATAAAACAATATATTTCAATTTATAAAAATGTATTATCAATAGATTCTCTTATTAAAATTGGGAACATTGAGGATGCGTATACTATATTTAGAAAATATATTGAAACGTATATAATAATGAATTGTATTATTGAAAATCCAAACATTGCATCTAAATATTTGATTCATGATAAATTTTTATCATACAAGGCAAATAATAATAACAAGTATGATATAAAAGATTTTTGCAAAGATAAACCAGAAGGTTTTATACAATATGGTTTTATTTCAGATATTATTGAAATAAAAGATGATTCATTTAGGTATACTATAAGAGAAGTTGCGAAAGCTGGAAAAATAGAAGATTATTATGATTGGTATAGGTTAAGCAATAATTTTGTGCATAATAATACGACAAATTTAAATATTGATATATCACTTGGAACAAAAAAATTAATAAATCTTATAAATGTAAGTACTGATAGATTTATTAATAAGATAAAAGAAATAATAAAAAAATTATCATAGGAGGATATGTATATGGTAAAGGTAGAAGGATTTTCTCATAGAGTTTTAATTGAAGATGATAACCCATCTATTTGTGTTGATGATGATTTATGCAAAAAATGTAAATTATGTCAAAAAACATGTCAAAACGAAATAGGTGTTTTTGGATATTATGATATTGAGGCAACTGGACATAATGCAATTTGTATTAATTGTGGACAATGTGTTCAAGCGTGTCCATTTAATGCAATAAAAGTTAAAAGTGATATCGATTTAGTAAAAGAAGCACTCGCATCAAATAAGATAGTCGTTTTTAATACAGCACCAGCAGTTAGAATTTCTCTTGGTGATGAGTTTGGTATGGAAAAGGGAAGTTTTGTTGAAGGGAAAATGGTAAGTGCTTTAAGAAAATTAGGTGCAAAATATGTACTTGATGTTGTATGTGGAGCCGACCTTACGATTATGGAAGAGGCAACAGAACTTATTCATAGAATTAAAGATAAAAGTGATAAAATTCCGATGTTTACATCTTGTTGTCCTGCATGGGTAAAAATGTGTGAGATGTATTACCCTGAATTTATATCACATCTTTCAACTGCAAAAAGTCCAATTGCAATGCAAGGAAGTATAATAAAAACTTATTTTGCAAAAAATATGAATATAGATCCTAAAAATATTATAAATATTACTGTTGCGCCATGTACTGCAAAAAAAGCTGAATGTAAAAGACCTGAACTTAATAGTGCATTAGAAGGAAGTCCTGATGTAGATATTGTAATAACTACGACAGAGTTAGTAGAACTTATTAAGCAAGCTAATATCGATTTTGAATCTTTAGAAGATTCTGAATTTGATACATTGTTTGGTAGCGGATCTAGCAGTGGTTTAATATTTGGTAATACTGGTGGAGTTATGCAGGCTGCAATACGAAGTGCATTTTACTTTATTACAGGAAAAAATATGACTAGTGAAGATATGAAAATGTGTGAACCGATTAGAGATATAAATAATCTTAAAATTGCGGATATTAAAATTGGCGATTTATCATTAAAAGTTGCGGCGGTTAGTCAAATGAGTGAGGCTAAAAAATTATTGTCTATGATTAAAAATAAAGAAATAGAATTGGATTTTGTTGAAATTATGGCTTGTAAAGGTGGATGTGCAAATGGCGGAGGTCAACCTAAAGTTAAACGTCCTATGCAAGAAATGACAAGACAACTTAGAAATCAAGGTCTATATTCTAAAGACAATGATGAACAAAAATTAAGATTTTGTCATGCGAATCCTGAAATTATAAAATTATATAATGAATTTTTGGAAAAACCAGGTAGTGACAAAGCTCATAAGTTACTTCATACAAAATACGAAGATAAGAGTTATATGTTAAATGTAAAATAATGGTGATTTTATGAAAAAAATAGGTATTTTAATATTTGCTTTTATATCCGTTATATTATCATCATGTAGGAATGATGATAATATAACTTTATATGTGCCAGATGGAACACCTGCTTTGGCTATAACTAATATATTAGATAATGGTTTTTATTATGAAAATATGAATGTAGTACCTAAACTTGTTTCTGCAAGTGATATAGCAGGATATGTTTCTAAAGATTCAAATTGCCTTGCAATAATGCCTACTGTTTCAGCTGCAACTTTATATAATAAAGGAGTAGATATTAAAATTATTACAACAAATATTTTTGGAAATCTATATATTGCATCAACATCAAAAATTGATTCATTTGAAAAACTTAAAGGAAATATTATTTATGTTACAATAGGTACAACACAATCTATGTTAACGTATTTGCTTGATAAGAATAATATAGAGTATCAATTTGGAGAAACTAAAAAAGATGAAGTAGTAACTATTTCAAGCAAAAAAGAAGCACAAGAGATAATTCCATTATTAAAACTTGCATCTAATAATAATGAAACTGCTCTTGCGGTTTTAGGTGAACCTCAATTAACACAAGCGATGTCAAAGGTAGATGGACTATCTATTCTATTTGATATGCAAGAAGAATATAAGAAATATAATAGTAATAGTTCGTATCCTCAAGCATCACTTGTTGGTAAAAATAAGATATTAAATGAAGAAATGTGTAATAAATTATATGATTTACTTTCATTAAATGAAAAATATGTAATTGATAATTTGGATAATTTAAATGATATATTAAAAAAATATGATTCATCGCTTTCTTCAATGGAGTTTACAAAAGAAACAATTAAAAGATGTTATTTAGGACTTGAAAAATCTTATACTATAAAAGATGAAATAAATAATTATGTTAAAATGTTAAATAAAATTGAATTAGATGATAATTTTTATTATCAGTTTTAAAGAATATGAAAAAAATAATTACTAATATACTTTATCCAGTAATTCTACTAATAACAATTTTTTTGATATGGTTTATTGCCTCAATTATTATTGATGTAGAATTAATACTTCCGTCTCCTATTAGTTCGATAAAATCTTTATGTATTTATTTTACTAAAATAGAATTATATAAGAATTTATTTATGAGTTTAATAAGAGTTTTTATTTCATTTATTTTATCTTTTATTGTTGCATTTTTACTTAGTATTTTATCTTATCGTAATTATCACTTTAAAAAACTAATTTCTCCTTTTATATCTATCATAAGAGGAATACCTACCATGTCAATTATTTTAATATTAATAATTTGGATGAAACCATCAAATACACCTATAATGGTGACTTTTATTGTTTTAATGCCAATTATATATTCAAATATCATGTCTTCTTTAATGATGGTTGATGCATCCATTTTAGAAATGGCTAAAATCTATAATATAAATAAAAAAAATCTTATTTTTAAAATATATGTTCCAACAATGTATCAGCCATTAATTAATAGTGCCTCATCTTCTATTAGTTTAGGACTTAAATTAGTTATTGCTGCAGAAGCACTGTCTGGTGCAACTGATAGTATTGGTAAAATGATGCAGTATGAGAAGATTTGGCTTGAAACATCAAATTTATTTGCACTTTCTATTTTATGTGTAGTAGTTGGATTTGCAATTGAATATTTGGTGAAGTTATTAGGGAGAATAAGGTTATGATTATTAAAAATTTAAAATTAAAATATCCTGATAAACTTGTATTTGAAAATCTCACTTTAGAGCTTCCAGATAATAAAATTACATCAATTTTAGGACCATCTGGAGTAGGTAAAACAAGTATTTTAAAGGCCATATGCAATCTGGTTTCTTATGAAGGTTATATTGAAAAACATGATAAATATTCATTTATTTTTCAAGAGGATAGATTAATAAATTCTATTACTGTTCTTGATAATTTAAAAATAGTTAATAATAACTTAGATAAAATAATAGAAATTACTAAAGTACTAGAAATAGATGGTTTACTTAAAAAATATCCTAATGAATTATCAGGTGGTGAGAAAAAAAGAGTAAATATCGCAAGAGCCTTTATATATGATAGTGATATTATTTTATCTGATGAAGCTCTATCTTCTTTAGATGAGAGTCTTAGATTTAAAATATTAAAGTATATCACAAGACTTTTTGAATACAATAATAAAACGATTATTATGGTTACACATAATATATTAGAAGCACTTTCAATTTCTGATAAAATAATTCTTATTAATGATAGGAAGATTTTAAAAGAATACAATTTAGATTCTAAAAAAATGAGAGAGTTTGATGATATTTCGCTATTATATAAAGAAATTTTAAATTTTTTCAAAGAAAATTGAATAAAAAATTAAAATTGAATTTTATTACTGAATAAAATAACTATTTTAATTTAATTTATAATAAAGTTTGACATAAAAAAATATAAGTTGTATACTTATTTTGTAAATATAGAGGTAGCGGTGCAAATGAGTACTATATGGAGAAGGCATTTGAGGAAGTATAGGAAAGGTAATCATCGCCGAATGTTATACTAGGCATAGTATTTACATGGGGTTGTAAAGAATATTTACAACACTCCTACATATTATATGTAGAGGCGCTAAATTAGTTTATTTAATTATAAAGACGCCTATTGCGTCTTTTATTATTTTAGGAGGACTTATGGAATTAAAGATAGGAAATATTACATGTAGCGATTTAGCAAAAAAATATGGTACACCACTTTATGTCTACGATGAAGTAAAACTTAATAAGACTATGAGTGATTATTATAATAATTTTAAAAGTGATAAATTTAATACATTAGTATTATTTGCTTCAAAAGCATTTGCCTCAATTGAAATGTATAAATTAGTAGAGTCTAATCATTTAGGTTGTGATGTTGTTTCTGGAGGAGAATTATATGCAGCATTAAAGTCTAGAGTAAATAAAAAACATATTTATTTTCATGGTAATAATAAACAAGATTATGAAGTATCTTATGCACTTGAAAATGATGTATTAAATATGGTCGTAGATAATTATGATGAGCTTTTATTGCTTGATGATATTGCACATAAATTAAATAAGAAAGTTAATGTATTATTTAGATTAAATGTAGGAGTAGAAGCTCATACTCATAAGTTTATTGTTACAAGTAATATTGATTCTAAATTTGGAATGTTATTAGATAGTGAAGATATCAACAAATGTATTTCTTTTACAAGAAATAGTTCTAATTTAGTATTCAAAGGATTTCATTCACATATAGGATCACAAATTTTTGAAGTTAATGCTTTTTATGCAGCTATTGACAAACTTGTTAAATATTTAAAGAATTTTAAAGAAACTTTAATATTAAATTTAGGCGGTGGATTTGGGGTTCGTTATACAGATTTAGATAAACCTATTGCTGTATCTGATATAACAAAATTAATTATAAATAGAGTAGAAGAACAGTTAGAATTTAATAATGTTTCAATTGATACATTAATAATTGAACCTGGAAGAAGTATAGTAGCTGAAAGTGGATATACCTTATATACAATTGGTAATATGAAAGAAACGCCTAATAAAAAGTATTATTTTATAGATGGCGGTATGTCTGATAATATTAGACCAGCATTATATCAAGCATTATATGATGCAGATATCGCAAATAAGATGGAACTTGAAAAAACAGAAGAAGTATGTGTTGCAGGTAAATGTTGTGAATCTGGCGATATAATAATTGAAAATATTAAACTTCAAAAAGCTTCGAGAGGAGATATTATGTGTGTTTACTCAACAGGTGCATATGGATATTCAATGTCTAGCCATTATAATAAAGCTCTTACACCTGCGGTTGTATTTGTAAATGAAAATAAAGCACGTATAGTAATTAAAAGAGAGACATATGAAGATTTATATAGAAATGATACTTCTATGTCATATGATAGTTTTGATAACAATTAAAAATTTATAGCATAATATAATAGTGATTTGGGAGGTAATATTATGATAAAAGGATCTATTGTTGCACTTATAACACCTATGAATGAAGATGGTAGTGTAAATTTTGAAAAACTAGGAGAATTAATTGAATTCCATGTTGAAAATAAAACGGATGGTATTGTTATATTAGGAACTACAGGAGAAGCTTCTACACTTGAATTCTCTGAAGAAGAAGAAATTGTTAAATATGCAGTTGCTAAAGCTGATAAGAGAATTCCTATAATAGTAGGAAGTGGATCTAATAGTACTAAAACTGCAATTGATTATACAGTTAAATATGCAAACCTAGGTGCTGATGCATTATTGGTAATAACACCATACTATAATAAAACTAATGAAAGTGGTATGATTAAACATTTTCAAATGATTGCTGATGCATCACCAAAACCAATTATAATGTATAATGTACCAGGAAGAACTGGATGTTCTTTATCAGTACATGCTGTTGAAGTGTTAAGCAAACATAAAAACATTATTGGTATAAAAGAAGCATCTGGTGATTTAACATACGCTGGGAAAATCGCTCATTTATTAAATGATGATTTCGTAATGTATTCTGGAAATGATGATATAGTTTTACCACTTATGAGTTTAGGAGCTGTTGGTGTTATTTCAGTTTGGAGTAATATTATGCCTAAGACAGTTCATGATATGTGTTATAATTTCTTAAAAGGAAATATTAAAGAAGCTCGTGAGGCCCAAATAAAGTATTTAGATTTAATTCATGGTCTATTCCTTGAAACAAATCCTATTCCTGTTAAGGCAGCTATGAACTATTTAGGATATAATGTAGGACCTTTAAGAATGCCTCTTGATAATATGAGTGAGACGAAATTTAATATTTTAAAAGAATCACTTGATGAAATGAAAGGAACATTGTAATTATGAATGTAGCGTTAGTTGGATATGGTACAATGGGACAAATTGTACATAAAAATATGGATACAAATGATAAACTAGTTGGAATAGTTAGTATAGGATATTTAGATTCTTTATTTGATATAAAGGATGATATCGATGTGATTATCGATTTTTCACATCCTGCTAATTTAGATATGATTTATGAATTTGTGAAAAAGAATCATACACCAATAGTTTTTGCTACAACTGGTTATACAAATGAACAAATTGAAAAAATAAATGATCTTGCAAATTATGCTCCAGTACTTTATTCTTCTAATTTTTCACTTGGCGTAATTTTACTTAATAGAGTAATAAGAGAAGTAACTCCTATATTGAAAGATAAGTTTGATATAGAAGTTATTGAAAAACATCATAATAAAAAGATAGATGCTCCAAGTGGTACTGCAAAGATGTTAGTAAATACTATGTTATCTTTAGGTGATTTTGAAGTTGTTAATGGAAGAGTTGGACAATCTAAGAGAACGCCAAATAAAGAAATCGGAGTTCATGCTATAAGAGGTGGAACTATTGTTGGTGAGCATTCAGTTATTTTTGCTGGATGTGATGAAGTTCTTGAATTTAAGCATGAAGCACATTCGAAGACTATCTTTGCGGTAGGTGCTCTTACAGGTAGTAAGTGGATAGTAAATCAAAAAAATGGTCTTTATAATATGGAGGATGTATTGTTTAATTAAAAGGGGGATCCCTTTTTTTTAAATTTTGTTGCAAAAAGTATATAAAAATAGTAAAATATTTACTATAATTTAAAGGAGTTTTAGAATGCTTATTGTTTGTAAATTCGGTGGGTCAAGTTTATCTTGTGCAGCACAGTTTAAAAAAGTTAAGAATATAGTTTCAAGTGATAGTGCTCGTAAGGTTATTGTTGTATCTGCACTGGGGAAAAGACATGATTCAGATACAAAAATTACAGACTTGCTTTATAGAATGCATTATAAAATTAATAATTCATTAGATTTTTCAAATGAATGGGATATATTTAAAGAACGATTTATTAGTGTTAGAGATGAACTTAAAATAAATTTTGATATTGAAAAAGAATTAGAAGAACTTTATAATTCGTTAGATAAAAATGTTAGTGAAGCTTTTTTAGTTAGTAGAGGAGAATACTTTACTGCACTATTAATGAGCGCATATATTGATTATAAATTTATTGATTCTAAGGATGTTATTAAGTTTGAAAATTCTGGAATATTAGATGAAAATTTAACAAATAATAAAATTAAAGTATCATATGATACTAAGGGTATTGTAGTGCCAGGTTTTTATGGTTCATATAAAGATGGAAATATAAAACTATTAAGCAGAGGCGGTAGTGATGTCACTGGTTCTATTTTAAGTAAAGCTTTACAAGTTGATTTATATGAAAATTGGACAGATGTATCTGGAATAATGATGGTTGACCCTAGAATTGTAAAAAATCCTAGAGTTGTGCCTGAAATTACATATATGGAATTAAGAGAATTATCATACATGGGAGCAAATGTTTTACACGAAGAAACGATTTTTCCAGTACAAGAATTAAATATTCCTATTAATTTAAGAAACACAAACGATCCTACTAAAGAAGGTACTTATATAAAAGATACTGTTACAGATAATCATATTATAACAGGAATCGCAGGAAAAAAAGGATTTGTAGCTTATACAATTTATAAGAAGCATTTATCAAATGAAATTGGTTTTATAAGAAAAGTTCTTGAAATTTTTGAAGAAAGATGTATTTCAATCGAACATGTTCCTACTGGCATTGATTCTATAAGTGTTGTAGTTGCGCTTAAAGAAGTGCTGCCTTTTGAAAATGAAATTATAAAAGAAATTAATGATGCTGTAAAACCTGACAATATAGAAGTAAGTGAGGAAATGGCACTTATAGCTGTTGTAGGTAGAAATATGAAATCTAGGCCTGGAGTTAGTGGTATAATATTCAATACATTAGGTGAAAATGATATAAATGTTAAGTTGATAGCTCAAGGCTTAGGTGAAATTGATGTAATTTTAGGTGTTTTAAATAAAGATTATGAAAAAACTATTAATTCGTTGTATAATAGTCTTGTAGATTTAAAAATATAAGGAGAATCATATGAAAAAAAGAAAAGATCAAGAAGTAGTTGAAAAAGTTGAAGAAAATGTTTTGATTGAAACTAACACAAATAAAAAATCAAAATTTAAATATTCATCATTTTGGATTAAAATTTGTGCATGTGCTATATTAGTAGCACTTGGTATTTGGATGATTGTTGAAAATGATATTTGTAAACAAATCATTATAACTGTATCTGGAGTTGCAGTTGGACTTTTATGTATTGCAAGAATTATATATTTAATTAGAGCTAAAAACATATCAAAGAGATTTAAATTAGTTAGTTTAATTGAAATATGTATTAATGCTGTTTTAGCTGTATTCTTTATTATTGCAGGTGTTAATTTCCAAACTAATAAAGATACAAAATTTTATGATTTTTTAAATGAAAATTATAGATATTTTATAGGAGTTGTATTCTATATTAGAGGTACTCTTCATTTCTTTGCGTGCTCATTCTTTGAAAAGAAGGTTACAATGGTTAATTTCTTTATAAATTTAATATTTATAACAGTGGGTACATTCTGTATTGCATACAAATTTACAGTAGATAAACTTGCGTGGGTTTTAATTGCGTTAATTTTATTATCTGCAGTATATCTAGGAATTGATGGAATTATTACATATCAAAAATTTAATGGTGGAAATAATAATGGTGAAAAGGTAATTATAAAGAAGAAAAATAAAGATGATTCTAAAGTAAAGGAAGAAGAAGAGTCAATCGGCGATAGAGAAGAAATACCTGCACCTATCATTGAACCTACACAAGATAACGAACAAATAGTTAGTTAATTTAAAAAAAATAGAGTTTTCTTCGAAGAAAACTCTTTTTTTGTTAAAAACATTGTTTTTTTCTAAAATTTGCTTATAATTTATAATAAATTATATTTAGGAGGAAATTATGGAAAAGTTTAATGTCGGAATTATTGGAGCTACAGGAATGGTTGGACAAAGATTTATAACTTTGTTAAATGCTCATCCTTGGTTTAATATAAAATGTTTAGCTGCTAGTGCTAATTCAAAAGGTAAAAAGTATATTGATGCTGTTGGTAAAAGATGGGCAATGGAACAAGATATGCCTGAAGAAATAAAAAATATGGTTATTTATGATGCTACAAATGATGCGAAGGAAATTGCTAGTCAAGTTGATTTTGTATTTTGTGCTGTAAATATGAAAAAAGATGAAATTAGAGAATTAGAAGATATGTATGCTCGTTTAGAATGTCCTGTTGTCTCTAACAATAGTGCACATCGTCATACTAAAGATGTTCCTATGATTATTCCTGAAATTAATGATAATCATATTGAAATTATTAATTCTCAAAGAAAAAGACTTGGTACAAAGAAGGGATTTGTTGCAGTTAAATCTAATTGTTCACTACAATCATATGTACCAGCGTTAGCGCCTTTAATGGATTTTGGAATTGATAAAGTATTTGTATCAACATATCAAGCTATCTCAGGAGCAGGTAAAACTTTTGAAACAATGCCAGAAATAGTTGATAACTGTATACCTTATATTGGTGGAGAGGAAGAGAAAAGTGAAGTTGAGCCACTAAAGATTTTTGGTAAAATTGTTGGAGATGAAATTGTTGACGCAACTGAACCTAATATTTCAGCACAATGTGTAAGAGTTGCGGTTTCTAATGGACATCTTGCGACAGTCTTTGTTAAGTTTAAAGGAAATAAACCTTCAAAAGAAGAAATAATTGAAAGATGGAGAAATTATAGTGGCGCACCTCAAGAATTAAATTTACCTTCTGCTCCAAAACATTTCTTAACATATTTTGAAGAAGATAATAGACCTCAAACTAAATTAGATCGTATGGTTGAAAATGGAATGGGAGTTTCTCTTGGTAGACTAAGAGAGGATTCGATTTTTGATTATAAATTTGTAGGGTTATCACATAATACATTAAGAGGAGCTGCTGGTGGTGCTGTATTACTTGCTGAACTTCTTTGTGCAAAAGGATATATAACTAAATAATTTTCAAATTAACATATAATTTATAGTTTTTGTAGATTATATGTTTTTTAATTTCAATGAAATTTTTTATATTATGTTTATTTTTTTTGTATTAAATAGTCTTAGAAATATGTAATATATTATTTTTGTCAATCTAATACTGTTACTGCTAATTTTAACTTTACAAAATAAAATAATATGCTATAATTTAAATGTTATGAAATAAAATATTAAGGAATCGGAGAAAATAGTATAGGAGGAGCAGATATTCCTACATGTTTTCATGTATCTCCAATCTGCGCATAAATATGGTAGTAGAAAATGTATCACAAAGCCGTGTAAAAGTAGTGTTCGATGTAACTGCAGCTGAATTTGATGCAGCATTAGATGCAGCTTTTGAAGTTGTAAATAAAGATGTAAAAATCGATGGATTTAGAAAAGGAAAAGCTACAAAACCTATGTTCTTAAAGAAATTTGGTGTTGAATCTTTATTTGATGAAGCTTTAAATGTAATTTTCAACAATAAAGTTAAAGAAATCTACGAAGATAAGGAATTAACTCAAAAACAAGTTGGTCAATTCATCCCAGCAATCGAAGGAGAAGATAAACTAGAAGTTGGTAAGGATTTCAAGGTTTCATTATCTTTTGATATTATGCCTGAATTTGAATTACCACAATATAAAGGATTAAAAGTTGCTAAACCTCAATTTGAAGCAACGCCTGAAGAAGTTACAGCTGAAATTAAGGCATTAGCGAAGGCTAAGGCTGAAGTTAAGGTTAAAGAAGATGGTGTAGTAAATAATGGAGATATCGCTAAGTTTGACTTTGTTGGATCAGTTGATGGAGTTGAATTTGAAGGTGGTAGTGCTAAGGATTATGAATTAACTATCGGTTCAGGACAATTCATCCCAGGATTTGAAGAACAAATGGTTGGAATGAAGAAGGGTGAAACAAAAGATGTTAATGTAACATTCCCTGCTGAATATCATGCTGCTGATTTAGCTGGAAAAGCTGCAGTTTTCAAGGTTACAATAAATGAAGTTAAAGAAGAAATTTTACCAGAAATTACTGATGAATTTGTTCTTTCATTAGGTCTTGAAGGAATTAATACTGTTGAAGAATTAAAAACTTCTAAAACTAATGAAATTAATGAAAAGAAGAAAGTTTCAGAACGTGATAAGGAAGTTGATACTTTAATTAATATGATTCTAGATGCTGCAAATGTTGAAGTTCCTGAATCAATGGTTGAAGAAAGATTTAATCAAACTAAGGCTCAATATGAAAATCAAGCTAAGATGTACAACATTCCATTTGAAACATTCTTAAGCTTCATGGGAACTACTCCTGAACAATTCGAAACATCTCTTAAGACACAAGCTAAGAGAAATGCACTATTCAATGTAGTTATGTCTAAATTAATTGAAGTTGAAAAGTTAGCTCCATCTAAAGAAGAAATTGAAGCTAGAGCTCAAAAAGATGTTGAATCTTCAAAGATGACTGTTGAACAATTAATTCAAAATAATTTTGGAAATTATTATTCTGAATTAGCTTATGATAAAGTTATTGATTTAATTGTATCTAACGCAAATGAAGAATAATTAACATAATTATTATAAATTTAGGAGGTTTACTTACCTCCTTTTATTTATATATATTTTCACTGAAAAATAAAATAATTGGCAAACTACTTGCAATTGTGCCAAATATGTTATATTATATACTTGCTAGCTAAAAACTAGTAATTTAAACAAGAGGTGTTTTTATGGAAAATTTACAAAGTGTTGGTCTTCCTGCTATCGCTGTTAGAGGAGTAGTTCCAATTCCAAATAATGAATTTAGAATTGAAGTTGGTAGACAAATGTCATTAAAGGCATTAGAAGCATGTGAAAGAAAATTTAATAATAATATCATATTACTTCTTCAAAAAGATCCATTAATTGCAGATGTTACTCCTGAGGACTTACAACCAATTGGTGTATTAGCTAAATTAACTTTAAAATTAAAATTACCTAATAATAATTATAAAGTTAAATTTAATATTATTTCTAGAGTATCTATTGATGAATATTTATCTGAAGAGCCATATTTTATGGTTAAGACAAGTGATTTTGAAACAGAAGCAATGGACAGTGTTGAGGAATCAGCATTAGTTAGAACTTTATTTAATGAAATTCAAAAAAATCCTAATAATTTATTAACAGCATCTGAAGATGTTATGCGTATTATTCAATCAGGTATTACATCAGAGGTTATTTGTGATACTGTTGCGTATCATTTAAAGAGTTCATCTTCTAATAAATATAAATATTTAGAGGAAGCTTCTTTAGCTAAAAGATTTGAATATATTCTTGAAGATATCGCAAGAGAAAAACAGATTGGTGATATTGAAAATAAGATTAATCAAGATGTAAAAAAATCTATTGATGAATCACAAAAAGAATATTATCTACGTGAAAAAATGAAGGCTATTCAAAATGAACTTGGAGATAAAGCTAGACAAGATGAAGAAGTAGAGGAATTAAGAGAAAAAATCTTAAATGCAAAAATGCCTAAGAAAATAGAAGAAAAAGCTTTAAATGAATTACAAAGATATTCAAATACTGCTGTGCAAATGGCTGAATCTGGTATTATTAAAGCATATTTAGATTTTATTATTGCGCTTCCTTGGCATAATGCTACAAAGGATGAAAATGATATTACTAAAGTTCAGGCATCTTTAGATAAGAATCATTATGGTTTAGATAAGGTAAAAGATAGAATTTTAGAATACTTATCAGTAAAAATTATGACTAATCGTAATCCGCAAACAATTTTATGTCTTGTAGGTCCACCTGGAGTAGGTAAAACAAGTTTAGCTAAGAGTATTGCAGATGCTTTAGGTAGAAAGTTTATTAAACAATCTTTAGGTGGTATTTCAGATGAATCTGAAATTAGAGGACATAGAAGAACTTATGTTGGAGCACTACCAGGTAGAATTTTAAAAGCAATGAAGGATTGTGGTACTGTAAATCCAGTTTTCTTACTTGATGAAATTGATAAAATGACATCAAATTCTAGAGGTGATCCATCTGCAGCAATGTTAGAAGTATTAGATCCAGAACAAAATTCACATTTTAGCGATAATTATTTAGAAGAAGAATATGATTTAAGTCAAGTAATGTTTATTACAACTGCAAATGACTTAGGAGAAATTCCTGGACCTTTAAGAGATCGTATGGAAATAATTGAACTTAGTTCATATACTGAATTTGAAAAATTCAATATTGCTAAAACTCATTTATTTGATCGTCAACTTGAAGCTCATGGTCTTACATCTAGTATGTTAACTATTAATGATGATGTATATTATGCGATTATTGAGCATTATACAAGAGAAGCTGGTGTTCGTGAATTAAATCGTATGATTGGTACATTATGTCGTAAAGCTGTTAAGAAAATTTTAGTTGAGAAATGTGAAAATGTTACAATTACGTGTGATAATCTAGAAGAATACCTAGGTAAGATTCGTTTCTTTAATAATGTAAATAGAGAGGTTGATCAAGTAGGTATTGTTACAGGTCTTGCATATACTACATTTGGTGGTGATACATTAGATATCGAAGTTACTTACTATAAAGGAAAAGGTGGACTAGTTTTAACAGGTAAACTTGGTGATGTAATGAAGGAAAGTGCTATGGCTGCATTAAGTTTTGTTAAAGCACATGCTAAAGATTTTGATATCAATCCAGAATTATTTACTGAAAATGATATTCATATTCACGTTCCTGAAGGTGCTGTACCAAAAGATGGTCCTTCTGCAGGTGTAACTATGACTACTGCGATAGTTTCAGCTTTAACAGGTCGTAAAGTTGATTGTCACCTTGGAATGACAGGTGAAATTACTTTGCGTGGAACTGTTCTTCCAATTGGTGGGTTAAAGGAAAAAGCTATTGCTGCCCATAGAAGTGGACTTAAAACAATTCTTATTCCTGATGAAAATCAAAGAGATATTGATGATATTCCACAAGAGGTTTTAGATGCTCTTACTATTATTCCTGTTAAAAATGTAATGGAAGTAATTGATAAAGCCCTTATTTAAGATTTTGGTTTTCCAAAATCTTTTTTTTAACTACTTTTAAGTAAAAAAAATAAAAAATCACTTTTTTATATTTACATTTTAGTTCTTTGATATATAATAAAATCGGTTATATAAAATTGCATATTCTGGCAATACTAAAAACTAATATTATGACATTATGGAGAGCAATAGAAATGGCACGTAAATTAGTTGAATTAAAAGGCATAGGAAAATCTTATGGAGATAATATAATACTAGAGGATTTAAATTTGTCTGTTAATGAGAATGAGTTTGTTACACTTTTAGGTCCATCAGGATGTGGAAAGACAACAACTCTAAGAATTATTGGTGGATTTGAAACCATGCAAAAGGGACAATTGTTATTAGATGGAGAAGAGATTGGAAATTTACCATCTCATAAACGACCTATTAATACAGTATTCCAAAGGTATGCACTGTTCCCACATTTAAATATCTATGATAATATCGCATTCGGATTAAGAAATAACGTTTATTCAAAAGTATATGATATTGGTGTTTATAATCTTTTACATGAGTATAATTTCGATGAAGAAGAAATAGACGGAGTTAGAAGACATTTAGATAACTTCTTAAAACCAAATGATGTAAAAAAAGCAGCAATCGAATATTTTTCACAATTTTCACCTGTTATAAAATCAAGTAGATATATTAAAGAAATAAAAAAGGAATATAAGAAATCATCTTTTGATATTTATAAAGAAAAATTAGAAAATATGTTAAATGGATTTGGTGTAAAAGTTGATTCAAGTAATAATGAAGATGACATAGTAGTATCACTTAAAGGCACTACATTTAAAGAAACATGTAAAATTTTAATTAATGATTTAAAAGAAAAAGATGTTTATTATAAAATGATAACACGTCTTGAAGATAGAAAATTTAAAGAAGAAACTATAAGACAAGAAATATTAAAAGCACTAGATTTAGTTAATCTAAAAGGTTATGAAAATAGAACAATATCAAGTTTATCAGGTGGTCAAATGCAACGTATTGCGATTGCACGTGCAATTGTAAATAAACCACGTATTTTACTTCTTGATGAACCACTTGCTGCACTTGATTTAAAGATTCGTGAGAAAATGCGTTATGAACTTAAAGAAATGCAAAAGAATTTAGGAATCACATTTATTTTTGTTACTCATGATCAAGAAGAAGCGATGGTTATGTCTGATACAGTAGTTGTTATGAATCAAGGAGAAATTCAACAAATAGGAAGACCTGAGGATATTTATAATGAACCTGTAAATAAATTTGTCGCATCATTTATTGGTCAATCAAATATATTTAGAGGTAAATATCTTGGAAATGATAGATTAGAGGCCTTAGGAAGAAAATGGCGTGTTGATGTTAATGACTTTGAAAAAGGTGAATCTATTTATTGTATTGTTGAAAAAGAAGATTTTGACGTAGTTCCATTAGAATCAGCTAAGTTAATTGGTACTGTTTTAAGCGCTAAGTTTAATAAGAATCATTATGAACTTGTAGTTGATATAAATGGTCAAAAAATTAATGTTCATACTCCTTATAAACATAAAGTTGGAGAACAAGTTGGATTTACGGTAGATCCTCAAAATATTTATTGTGAATCAAAGAGCGAGTCTAAGCAATCATTACTTGCTAATTATGATGGAGATAACATAATGGAAGGTATTTACTTAGATGATAATTTAGTTTCTTTTTTAGGAAATGAATTTGATTGTTATGTAACGATATTCCAACCTGGTGAGGCTGTTGATGTTGTTATAAGACCAGAGGACTTTGATTTAGAATTTGATAATCCTGAAAAATGTTTTATACAAGGTGTTGTTACATCAAGTGTATTTACTGGTGTTCATTTTGAAATGCATGTTGATGTTGATGGAAATGATATTTTAGTACAAGATTATCAAAATTGTGAAATAGGACAAAAAATTGGTCTTAAAATAGATTTCTATGAAATTCATCTTATGAAAGTACTTGATGAGGAATAGGCCTATGAAAATATTTAAGAAATTTTCAATACCATATTTTATATGGTTGATTGTATTAGTAGTATTACCATTAATATTAATGTTTGTTTTGACTTTTTTTAATACGAATGGAACGAGTTTTAATGGTGCAAACGCAACTATTGATAATTATTTAGCTCTAACTGATATTACATATTGGGAATCAATTTGGAATTCTCTTGTTATAGCATTTTGGACAACAGTGATATGCTTTTTAATAGGATATCCTGTTGCGTATTTTATTTCTTTTTCTAATTTCAAGAACAAAATGCTTATATTATTATGCATGATTTTACCAATGTGGTGTAATTCTATGCTTAGAATTTTATCTTGGTATAAATTATTTTCATCAGATTTACTTAGTGGTCTAAATTTAATTGGAAGTCAAGGTGCTGTTATATTTGTTACAGTCACAACTTACCTTCCATTTATGATTTTCCCTATATTTACTGTACTTGAAAAAATGGATAGAACTTTAATTGAAGCATCAAAAGATTTAGGTCTACCTGCATGGAAGACATTCTTTAAGGTTTCTTTTCCACTTTCAATAAGCGGTGTTTCATCAGGAATAGTTATGGTATTTCTTCCTGCCGCAACTGGTTTTGCGATATCTGCAATTATCGGTGATGGAAAGGTAAATATGATAGGTAATATTATTGAAAATATGTTTAAATCTGCAAATAATTATAATTTAGGTTCATTATTATCAATTTTTGTATCAATTGTTATTATAATTTTTGTTTTACTTTTTAGTAAATCAAATAAGGATGGTGATTTACTATGATGGAAATTACTGGATGGAAGAAATATTTACCAAAAGTTTTAAAAGTGCTTTTTGTCATATTTGCGATGATGCTTATGTATATACCAGTATTTGTCATTATATATCAATCATTTAATAGTGATGCAAATGCGATGCAAGCACTGCATTTTGGTAGTTTTACGTTTAAAAATTACAAAGAAATATTTACAAATTCATCTCTTTATAGAACTATTTTAGATTCATTATTAGTTTCATTTTGGGCAACATTAATCGCAACGATATTAGGATTATTTTCATCAATTGGTATTAATGCCCTTGCTGGTAAAAGTAAAAGACTTATGAAATTGTTAAATCAAATGCCTATGATTCAATCAGAAATAGTAACGGGAGTATCGATAATGATTATATTCAGTTTTTTACTTCCTTTAATTCCTGAGATATTTGGATTTCCTACAATGCTTATAGCACATGTATTCTTTACTACGCCATATGTTATTTTAATGGTTTTACCCAAACTTCAACAAACTGATGAATCATTATTTGAAGCTGCACAAGATTTAGGATGTTCTAGAATAAAAGCTTTATTTTTAGTAATTATTCCATCTCTTAAGACTGCAATATTAACAGGCGCTCTTCTTGCATTTACTTTATCAATTGATGATTTTGTTATATCATATTTTACACAAGGTAATGGATTTTATAATTTTTCTAATTATGTATATAATTCATATACTAAGAAAAATTTCTCTGCAGGAGCATATGCATATAATGCGTTACTTACAATGGCAACATTAGCTCTTGTATTATTTGTTTCTATAAAGTCTTCAAAAAAGAAAAAGAAGAAGGTGAGCAAATAATGAAAAAAATATTTATTTCATCAGTTAGTGTAATAGTAATGTTTACTATATTCGCACTTGTAATTTTAAATAAAGGCACTAAATCAAACACTCTTTATTTACTTAACTGGGGAGAATATATTGATGAATCTTTAATTGATGATTTTGAAAAAGAAAACAATTGTAGCGTAGTTTTAGAGATTGTTACATCATCAGAAACTATGTATCAAAAAATTTCTTCAAAAACAACAGCTTATGATGTTGCGATTCCTGGAGATTATATGGTTACAAAATTATATAATGAAGGATATTTATATGAATTAGATGTAAAAAATAAAGCGTATCCAAATCTTAATTCATATGAGACATTATTTACTCCTAAACTTCAAAGTTTAAGACAAACAAATATGAAAGATACAATGACATATTGTATGCCTTATTTTTGGGGTGCATATTCTATGATATATTCTACGAATAATGATAAAACTGAAAATATTATAAAAAATAATGGTTTTAAAGCATTATTTGATAAGAGTTTATATGATTTTGATGTTAAGAGTGGAATGTATAATACTGCACGCTGGGCAGTTGCTTCATATCTTATGGCAAATGATATAGATCCAAATAAAGAAGATTTTAATACAGAAGATATCGTTAATGGCATAAAAAATGCCTCATTTGATATGTGGGGTGACGATGCCTTAAAGAGAAAAACAGCTACAGGTAATCTTGACTTATGTTTTACTCAACTTGGTGACTTCTTTGATGCTGTATATTTAGCATTGAATGAA
The DNA here is from genome assembly GCA_964548855.1 of uncultured Anaeroplasmataceae bacterium. Classification (GTDB taxonomy): domain Bacteria; phylum Bacillota_I; class Bacilli_A; order Acholeplasmatales; family Anaeroplasmataceae; genus UBA3206. Next base: position 40,170 of record CAZJSR010000012.1, on the reverse strand, counting down.
GGAAGTGGAAAAAATATAGGACTTGATGCACTAAACTTTAATGTATACGTTCCATCAAATACTGTTGCGTTTTTTGATGCGATGGTTATACCTAAGACTAGTACTAATCAAGAACTTGCAAATAAGTTTATTGATTTTATGTTAGATCCAGATAATGCATTTCAAAATGCATTAGCGATTGGATATTCTCCTACATTAAATAGTGTTGTTGATAAATTTAATAATAATCCTGATTCAATTTATTTTGAAAATGATAATGTTAAAGTAACACTTAAAAATCTTACTGATAAATATAAATTTTATTTAGATCCATTATGTGAAGCTAAAGATATTAGTAAGGTTAAATTACTTGAACCTAAGGATTCTATTTATATGACTCTTTGTGAGACAATAGTAAATCAAGCAAAATCTTCTGTTAAAACAAGTAGTAATGCTGGTAATGTAATTTGTATATTAGTAATATCACTTTTAGGTATTTTTATAGTTGGATATAGTTCATATAGTATTTATAAATATAGAAAGAAAAAATGTAATGAATAATCAAAAATATATTTATAAGAAAATGTTAGAATCTGAAAAGTATATTTATGATTTATTAGGAAAAAAAGAAAAATATACTTTTCTAGATGTATTTAAAATACTTTCAAGTTTTAGTTTTACAAAAGAAATTCTTTTTGAGGAAATAGGCTTATATGTTCCTACACTTTATCACTATTTAACATCTATTGAAGATTTTTCGCAAGGTTTTATTAGCAGTAGAGATGATTATAAAGTTTATGCACTAAATTATGGTAGTAGTTTTGCGATAATTATAGTTTCAAGTACTGACGGATATCATATAGATAATTATTACGGTGATATGTTTAATGATTTTACAATGAATGTCTATTATTGTCTTGATATTATGTGCTCTAAAACAAATTGTGGGATTAATTAATATTGACTTTAGTTAATAAAAGTTATAGAATCTAATCATAAGCGAAGAAATGAAGAGTATATATAAATGAGTCTTTAGAGAGAATACGGTTGGTGAAAGTATTTGTGATTTTATATAGAAGGTAGTCATGGAGCTATATATGTGAAATAATAGTAATGTATATCGGGTTATTCCGTTAAAGATATTTGAGTGCTAGTGTATCTAGAACTAAGGTGGTACCACGTTTAATAAGCGTCCTTGGATTTAAGGACGTTTTTTTTTATTTAGAAAGGAGAATTATTAGCTTATATTAATGTTAGTAATAAAGACTTTATGAAAATAAAAACTGAAAGGCTTATTATAAGGAATTTTCAATATAGCGATATATATGATTTCTATGAATATTCGTCACATCCTCTTGTTGGATATACTGCAGGTTGGAAGCCACATCAATCTTTAAGAGAATCTGAACGTATATTGGTTTCTAAAGTTATGAATAATAATGAATTTGCAATTATACTTAAAGAAACTGATAAACTAATAGGTTCAATAGAACTTAATAAATCTCACATAAGAGACAATATTATTGCATATGAGATTGGCTTTGCACTAAATCCTCTTTATTGGGGGATGGGGTTTGCGTATGAAGCTACAAAAGAAATTATGAAATATGCATTTAATTATCTACATGCAGAAGTTTTGGAAATGTGTCATATTGTAGATAATAAAAGATCTGAGAATACAATTGTATCATTGGGTTTTATTTATGATGGAATAATTTGTGCCTATAAAAGAATGTATGATAAAAGAGTTGTAGATGTTAAATTATATCATATGACAAAAGATGATTATGAAAGGATGATAAAAAATGAAAGAATTAAAGACTAAATATGACCATAAGGAAGTTGAAAAAGGAAAATATGATTTTTGGTTAAAAGGTGGATTTTTTGAAGCAGGAGATGATTCAAAACAACCTTTTACAATAACACTTCCACCGCCTAACGTAACAGGTAAACTTCATTTAGGACATGCATGGGATACAACAATCCAAGATATGATTATAAGACGTAAGAGAATGCAAGGATATGATGCATTATGGGTACCTGGAATGGACCATGCAGGAATTGCAACTCAAGCGAAGGTTGATCAAAGATTAAAAGAACAAGGAATTTCACGATATGATATAGGTCGTGAAAAGTTCTTAGAACAAGCTTGGGGTTGGAAAGAAGAATATGCTCAAATAATTCGTTCTCAATGGGCTGCACTTGGATTATCACTTGATTATTCAAAAGAAAGATTTACATTAGATGAAAAAAGTAATAAGGCTGTTAATTATGTTTTTTGTAAATTATATGAAAAGGGATATATTTATCAAGGTGAAAGAATAATAAATTGGGATCCTGAAGCTCGTACAGCATTATCAAATATTGAAGTTGAACATAAAGATATTGAAGGTGCCTTTTATTACTTTAAATATCCATTTGTTGATGGAACTGGTTATGCAACAATCGCAACAACACGTCCTGAAACAATGTTTGCTGACCAAGCATTAATGGTTAATCCTACAGATTCAAGATATAAAGATTTAGTTGGTAAAATGGTATATATACCAGGAACAGACATAAAAATCCCTGTTATAAGTGATGAATATGTTGATAAAGATTTTGGTTCTGGGGTTGTAAAGGTAACTCCTGCACATGATCCAAACGATTTTGAAGTTGGTAAGAGACATAATTTAGCAATGCCTTTATGTATGAATGATGATGGAACTATGAATCATATGGCATTAAAATATGAAAATTTAGATAGATTTGAATGTCGTAGACAATTAGTTAAAGACCTAGATGAATTAGGTTTACTTGTTAAAATTGAGAAGGTTGTTCATAGTGTAGGGCATTCAGAGCGTACAGGTGTTGTAGTAGAACCACGATTATCTAAACAATGGTTTGTTAAAATGGATGTTTTAGCTAAACAAGTCTTAGATAATAAAGAATATAAATTTGTCCCTGAAAGATTCCATACTAATTTAAATAGATGGCTTGAAAATATTCAAGATTGGTGTATTTCCCGTCAATTATGGTGGGGTCATCGTATTCCTGCATGGTATAAAGATGGAGAAGTTTTAGTACAAACTTCATGTCCTGGTGAAGGATGGGTACAAGATGAAGATGTATTAGATACTTGGTTTTCTAGTGCATTATGGCCATTTAGTACATTAGGATTCCCTGAAAAAACTAAGTTACTTGAAAAGTATTATCCAACAAATGTTTTAGTAACAGGTTATGATATTATTTTCTTCTGGGTATCTAGAATGTTATTTGAAGGTATTGAATTTACAAAACAAGCTCCATTTAAAGAAATTCTAATTCATGGTTTAATTCGTGATCAACAAGGTAGAAAAATGAGTAAATCATTAGGTAATGGTGTTGACCCTTTTGATGTTATTGAAAAATATGGATGTGATGCTCTTCGTTATTTCTTAAATACAAATGCGGCTCCAGGTCTTGATTTAAGATATGATGAAACTAAAGTTGAATCAAGTTGGAATTACTTAAATAAAATATGGAATATTTCAAGATATGTTATGATGAATATTTCAGACTATGAAAAGACTACAATAGATCCTAAAAAGTTAAATTTAGCTTCTAAATGGATTTTAAATAGATTAAATAAAGTTATTAAAGAAGTAGACTTTAATTATGACAAGTATGAATTTGGTGAAGTTGCTCGTTCGTTATATAATTTTGTATGGGATGATTTTGCTTCATGGTACGTTGAAATTTCAAAAGTTGATTTACAATCATCTGATAAAGAAAATAAGAATATGACTCAAAATGTATTAGTATATGTACTTGATTCGATTATAAAAATGTTACATCCAATTGTTCCATTTATAACTGAAGAAATTTATCAATCATTACCACATGAAAAAGAATCTATTTCTATTGATACTTGGCCACAAGTTAATGAAGAATTTAATTTTGATTTAGAAGAAGATGCAATTAATACTATGATAGGTGTTATTACAGCTGTTCGTAATGAACGTGCTAAAGCTAATAAAGCACCTTCAGTTAAAATCAATATTACATTAAAGGCTAATGATAATAATACTAAAACAGTATTAGAATCAACTAGAAATTATTTAAATAAATTCTTAAATCCTCTAGAACTTAATATTACTTTAGATAATCCTACTAGCTTAGATAATGTAGTTGTAGTACTTGAAAATGTAACTATCTTTATTCCTACTTCTGATTTAGTTGACATTAAGGAAGTACTTTCTAATCTACTTAAAGAAAAAACAAGATTAGAACAAGAACTTCTAAGAAGTGAGAAGATGCTATCAAATGAAGCTTTCATATCAAAAGCTCCTCAAAGTAAGATTTTAGATGAACGTCAAAAACAAGAATCTTATAAAAAACAATATGAAGAAGTAATTGAACATATTAATAAAATTAACAAATAATATGATTAAGTGTGGAATTGATATTGGTGGAACTAATATAAAGTTTGGCTATTTTGATGAAAATAATAAACTATTATTAAAAACAAGTATTAAAACATCTAAGAATAAAGATGAAATTATTGATTCTATTGTTAATGAAGTGAAAAGATGTTACAATATAGATAATATTAAAGGATATACAGTTGCGATTCCAGGGGTTTTAAAGGATAATATTGTTGAATTTGCACCAAATACAAATATTGTAGGTCTAAATTTTTATGAAGAATTAAGTGGAAAATTTAATAATTGTAATATTATTGTTGAAAATGACGCGAATCTTGCGGCATTAGCTGAAGCGAAAATTTCATCTTTAGATGATTTAGTATTGATTACACTTGGTACTGGTGTTGGTAGTGGAATTATAATTGATGGAAATTTATATAATAAAAATGGTTATGCTGGTGAAATAGGTCATTTAAAAGTTGATTTTTCAAAAAATGCAAGAATATGCGGTTGTAATAAAAAAGGATGCGTTGATGCATATTGTAGTTCTCGTGGTTTTACAGAATATTATAATAAAAAGAACAGTACAAATATTAATGCATATGAATTATTTAAAAGGTCTAAAAAAGGGGATTATGATGCGATTAGTTCTATTAATTATGCATCAAGAAAACTTGCGATAGCTATTCAAAATTTAGTTTCTATATTAGGTATTAAAAATATTAGATTGTCTGGTGGTTTATCAAACGCAAAAGATGATTTACTTCTAAGAGTAAAGAAATATTATAAAGAATATGCGTTTGATAATATATTAGATATTTCTATTAAGATTGCGTCACTAGGTAGTGATGCAGGAATTTATATTGCACAATATTTAATATAAGGTAGGGTTAAATATTGGTCAAATAATTTGTTAAAACATTGAATTTTTATTTGACTTTAAATAAAAAAAAGAAAGTAGGAGAATTAAAATTATGAAAAAAACATTACTTGCGATTTCAGGATTTTTATCGGTTCTTGCGTTATGTTCTTGTGGTAAAAAGGAAGAACCAAAAAAAACGGAAGATTATGTATCTACTTTAACAGAAGCTGAACAATATTCTTTCTATGATTTTGGCTATGTTAATTCAAATGGAGGAATGACTGATTATACAAAGTATTATAATACTGATAGCTATGTAAAAGTTTCTACAGCTGATGATTTTATTAAGGCTATTAGTGATGCGAAAGTAGATTACACTAATACTTTAGTAGAACAAAAAGAATTTGATTATATGGTAAGAAATAATGTAAGGAAGAATGAAACTAACTGGAAAAGAGCACTTACTAAAGGTTTATACTTAAAAGATGAAAATGGTAATTATAATAAAATACCAGTAGATACTCCTTGGGATCCTAATGATAAAGTATATACTGCATCTTTAGTATATTATGAAGACTCTGCATATCCTGATGTTACTTATAGTCAAACTCTTAATAAAGAATCTAAGGTACATGTTATAGAAATTACAAATGATATAAATCTATCATATAAGGAATATCAAACAACAACCAAAGAAACATATAGTAATATTTTAGAAAAATGGGATTATACTAAAATGTCTAAAATGACGCCTACTAAATGGTACAATGATAATCCTGTTTCAAGAATTTCTATTGAAAATACAAGTGACTTATTAATTTATTCAAAAAATGGTGCAAAACTTACATGTGCTGGTTTTAAGGTTAATTACTGTAAAAATATTGCGATTAGAAATCTTGAATTTGATGAATTATGGCAATGGGAAGATTTTAATGATAAAAATGCTGAAATAAAACTTGGAGATTATGACACAGTAGGATGGGCATATTTTAAAATAGGATATAGTGAAAATATTTTAATTGATCACTGTAAATTTGGTAAATCATTTGATGGTCAAATTGATGTTGCGAATACTTATTATGAAAGTTTAGGAACTTACCAAAATGCACCATATGGCGCAACTGGTGGTAGTGCAGTTTCAATTTCATTTTGTGATTTTAGTGCTGGAAGCGATGACAAAGATGGATATATTTATAAGATGATGCAACGTATTGAAGATGATTATAAAAATGGCGGAGGTATGTATCAATATTATAATGCTTTAAGAGATATTGGATTATCATTTGAAGATATTTTATATGGAATAGCTATTCCACAAAAGAAAGGTTTCTTACTTGGAGATTCTGGTACTGATGTGAAATATAATAAAGAATTAAGAGTATCATTCTCAAATTGTAAGTTTACGAATATTGAAGATAGATTACCTAAAGTTAGAACTGGTGAAGTTGTAATGTATAACTGCATAGTTGATAATAATCAATATATGGAATATAGAACTAAACTAAGAGCTATTGGTAATTATGGAACTGGTGTTAACGGTCTTCAAAGAGAATTACAAAATATAAATAAAGCTTGGAAATGCGCTCTAGTAAGTCAAGGTATTGTTTGTGGTAATGGTGGAAGCTTCTATGCATCAAATGTTATTTATAGAGGTATTGAGCAATTCTTAAAGAATAATGATGAAGAAATTACTAATAATACAGGTCTTGATATTAATTTAAATGGTACATATAAACTTGTAAACTGTTCATATCAAGCAAATAAAGACAGTGATGTAGTTTTAATGACTGATGGTCTACCTAGTCAATTATCAAATCTTAATGTATCTCAAAGTAAATTGACTTCAAACTTTAAGTGGAGAACAGATAATGAATTATCACCATTTGAAATTAAAGGTACTGATCTTAATAATTTAGAATCACTACTTAGTGGTTCAATTGGTGTAGGAACAAATAATAAAGTTAAGTTAGGATGGTTAAAAACATCTAATAAATAGTAAGGTGGTTTTTGCCACCTTATATTTTGTGATATAATAGGCGTATGATAAGAGAAATAGAATTTAATGAAATTAAAAATACACTAAAGTTTATCGAAGAAGTGTATTTAAAAACTGAATATGTAAATGATTCTTATGAAGGATATAAGACTTTTTTAAAGGAATTTATTAATAATGATGAAATTATTTTAAATATAAAAAATAGAAATAATATTTTATATGGATATTATAAAGATTCTAATTTAGTTGGCGTCATATCACTTGATGATGATAATTATATTTTATACTTGTTTGTTGATACAACATACCATAACTTAGGAGTGGCATCTAAATTATTAAGTTATGTTGAGAATATAGTTTTAACAAGAAAAAATCATACTATTACATTAGATAGTTCAATTTATGGATATGAATTTTATAAGAAGAAAGGTTTTATTAATACAAGTGAGACAGTAGTAGTTGATTCTATGAAATATATTCCAATGAAAAAGGAGTTATAATATGTATAATTTTGTTAAAATTAATAATATAGATGGATTAGTTGTAAAAAAGTATAATCAAAGAAGCATGGTTTTAACAATTGAAAATAATAAATTGTTATTAGGACCTGTATTAAATAGTGAGATAATTGAGACAAAAGAAATATCCGATGAACTTATGTTGGTTATGGATATTTTATATTCTTCATTATTAGAACTAATGAATAATGATAAATTAATGTATATTTATATTTATGGTGATATTAATACTATAAATAAAGTAAATGTATTAGAGTTATTTGATCCAAACGATGAAAATGATAATAGATTAATTAGAATAATGAAGAATACTAGTTTAAAGAAATATATGTAGGTGATTTTATGGCTTATGATTTAGAAACGTTGGAATTTGAAAGTGTTTTAAAAATACTTAGCGGATATGCTAAAACTAAAATGGCAAAAGATGCAATATTTGAAATTAAGCCAATTTCAAATATCGAAATAATTGAAAAAAAATTAAATGAAGTAAATGAAGCATATAATGCAATAATAAAATATGATGACATTCCACTTGGTGGTGTTAATAGTATTAAAGATTCAATATTAAGATGTAAACTTGGTTCTGTTTTAAGTATTGAAGAATTATTAAACGTTTCACAATTATGCACTAGTGTTTCAAATTTATTAACATATAAGAATTACCTAGATAGTAATAAAATTAAAATAGAATTATTAAGTAATTATTTCAATTCTTTAGTACCATTAGAAAGATTAAAAGCTACTATAGATACAACTATTGACTCAAATGGATACATTTATGATAATGCGTCAAGTGATTTATTTATAATAAGAAGACAAATATCTTCTCTTCAAAATCGATTACGTTCTAAACTTAATGAAATCATGCAATCTAAATCATCGATGTTATCAGATAATATTGTTGTTTCAAGAGCAAATAGATTATGCTTACCTTTTAAAGTTGAATATAAGAATAGTATTAAAGGTGTTGTTTTAGATGAATCAAGTAGTGGTACTACTGTTTATATTGAACCTATGGAATGTTCAATGATTCAAAATCAAATTGATTCTAATATTCGAAAAGAAAAGAAAGAAATACAAAATATTTTAAAGAGTTTATCATTATTGGTAAATAGTGAATCAGATAATTTAATTAATAATTTATCAAATATAGAGGCACTTGATATTATTTATGCGAAAGCTATGTATGCAAAAGAATATGATCATATTATGCCTAAGGTTAATAATGAAGGTATAACTAATATTATTAAAGGAAGACATCCTTTAATTGACCGTAATAAAGTTGTACCAACAGATATTGAATTTGGAAGCAAATATAATACTGTAATTATTACAGGACCTAACACAGGTGGAAAAACTGTTGTATTAAAAACTGTTGGTATCATTACTTTAATGATGATGTCTGGAATGTTTGTTCCTTGTAAAGAAGGAACTAATTTATCAATATATGATGATGTATTTGTAGATATCGGTGATACGCAATCTATAGAACAATCTTTATCTACATTTTCAGGACATATGACTAAAATTTGTAAAATTGTTAATAATGTTAGTGATAATAGTCTAGTATTATTAGATGAACTTGGTAGTGGTACTGATCCTAAAGAAGGTTCTAGTTTAGCAATTGCAATTTTAAAATTTTTGCATGATAGAAAAGCGAGAGTTATAACTACAACTCATTATAGTGATTTAAAAGCTTATGCATATATGTCAAAAGATATATGTAATGCTTCAGTTGAATTTAATAGTGAAACATTAAAACCAACATATAAATTGTTAATGGGTGTTCCTGGAAAAAGTAATGCTTTGCAAATTGTTAAAAGATTAGGTTTAGATGAAAGAATTATAGAAGAAGCTATTAAATTAAATGATAATAGATATACTGATTCTGAAGTATTAATGGATAAACTTGATATAGAAAATACTAAAATTAGTAATATTAAAGATAACTATATGCATATGATTAGTGAATACAACCAAAAATTAGCTGAAATTGATTCACTTAAACTTTCTATAGAAAAAGAAAGAAAAAATATTATTGATAATGCTATAAAAGAAGCAAACGAAATAATAAAAGAAGCAAAAGAAGATTCTATTAATTTATTAAATGAAATTGATAAAATTAGAAATGATATAAATGTTAAAGAACATGAAGTCGCAGATATAAAATTCGTGGCAAGAAATTTAAAAACAAAACATGTAGAAAATCAAGTATTTGATTATGATTTAAGAGTTGGCGATTATGTACATGTCATAAACTATGATAAAGAAGGAAAAATCATTACGATAAAAAAAGATAAGTATGAAGTTCAAGTTGGACAATTTAAAATGACATTTAAGAAAGATGAATTAAGGTTATCTAAGCCTCCTGTTGATAAACCAAAGGTTAGAAAAGTTGTTCATCAAACGTCAACTACACCTGCTAAAATGCAACTTGATTTAAGAGGATATAGATATGAAGATGTAAAAGAAGCAGTTGTTAGTTTTATTGATAAGGCATTACTTGCGAATTTTGAAAATGTCTATATTATTCATGGTTTTGGTACTGGTGCTGTAAGAGAAGCAGTGTGGAAGACTTTAAAAAGTACGCCACATATTAAAAGTTATAGATTTGGAAAAGAAGGCGAAGGTCTTAATGGAGTAACGGTTGTATATCTTAGATAGGGAATGGTTTTTTGATATACGAATATAATGAAAACTTTAAGATTAAAGGTTTGTACCTTGTTTTCTTTTATGCAGGATTTACTAAAAGTTGTCAAATAAATGAAGGTATTTTTAATGGAATTAGTATTAATATACTAAGGGTGAATACCACTAAATTTCATAACATGAAACATAAGTATAATATTAGTAAAATACCATCATTTATTTTAGTTAATGATGGAAATATAATATCAAAATATGATGGTATTTTAAATAGTAAATCTATAGAAGACTGGATAAGAAAATTTAAGAGGTAGTTATGAAGGTATTAGTTTTTATCGGAAATAATATTTCTGTTAATAATTATGATTTTACTGATTATTATGTAATAGGTGTTGATAAGGGTGCATTATTATTAATAAGAAATAATATTAAATGTGATGAAGCAATTGGAGATTTCGATTCTGTGTGCCAAGATGATTTAGAACTAATTAAGAAAAATACAAAAGTAACGGTATTAAATATGGAAAAAGATGATACGGATACATTTGTTAGCATTAAAAGAGCTTATGAGATTAGTGATGATGTAACTATATTAGGTGGAATAGAAGGAAGAAGAATTGAACATTTTATTGCGAATTTAAATTTATTATCTAAATATGATAATTTAAAATTAATTGATGATAATAGTTACATTTTTAAATTAAATACATCAACTAATTTAAAAAAAGATGAATATAAATATATATCTTTTTTTGCGTTAGAGGACTCTATTATTTCATTAGAAGGATTTAAATATAATTTATGTAATTATAATTTAAAAGTATTTGATTCATTATGTGTAAGCAATGAAATTCAAAATTTAGCGAAAATTTCGTTAAATGGCAAAATATTAGTCATTAAATCGAAAAATGATAATAACTCTTTATTTAATTAATAATAATGGTATAATTATTCGTGGGAGCTGGTAAACCGGCTGAGAGGGGAATGTTGAGTCCCGACCGTTAACCTGATCTAGGTAATGCTAGCGTAGGGACAAAATAATTATATTATTTTATCTTTAGCAAAAAAGCATGTTTCCTAGGAAACATTTTTTTTATTTTAAGGAGGATGATATTTTGAAAAAAATGTTTAACATTAAAGTTCTTGCAGAAATTGCGATATTTGCCGCAATTGGTTTTGTACTTGATCTTCTTGCAGGACTTTATTCTTCATTTTTACCTTTTTATAATGGAGGTAGTATTAGTTTTGCGGCTGTTGTTGTTGTGTTTATTGGATTGAGAAGAGGTATGGTGCCAGCTATGATAACTGGACTTTTAATGGGGCTTCTTGATTTAACGGATGGTTTTTATGCAATATCTGATAGTTTTTGGAAAATAATGATTCAAATGTGTGCAGATTATATACTATCTTATTTTGTAGTAGGTCTTGCTTGCTTTTTGAGAATTTTTATAAAAAAAACTAATAGTAAATCTAAGAGATGTATTTTTGTATGTTTAACTATGTTTCTTGGAGGATTATTTAAATTTTTTATGCATTTTATTTCAGGAATGTTATTTTGGCCAAATAATCCATCAGATCCTTTATGGCCAAGAATGGTTTATTCTATAACTTATAATGGTGGTTACATGCTTCCTAGTATTCTTTTATCGATGTTAGTGATTTCTATTATTTATTTAACTCAACCACAACTGTTTTTATTTGATGAACTTGAATAAATATAAAAATAGTATGAAATTATTTGTGATTTCATACTATTTTTTATGTTATACTATAGTGGTGAGGTAATTTATGGATGCATTTGTAGTTATAAATAAAGAAAAAGGCTTAACAAGCCATGATGTTTGTAATAGAATAAAGAAAATATTTAATACATCTCATGTAGGACATACTGGTACATTAGACCCTAATACTACAGGTGTATTAGTTGTAGCAATTAATAAAGCCTGTAAACTAATGCCTTTATTAGTAGAACATGTAAAAGAATATAAAACAACAGTATTGTTTGGAATGTCTAGTGATACTTTAGATATTACTGGAAATATCTTAGAAAAAAAGAAGTGTGATATTTCATTAGAATTACTTGATAAAGCACTTAGTGAATTAAAAGAAACTAAGACACAAATTCCGCCTATGTATAGTTCTATTAAAGTAAATGGAAAGAAATTATACGAATATGCTAGAAAGAATCAAGAAGTAAAATTAGAACCAAGAAATATTGAAATATATGATTTAAAAAGAGAAAGTGATATTTATGAAATTGATGGTTTTAAATGTGTTGATATATATATGAAAGTTTCTAAAGGATTTTATGTAAGAAGTTTTGCAAGAGATCTTGGAGAAAAATTAAATGTATTATCACTTATGTATGAACTTGATAGAATATCATCAGGTTCTTTTACTAAAGAAATGGCTGTATCTTTAGATGATGAGTTTATTAAAGATAAAATTATTTCTATTGAAGATGTTTTTTTTAATCTTGAATCAATAGAAGTAAGTGATTATATGAAAAAAATGATATATAATGGCATGGTACTTGATGAAAGACAAATAAAAACTGATAAGCCTTTTAAAGTATATCATAATCATAAATTGATTGCGATTTATGAAGTATTTAAAGAATATACATATAAACCTATTGTAGTATTCAAGGAGTGATTATTTTGGAAATAATTAGAATAAAAAATTTAGAACCTGTTGAAATGCCATATGATATTTGTGCTGCGGTTGGAAATTTTGATGGTGTTCATTTAGGTCATCAAAAATTAATTGAAGAGTGTAAAAAACAAAATATGAAATCTGCTGTTTTAACATTCTATCCACATCCTAATACTTTTATTAGAGATTTACCTAATTATGAATTGTTATCTCCAATAGATTTGAAGATTAAATTAATGGAGAAAAATAAATTAGACTATTTAATAATTGTTGAATTTTCTTCGAAAATTGCTGAAGTTGATAAAGATGTATTTGTTGATTTTATGAAGAAAATGCGTATAAAAAGGGTAGTATGTGGATATGACTTTACATTTGGATTTAAAGCTTTAGGTACAACACAAACGCTTATTGATGAGTTTGATACAATTGTTGTTCCGAAATTTGTGATGAATGATGTTAGAATATCGACAACTCATATTAAGGATTTATTAAGACAAGGTGAAATTCATAAAGCTGCGACTTTTTTAGGTAGAAATCATGCGATTGTCGGATATATTACACATGGGAATCATATAGGAACTGATATTGGATTTCCTACTGCAAATGTTTTATATAATAATGCATTATTACCTAAAAATGGTGTATATTTTGTTAGAGTATATGTTGATGGTAAAAAGTATTATGGAATGGCAAATATCGGATATAATCCGACTATTAATTATTCAGAAGAAAGAAAATTAGAGGTAAATATTTTTGATTTGAATGAAAATTTATATGGTAAAGAGATTTTTATTGAAATTATAGAAAGACTTCGACCTGAGAAAAAATATAACAATAAAGAAGAATTGATAAATCAATTAACTACTGATAAATTAACTTGTATGCAATTTATAAAAAAAATAGAAGAAAATAGTTGATTTAAGAAGCTAAATATGATAAATTAAAAAAGGACGTGTTCTTCGTATGACGACTCCTCGGGCGTATACGTGGAAAAACGTGACAAAATATTTAATGGAGGATAAAAAAATGGCATTATCAAAAGAACAAAAACAAACTATCGTTTCAGAATTTGGAAAGGATGCAAAGGACACAGGTTCAACTGAAGTTCAAATCGCTTTATTAACTGCTGAAATTAAGCAATTAAATGAGCATTTAGCATACCATATTCATGATTTCTCTAGCCGTCGTGGACTTTTAACTAAGGTTGGTCAACGTCGTAGTTTATTAAACTACTTAGAAGCTAAAGATCAAGATGCTTATAAAGCATTATGCGATAAATTAGGATTACGTTATTAATTTGAAAAGAGCTTTATGGCTCTTTTTAATTTTTTTTGTAATTTTGTCAATATTTGAAATATAAAAGAAAAAACACTATTTTTATTTTAGAAATTATGTTATTATTATAATTGGTAAAAATAAAAAAGGAATGAAAAAATAAAGGAGAATTTAACAATGAGTGATGTTAAAAGATTCGAGTATAATTGGGCAGGACGTCCACTTGTAATCGAAATTGGAGAAGTTGCTAAACAAGCAAATGGTGCTTGTATGGTAACATATGGAGGAAGTACTGTTTTATCAGCGGTTGTTACAAAAGTAAGTGATACAGTTCAAGACTTTTTCCCATTAATGGTTTTATACCAAGAAAAACAATATGCTGCTGGAAAAATTCCAGGTGGATTTTTACGTAGAGAAGGTAGAGCTTCAGAACATGAAACTCTTACATCAAGATTAATAGATAGACCTATTAGACCATTATTCCCTGAAGGATTTAATAATGAAGTTCAAGTTGTAAATACTGTACTTTCTGCTGATCCTAATTGTACAACAGAAATGGCAGCGATGCTTGGATCATCAATCGCATTAGGAATTTCAGATATTCCATTTGATGGCCCAATCGCAGGAGTTAGAGTAGGTAGAATTGATGGTGAATATATTATAAACCCAACACCAGAACAAAATGAAAAGTCAGATATTAATTTAACAGTTGCTGGTACACATCAAGCAATTAACATGGTTGAAGCAGGAGCTAATCAAGTTAGTGAAGATGATATGTGGGGTGCTTTAGTATTTGGACATAAAGCGATTCAAGAATTATGTGAATTCCAACAAGAAATTATAAAAGAAGTTGGAAAAGAAAAAATGGAAGTTACTTTATTTGAAGCAGATAAAGAAATTGATGCATTAGTTAAAGAATATGCTAAAGAAGATTTAGTTAAAGCTATTCGTATTGAGGATAAACTTGAACGTTATGCTGCAATTGATGAAGTAAACGCAAGAACAATTGCTCACTTTGATGAAGAAGTTTATATTAAAGAAGTTACTGTTTCAGGACAAACTATCAAAGTAATTGACACTGATAAGAAGAAGCATTTAATGGATAATGTTAATCATTCGTTAGAAGATATTTTACATACTGAAGTTAGACGTTTAATATCAGTAGATAAGATTAGACCTGATGGAAGAAAAACAGATGAAATCAGACCATTATCAAGCCGTGTTGATGTACTACCTCGTACACATGGTTCAGCTTTATTTACAAGAGGTCAAACACAAAGTTTATCTGTAACTACATTAGGATCACTTAATGATAATCAAATTATTGATGGATTAAATGATGAAGCTCCAAAAAGATGGATGTTGCATTATAATTTCCCTGCTTTCTCAGTAGGTGAAACAGGACGTTATGGTGCTCCTGGACGTAGAGAAATTGGACATGGTGCATTAGGAGAAAGAGCTTTAAGTTATGTAATTCCAGATGAAAATGAATTCCCGTATACAATTCGTTGTGTATCTGAAATTTTAGAATCAAATGGATCATCAAGCCAAGCTACAATTTGTGCATCAACTATGTCATTAATGGCTGCAGGTGTACCTATTAAAGCACCAGTTGCAGGTATTGCAATGGGACTTATTACATATGGTGATGATTATACAATTTTAACTGACATTCAAGGACTTGAAGACCATTTAGGAGATATGGACTTTAAGGTTGCTGGTACTAAAGATGGTATTACAGCTCTTCAAATGGATATTAAGATTAAAGGTATTACATATCAAATATTAAAAGAAGCATTAGCTCAAGCTAAAAAGGGACGTCTTGAAATATTAGATCATATGATGTCAACAATTTCTGAAGTTCGTCCTGAATTAAGTCAATATGCTCCAAAAGTAGTTATGACTACAATTAATCCAGATAAGATTAAAGATGTTATTGGTGCTGGTGGAAAAGTAATTAATCAAATTATTGCTGATTGTGATAATGTTAAGATTGATATCGAACAAGATGGTAGAGTTTATATAATGCATTCTGATACATCTGTTGTTCAAAAAGCTAAAAAGATAATTGAAGATATTGTTCGCGAAGTAGAAGTTAATAAGATTTATACTGGTAAGGTAGTTCGCATTGAAGCTTATGGAGTATTTGTTGAATTATGGGATGGTTGTCAAGGACTATGTCATATTTCAAAATTGGCTAAAGAAAGAGTTGCTAAATGTGAAGATGTAGTTTCTGTTGGTGATGAAATTATTGTTAAATGTATTAATGTTAACGATAAAGGACAAATTGATTTATCTCGTAAGGATGCTTTAGCTCCTGTTGAAAAGAAAACAGAAGAAACTAAGTAATTAAAATAAGTTTGGAAAGACTTGTATTAAAATATGAGTCTTTTCTTTTTCTAGGAGATTATATGACAATTTCATTTTTATTAACAAGTATTTTATTAGGTATTGGATTATCTATGGATGCTGCGTGTGTATCTATGACAAATGGATTAAGAGAGCCTAATTTGAAAATAAAGAAAGTTTTATTAATTTCATTTTTCTTTGGTTTATTTCAAGGGTTAATGCCACTTATAGGGTATTTTTGTGGACATGCTCTAATTAAATATATATCGAAATTTATTCCATGGATTTCGTTGTTTATATTAGGTTTTCTTGGTGGAAAGATTATTTTTGATTTAATTAAAAATAAAAATAAAGAAGATGAGGTTGATACTAAGAGTTTAGAATTAACAATAAAAACATTATTTATTCAGGCTATTGCTACAAGTATTGATGCACTAAGTGTTGGCCTTACATTTTCGGATTATTCTATAAAAATGGCAATTATAGCCTCACTAATAATATCTATAACAACTTTCTTAATTTGTATTCCTTCATGTTATATTGGAAAAAAATTCAGTACAATACTTGAAAATAAGGCTCAATTATTAGGTGCAATTATATTAATTTGCATAGGGATTTGGATTTTTTTAAACGGCGTTTTAGAATAATTTAAGATAGTGTTGACTAATTAATGAAAATTAAATATAATACAAATGCATAAAATTTGGGTAATCGAGCCTTTTTTATAAAAGGTTAGGAAAGTCCATGCTAGCACAATCTGAGATGATTGTAGTGTTTGTGCCAGCCGAAAAAATAAGACTGGGTACCTTTTGGTAACGGCGGATGATGATCTAAGTCTTTTGATATGATATAGTCTATAAAGTGCCACAGAAACGAGACCTTTAGAAATGAAGGAGTGAAACGCGGTAAACCCCTCAAGCTAGAAATCCAAATTTGGTAGGAGAGCTTTCCTAGGACGAAATGAAGTTACTAGGAGGGAAGAATTTTATTCTTAGATAGATGATTACCACTATTTATAGTACAAAACATGGCTTATAAAATTTTATGTATAAAAGATAAAGAGGAAACTCTTTATTTTTTTTGTGTTTATTTTTCCAATTTTATTATATAGATATATGATATTATATTTATGAAAAGAAGTGATTAATATTTATGACTAAAGAAAAATTAATTAATAAATATAATAATAAAATTGAAAAACTTAATTTCAAATTAGAAAAAATAGAAACTAAGTCTAAGACGCATTATGTTAAATATCTAATTAAGAAGATTAAAAGTAAGATAATTAATAATAACGAATATATTAATTTATTAATGAAATATGATATAAAAGAAGCGAAAAGAGTTTATGAATCTTTTCACCATGAACAATATAATAACTTATATATATTAGATGATGAATATAAGATTAGTAAAAATGAGAATAAGATTAAGAAATTACAAAACAAAAAAAATAAAATAACTAATAATAATACAAAATTAAATAAAATTGAAAAAAATATTATAGATTGTACTACTTATAATGAAGATATTATTTCTTTAGGCTTAAAACAAGCTAATATTAATTATGCAATGAAAAAAAGCAAAGAAAGAAGAAAATTAATATTAACTGGTAATATAATGTCAACGATTATTGCGATTTGTTTTCCGATTGCCTTATATCAATTATTTAATAGTTTATATACTATTTTTGACCAAATCGTAAGTGCCTATATTTCTAAAGATGCACAAGGTGCTGTATCAGCACTTTCGCAGGTTAAAAATTCAGTTTCTGCATTTGGTGCAGGACTTGCGGCTGGTGGTGGTGTATTAGTATCAAGATTATTTGGTGCAGGAGAAGTAAAAAAAGCGAGAAACGCAAGTTCTAATTTATTTTTTACATCTATATTATTGAGTTTATTTTTAATGCTTATTTTAATACCACTTGCAGTTCCTTTAATGAAGTTATGTCAATTAAGTGATGCTAAAATTGCGGTTGGTAAAACTTATTTTAGACTTCAATTATTTGAATTATTCTTTGTGTCATTAAATTCTGTTTTTATAGGACTTGAGAAAGCTAAAGGTAATTCGAAAATAGTAATGAAATTGAATTTCATGGTAATGATTATTAAAATATTAATGACTTGTTTATTTGTCTTTGGCTTGGATTTAAGAAAAATAGAATATGTTGAAATCGCTACAATCATTGGACAAGCTACATTAACAGTTATTGGACTATTTATATTATTTAGTAAGCAAAATATTTTAAGACTTTCTCTTAAAATGTTGCTTCCTAAAAAAGAATTTATTTTACCTATTATTAAATTATCAATTCCTATTTTCTTTGGAAAGTTTGTAATGAATGTTGGTAAAGTTACAGTAAATGCACTATGCCAAAACTATTGGGATGCGGTAACTGAAGGAATGATTGTTGGTACATTTGGAATTAGTAATAATTTATGTGGTTTAATTACTTCACCTGTAAATTCTTTTGAAGATGGACAATCTTCTATTGTTAGTCAAAATGTTGGTGCAAAAAATATGAAAAGAGCTTGGAAAGTGTTTGTTAGAACTTTACTTCTTTCAACAACTATTTCATTATGCGGCTTTATATTGTTAAGATTTGTTTTATTAGATCAAATTGTTGATTTATTTACAATTGGAAAAAGTCAAAGTAACGATATTTATAAAACAATGATAAAAGATATTTTTAAATATGATTCTTTAAGTATTATAGCACTTGGAATTAATGCAGCAGTGTTAGGTTTACTTTACGGATTTGGTCAAACAAAATTATCATTTTATTTAAATTTGAGTAGAATAGGTTCAAGAATATTATTTTTAATGGGAATGCATAAATTCTATCCAAATCTATCTCCTACAAGATGTGCTGGATTATCTATGGCTTTATCAAATACGATAATATTATTATTATCATTTGTATTCTTATTTATTTTCTTAGGAAAAGTTAAAAGAAAATCGTATAAAGGAATGTATTTTACGGACCCTGAGCCTGATTTTAAAGAAATAGAAGATTAATTAAATGGATAACATGATTATCCATTTTTTTCGTTATTGTAAAAAAACTATTATTATAATATAATAATAATGTTTTAAAAGTAAGAAAGGAGCTTAATATACATGGCTTTATTATTAGATAAGGAAGAATTATTAAATCGTCAAAAGAAAATAAGAAATTTTTGTATAGTAGCTCATATTGACCATGGTAAATCTACCTTGGCAGATAGAATATTAGAATTATGCGAAAATGTTACTAAAAGAGAAATGGTAGACCAACTTTTAGATAGTATGGATCTTGAAAGAGAAAGAGGAATTACTATTAAATTAAATGCTGTTGCACTTAATTATAAAGCACTAGATGGTAATGAATATATTTTTCATTTAATTGATACACCAGGGCATGTAGACTTTACATATGAAGTATCAAGAAGTCTTGCGGCATGTGAAGGTGCGATTTTGGTTGTTGATGCAACACAAGGAATAGAAGCACAAACATTAGCTAATGTTTATTTAGCTTTAGATAATAATCTTGAAATATTACCTTTGATTAATAAAATAGACTTACCAAGTGCACGTCCTGATGAGATTAAAAAAGAAATAGAAGATGTAATCGGACTTCCTGCAGATGAAGCAGTTTTAGCTTCTGCAAAGGCTGGAATTGGTATTAGAGATATATTAGAACAAGTCGTTAAATATGTACCAGCACCAAGCGGTGATCCAACAGGTGCGGTTGAAGCTTTAATATTTGATAGTGCTTTTGACCCTTACCGTGGAGTTGTCATATTGGTGCGTGTAATAAATGGTACTATTAAATTAGGTGATACTATTCACCTAATGGCAACAGGCGCAAGTTATTCAATTGTAGAACTGGGAGTTAGAACACCAAGAGAAGTTAAAAGAGAATATTTAACAGCTGGTGATGTTGGATATATTACTGCCTCTATTAAGGACATTAATATGGTAAATGTAGGTGATACTATTACTACATTAGAAAATAGAAGTTATAATCAATTACCAGGATATCGTAAATTAAATCCAATGGTATTTTGCGGGTTATATCCAATTGATTCAAAACAATACCCTGATTTAAGAGATGCACTTGATAAATTAAAGTTAAGTGATGCTTCTTTAATATATGAGGCTGAGTCATCTCAAGCTTTGGGATTTGGATTCCGTACTGGTTTTTTAGGGTTATTACATATGGATATTATCCAAGAAAGAATATCAAGAGAATTTGGTATAGAATTAATCGCAACAGCACCTTCAGTTTCATATCATGTAAATTTAACAGATGGCGAAATGCTTATTATAGATAATCCGTCACAACTCCCACCACCCAATAGTATTTTATCTATTGAAGAGCCTTTTGTTACTGCAACAATTATGACTCCTACTGAGTATGTTGGGGCAATAATGGAATTATGTCAAAAGAAACGTGGTACATTTATTGATATGAAATATATTGAAGAAACTAGAGTAGTTATTCATTATGACATGCCACTTTTAGAAATTGTATATGATTTTTTTGATAAACTAAAGAGCTATACAAAAGGATATGCATCATTTGACTATGAACTTGGAAATTATAAAGAATCTAAATTACAAAAGATGGATATTATGTTAAATGGGGATATTGTTGATGCATTATCTGTAATTGTTCACAAAGATTTTGCATATCAAAGGGGTAAAGCCATTGTTGAAAAATTAAAAGATATTATTCCAAGACAATTATTTGAAATTCCTGTTCAAGCAGTTATTGGAAATAAGGTTATTGCACGTTCTGATATAAAAGCCATGCGCAAAGATGTTCTTGCGAAATGTTATGGTGGAGATATAAGTCGTAAAAAGAAATTATTAGAAAAACAAAAAGAGGGAAAGAAGAAAATGAAATCAATTGGTACTGTGGAAGTTCCACAAGAAGCATTTTTAGCAATTCTTTCTACAGATGAGGATTAATATGACAAAAGTAGCATTGATGTATGATTTTGATAAAACTTTATGTGATAGAGATATGCAAGAATATTCATTTATTCCTAATATGAATGTAACGGCTAATGAATTTTGGACTGAAACTGGAAAATTATATATTAATAATGAAATTGAAAAGATTTTAGCATATATGTATACAATGATGAAATATGCTAAAAGAAATAATATAAAACTTACTAGAGAATATTTAAATGAATGTGGTAAAAATATTAATTTATTTGATGGAGTTTCATCATGGTTTACTAGAATTAATAGAATTGCTTCTCATTTAGGACTAGAAGTTGAACATTATATTATCTCATCAGGATTAAAAGAAATAATTGAAGGAAGTCCTATAGCTAAATATTTTCAAGAAATTTATTCATGTGAATTTCATTATGATAAAAATAATGAAGCAGATTTTCCAGCTTTTGTTGTTAATTATACAATGAAAACGCAATTTCTTTTTAGAATATCAAAAGGAGCCTTTGATATTAATGATGATGTGTCTTTAAATAGTATTGTTAAAGAAGAAGAAAGACGTGTTAAAATGAAAAATATGATATATTTTGGAGATGGACTTACAGATATTCCATGTATGCGTCTTGTAAAAGATAGTGGTGGTACTTCAATAGCTGTTTATCAAGAAGGTAAGGCTTCAACTGCAAAGAAATTATTGAAAGACAATAGATGTAATTTTATTTGTAAAGCTGATTATAGTGAAAATAGTCAACTTGAATTAATTGTAAGAAAAGTATTATCTAAAATTGCGTCAGAAGACGATCTTGATGAATTAAGAAAAACACAAAGAAGTGAGGGAGAGTATGAATTATAAAGAAAAAGCAGAATATTGGCTTAGTTGCTATGGTCTTGATAAAAAAATCAAGTCTGAAATAAGACAAATGACAGATAATGAGTTAAAAGAGGCTTTTACTGAAGATTTAGAATTTGGTACAGGTGGCCTTAGAGGTATAATAGGTGCTGGTACTAATCGTATGAATAAATATATTGTAAGAAGAGCTACTTTAGGTTTTGGTAGATTTCTTATAAAAAAAGTAAAGAAAGCTTTAGACAAAGGAGTAGTAATTTCGTTTGATAATAGACATCAATCTAAAGAATTTTCAATAGAAGCTGCGCATGTTCTTACAAGTTTAGGCTTTAAAAAAGTATTTTTATATTATTCATTAAGACCAACTCCACAACTTTCATGGACTGTTAGAAATATTAAAGCTGCCGGTGGAATTATGATTACTGCAAGTCATAATCCTAAGAATTATAACGGATATAAAGTATATAATAGTGATGGTTGTCAATTAAATTTGGAAGATGCGAAGTGTGTCATAGATGAAATAAATGCAGTTGAAAATTTGTTTACTATTAAAGTAAGTGAAGGTCATAAGAATATTCATTATATATATGATGAATTAGATAATGAATATTTAGATGATATTAAAACTATATCCTTAAATCCAAACTTAAATAAAGATTTTAAGATTGTTTATACTCCTTTGCATGGAACTGGTAGTGTATTTATTCCAAGTTTTTTAGAAGAAATGGGATATGATGTTACTCCTGTTGAATCTCAAATGGTACCAGACCCTGAATTTATCGCTTGTGAAAGTTCTAATCCGGAAAACAAAGTTGCGTTTGATAAAGCTATTCATCTTGGACATGAAATAGGTGCAAAACTCTTACTCGCAACAGATCCTGATGGTGATAGACTTGGTGTAGGAGTTTTACATAATGGTGAATATGTACTTTTAACAGGTAATGAAAGTGCTGCGATATTATTTGATTATATCTGCAAAGAAAAACTTAAAAAAGATCCAACTTGGCCTAAAAAG
The DNA here is from genome assembly GCA_964548855.1 of uncultured Anaeroplasmataceae bacterium. Lineage (GTDB taxonomy): Bacteria > Bacillota_I > Bacilli_A > Acholeplasmatales > Anaeroplasmataceae > UBA3206. The sequence continues at coordinate 16,693 of CAZJSR010000012.1, read as the reverse complement.
AATGCATATTTATTTTCAACTATTGTATCAAGTCAACTAACAACTAAAATCGCACAAAAATATAATGTAAATACTATCTTAACATTAACTGGTTTTAAATTTATAGGAGAACAATGTAAGAAAATTGAAGGCAAAGGAGAATTTGTTTTTGGTTATGAAGAATCTTATGGATGTCTTATTAAAGATAGTGTAAGAGATAAAGATAGTGTGCAAGCATGTTTGATGTTATCTGAGGTATGTGCATATTATCAAGAACAAAATAAAGATTTAGTAGATGTTTTATTTGAAATATATTCTGAATATGGTTGTTATAAAGATGGTATTGTGAATATTACCTTAGAAGGTCTTGATGGTAAAGAAAAAATTAATTCTATTATGGATTATTTCCGTAATAATCAAATAGAATTAGATGGATTTACTATTTCATCAAAAGAAGATTATAAGGAAGGTATAATATATAATTATAATACTGATAAAAAAGAAAATTTAACATTACCTAAGAGTAATGTGTTAAAGTTTATTCTTGATAATGATTCTTGGTTTGTATTAAGACCTAGTGGTACTGAGCCAAAATTGAAAATTTATGTAGAAGCAATAGCACCATCTCTTCCTGATGCTGACAAATTACTGGAACTAATAAAAGGGCAAGTAGTAGATATTATTAATAAAATGTAAAAAAATAAAAAATATAAGAGAAAAAATACTAAATATGGTATCTATTTCTCTTTTTTTTTGATATAATCAATATAAAGAAGAAAAGGGAAAAGATAGGAGTGATTTTATGGGTAATATGTCCCATATGAATAAAAATAATAATGCTAGTAATTATACTACAAGAGCTAATTTATCATTTTTAAATACAAGACAATTAAGAAAATTGCATAAACTTAAATATTTAACTTTTAAGTTTAATCCATATACTAAGGAACTTATTACATCAACAATTTATAAGAATATAACATCAAATGATAAAAAAATAATATTTTTTGATGCTTTATTGTCATATGAACTTGATCAAGATGGAAATATGAAGAATGCTTTTTATAATATATATATTCCAACAATTTATTTAAATTATGTTGAATTTGTATATAAAAATTCTATTTTATCTAAACCGGCGGATATTGAACTTTTAGATTTACCGAAGTTAGAAAAAGAAATATATATGATTTTTGCAACTCAAAATAAATTTTATGCTTATGAAGATTATAAAGCAATTAAGAAGGAATATAATATTACATCTGAATCTGATTATAAATTTAGAATTAAAGCACTTCATGATTATATAACTAAGAAACAAGCAATACCAGGATTTTATTTTTTTCTTGCAGTAATGTATGATATTATACCTCTTAAATATATGGGTAAATGTAAAATTGAATCTAATAAGAAAACAGATTATAAAAATATCTTCTTTGTAGAACCAGAAGAAGATTCTAAATAAATATCTCATACGAGATATTTTTTTTATTTCAACAAATTATTTACATATATTTATTTATAATAAAATAGGAAGGAGAAAAAATGTATATAGAAGTAATCATTATTGTAAATATTTATATTCATTTGATTATTGGATGTTGCACATATCTATTATTAAATATAAGAATTAATAAATTATTACTTTTTATTAGTAGCTTGATTGATTTAATATATATGGTAATATATATTTATTTTCCAGAATATACTTTATATATAAAATATCCATTTGGAATAATTTTATCATTAGTATTATGTATTAAATCTGGTATTTTAAATATAATAAGGGGAGTTGTCATATATAATGGTTTAAATATTCTATTAGGTGGTAAAGCTTTTATATTATATTCTGTTAGTTATTTAAATAATTTTGTTTTATTTTTGCTAGTTTCATTGAGTTTTTTTAGTGTATATATTTATAAAAGTACATATAAAGTAAATTTAAATATAAATGAATTATTTTATAAATTAGAAATTATATATGAAAATAAAAAAATAGAACTTATGTGTTATTTAGATACGGGAGATTTTTTAGTAAGTGATGATTTAGTTAATGTTATATTTATTAATAGAAAATATGAAATGGGGAGGTTTATAAAAACACAATTTTCTAAAAGTATTGGTGTGATTAATAAGATTGATTTATATATGGTTGATAAAATTTATTTATATATAAATAATAAAAAGTATCAAAAAATGGCTTATATATCATATATAGATTTAAGTTATGATGGTATATTTGGTATAGGATTTTTAGGGGGATAATATGATTTTTAAGATATTAGGTTTTATTAAAAGATTATTTAAGAAAAATAATCAAGTGAATTTTATTTTCTCATCTATTTCGCTTCCAGAACCATTATCTGAAAGTGTTGAATTGGAGTTAGTAAATAAAATGATTAATGACAATGATAATGAATCAAGAAATATTCTTATTGAACATAATTTAAGACTAGTAGTGTTTATTGCGAAAAAATATGAAGGTGATAAAACTCCTCTTGAGGATTTAATATCAATTGGATCAATGGGACTTATTAAAGGTGTACAAACATTTAAACCTGATAAGAATATAAAACTTGCAACTTATGCAAGTAGATGTATTGAAAATGAAATACTTATGCATTTTAGAAAAACAAAAAAGGAAAAGTGTGAAGTTTCTTTAGATGAAACGTTAAACGTAGATGGAGATGGAAATGAACTTATTTTAGCTGATGTGCTTGGTACTGATGAGAATATGTTATTTGATGCAGTTCTAAATGAAGAAAGAATAAGACTAATGTATAAAGCTTTAGATAAATTAAAGCCAAGAGAAAAAAGAATTATTTCACTTAGGTTTGGACTTTATAATGAGCCTCAAATGACACAAAAAGAAGTAGCGATATTTTTAGGAATCTCACAATCCTACATATCCCGACTTGAAAAAAAGATAATTGACAAATTGCATCTTGAATTAAGAAATGAGTTAATGATTAATTAAAAATTATATTTAATTATATGTATTATTTTCTTAATTATGTAAAAACTCTTAAGTAGGAGGGGTTTTTATGTATAAGGTAAATATTACAGGGATTGATACTTCAAAACTTAAAAGTTTAAGTAATGATAAAATGAATGAATTATTAGAAAGAATAAAAAATAATGATAAATGCGCAAGAGATGAAATGATTAAAGGCAATTTAAAACTCGTCTTAAGTGTAATCAAAAAATTTAATAATAAAAAAGAAAACTTAGATGATCTATTTCAAGTAGGATGTATAGGATTAATGAAAGCTATAGACAATTTTGATATTTCACATAATGTCAAGTTTTCAACATATGCTGTACCAATGATAATAGGAGAAATTAGAAGATACTTAAGAGATAGTGGTTCTATTAGAGTATCTAGAAATTATAAAGATATTGCATATAAAGCACTTAACTATAAAGAAGAATATTATAATAATAATCAAAAAGAAGCTAGTATAGAAGAAATAGCTTTATATATTGGATGTGAAGCAATTGATGTCATACTAGCTTTAGAAGCGATTCAAGATACAGTTAGTATGCAAAGTACTATTTACGATAATGGTGGTGATGTAATTGAATTAGAAGAAAAATTAGGAACTACCGATGATGCGATAGAATCTTGGGCAAAAGAGCATATGTTGAAAGAGGCATTTTCAAAATTAAATAAAAGAGAAAAAAGAATAATTGTTGAAAGATATTTTAAAGATAAAACACAAATGGAGATTGCGCTTGAGATGGATATTAGTCAAGCACAAGTATCAAGGATTGAAAAAAACGCATTGAAAATTATGAAGAATGTACTTAAATAAACTAGATTTTTTCTAGTTTTTTTTTATTTATGGTATACTAAATATATATATAGATATTGGATGTGATTTTTATGAATATATGGCATGATATAAAAAAAGAAAGAGTTACATGTGATGAATTTGTAGCATGTATTGAAATACCAAAAGGATGTAAAAATAAGTATGAATTAGATAAAGAAACTGGTCTTTTAAAACTTGACCGTATTTTATATACTTCAACTCAGTATCCTCAAAACTATGGATTTATACCAAGAACTTATTGTGATGATTTAGATCCATTAGATGTGCTTGTAATATGTAATGAATCAATTGTACCTATGACTATTGTTTCATGTAGACCTATTGGCGTTTTAATTATGACAGATGAATGTGAAAATGATGAAAAAATTATTGCAGTATGTAATAATGACCCAATGATGAATAATATTAAAGATATTAATGAACTTCCACAACATACATTTGATGAAATTATGCATTTTTTTAATGTATATAAAAACCTTGAAGGAAAACAAGTTGAAGTTAAAAGTGTTTTAGGTTCAAAAGAAGCTAAAAAGGTTATAAATAAAGCAATTTTAAAGTATGAACATACTTTTAACAATTGATTTTAAGTGCTAAAATTTGTATAATATAAGTTGTGAAACTTAGGAGGAATTAAAATGGCTTTAACCGCAGGTATAGTTGGTCTTCCAAATGTTGGAAAATCAACATTGTTTAATGCAATAACAAAAGCTGGAGCACTAGCTGCAAATTATCCATTTGCGACAATTGAACCAAATGTAGGAGTTGTAGAAGTTCCAGATAATAGATTAGATAAATTATGTGATTTATATAAACCTAAAAGTCTTGTTCGTGCTTTTTGTGAATTTACAGATATTGCAGGTTTAGTTAAGGGTGCAAGTAAAGGAGAAGGTCTGGGTAATCAATTTTTAGGGAATATTCGTCAATGTGATGCAATACTAGAAGTTGTAAGATGTTTCGAAGATGGAAATATTACACATGTTGAAGGTGCTGTAAATCCAGTTCGTGATGTTGAAATTATTGGACTTGAACTTATTTTATCAGATTTAGAAATTGTTCAAAAAAGAATTGATAAAATTGCAAAAAAAGCTCAATCAAAAATCGATGGTGCAGAAATTGAATATGCTTTACTTAAAAGAATTGAAGAAGCACTTTTAGATAATAAAGCTATACGTACACTTGAATTTTCTAAAGAAGAATTAGAAATAATCAAAAATTATGGATTTTTAACCTTAAAAAAGGTAATGTATGTTGCGAATATGAGTGAAACTGAAATTGCAAATCCTAAAGAATCCCTACATTATAATGCTTTATGTGAATATGCACAAAAAGAAGGAAGTAAGGTAATTCCAATTTCAGCTGAAATTGAAAGTCAATTAAGTGAACTTGAAGAAGATGAAAGACAAATGTTCTTAGAGGATTTAGGTATTCCTGAAGCAGGTTTAAATATTCTTATTCGTGAAACATATGATATGTTAGGCCTAGCCACTTATTTTACTGCAGGAGAAAAAGAAGTTAGAGCTTGGACATTTAAAAAAGGAATGACAGCACCTGAATGTGCTGGTATTATTCATACAGATTTTCAAAGAGGATTTATTCGTGCTGAAACTGTATCATATGATGACCTTATTTCTTGCGGTACTTATGTAAAATGTAAAGAAGCAGGTAAGGTAAGACAAGAAGGAAAAGATTACATTGTACAAGATGGCGATGTAATGCTATTTAAATTCAATGTTTAACAAAAAAAGAAGACTATTTGTTAAAAATAGTCTTTTTTTAGGTTTGTTTATTGATAAATATGTAATATTTATGTTATTATAAATCAAAAGGGAGTTGGAATAGTAATATGGAATTATTCGACATAATACCTGATAATTTTTTCTCAATTTTATCTAGCAAAAATAAAAGATTATATCTAGCTTGTGCAGTACAGGCTTTTAATGTTTATGAAAGTGGTTCTATTCTTGGTGTTGAACGTAAATCTGTAGTTGATGATCTTGTGATATTTTTAGAAGGTTATCAAAATGATTATCGTGATGATGAGGTAGAATTTAAAGATTTATTAGAACAACCTGAAACAAAAAGAGATTTAGCTAATTTAGTTATCCGTAGATTGGAAGAATGTGGTTGGATTTATATTGATGTTACAAGTGACTACGTTGAACTTTTAAATTTTACTGATTACGCAATAACTATTATAGAAGCAATTCAAAGTATTATCCCTAGTAAGGTAATCTATGATGCTTCTTATGAAGAAGATGATATAGATTCACAGTTCTTACAACCCGATATTATTAATCCTAATGAATATCATGGGTACATTTATACGATATATTCATTATTAAATTCTGATATAACGGATTATCATTTAGTAATTGAACAGGTATATAAGAATACAAAAATGTTAATTAGAAGTTTAAGAAAGATGGATTCAAGAATTAAAGATTATATTAATTTGGTTGTTGAAACTTCTGAAATTAAGGATTTAATGAATAAACTTGTTGATTATAATATGGAAATATATCAACCAAGTTATACTAAATTAAAGACAAGTGATAATGTTAATAAATATAGACTGAATATTGTTACAAAACTTGAAGAAATCTCTTCAAATGAAGAAGCTATGAATTCAATAGCTTCAGGATATATGTATAAATATAGAAGTAGACAATTAGCGATGGATAAAGCTAACCGTGATATTGATGAAATGGTCGATGTATTTAACATGTTAGATGATTATGTTTCTGGAATAGACTTAAAGAATAAAACTTATATTAATTCTACAATTGGTAAAATAAAGTTTTTACTAACTGAAGAAGATAATATAATTGGAAAACTTAACACAATTTTAAAATATGTTAAACATATGAATTCTAAAGGTAAAGTTGATAGTGCAATGAATCATATTAAGAGTGTTGTAAATCTAAATACTATTAAAGGTTATAGTAATAATTCTTTATATACTCCAAGAGGAAAATATTCAAGAAATGAATATCAAATTTTAGATTTAGATAGATTTGATTTCAGTGGTTTAGATGAATCTATTATTAATGGATTTCATGCAAAATATGACCCAGAATATATTAAGGATTTTATATTAAGAAGATTAGATGAAAATAATAGTCTTAAAGCTTCAAGTATTATTTTACCAGATGCGAATAAAGATGACATGTTAATGCTTATTTTTATTTTAATTTATGCATCTGAAAATAATTATAGGATTGAAAAACTTGTTGATACTATAACTACTGATAAATATAGTATGACTAACTTTATGATAACAAGAGAGGAAGAATAAAATGCTTGAAAATTATGAAAAGTTCACGCAAGGACAAAAAAGTCAATTTAGCGATGTAGCTAATAAACTTTTAGTAAATACATTTTTATCTAGAAGCAAGGAAAATAACAAAGTAGATTTTTATTTTGTAGTAAACTATAAAGAAATTTTTGACGAGTTCTTTAGTGTTTTAGGATATGAACTTATGGTTGATGTTAATGAAGGCGTAATTATGCTTGAAGGTGCAAATTCTAACCAAAGTTTAAAACTTAAGAGAGATGAAACATTAGTTTTATTGATTTTACGTATTCTATACCATGAAAAAATGAAAGAAACATCTTTAAATGAAAATATTGTTATAAGTGTTGAAGATATTCATACTAAGTATAATTATTTAGAAATTAAAAGAAGAATTAATAAAACAGATTTAATAAATTCATTACGTTTATTTAGGCGTTTTAATATAATTGAAATATTAGGAGATATTAATCAATCAAGTTGTCGTGTTATTATTTTACCAACCATTTTATACGCAATAAATACTGAAAATGTTTCAGAAGTTTATAATAGTATTCAAAAAATTATGGAGGAAGTAGGTGCTGATAAATAATGATAAAGTTAACAAAAATTAGATTAATTAATTGGCATTATCTTTCAAATGAAACAATAGAAGTAAAAAATAATATATTACTTACAGGACAAAATGCTTCTGGTAAATCAACAATATTAGATGCGATAACTTTTATATTAACAGGTGGAGATACTAACTTTAATTTAGCAGCTAATGAAAAAGGTAAGCGTGATCTTAAAGGTTATGTTAAATGTAAATTAGGTGCAGAAGATAAAGAATATCTAAGAGATGGAGATGTATCAGGACATATTTGTTTGGAATTTTACAATGAATCTTTACAATCTTCATTTATTGTTGGTGCTGTAATAGATGCGTTTGGTGATATAGGACCAGCCAAATCAATGTTATATAGAGGAAATGCAAAAATTGATGATAGTTTATTTATTTCTTCAGATAGAAGAATTTATTCTATTATGGATTTTAAGAAAAATAATAAAGATTTTGAATTATATCAATCTAAACAAGAGGCTAAACGTGGTTTTAGAAATGCATTTGGATCAATTAATGAGGATTACTTTAAATTAATAGTTAAAGCTTTAGCATTTAAACCGATATCAAATGTTAAAGAATTCATTTATCAAAATATTCTTGAAGAAAAAGATATTGATGTTTCTTCTATAAAAGATTCAATTCGTTCATATAAAGAACTTGAATTAACTCTTAATTTGATAAAACAAAAAATAGCAGATTTAAAAGAAATAAACGCAACTTATGAAACTATTTTAGAGTTTGAAGAGAAGAAAAATTATTTTGAATACTTAATGAAACTATTTGACTTAGAAAAAATCAAAGATGATGTTATTTCTTCTGAAAAACAAATAAAGAGACTTGATGAACAAAGTGAACTTAAGAAAAATGAACTTGCTGGTTTAGTTGAAGAAAAAGCTGAATTAGAAGATAGAAAAAATGAATTATATACTATTTTATCTAACAGTGATGATTTTAAAGCTGAAGAATATATTAATAAGCAATTAGATAAAGCTAATAGACAATATGAGGGAATTAAAGATTCTTTAAATAAATATGTTAGAAAAGCTTCAGTTTTAAAAGATAATGTTAATGAACTAAGAAAGATAAATAATAAAAAAGTATATTCTGAAATTGCGAATTTACCACTTTCTAGTGTAAGTAATTTTGATAGTGAAAAAGTAAAATTATCATTAATGGATATTGAATCTAGAATTAGTGATGAAGTTGAAAAACTAAATCAAGAAAAAGGTACATTAGCTCGTGAGAAACAATTAGTAATTGAAGAAATTACTGAAATTTCTAATTCATTAAAAGGATTACAAAATAATAGACTTAATTATGATCCTAAATTATTAGCGTTAAGAAATGATATTGCACTTGGACTTAAGAATATTTATGGGTTTGATATTTCTGTTCACTTCTTTGCTGAATTGGTTGAAATAACTGATAAGAAGTGGGCTGATACTATTGAAGTATTTTTAAGAAATAGACGTTTTGCGATGATTGTAGAACCTAAGTATTATGATACTGCGCTTAGTATTCTTGCACGTATTAAGAATAAATACAATGTTTATAATACAAGTCTTGTTAATACAAAGCAAATTGGTAAATTTACAACATATGAGAAAAAGTCGCTTGCTTCAATTATGACATGTGAAAATATTGATGCTGAGCATTATAAAAATTTCATATGTGGAAATGTTATCATGTGTGATAATGAAAGAGAACTTGAAAAATATAATACTGCAATTACTAATGATTATTTACTATATAGTGGTTATGCTGTATCAGTATTAAATGATAAGATTAATAAGCCATTCATTGGTTCTAATGCCCTTGCTGAACAAACTGAACAATTAAATATTAAAGCAAATGATAAAAAGGAAGAATTCTATCAAATAACAAATAAAATTGCTTCAATTGATGAAGAATTAAGACTTATTAAGCAATTAGATTTCAAATCAGTTGTTTCTGAACTTGATAATGCCCTACAAGCTCAAAGTCTTGTTGAATTAATTAAAGATTTAGAAAAACAAAAGAAGAATGCTGAAACTATGGGTGTTTCTGATGTAAAATCTGATTTTAATAAGATTGTTGCTTCTATTAAGAATGTTGAAGATAAAATGGTTGAATTAAATCAAGAAATTGGTGGTATTCGTATATCAATAGGTCAAGTTCAAGAATCAGTATGTAATCTTAATAAAGAAATGGAAGAGACATCAACTGAACTTCAAGCACTTGCAAAAGATAATATTTTAATTGAAAATCAAGCCAAGAGTGAATATGATTCAATTATTAGTCAATCTAATCCTCATAAGCATATGGAAGATTATAAAAATAAACTTCGTGATGAGGAAAATCTATATCAAAATCAATGTGATGCGTTATTATCAAAACAATTCGCTTATACTCAAAAATATAATTCAACATTATCTGTTGGTTTAACTGAAATTAAGAAATTTATTAATGAATTAGATAAACTTGAAAAGTCTGAATTAATTAAGTATGAAAATAAAGTACGTACAGCACGTGAAGCTGCTGAAATTGTATTTAAAGAAGATTTCTTAAGTAAACTTAGAAATAATATTTTATCAGCTGAACAAGAGATATCTAAAATTAATGAAACGTTATCTTCAATTAAGTTTGGTAATGATTCATATGAATTTATATTCCCTAAATCTAGTGAGTATGCTGAATTCTATGATATGGTAACAAATGGAGAAGCACTAAAGGGAGATAGTCTATTTACTGTTGATTTCCAAATCAAGTACGAACAACAATTAGATGAATTATTTACTTCTTTGAGTCAAGATGAATTAAATAGTAATGGTGTAATTAATAAGTTTACTGATTATAGAACTTATATGGATTATGACATTAAAATTACTAATACAGCTTTAAATCAAACAATGTTATATTCAAAAGTATTTAAATCTCGTTCAGGAGGAGAAACACAAGTACCTTTCTATGTTGCGATAATTGCAGCATTTGTTCGTATTTTCCAAAATAATAAAGTAGGTGTTAAAGATACAATTGGACTTGTAATGTTCGACGAAGTTTTCGATAAGATGGACTTCCCTCGTATGAGAGCTATGATGAAGTTTATTTCATCTATGCCAATTCAATTGATTCTTGCATGTCCTCAATCTGCTGAAAGAATTGAAGTTTTAGAAGAATATACAAATACAACATTAATTATGGTTCGTCAAGGTTCTAAAGCTCAGGCTTTAAGTAAGATTAATAAACAAGATATTGTTTTAGATAATGAAGAAGACTTAGAGGAAGATGTAGCGGAGGAATAGTATGGGTTTATTTGGGAAAAAAAAGGATGATTACACAAAAGCTTCTAAAAAAATGAATCAATCTTCAAATTTGAAAGCCTCTAAGAAAATAATTTTTGAGAAACTTGATGATAATGATGAAAGAGCTGCTGAATTAATAAATGAACTTAAAGATGGAGCACCTCTAGTTATTAATTTTTCACAATTGGATGCAAGAGGTATTAATAAGATGTTAGCATTCTTTACAGGTGCTGCGTACGCAATAGATGGTGAAACTATTTTTGTTAAAGAAAAAATCTATATGTTCGTTAGAAAAATTGATTTATTAGATGGATCAATTAAAGAATGGTTAGAAAAAATGAAAAACTAAGCTTATGCTTGGTTTTTTTATTGCATATTTATATAAATATGCTAGAATATTTTTAGGAAATAGGAAGTGATTATTTTGGAAATAAACGAAAAGTTATTAAAAGGTTCTTTATGGAAAGGAATTTTCATATTTAGCCTACCTTTGTTTTTTTCAAATTTACTTCAAGTATTATTTAATATGACAGACGTTGCGGTTATTGGAAAATATTGTTCATCAACTGCACTTGGTGCAGTTGGTTCTACGTCTATGTTAGTAACTCTATTTACGGGTTTTTTAATTGGTATGGGAAATGGGGTTAATGTTTTAGTCGCAAGATATTACGCAACAAAAGATGAAAAAAGACTTCATGATTGTGTGCATACTTCATTTTTATTATGTTTAATAGTAGGTATAATTATTTTTTTAATGGGGTTTATATTTTCTAAACCATTACTCATGTTATTAAAAACACAAAATGAATTTTTAGAATTTGCGATTTTATACTTGAAAATTTATTTTATTGGTATGCCTGCAATGGCAATATATAATTTTGGGAGTGCTTGTTATAGCGCGGTTGGTAAAACAAAAAAGCCACTATTATTTTTAAGTATTGCAGGAGTCATAAATGTTATTCTTGATTTGGTTTTTGTTGTAATCTTAAATATGAGCGTTGAAGGTGTCGCAATTGCATCTGTCATTAGTCAGTATGTTAGTGCGATTTTATTAATCGTTTCTTTATATAAAGAAAAAAGTGGAATTAAAATTATTTTTAAAGATATAAAATTATATCCTAACAATTCTATGCAAATAATTAAATTAGGTCTGCCTTCAGGATTCCAAAACGCAATTTTTGCGATTGCTAATTTATTTATTCAGTCTGGTGTTAATTCTTTATCAAGCGAAGTAGTAAAGGGAAATAGTGCTGCAATAAATGCAGATTCTATTGTATTTAATGTTATGGCATCATTTTATACTGCATGTGCAAGTTATGTAAGTCAAAATTTTGGAGCAGGTAATAAAAAAAGAATTTTACCATCCTATTTTATTTCGTTATTTTATGCGTTTTTTACAGGATTAGTATTAGGAATTTTACTCCTTATTTTTGGTAAACAATTTTTGGGCATTTTTACTAATGAAAATGCGATTATTGATGCTGGTTATGAAAGAGTAAAAATAATGGCTATCTCATATGCTTTTGGAGCTTTTATGGATAATAGTATCGCCGCATCAAGAGGTCTTGGAAAAACTTTATTTCCAACAATAATCGTTATAACAGGTTCTTGTATTTTTAGAGTTATTTGGGTTTATACGGTATTTAGATATTTTAATACGCAAATGTCGTTATATTTGGTTTATTTAGTTTCTTGGATATTTACTGCAATATTTGAGATTATATATTTTGGATATGTGTATAAAAAATATATAAATTTTGATATTAATTGTGAGGAGATGGTTTAATTGAAAAAGGTATTTTTAATGTTTGTTTTATTATTATTTACTGCATTATTTTCTTGTAAAAAGGAGAATGTTATTTTATCTAAAATTAATGAGACAAATAGCTATCTTTATGAAAATGAACTTCAAAATAATGCATTTTCAAATGTCTTACAAATGAAACTTTCTAACTCACTTGTTTACAATGTTAATCAAGATGAATATTTAATTATATATAATGATAGAAATTATTTATATTCAAATAATAAGTTAAAAGAAGTAAAGAATAGTGAATATGTTATTGTAGATACTATATATGATGCTCTTAAAGAAGAAGTTGGTACTAAAGTAATCACAAGAGGTTTTTATAGTCGCTTTGATAATGGTAATGCTTATTATATTGTTTCGTCATATAATAAATTAGATAATATTTTTAGTGTATGTGACGATAATAAAATTAATATGCTTGAATATATCACGTATGATTCTATTATCAATAATTATCAAATGGGATATAAAACAGGTGATTCGCTTGATTCTTATGTAAATAAATTTACTAAGGAACTTATGTATAATTATATATTTATTTTAGAAGGAAAATATAAAATTGTAGACAATTTTGATGTTTCTGTATCAAATAAAAATTATATAGGATATAATGTAGAATTATATTCTGATGATACTTATAGTCCTACAGGAAGTAATAATGGATGTTTATTTTATGTTTATAATAATATATCAAATATTAGTATTTTTGGATTTTCAACTAATGTGATTGTAAATAATAAACTTTCCGATCCACTTTTAGGATTTTTAACTGCAAGGGATGTTTCTAATTTATTTGTAAATAAATGTAGTTTCTATGTTCCAAAGGATGCTATTTTCTATGATACATCAGGTCTTATTGATTTATTTACAAACTGGAAAAACGTTTCAGTTAAAAATTGTCATTTAGAAAATCATGCATCAACTGTAGGTGGTGGAGGTGTTGGTCTTAGAGATATATATAAATTAGGTTGTGAAAATGCAGTTTTCGAAAATAATTATATTTATTCAAATTGTAAAGATGAAGTTATCGCAATCTTTAGTGGTGGAGATACAGCGCTATATCCTGATGTTGGTGGTGGCGGTTATATAAAAAATGTTTTATTTAAGAACAATACAATTATAGGAGAAATGCCAAATAGTAAATTAGGTCCGAGAGTTGTTGGTATAACTGTAGGATATCAATTATCTTTAGTATCTGATATTATTTTTTGTGAAAATAATATTGTTATGGAATCAGCAAATTATTTGTTATTATATGGTAAAACTTCAAATTTTGAATTTAAAAATAATAATGTTTCAATAAACTCTTCCTATAAAGATGATTTATACATTATGTTTTATCATAATGTTTATGCTCAAGAGGCTTTTGATATTGTAGTAGATAATAATATTTTTGATTTTACTGATTCCTCAACGTTTAAAACAATTTCACAAACAGGTAAAGAATTTAAATTTACTAATAATAAAATTACTGCAAAAGAAGTAGTGAGGGTATTTGATTCAGTATCTATTTTTGAGAATAATGAAATTAATGTTTTAACTATTAATAAATGTGTATATCACAATGTTAAGGATGTTTATGGTAATAAAATAAATGCTAAATATATTAATGTTGTGTTTGAATTTTATAACTTAAATGTAGATTATGATATTTTAATAAAGAAAGATGTAGTACTTACAGAAAGTATAGGGGCTAACTTTATGATGTTTAATGGAGACAGTATTTCTTTTAATGATCATAAAGTGCAATTTGAAGACTTTATCTTTGATACTAGTGGTGTAAATAGTCAATATTATTATATAGCTTATGATACTAGTGTTATAAATGATAGTCTTTTAATTGAATTTATTAATTCAAATATATCTATATATAATGATGAGAGACATAATTTTATAGCTAAAGATGATACTAGTAAAGTGAAAATTAAATGGATATGATTTTACAAATTATTTACAAAATAATGACGTTTTAATTTTATGTTTTCTATATAATCATAATGAGGTGGATTGTATGGAAAATAAAAATACAAATTTATTCGTTAAATTATGGTCAATTTTGACATTAGTGTTAATATTTATATCTATTTTTAGAAATGATTCGCATTTGAATTTAATAATATTATATTTTCTAGTAGGACTTGTTGGTATTATATTGTTTAATAAAAAAAATATAATGAAAATAATAGGTGCAATTTTAATATTACTTGAAGTTGTATTGTTTATTTTATACATAATATAGGTGAAAAATGATTACATATTTAGATATTTTAAATAATAAAGACATTAAAAATTACATAGAATCAGCAGATTTAGCCCTAAAAGCGATAGGTTATACTGAACATTCATTTTTTCATGTAAAAAAAGTTTCAGAAGATGCGGCTTTTATATTGAAAACATTAGATTATAATGAAGAAGATATAGAACTTGTTAAAATTGCTGGGTATTTACATGATATAGGTAATTTGGTAAATAGAGAACAACATTCACAAACTGGTGCAGTTATGGCATTTAATATTCTTAATGAATTACATATGGATAGTAGAAGTATTGCACTTATTGTTGGTGCGATTGGAAATCATGATGAAGTTCAAGGGAATCCTATTAACGCAATAACCTCAGCACTAATTATTGCTGATAAATCAGATGTTAGACGTAGTAGAGTAAGAAATACTGATATTTCTTCTTTTGATATTCATGATAGAGTTAATTATTCTGTTTTTAATCGAGAACTTGAAATTGATAAAGAAAATAAGAAAATAATATTAAAACTTGAAATAGACACTAAGGTTAGTTCAATAATGGAGTATTTTGAAATATTCTTAACAAGAATGAAAATGTGTAAAAGTGCAGCAAATCAATTAAAATTCGAATTTTGTTTAATTATTAATGGACAAATTTTAGGATAAATTCTATAAGACTTTTTTTTATATTTCTATTGTGTTAAAATATAGATGGTGGAAATATGAAGATTGCGAATGTATTATTAGATGGAAAAAGAATTTTAGGTGTCATTAATGAAAATAAAATTTATTCTTTTAAAGAGTTTGATATTTTTGAAGATAATTTAGAAGATGTAATTAAGAAGTATACACTTGATGAACTAAAAGAAAAAATTAAATATATAAAAAATAAAAATGGCTATTCATTAGAAAATGCAAAATATCTAGCACCCATAGAAAGACCTTCACAAGATGTTTTATGTTTGGGTTTGAACTATGATGAGCATATAGAAGAATCTATGAGATTTAAAAAAGAAGAGTTTAAGCCTGTTTTAAAACCAGTATATTTTTCTAAGCGTGTAACAAAAGCTATTGGTTCAGGTGATTATATAGATGGTCATTTTGATTTTGTGAAAATGTTAGATTATGAATGTGAACTCGCGTTTATTATTGGAAAAGACGCATATAATGTTAAAATAGAAGATGCCTATAAATATATATTTGGTTTTACAATAATTAATGATGTAAGTGCTAGAGATGTTCAAAATGAACATAAACAATGGCATTTTGGAAAAAGTTTAGATACATTTTGTCCTATGGGGCCTGTAGTTGTTACAATCGATGAGATAGATTGTAATAATTTAGATATTAAATCATATGTTAATGGTGAACTTAGGCAAAATAGTAATACTAAAAAACTTATCTATAAAGTTGATTATATAATCGAAAATCTAACTAGAGGAATGACATTAAAAAGTGGAAGTATTATTAGTACTGGTACACCTAAAGGTGTTGGAATGGGGTTTCAACCACCTAAGTTCTTAAATTCTAATGATGAAGTCATATGTGAAATTGAAGGTTTAGGTAAATTATATAATAAAATAAAATAAATAATGGAGGGATTTATTATGAAAAAGAAATTAATTCTATTAACAATGGTTTTAGGACTAGT
>CAZJSR010000011.1:0-60602 GCA_964548855.1 uncultured Anaeroplasmataceae bacterium | reverse complement strand
AATTATGATGATAAGTATTGTCATGAAACTATAATAGAAGAAATAGAAATATAGATTTAGAATAGACTCAATGATTAATCATTGGGTCTGTTTTTATAAATAAGTATACAAATTTATTAAATTAGTAGTTTTTTAAAAGTGAAAAATGTAAAAAATTGATTTATTTAGAGAGATATTATATAATATAGTCATAAAAAAATAAAAGGTGTTATTATGATAAAAGTAATTAATGGAATAGATTTATATAAAATTGTAAGTATTGGTGCAAAAATGTTAGCCAGTGACTATGAAAGAATAAATACATTAAATGTATTTCCTGTTCCTGATGGAGATACAGGAACAAATATGAAGATGACCATATTTGGTGGTGTAAATATATTAGAAACAAAACAAATAGAAGATATATCTGAAGCGTCTAAACAATTAGCTAGAGGAATGGTTTTAAATGCTAGAGGTAATTCAGGTGTTATTTTATCTCAGTTTTTTAAAGGATTATCAATAGGACTTGAAAATTTAAAAAATGCAAATATTATAGAATTTGCCACAGCTATGAAAAGAGGAAGCGATAAAGCTTATTCAGTTGTTGCAAATCCTGTTGAAGGTACAGTCTTAACTGTCGCAAGGGAAGCTGTTTATAATGCTTTTGAAATTATAGATGATAAGACAAGTTTTGAAGAATACTTTTCATATTTAATTAAAGAAGCTAAGATTTCACTCGATAATACTCCGAATTTGCTTCCTATTTTAAGGAAAGCTAAAGTTGTAGATTCAGGTGGTGCCGGATTCTTATTAATATTAGAAGGTATGAAAAAAGGACTTTTAAATGAAGATATTAATGTTAAAATAGAAGAATCTAAAAATAAAGATAATGTTATTTCATCATTCAATTCAACGAGCGAATTAACTTATGGTTATTGTACAGAGTTTATTCTTCAACTACAAGTTTCAAAAGTTGATATTGATAAATTTGAAACTGATACTATTGTTAAGTATTTAGAATCTATTGGTGGTAATTCAATAGTTGCGTTTAAAGATGAAGATATTGTAAAAATACATGTTCACCTATTTGATCCAGGTCTAGCGTTGTCGTATTGTCGTAAGTTTGGTGAGTTTTTAACCGTGAAAATTGAAAATATGAATGTACAACATTCTGAAAATGAAGATTTTTTTGAGGGAATGGATTTAGATGAAATCATTGAAAAAGATATCGCAACAGTATGTGTTTCTAATGGAGAGGGTTTAAATAATACATTTAAGGAACTTGGTGTTGATGTAGTTGTTAGTGGCGGTCAAACAATGAACACATCTACTAAAGATTTTATAGATGCTTTTGAAAAAATTAAAGCTAAAGATATATTTGTTTTTCCAAATAATGGAAATATTTTAATGTCAGCAATTATGGCTTCTCGTACATATGACAAAGCAAATGTGCATGTGATTCCTACAAAATCATTTGTAGAATGTATTAGTGCACTTTCAATGTTTGACTTTCAATCGACAAATATAGGAGAACTTGAACAAACTTTACTTGATGTTATAAAAAATGTTCAAACTATGGAAATTACATACTCAATTAGAGATACTGAAATTGATAATTTAACTATCAAAAAAGGTGATTATATAAGTATTTATGATGGAAATATTATTTCTAATAACAATAATAGAATAGAACTATTAAAAGAAACATTAAGTCATTTAGATAATTATAGTATGTTAACAATTATTTATGGTAAAGATGTAGATGAAGATGAAATTAATTCAATCACATCTTATATAGAATCATTAGACAAAGAGTATTATTTAATTGATGGAAAACAAGATGTATATAGTTATATAATAGGATTAGAATAAAAAATACATAAGGAGATGATAATATGGGTCAAATAGATTATTTAACAGAAATATTTGATAGAAAAACAATTGAAGATATTGTTTTTGAAAAAATAAAAAACAATGAAATGTTTTCATTTGGTATACTAGATATTGATAATTTTAAAGAAATAAATGATACATACGGTCATCAATTTGGAGATGTAGTAATAAAAAAAGTAGCACAATCTATTGTAGATTCTTTGAAAAATCGAGGGATTGTTGGAAGACTTGGTGGAGATGAATTTGCGATTATAATTAATGGTGTTGATGATTTTGAAATAAGACAAGTATGTAGTGGAATTAGAAATCAAATATCATTCTTATTTAATAGCGCAAGTTTTGTACTAAGCGCATCTATTGGAGTTAATAGATTTCCTTTAGATTCTAATTCATTTGACGAACTTTTCAAGAAAGCAGACAAATGTCTTTATATAGCTAAAAGAAAGGGAAAGAATAGATATATAATTTATGATGAAAAAAAACATGGTTCTAATGAAAATATAATTTACGATCCAATGTTAAATGAGAAAGATAAATTTTCAGATGCCATAATGTTAGCAGATTTAGTTCATAACCTTAAACCATTTGAAAATAAGAATGCAATAAGGCCTGCAATTAATCAAATATTAACGTATTTTGCATTAGATAGAATATCAGTTTATTATGGAGAAAATTTTGATTTACTATGTTCTGTTGGAAAATTAATCGATAACGATAATGCGAAGTACATAACTGATAAAGAATATTTAAAGAATTTTAATATTAGAAATGTTTGTTTAATTGAAAATATACCGTTTTTACAAAAAAATAGTGATAATAAAGAACTTTATGAAGTTTTTAAACTAAGAGATGTTAAAACTGTATTTCAATATTTAGTAGTTCATAATGGTAAACCGCTAGGGGCAGTATCCTATGAAATTTCAAGAAACTCAAGGGTATTTTCAAGTAGCGAAATTACTGCATTAACACTTACTAGTATTTTAATTTCAGATATATTAATTAAAGATATTTAATGGATGAGAATCATCCATTATTTTTTTGTTCTTTTTTATAATATAAATCATATATATTACTAGTAGATATGGAGGAATATATATGAATGAAGAGGCATTAATAAGCTTATCTAACAGAATGAAAAATGATTTATATGTAGGTATTGTTGGTAGTGTACGAAGTGGAAAGTCTAGTTTTATTAATAAATTTTTTGAACTAAAAATTTTACCATATATAAATGATACATTTTTACATGATAAGATTATAGATGAATTACCACAATCTCAAAGTGGAAAAGGAATAATGACAGTTGAGCCTAAATTTGTTCCATCGACAAGTGTAAATATTAATATTGATGGAGATATTTCTATGAATGTAAGAATGGTTGATAGTGTTGGTTATATAATTCCATCTTCAATTGGATATGAAATAGACGGAAAGCCAAGAATGGTGAAAACACCATGGTTTACTGAACCAGTAGAATTTAAAGAAGCTGCACTTCTTGGAACGAAAAAAGTAATGGAAAGTCATTCTAATTTAGGTATAATGCTTACAAGCGATGGCACAATTGGAGACTTCTCAAGAGAAGAGTATGAAGAAGTTGAATCAAGAATCATTCCTACATTAAAAGAATTAGATAAAGCATTTGTAATTGTATTAAATAGTAAAGAACCAAGTGGAAATAAAGCGTTAGAAATAAAAAAGAAAATCGAAGAAAAATATAATGTAACTGTTTGTAACGTAGATGTTTTAAATATGACAAATAATGATTTAGATAATATATTTCTTAAAGCTCTTGATGAATTTAAAATAGAGGATTTAACAATTGAATTACCTGATTATATAAATGTAATAGGCAATGATATTTCAATTAAGTCTAATATTAATGAAGCTATTTTAGAAGTAAATAGAAAATATTCAAAATTTAAGGATTTAGATAATATAAGAAAGTATTTAATTGATACATCTTTATTTACGAATGTTTTAATTGATTTAAAGGATGCAAGTTTAGGAAGTGCTAAATTACATCTTGAACTAAATAACGATGTACTCGATAAAATAATTAAAGAAATCTTAGGTGAAAATGTAAAAACAAAAGCTGATTTTATATGTGCATTATATGAAGGTACAAAAGCTAAGATAGCGTATAAAAACGTAGAGAACGCGATAAAAGAAGCTAAAGAAACTGGTTATGGAGTTTCAATTCCAAACTTAGATGAAATGAAATTATTACCTCCAAATTTAGTAAAACAAAGTGGAAGATATGGAGTAAAACTAAGAGCGATTGCACCTTCAATTCATATGATAAAAGTAGATGTTGAGTCAACATTTACTCCAATAATTGGAAGTGAAGTTGAATCACAAAGTTTAATTGAAAATTTAGTTAAAGATGATTCTAATCCAGATGATTTATGGAATAAAGAAATATTTGGAAGGACTTTATCGGAAATTGTAAATGATGGAATTAAAAATAAATTATATCAATTTCCTGAAATGAATAAACTTAAAATTAAAAATATATTAGATAAATTAGTCAATAATGAATCAAATAGTGTAATAGCTATTGTACTATAAGAAATACCTTTTGGTATTTTTTTTATAAAAAAATGTAGAATTATGTAAGCGTTTTTAAAAAATAAGGAAAAACATCATTTTTTTGCGTTATTAAGCCATAAAATCTATTGACATAAATGAAAATTAATCTATAATGAAAATAAGGAGGATGTTTCAATGAAGAAAAATGAATTAATCGATTTAGTTGCAGAAAAAACAAATGTTACAAAAAAGGAGGTAGAACAAGTTTACGAAGCTATCTTAGAAACTATGATTGTGGCTCTTTCAAAAGGTGATAAAGTTCTTTTATCAGGTTTCGGATCATTTGAAGTTCGTGAACGTTCAGCACGTGCAGGATTAAATCCAAGAACTGGTGAACCAATCCAAATTCCAGCTTTAAAAACTCCTGCATTTACAGCCGGAAAAGTTTTAAAAGATGCGGTTAGATAATATTAGGAATCATTAGATTCCTTTTTTTTATATTTTATGTTAAAATTATGTTGTTTATAAAATAGATTGGAGGATATCAAGAAATCTTGATTTTATACTATGAAACTTGCGATAATTGGTGCTGGAGCAGGAACTTTATATCTTGCTAGTAAACTTAAAAATTTTGATATAACAATATTTGAACGTTCTAAAAAAATTGGTAGTAAACTTCTTGCGTCTGGTAACGGTAAGTGTAATTTACTTAATATCAATGCTAGAGGGTGTGATTATAATAAAAGTAGCTTTGTTTCCAAATTACTTGATTTATATTCTCCAAAGTTTATTTTAAATGAGTTTAATAAATTAGGTCTTCTAACAAAAATTGACGATGAAGGAAGAGTTTATCCTAATTGTGAATCTTCACTTGCTGTAGTTAATTTACTTCTTGATAATATACACGCAAATATTGTTTTAGAATATCCTGTAAATACTATTTCAAAAATAAATAATAAATATAAAATTAATGATTATGAAGAATTATTTGATTATGTTGTATTAGCTACAGGTTCATGTGCCTCATTAAAAAAAGAATATCAAATGATACCTTATAATTATCTTAGTTCGTTAAATATAAAATTAACACCATTATCTTCAAGTCTTGTAGGATTTAAAGTATATAACGACATAAAAAAACTTTCAGGACTTAGGGTTAAAACTAATGTTAAATTATATGTAGATAATGAATTAATTCATGAAGAACGAGGCGAAGTGATATTTAAAAATGACGGAATATCTGGAATTGTAATTATGAATATGAGTTCATATTATAATGATACAAATAAAAAAAATGCGTATATAGTGCTTGATTTATTATATCCATATTTAGAAAAAGATATAGTAAATATAAAAGGTGCAATTCATCCTTTATTATATTCATATTATATTTCTCGCAAGTTAACAAAAAATGACCTTAGTAACTTTAAATTAGATATACTTGATACATATGAAAAGGAAAACGCACAAGTAATAAGTGGTGGAGTAGATATTTTATTAATTAATGATGATTTATCATTAAAAAGTGATAATAAAGTGTATTTAATGGGGGAAATGCTTGATATTGATGGTGTATGTGGAGGATATAACTTACTTTTTGCCTTTCTATGTGCACAAAAAATTTATGATAATTTAAAGGATAAATAATATGAGATTTCAAATAAAAGAATTTAAGGTGAAAATTACTGATATAGATATACCTTTAGAAAATTTAATTTTAAAAAAATATCATTTAAAAGAGAATAATATTAATAGTATTATTGTTTCAAAAGAATCGATTGATGCAAGAAATAAGAATGATATACATATTGTTTATAATTTGATAGTTGATTTTAATAATATTAAATTATCTTTTTTTAAAGGAAATAAGTATATTAGTATATATGAAGATGTAAAAATTAATATGGATTATCCAAAATGGAAAAATGAATATAGACCAGTTATAGTTGGATTTGGACCATCTGGAATGTTTGCGGCATTATATTTAGCAAGATGTGGGGCAAATCCTATTATTTTAGAAAGAGGAAATGATATTGATTCAAGAATAAAAGATGTAGAAGTATTCCTAGAAAATAAAATATTAAATGAAGAATGTAATATTCAATTTGGAGAAGGTGGTGCTGGAACATTTTCTGATGGTAAATTAACAACGAATGTAAAGGATCCATATATAAATTGGATATTGGAAGAATTTTATTTGCACGGTGCATTAGAAAATATTAAATATGAATCTATGCCACATATTGGTACTGATTATTTGAGAATTGTTGTTAAAAATATAAGGCAAGAGATTATAAATCTAGGTGGAGAAATTCACTTTAATACAAAATTTACAGATTATAATGAATATGATAATTATTTAGAAGTTCTAACGAATAAAAATATAATGTTTAAAACTAAACACTTAATATTAGGTTTTGGTCATAGTGCAAGAGATACTATTAAAACATTATATTCAAAAGGAACAAAAATGGAACCTAAAAGTTTTAGTATGGGGGTTAGAATTGAGCATAGAAGAGAGAATATTAATAAAGCTCAATATGGGAAATTTTATGATAAATTGAAACCGGCATATTATAAATTGTCATGTCATTTAAATAATGATAGAGCATTATATACATTCTGCATGTGTCCTGGTGGTTTAGTAATGGCATCACAAAGTGAAAAAAACACGATATTAACAAATGGAATGAGTTATAGTGCAAGAGATAAAGAAAACTCAAATAGTGGTCTACTTGTAAATGTTGATCCTAAAGATTATTTTAAAAAATCAGTACTTGATGGATTAGACTATCAAGAAAAATATGAAAAACTCGCATTTGATATATCAAAAGATTATAGAGCACCTGCTAATTTAGTAAAGGAATTTTTAAATGGAGATATTGCAAGTTCCTGCAGAAGTGTCAAAGCTTCATATCCACATGGTATAGTTTTTGCGGATTTATATAGATGTTTACCTAAGTTTGTTTGTGATACAATTAAAGAAGGGCTCCCAATCTTAGATAAAAAATTACATGGTTTTGCATCAGATGATGCAATATTGACAGGAATTGAAACTAGATCGTCATGTCCTATTAGAATGTTAAGGGATAAAGATAATAGAATGTCTAATGTCAAATATATATATCCTATAGGGGAAGGTGCTGGATATGCTGGAGGTATAACTAGTGCTGCACTTGATGGATTAAAAACTGCAATATTGATTTCAAAGGAGTAATGTTATGTCTTTAATAAAGGTTGAAAAACTAAACAAAGTATATGAACAAGGAAATATAAAAATAGAAGCACTAAATAACGTCTCTTTTGAAATTGATGAAGGAGAGTTTGTTGTTATATTAGGAAGCAGTGGAGCTGGTAAATCAACACTTTTAAATATATTGGGTGGTATGGATAGAAGTAGTACTGGTAATTATTATGTTAATGGCGAAGATATTACAAAAAAAGATAATAAAGAATTAATGTATTTTAGAAGAAATGAAGTTGGTTTTGTTTTTCAATTTTATAACCTAATGCCAAATTTAACTGCAAAAGAAAATGTATTACTAGCTAAGAAAAATATAAGTGAAGATGAAGCAGTTGAAGTTTTAAATAAAGTTGGATTAGAATCAAGAATTAATAATTTTCCTTTCGCTCTATCTGGTGGTGAACAACAAAGAGTATCCATTGCAAGAGCTCTTGTAAAAAAGCCAAGTCTTATTTTATGTGATGAACCAACAGGAGCACTTGATAGTAAGACAGGACTTCAAATAATTGAATTATTACATGATATGTCTTTTAAGGATAAAAAAACGGTTATAATAGTAACTCATAATCAAAGTTTATCAAGAATTGCAAATAAAGTAATTAGATTGAATGATGGACAAGTTGTTGAAATCTATTGTAATGATAATCCGGATAGGATTAGTGATGTAAATTGGTAGATAATCAAAAAAAAGTATTAAACAAAAGAGTATTTAGAGAATTGAAAAGTAATATTCGTTCATATATCTCTATTATATTAATAACTATATTATGTGTTTCTTTATTTACAGGACTATTTACAAATTATCATCATTTTAAAGAAAATGTTGATTCAGTTTATAATAGTAGTAATGTTGCAGATATTTTTGCGACAGTTAATCCCTATAGAGTTTCGGGTGATTTATTAAATAATGATAAGAAATTTACAGAATTACTAAATAATAAAGAACAATTGGAATATGATGAAGTAGAAAAAAGATTATATTCAGATGCGTACGTAAATGAAAGAAAAATATATTTAATGGTATCAAATGATTCGAATAAAATTTCTATACCAGCAAATATAATAAAAGGAACATATCCTACAGGTAGTAAGGGTAAAGGAGTACTTATTTCTGAGTCTTTTGCAAGAAGAAGAAATTATGATGTTGGTGATACAATCACTATGTCAGTAAAACTTTCATTAAAAGATTTAATTTCAAATGATGAGGAATATGAAGAATTTTTTAGAAATAATGTAAAAGAAGGCAAAGTTGATTTATATAATGAAGGTGAAGAATTACAATTAAAATTTGTAATTACAGGTATTATGAGCCATGCTGAAGCATTAGGTAATCTTGCATCATCTCCAGGTCTTTTATATATGAATATGAATGTACTAAGAAGTTCTCTTTCAGATTTGTTAAATGATACATATGATACAACTGGAAATATCGCAATTACACAAATAGTTAGAAATTTAAATATTTATAATCAATATGTTTTTAAGGGTGGAAATATTGAAAAAATTAGAAGTTTTTTAAATGAAAGAAATGTACTTAATTATATTGCCTCTCGTAGTCTTATGCCTGGAAATCAGGCTGTTGAAATGGATGTTAGTCAATCTTTATCATTATGTTATATTTTTCCTGTAATATTTTATATAGTTGGCGTGTTAATTATTATCGCCTCGATTTCAAAGTTAATTGATAAAGATAAAAAACATATTGCATTGCTTAACGCAATGGGAATAGAAAAAATAAGGATTATTTTACATTATTTAAAAATAATGTTATCTCTTATTTTTATTGGGGGTATATTAGGTCTTATTATAGGGCCTAATTTAATACCTAATGTTATGAATATAAAATATGAAATTTTATATGTAATTCCAAAAACTAAACATTATGTTTTCTATTTAGAATATTTAATATGTTTCATACTTATTATATTAATTACAGCAATTTCTTTACTTCTTATAATAAGAAAATATCTTAAATCAAATCCAATGGTAGTAATTAAAGATAGTACAACTAAAAATTTCAATTCTATAATTTTAGAAAAAATTAATTTTTTTAATAAACATATGTCATATTCATTGAAAATGGCACTTAGAAATATAAAAAGAAGATTTAGTAGAAGTATGTTAGTAATTATAGGCGTATTAGGATGTGTAGCATTGTTAATATGTGGTTTTGGAATTGAGGATACGCTAAATCATGGACTCGAACTTGAATTTAGCGAAAAGATTAATTATGATTTAGATGTTTTATTTAATACTGGAGAAGTATCAAAAGAACAAATTTATGAAGTATCAAATGATATTTTATATGTTGAAGAATTTCAATATAGTGTAATTATGGCAACATTTAATGGTGCAGTTGTTGACACAACTTTTACAATTTTAGAAAACGAAAGTACATGTTATAAATTAGATTGCCCTAAAGAAGGTGTTACATTATCAAAAAAAATAGCAGATAGCCTAAACGCTAAAATTGGAGATAAGATAGTTATACAACATTCTAATAATTCATATGAACTTGAGGTTACTAATATATTATCAATGTTTATGTCACAAGGAATTTATTGTAGACAAGATGCAGTTAAAGATATTTTTAAAATTGAAACTAATAGATATTATTGTAATGTTACTGATGGAGCAAATTTAGAAGAACTTTCAAGTAAAATAGAACTTCTTAAAAATGATAATGACTTAGGTGTTGTTTGGTGTGATCCAGTTGATGTTAAACTAAATAATGCAAATGAAGCATTAGAAACAGTTAGATTAATAACTTTAGTTATAAAAATATTTGCGATAA
This sequence comes from uncultured Anaeroplasmataceae bacterium, assembly GCA_964548855.1. GTDB lineage: Bacteria > Bacillota_I > Bacilli_A > Acholeplasmatales > Anaeroplasmataceae > UBA3206. Next base: position 50,163 of record CAZJSR010000011.1, on the reverse strand, counting down.
TTCTTGCGATAGTAGTAGTTTACAATCTCGCAACGCTTAATTTTAAAGAGCGTATTAGAGAAATGGCAACAATGAAGGTATTAGGATATGGATATAAAGATATATCGAAGACGCTTATTTATGAATTGTTGATTTTAACAATAATTGGTAGTTTATTAGGAATGTTCTTTGGTTATCCATTACTATATGGTGTACTTAGTATTAATGAGCCACCTCAAATTAATTATGTATATCACATTAAAGTTATTACATATTTAATTTCATTATTAATAACATGTGGTGTATCAATAATTTTAAATTTATTAATTAGTTTAAAAATTAATAAAATAGAAATGGTTGAATCGCTTAAAAGTGTAGAATAGGTGGGATTATATGAAAATAGATTTACATAATCATTCAAATTATTCAGACGGTATATATTCTCCATATGAATTACTAAAAATTGCAAAATCAAAGAGAATTGATTGTTTAGCACTAACAGATCATGATAGTGTTTTTGGATTAGAAGAAGCAAAAAAATATGCAAGGGAATTTAATATAAAGCTCATTTCAGGTATTGAACTTAGTACTAAATATGACAATGAAAGTGTTCATATAATAGGGTTATTTAAAAATGATTTTATTCCAAATGAAATAGTAGAATTTAGTTTGAAGCAAAAAGAAATAAGAAAACAAAGAGCAATTGAAATGATGAAAAATATTAGAGATATTTATCATTTGAATATCGACTTAGATTTATTATTAAAAAGTGAAATTATTACTAGAGGTAATATGCTTCAAAATTTGCTTGAATGTAATAAAGAGAAGACAATTAATGAATTAGAATTTTATGTATCACATAAATCTAAAGCATATATTGAGGTAGCATATTTTAATACAAAAGAAGGTATTGAATTTTTAAAAAGAAATAATTGTGTTACGATTTATGCTCATCCATGTTTAAATAAAAAAGAAACTATTTTAGAGGTTATTAAGTTTAATGTTGATGCAATAGAATATAAATATCCTAAAAATAAAAAAAGTGATACAAGATATTTTAAAAAACTTGCAAGAAAAAATAAACTTCTTTTAAGTGCAGGAAGTGATTTCCATGGTGATTTAAAACATGCTATGATATCTACATCGACATTAGAAAAAAGATATTATAAAAAATTAATAGAAAGGCTAGGTATATAATATGATTATTAAAAGTGCTGAATATATAAAAGGAGCCACAAAGGTTAGTCAGTTTCCAACAGATGAAAAACCAGAATTTGTATTTTGTGGTAGAAGTAATGTTGGAAAAAGTTCATTTATAAATATGTTATGTAATAGAAAGGCATTAGCTAAAACTTCTGCAAAACCAGGTAAAACGCAAGTCTTAAATATTTTTAACATCAATAATAATTTCTATTTTGTAGATGTGCCAGGTTATGGATATGCTGCTGTAAATAAAGAAACTTTAAAAAGTTTTGGTGTAATGATTGAAGGTTATTTTAGAGATAGTAAGAATTTAAAGTGTGCTTTTTTATTAGTGGATAGTAGACATGAACCTACAAAGGATGATTGTAATATGTATAATTATTTTAAATATTATAATATTCCTTGTTGTGTTATCGCAACTAAAAGTGATCAAATATCAGTTAATAAACATTTTTCAAGTATTAAAACAATAAGACAAAAATTACAAATGGAAGAAACTGATAAGGTTGTATTAACATCTTCAATGAAAAAGAAAGGTGTTGAAGAGGTACTAGAAATTATAGAAAGCTATTTAAATAATTAGTTATTTTTAATTATTATATTTCATATATTTTAGTGGTGATTATATGGAAATAATAATAAGTGAAAAAAGTTTTCTAGATATAAAGAAAATATCTAGTATAAAAACATATATATCTAAATTAGGTGAATATAAACTTTTAAATAATGAACTAAAGGGAAGTATTTTTTTAGATTTATCAATTTCTGATAATGATGGTAGTGATATATTTTTAACTAAAGAAATTCCTTTAACAATTATTATTAGTGAGGATAAGAAAGTAAATAATTTAGATATAAAGTCTATTAACCTAGAATTAATTGATTCATGGGGAATTAATGTATATTATGAATTAATTTTATCTTTGTCAGAAGATGATGAAATAGATGGATTATCTACTGAAAACATTGAAAATAGTAATGATTGTATAGTGGATACAAAAGAAGATAATGTCATATTAGATGATGAAGTTTTAGTTGAGGACAATAATGTGGAAATAATTACAACATCATCTAATTTAGATGAATTTGGTTTTGTTGACTTTTTTAATAATTATCTTGATAAAACATATTCTATTAAAACAATTAGAATTGATAAAGAAGATAATTTAAATGCATTATCTGTTGAATATAATAAACCAATTGAAGAACTTTATAAAGGTTATGATAAAGACTTAGGAATAGTAATGATTTATTTAAATGATTGATTTTCTTGTATTGTTTAAAGAGTATAGTAGTAAAGAAATATTATCTGTTTTTGATAATTATGCTTATGTATTATTAGATGATAAGAAGTATCTAATTATTCTTGCATCAAAGAGAATGATTAATACTTATCATATTCTTAAAAATTATGATTTGAATATCAATTATCCAGTAAAATCTTTAGAATATGATAATAAGAAGTATTTATTGTTTGAATATAATAGTCCTAAAGGGGATAATATTGCTAGATTGAAGGCTTTTATTAATGATTTAAAAGAACTTCATTCTAAAACGTATTTAGATATAGAAATAAAAGATGATTCATTAAAAAAGTTTAATAATATATATAAAATACTAGATTATAGATTTAAAAGTCTTGAAAATTCGATAAGGTATTTAGAAAATACTTTAGTTAAGGGGGATTTTTCATGGGCTTATTTAAGTAAATATTATATTATATTAAATGCTAAAAAAAGACTTCTAAAACTCCAAGAAGAAATGCTTAAGGAGATAAAAAAAGGTAAAAGTTTAAAATATTGTTTATGCCATTCATATCCATCTATAATTAATTATAATTCCTCAAAAATAGATGGATTTTTTTATTCAAGATACTCTATTCCAGCAAGTGATATTGCGAAATTATATATACTTAATGATGAATATTATGATATATTAAATCCAATAATTAAAAAGTGGATTATGGAACTTAAAGATAATTTTTATGAGTTATATTATGAATTTTTAGTATTATATCTATATATTTTAGCAATAGATTATAGTTTATCTATTAATTATGAATCATTATATAATTATTTACAAATTACTAAAAAAATAGAATTATTTTTAAATAATAACAAGTAAGAGTGATTTTTATTCTCACTCTTTTTTGATCTTGTCTTTTATTTTATTAAAAATACCACTATTATTTTTAATAATAATATATATTGCATATAATACTATTAAAATCCATAAAATATTTACATTTTCTTTAGTATATGTAAAAATTACTAAAAGAATTTGATAAAAGAATATAGTGCCAAATATTATTGGTATATATTTTTTTAATGAGATTATTTTTTTAATCATTAAATCACCACTACATAATATGACTTTTTTTTATCATTAATGATAATATATGGTATAATTGAATTGTTAATTGTATCAAGAGGTGATTATTTATGATTAAAGAAGTTTATGAGACAGAAAGATTGAGACTTTATTTATCAAATCCTGAAATTGTAAGTGAAGTCACTGATTATTTTATTAGAAATAAAGAATTTTTAAGAGAAGTTGAACCGATTAGACCTGATGAATATTATACTGAAGAGTACCAAAAAAAGAGTTTAATAAATGATTTTTTATTTACTAATAATGCGTCATGTTTTAAGTTTTGGATTACTCTAAAAGATAGTCCTAAAGTAATAGGTGTATTATCTTTTAATGGTATTATCAAGGGTTCATTTTCTAGTTGTTTTTTGTCTTTTAGACTTGATAAAGATGAAGTTAGACAAGGATATATGACAGAAGCTTTGAAAAAAGGAATATGTATAGCCTTTAACGACCTTGGGCTACATAGAATTGAGGCGAATATTATGCCAAAACATCAAGCTGCGATTGATCTTGTTACAAAACTAGGATTTTATAATGAAGGACTTGCTAAAAAATATCTAAAAATACATGGTGTATGGGAAGATCATGTACATATGGTTATAAGAAATGAAAAAGATGAGTAAAATCGTCTTTTTTTAATTTAGTCAACTTTCTACTTAAAGTGCTATTTTTTTCATTTTTCATTTATGTTGGATTTATTGACATTGATAATTTATTATTATATAATAAAATGTATTATTATATATCGGAGGCTTATGTATATGAGTGAAAAAATGACATTAGAAAAATTAGTTGGATATTTAAAAGAACAAGGATTCGTTTTCCAAGGTAGTGAAATTTATGGTGGACTTGCGAATAGTTGGGATTTTGGTCCACTTGGTGTATTATTAAAACAAAATATTAAAAACGCATGGTGGAAGAAGTTTATTACAGAAAATAAATATAATGTAGGACTTGATAGTGCTATATTAATGAATCCTGAAGTGTGGGTTGCATCAGGACATCTTTCAAATTTCTCAGATCCATTAGTAGATTGTAAGAGTTGTAATACACGTTATAGAGCAGATAAACTTATAGAGGATTTTACACATGGTGAGGTAATTGCTGATGGTATGTCAAATGATGAAATGATTGATTATATTAATAAAAATAATATAGTATGTCCATCTTGTGGAAAACTAAATTATACTGGTATTCGTAAATTTAACCTTATGTTTAAAACACATCAAGGTGTAACAGAAGAAAGTAAATCTGAGGTATATTTAAGACCTGAAACAGCACAAGGTATTTTCGTACAATTTAAAAATGTTCAAAGAACTACAAGAAGAAAATTACCATTTGGAATTGGACAAATTGGTAAAAGTTTTAGAAATGAAATAACTCCTGGAAACTTTATTTTCCGTGTAAGAGAATTTGAACAAATGGAACTTGAATTCTTCTGTAAACCTAATACTGAAATGGAATGGTTTAAATATTGGAGAGAATTTTGTATGAAATTCTTAGTTTCTATCGGAGTAAAGGAAGATAAACTAAGATTTAGAGATCATGATCAAAAAGAATTAAGTTTTTACTCAAATGCTACTACTGATATTGAATATGAATTCCCTTGGGGATTTGGTGAATTATGGGGTATTGCAAGTAGAACAAGTTATGATTTAACTCAACATCAAAATCATTCAAAACAAAACTTAGAATATTTAGATCCAGATACTAATACTAAATATATTCCTTATGTTGTAGAACCTTCTGTAGGTGTTGAAAGAACGTTCTTAGCGGTATTATTTAGTGCTTATGAACAACAACAACTAGAAAATGATACAAGAGATGTATTACATTTAGCTCCAACTTTAGCACCATATAAAGTGGCTGTTTTACCTCTTGTGAAGAAATATCATCAAGAAAAAGCAGACGAAATATATACAGAATTATTAAAACATTTTAGTACTACATATGATGAATCACAAACAATTGGTAAGAGATATCGTCGTCAAGATGCAATTGGTACTCCATATTGTGTGACAATTGATGATAATACAATTAACAACAATACCGTTACAGTTCGTGATCGTGATACAATGGAACAAGTTGTTATTTCAGTTGATGAACTTGTTTCATATATTGAATCAAAAATTAAGTTTTAATTAGATAAGGGGGATTCTAATGGTACCAGAAAAACAAATTCAAGAAATTATTGATAAATCAGATATTGTTGATATAGTTGGAGAATTTGTTGAACTAAAAAAGAATGGTTCTAATTATAAAGGACTTTGTCCATTTCATAGTGAAAATACCCCATCATTTATTGTTTCTCCACAAAAAAAAATCGCAACTTGTTTTGGTTGTCAGAAGGTTTATAATCCTATCACTTTTATTCAAGAGATAAAAAAAGTTTCGTATTTTGAAGCTTTAGGATATGTTGCTAATAAGGTTGGCATAAAAGTTGATACGACGAAAACTACAAAAAATAAACCAGATTTTAGTAAATATTATAATATAACAAATGTTGCACAAAAATTATATACAGATAATTTACATACAACTGTAAGTGGTAAAGAAGCTTTAGATTATTTGTATAAAAGAGGTCTTGATGATGAAACAATAAAAACGTTTGGAATTGGGCTTGCAAGACAAGAAAGAAATATACTTTATAAAATATTAAGTGATCTTGATATTTCGACGCTTGATATGATTGATTCTGGTCTTATAAAAAGTAAAGATAATTCATATTATGATTTATTTATAAAAAGAATTATGTTTCCTTTAAAGGATGAAGATGGAAATATATTAGGATTTAGTGGTAGAATTTTTAATAATCCAGATAAGAATCAACCTAAATATGTTAATTCACCAGAATCAGTAATTTTTAAAAAGAACTCTAATTTATTTAATATAAATAATGCAATTCCTGAAATAAGAAAAAAACATCGTGTTATTTTGCATGAAGGCCAAATGGACGTTATTGCTTCATACCGTTCAGGTTTAAAAGAAGCAGTCTGTACTTTAGGAACAGCTCTTACTAAAGAACATTGTATGTTATTAAAGAAATATACAAATGATGTTGTTATATGTTTTGATAATGATAATGCTGGTAAGAAAGCTTCATTAAGAGCAATTGATTTATTAAAAAGTTATGGTTTTAATGTTAAGTTAGTTTTATTAAAAGACTTTAAAGATCCAGATGAGTTTGTTTTCAAAAAAAGTAAAGAGGAATATGCTTCATTTTTTGAAAATAATTTAATTTCTGAATTTGAATATAAATTTAATGTAATAGTATCTAATGAAGGTATAAATGATCCATTAGAATTTGAGAATATCAAAGCTGATGTTTTTAAATTACTTCAACAAGAAAGAAGCCAAACATTAGTTGAAAGATATTTATCAAAATTAAGTGAATTATCTAATATTAGTTATTCATCACTTATGTTAGATTACACTTCATATTCTAATATAAAGCCAATGGCACAATATGTAGAAAAAAATATAGATAGATTAAATGTTAAAAATTATGATAAAGCAATTGCGATAATGAGTAAATATAGTCTTTGTGAGATTCGTTTATTCAAATATGCAACAATGAGTAAAGAAAAAGCTCTTGAAATTGATTCGAAAATTAATATAAATATTTTTGAACCAATTCATAAATCATTGTGGATGCAGTTGATTGATTCATATTATGGATTTTGTGATGAATATAAAGAAGAGAATTTCTTGAATTTATTATCAAATAATCCTAATTATTTTAAAGCTTTTACAAGTGATATGATAACTTTATCAAATTCACTTCCTATAGATTATAATGATGAAGATTTATCAAAGTGTATAAAGGTTTTTAATGAGAATGGAATTATGAAAGAGATAAAAGAGTTAGATAAAAAAATAATGAATGAAAGTGATGAATCTGTAAAGATTAAATTTATACAACAAAAATTTGATTTATTAAAATTAATCAATAAATAATAGTAAGAAAGTAGGAGTAAATATGGAAATTGATGTACTATTAAAAGAGTTACTAGAAAAAGGAAAAAAAGGATATGTATTAGTTGGAGATATTACTAAGTACTTTTCTGAAGATTCAGAAGAATATGGAACTATAGAAGAAGAACTAAATAAACATGAAATCGCAATTTATCAAGATGATGATATGGTTGACACAAAATTAGATGATGACATTGTTGTTTCTGATACTTTTTCACCAGATTTAGAAGAAGAAGTTGATATTGATCACTTTGATACATTACCACCTAGTGTAAGGGTAGATGATCCTGTAAGAATGTATTTGAAAGAGATTGGAAATATCACATTATTATCTTTAGAAGATGAAAAGAAATATGCAAAAGAAGTATATGATGGTCAACAAGCTCAAATTAAAGAAGAAGAATTTAGCCTAAATAATAATTATTCAGAAGGTTTAAATAAATATTTAGATTTAAAGGATGATAATGATGAAAAACTATTATCAAAATCTAAAGAAGATGAAATTATTTCAGAGTATCCTTATATGGAAGAATACATTAAGTTAGAACATATAATAGAAACTGCTGAAATTGCTAAAAATAGATTAGTAGAAGCAAACTTAAGATTAGTTGTTTCAATTGCTAAAAAATATATCGGACGTGGTCTTCAATTTTTGGATTTAATTCAAGAAGGTAATATGGGATTAATGAAGGCTGTAGATAAGTTTGAGTTTGAACAAGGTTATAAATTCTCAACATATGCAACATGGTGGATTAGACAAGCAATCACTAGAGCAGTTGCGGATCAAGCACGTACTATTCGTATTCCGGTACATATGGTTGAAACAATTAATAAATTAGTTCGTGTTCAACGTCAATTATTACAAGAATTATCACGTGAACCATCTCCAGAAGAAGTTGCAGAAAGAATGCAAATTCCTGTTGAAAAGGTTCAATCAATTCAAAAGATTGCTCAAGAACCAATATCTTTAGAACAACCTGTTGGTGAAGAAGAAGATTCTTCATTAGGAGATTTCGTTGCAGATCAAAATGCATTAGACCCATATGAATATACTGCGAAAGCTAAATTAAGAGAAGAACTTGACGCAGTTCTTGCGATGCTTACTGATCGTGAAGAAAGAGTTTTAAGATTACGTTTTGGTCTAGCAGATGGAAGAATTAGAACACTTGAAGAAGTAGGAAAAGAATTTGGAGTTACTCGTGAACGTATTCGTCAAATTGAATCTAAAGCATTAAGAAAACTTAAACACCCATCTAGAAGTAGAAAGCTTAAAGATTTCTTACTTAAGCAATGAATAGACTAGAATTAATCGCATCACTTACAAAAGGATATAAAAGTTTAGCTGATATCGGAAGCGATCATGGATATGTTTGTATAGAAGCTGTAAAAAAATATGGTGTATTAGAAGCATATGCGTGTGATATCAATGAAGGTCCTTTATTAAATGCTTTAAATAATATTAAAAAAAATAATTTAGATGATAAAATTAAGACCATTCTTTCTGATGGTCTTAAAAACTTTTCTTATGATGTAGAATGTTATACAATATGTGGTATGGGTGGAGTTTTAATAAAAGATATTTTACAATCATCGTTATCTAAAGCAAAAAAAACTAAAATTCTTATTTTAGAACCTAATAATGAGGAATCGGTTTTAAGAGAATTTTTATATGAAAATGAATTTTGTATTGTAAATGAAATTATTATAAAAGATAAGAATCATTATTATGAAATAATTCTTGCAATACCTAATGAAAGTATGAAATATACAGATTTAGATATATTATTTGGCCCTTTTTTAAGAAAAGAAAAAAACGAAATTTTTATTGAAAAATGGACTAAAAAATTAAACATCTTAAAAACGAGTTATCGTTTTGCAAAAGATGAATCTAAAAATAAAATAGAAGAAAAGATTAAACTTATAGAAAGTGTATTATAATGAAAAATAGAGTATTTTTATTTAATTCCAAAAATTATTTTGATATTATTCATAAAGATAATAAAAAAAGAGGTATTGTAATAATTGTACCAGGTGGTGGTTATCATCATTGTTCTCCTAAAGAATCAATACCTGTTGCGAATGCATATTTAAAAATGGGATTTCACTGTGCTGTTTTACAATATCGAGAAGAATTGTTCAATCATCCAGAACCATTAGAAGAATTATTATATACAATTGATTATTTAAGAAAAGACGAATTAGTTTGTAGTGATAAAGTAATAGTTATTGGATTTTCTGCTGGGGCTCATATGGTTGGAATGGCTGCAAATCACTATATGGATTATAAAAAATATAATGGAAGACCCGATCTGTGTATTTTATGTTATCCTGTTATAACTAATGATATTAGATATTCTCATCAAGGGTCATTCATTAATCTACTTGGTGAAAATAATCAAACAGAAGAATTATTAAATTATACTGATATTGCTAAATGTTGTCATAGTAATTTTCCTCCTACATTTATGTGGCATTCAGTTGATGATAATTCAGTTGTTTTAGAAAATAGTTTAATTATGGCATCAGCTTTAAAGAAAAATAATATTAATTTTGAATACCATATATTCCCTCATGCAGTACATGGTTCAAGTTTAGGAACTATAGAATCTGCAATGGGTGAAGAATCAAAAATTAATCAATATATTCAAGATTGGTTAGAAATGTCTATAAAATTTATAAATAATACTTTATTTTAGTTAGGAATTAAGATATAATATCCTTATTAACAGAGTAGATTAATTGCGTTAAGTGCCCTAAACATGGGAAGTTGGTTGGGGACGAACACATATGTGGCGGTAATTAATCGCGTCCGCTGTATATAAGATATTATTTTTTATAGTATTAAATATAGTGGACCTCTTTTAAGGAGGTCTTTTTTTATGAAAAATTATTTTAAGTTTTTATATCAACAATTATTGTTGATAATAGTTTTTATTATAGTTGGTGCAGGAATATCAATTATGCCTGCATACTTTAATATTAATTATGAGTATTATGAAATAACTTTTAAATGTGATAAGGATGTAGATGTTTCTTCAATTAAAAGTAAAGATTATTTAGAAAAAGTAAAAGCTGATATTGAAAAAATAAGAGATGATTCTAGATATATTTTCGTTGGTGATAAAAAAGAAGTGGTAGGTCTTGTTGATGTAGAAAAAACTGATACAGGAGTTAATATAAATGGTAAAATAATCGATGGTTTTTGGGATCAAAAATACTATTATTCATATTCATCATTTGAGTATGTAAATATTAGTGATTTATCTAAATCTATTAGATTAAAACAAAATGAAAATGATGTGGTAATTAAGTGTAGTGCAGAAGAGTTTAATACATGGCAACAGGCTCGTCGTTTTTTAAAGAGAATGGTAACTAATCTTGAATTAGATGATACTTTATTTAAATTAAATGATAATTATGTATCTGATGATACATCAAAAGATTTAAATTCATCAATAATTACTCATGCGTTTATCAATGTATATCCTTATATGCTTATTGGAGTTTTTTGTGGACTTAGTCTTTCATTATTAGTACTATTAATTATTTATCTTATAAAAAAAGATAGTGTCATTAATAAACTAGAGTTTGATAATAATGAAATATTTAGAACACCATTTTCCATTAATTATTGGAAAAAAGCATTCTCGGTATTTAAGGATGTTAAAAATATCGCAATGATATCAATTTTACTTGCGATGATGTTAGTATGTAAAATGATTCCCTTACCATCAGGTTTTGGTAATATGGGATTATCTCCTGGATTTATATTTTATAGTCTAGCTTGTGCTATTTATGGTCCTATTGCTGGACTTTTAATGGGGTGTTTAAGTGATACTTTTGGATTTTTCTTATTTCCTAGTGGTTCACCATTTCATTTAGGATATACATTAAATGCAATGATACCAGGATTAGTATATGGTTTATTGTTATATCGAACAAAAATTACTGGGACAAAATGCTTTGTCGCAAGGATTATTGTCAATTTATTTGTAAATGCAATTTTAGGAAGTATTTGGTGGGGACAAGTTTCAAACTTTAATAGTGATCAAACTCTAACATATTTTCTAACACTATCTCTTCCTAAAAATATAGTATTTTTAATACCTCAATCAATTGTTTTATTTTCAGTTTTAAAGATAGTATCACGTGTACTTAAGGCCTCGAATTTAGTTCCTGAAGAAATATGTAATAATATTACATTAATTTAATTGATTAATTAAATATTATATTATATAATATTTTTGTATCTTAATACCATATAGAGTAGGCGAGAGGCAAGCTTTTAGACCCTACAGCAACCTTATTAAGTTAGGTGCTAATACTTGATTGATGGAATAATTAATTAAAGTCCATCAGTATGGACTTTTATTTTGGAGGAATTTAATGTTTTGTGATGTTGTTGTTGATGTTAATAGTAGACAAGTTAATAAAACATTTGAGTATAAAATTCCTTTAGAATATGAAGAAATTATCGAAGTAGGATTAAGAGTTAAGGTTCCTTTTGGAACAAGAGTTGTGATGGGTTTTGTCGTTGGACTTCATGAAAATAGTAGTTTTGATGAAAGTAAACTTAAAAACATAATCGAACCTCTAGATATTAATCCTGTGATTACAAAAGAATTTTTACTTCTTGCAAAGTATATGGTTGATACTTATTATACATTTTATATATCAGCACTTCAAACTATGATACCTTCTGCCTTAAAAGTTAAATATTTTAAAAAAGTTCATTTATTAAATCATAATTTAGATGAAAGTATTTTATCTTTATTTAAGAAAGATTATTATACGATTAAAAACAATGATCCGAATTTGAGGGTTTTTAAACAATTAGAATTAAAAAAAGATGTTGAAATAATTAATGATTTTAAAGGACAAGGAAATGCTAAAACTGTTAAAATGATTAGTTTAGTAAATGATAATTTAAACTATAAAAGTCCTAAAGGTCAAATGGTGTTAGATTATTTAAAAGAAGTAGTAGAAGATGTACCCTTAGATTTATTTATTCATGATATGTCTATTTCTAATTCTATATTAAAAACCTTAGAATCACATGGTAATATAAAAATATATGATACAGAAGTATATAGAGAACCATATGTATATGATGTTTCTGATAAAAAGATAGTTTTAAATGAAGAACAAAATTATGTATATAATAAAATAAATGAATCTTTAGGATATTTTAATACATTTTTGATTCATGGTGTTACTGGAAGTGGTAAGACTGAAATTTATCTTAATTTAATAGAAAATGTATTAAAACGTGGATTAGAGGCTATTGTATTGGTTCCAGAAATAAGTTTAACACCACAAATGAATGCGAGATTTAAAGCGAGATTTAAGTCTCAAGTGGCGCTACTTCATTCAAGACTTTCAATTGGCGAAAAATACGATGAATGGCGTAGAATTGTGTATGGTGAAGCTAAAGTGGTAGTAGGTGCAAGAAGTGCAATTTTTGCACCACTTAAGAATATAGGAATAATTATAGTTGATGAAGAACATGAAAATTCATATATTCAAGATACTAATCCTAAGTATGATGCAATAGATATTGCATCGTACCGTGCAAAGTATCATAACTGTCCATTAGTATTAGGAAGCGCAACACCTAGAATTGACTCATACTATCACGCAATAAATGGTGATTATAAATTATTAGAACTTAACAAAAGAGCTAATTCTAAACCTCTTCCTATTGCGAAAGTTATAGATATGAGAGAAGAAATTAAATCAGGTAATAAGAGTATTTTCTCAAGTCTTCTTCTTAGTAAAATTAAAGAAAAATATAAAAATAAAGAACAAACTATATTATTTTTAAATAAAAGAGGTTTTTCATCTTTTGTAATGTGTAGAGAATGTGGTACTGTTATTAAATGTCCCAATTGTGATGTTTCTTTAACTTATCATAAAATAAATGAAAGAATTAAATGTCATTATTGTGGTTATGAAACTCTAACACCTAAGATATGTCCGACTTGTAATAGTAAATATATTAGATTTGTTGGCGGAGGTACTGAAAAAGTAGAGGAACAGTTAAAAAAAGAAATTCCTGGAATTAGAACAATAAGAGTTGATATTGATACAACTAAAAATAAATATGCATATGAAAATTTATTTTCTAGTTTTAAAAATCAAGAAGCTGATGTAATGATTGGAACTCAAATTGTTGCGAAAGGTCTTGATTTCCCTCATGTAAGTTTAGTTGGTGTTATTAATGCTGATATAGGTCTTAAAATTCCTTCGTATGATTCTAATGAAATTGTATATGGTCTTTTAGAACAAGTATCAGGCCGTGCAGGTAGAGCAAATACAACAGGTGAAGTAATTATTCAATCTTATGATCCAAATCATTATTCAATTGATTATGCTAAAAAACATGATTACAAAGGGTTTTATAAAGAAGAAATAAGGCAAAGAAAAATATTATTTAACCCTCCTTATTCCATTCGTATTGAAATAATGGTTTCATCAGATAAAAAAGATCTTTCTTATAGAAGTGCAAATGAAATTATATCTTATTTAAAAGATAAAGCTAAAAAAAGTAAAATATACGGTCCAGCTGAGGCTTTTATCTTTAAATTAAATAATCAATATCGTTATACTATAACGATAAAATTTGAAGAAGATGAAATGAAAGATTCTCTTCTTTATATTAATTCATTGTTTCAAAATAAAAACAATGTAACTATATCAATAACAAGGACGTGATATTTTGAAAATAGTTTTTATGGGAACACCTTCATTTAGTGTTAGAATTCTTGAATCTTTAGCTAAGAAATATGAAGTATTATTAGTTGTTACACAACCTGATAAACCAACCGGAAGAAAGAAAATATTAACTCCTAGTCCAGTTAAGGAATGTGCTTTAAAGTTAGGACTTGAAGTTTTTCAACCAACTAATATAAAAGTTGATTATAATAGAATTTTAGAAACTAAGGCAGATATGATAATTACTGCTGCATATGGACAAATTGTACCAGATATTGTATTAAATTCTTTTAAGAAATGTATTAATGTTCATGCATCCCTTCTTCCTAAATATAGAGGTGGTGCACCTATTCAGAGAGCCATTATGAATGGTGATAAAATAACAGGTGTAAGTATCATTGATATGGTACATAAAATGGATGCAGGAGATATTTATGCTAAAAGAGAATTGGAAATATTAGATAGTGATAATAATACCATCTTATTTGAAAAATTATCTCAACTTGGTGAAAGTTTATTAATGGATGTTATAGATGATATTTATAATTTGAAACTTATTGGAATAAAACAAAATGAATCGGAAGTTATTTTTTCACCAAATATTACAAGAGAAGAAGAAAAAATATCATTCAATGATTTGGCTTTAAATATTTTTAATAAAATAAGAGGTCTTTCTCAATCTCCAGGAGCTTATGCTATAATAAATAGTGAAGTAATTAAAATATATGAATCTGAAGTAGTAGAATATAATGGAAATGAATTACCTGGTACTGTTTTAGATTTAAAAAAGAAATTAGTTGTTAAAACCTTAGATAAGGCGATATCATTAAAAATGATTAAACCACCAGGTAAACAAATGATGAAAGTTACGGATTATTTAAATGGTCAAAAATTAATTAAAATTAACGATATATTTGACTAATTTAGGAAGGATGGAAATATGCCAAAATTTAAGTTCAAGGGATTTTGGAAAAAAATGTTCTCTATTGAGCAAGATGTAGATATCACTGATGATACTGCGATGCTTTATAGAAGAAATATAGTTGTAAAAAATATCATTTTTTTCTCAAACTTAATATATACTGTAATCTTTGCGATAATATCTTTTGGTACACCTTCTAACTGGGTAATGACAATTATCTTATTTCCTCTTACTTTCTTAGTAAACCATACATTAAAAAAATTAATTATAAATAACCAAAAAGATATGGTTAAACAACAAATAGCCTCCTACTTTTGTGTTTTTTATATGTTTTTACTAGCAATAGTAATGTATGTTAAAATGATGACTGGAAATGATGCGATATATAGGGATAGTTCATATATATTAATTTATTATTCTTTAGTTGTTATATCACTTTATCAAAGTCCTAAGATGATAAAAAATATATCAACATATTTATTAGCATTTGTAACAATTCTTCATTTTATTATAACGTATGATATAATTGAGAAAGATTATGCAACAAATCTGATAGACTTTTTTAAAAAATTTTTCATATC
Source organism: uncultured Anaeroplasmataceae bacterium (assembly GCA_964548855.1). Lineage (GTDB taxonomy): Bacteria > Bacillota_I > Bacilli_A > Acholeplasmatales > Anaeroplasmataceae > UBA3206. The sequence continues at coordinate 34,416 of CAZJSR010000011.1, read as the reverse complement.
TGATGAATTTAAAGATATCATTTTAAGAACTTTAATGTTAGTAGCATTTATGATTGTTCTTTATGCTATAACTTATATGGGAAATAGAATACAAGAACAACGTAAAGAAGAATTGTTAAAAAGAAAAAATGTTCAAAAAGATTTTACAAAAGTAGTTATTGATATGTTTGATGTTACGCTTAGTGGAAATCAAATAGGTGAGGATGAACATATTCAAGGTAATTTATTAGAAACGATGACAAAAAAATTATCTTCAATAATTGGACTTCCGCCAGATAAAATAGATGAGGCGATCGATTATTCTACAATTCACCTAAAAGGTAAACTTGATTTAGATGTTGAAAATATTGAAGATCAAGATGAACAATTTGAAAAATTAAGAGTTCAAACAGGTTTGGGAAATAGAATAGTTAAACGTTTAGAACTTCGTAGAAAAAGAGAAGATATTATAAGAGCGCATGAAGAAGGTGGAAATATTGAATCATTAATTAAAAAAAGTAAAGAGATTGAAAATGATGATATATCTCAAATTGTTTTATTGTGTGACTTATATATAACTTTAAGAAGTCCTAAAATAAATAAAAGGCCATTAAGTCATAAAGTAAGTATGGATAGAATCACAAATGATTATAAGATATATTTTAATTATGAAATAATCGATAGATTTACTAGATTTGCGAATGATTTTGATGATATATATGGAAATTATAAGGAGTAGATAATATGGAAAAAAAAGTATATAAACCAGAAGGTGTTTGTTCAAAACAAATATCATTTAATTATGAAAATGGAGTTATGCATAACCTTGAATTTATAGGGGGATGCAATGGTAATCTTAAAGCAATTGGAAAACTTTGCGAGGGAATGGAACTTACAAAGATTGTTGAGATACTAGAAGGAAATAAATGTGGATTTAGAAACACATCATGTGCAGATCAATTAACAAAAGCAATTAGGGAGGTATTATAATATGGCACATTTTTTTACAAGCGAATCAGTTACAGAAGGACATCCAGATAAAATATGCGATCAAATTAGTGATGCGATTTTAGATGCGTTATTAGCACAAGATCCAAACTCAAGAGTAGCATGTGAAACAATTGTTACAACAGGTTTATGTTTTGTTTTTGGAGAAATTACAACAAAAGGATATGTTGATATCCAAAAAATTGTTAGAGATACGGTTACAGAAATTGGATATACAAGAGGAAAATTTGGATTTGATGCATCAAATCTAGCTGTAATGACAGCTATAGATCCTCAATCACCTGATATTGCACAAGGTGTTGATGAAAGTGAAAATCATGAACAAGGTGCAGGTGACCAAGGAATTATGTTTGGGTATGCTTCTGATGAAACAGATGAATATATGCCTCTTGCGATTACATTAGCACATAAATTAGCTCAAAGATTAGCATATGTTAGAAAGAATCATATTCTAGATTGTCTTCGTCCTGATGGTAAGACACAAGTTACAGTTGAATATGACGATAACAATAAAGTTAAGAGAATAGATTCAATTTTAATCTCAACACAACATTCTCCTGCTATTCCTATGGATGAATTAAGGGCAATGATAAAAAAATATGTTGTTGATCCTATTGTTCCAGTTGAGCTAATTGATGAAAATACAAAATTCTTATTTAATCCAACTGGTAGATTTGTTGTTGGAGGACCACAAGGAGATTCAGGTTTAACAGGTAGAAAGATAATAGTTGATACATATGGTGGTGCTGCGGCTCATGGTGGTGGAGCATTCTCTGGTAAGGACCCTTCGAAAGTTGATAGAAGTGCAAGTTATATGGCTCGTTATATTGCAAAAAATATTGTTGCTTCTAAAATCGCATCACGTTGTCAAATTCAATTATCATATGCTATCGGAGTTGCAAAGCCTACTTCAATTTTAGTTGAATGTTTTGGCACAAATAAAGTGGATGTTAATGATATTGTTAAAGCAATTGAAAGTAATTTTGATTTAACACCAAAGGGAATTATTACACAATTAGATTTAAAACGTCCTATTTATAAGGCAACTGCAGCGTATGGACATTTCGGTAGAAATGACTTAGACTTACCTTGGGAAAAATTAGATAAGGTTGAAGTATTTAAAAAATTAATATAAGAATCATATCATTTGATATGATTTTTTTTTAGTAATTTTATCCATTTTTTGTTTATAGATTAAATGGGTGATAATATGAAAAGAAAAATGATATTAATTATTTTATTTTTAGGTTTGTTGTTTTTATTTAGTTATGAAAAAAAAGAAGTACTTGCAGTTAGTGATGGTGGTGATTATACTAAATTTAGTAGAATTACATTATGTAGGGGTAAATTACTTGCAAATTATTCAGAAGAAGAATTGAAAAACAATTACTATAAGACTTTTATAAATGCACCAGACGGTATAGGTTGGAGTATAAAATATATTAATAAGAGAGTAAAATGTAATTTTGTTAGTGAGACTATCGCATCAGTACATAATACAGGTTCTACTCCAATAAAATATAAATTTCAAAAAGTTGATACAAAGGTCTATAAGACATCTATTAGTTCGACAGGAACTATTGAAACTAAAGTCAAAAATAAAATTAAAACATTCGAGAATGGACTTGATGCAGCTTTAAAAATTGTTGACGAAACTTCAAATGTGATTGAAGTTAAGACTACCGAAAATTTTGAAATTGATATTGATCCAAAAACAAAAGTTGCGATGTATTTATGCGGGGATGGTTATTTAACAACAGGATTTGCAACATTATTTTGGTGTAAACAACCTCTTATTTCAGGTGCATTTGAGTATTTTGAAATAACAAACATTTATCCTAGAATTGTTAAAATTGGTTTATAAAAATTAAATAAGATGTTATAATGAATTAAAGGCAGTGATTTTATGGAATTTGGTATTCAAATAGCATCTAGTATTTTTATGATAACAATTTTAATAAATTATTTTAGACAAAAAAGATTGCCTATTTTATCTACTAAAATATTTACTATATTTATATTAGTTTCTCTAAGTAATTTGATTTTTGAATATTTAACTTTATATACAATTAATAATTTAGATAATGTACCTGCGATAATAAATAGATTATGCCATCAATTTTTTATAGGAAGTATTGATTGTATTATTTCACTACTTTTCTTTTATGTTGATATAAGAAGTAGAAAACAAAAAAAATATAATTATAAAGAACTAATTATAAGAATTTTTCCTGTGATATTGACTCTTTTAGCGATTATTTTTGGACCGCTTCATTATTATATTGGAGAAGATGGATATTACTCATATGGATTTATGGCCAATACAATATTTATTAATGTTATTGTATATATGATTCCTTTGGTATATATAATTTTTAAAAGAAAAAATATATTTTCTAAATCAGAAAGAAATACGATTTTATTAGGAATAATATGTTGGTGTATAATTTCTTTAATACAATTTATTAATGGTGTATGGCTTTTATCAAGTTTAGCGATTGTAACTATGATTCAGTTTATTTATATATCTTTTGAAAATTCTGATAAATTTTTAGCAATTGGTGATGATTGTGTATTTAATAGCACATCTTTTAGATTGGTTTCTGATGATTTTTTAAAAAATAATATTGGCTTTTATGTTGTAAAGGTTAGCATTAATGTTTCAAATTCAAGTATTTTAGATTATTATTATAAATCTATATCAAAAAAAATTAATGGATTTTTATTTAAAATTGATGAGGATAATTTATATATTATTTTTACATCATTTAATGATTATAATAATTATCTTGAAAATAAAATAACTAGTGAGATTTTTCAATATAATGATAATGAATATAATTTAAAAATAACAAAAAGAGGATTAGTTATTTCTAGTGATTTTAAAACAACAAATGACATTATTTATAAATTAGAAGAAAATCTTGATTCTATAGTTGCATATAAAAACTCAAAACAATATAATATCAAGACAAAAGACATATATTATATAGAAGTAATTGAAAATCAAACATTTATTTATACATTTAATGATTGTTATGAAACTAAAAATAAATTATATCAAATAGAAGGACTTCTTAATCAAGATGGATTTTTAAGGATTTCTAAGTCTATGATTGTTAATCCTTTATATATTGAATCAATTGAAAACTATGAAAACAGTAAAATGCTTGCTTACTTAAATAATAATGAAAGTGTTATTGTTTCTAGAAAATATGTTAAAGATTTAAAAAAAGCTATTTTATGATGGCTTTTTTTTTGCATTTTACATTATATTTATTGTATTTGACGTGTATTTAATAGAAATTAATTTTTTTTGTTAATATAATAAGGTTGTCTAGGAGGAAGTTATGGAAAATATAATTGAAATTAAAAATTTATGTAAAAGTTATAAAGATGTAAAAGCGGTAGATGATATTAGCTTTAAAGTAAAAGAAGGAGAGTTTTTTGCATTCTTGGGGATAAATGGTGCAGGGAAAAGTACAACCATTTCAATAATGTGTGGACAGTTAAGTTTAGATTCTGGTTTTGTCTATGTTAATGGAAAAAATATACTTGGAAATATAGAAAATATAAAAAAAGAAATCGGAGTTGTATTTCAAAATTCTTATTTAGATAAAGATTTAAGTGTTTATGATAATCTAAAGTATCGAGCTGGTTTATATAAAATATTTGGGGATGTATTTGAAAATAGATTAAATCAACTATCAACATGGTTTGAACTTAATGATCTATTAAAAAAGCCGCTTAAATCATTATCAGGAGGACAAAAGCGTAGGGTAGATATTGTCAGAGCATTGTTGCATAATCCTAAAATATTAATATTAGATGAACCAACGACTGGGCTTGATCCACAAACAAGAGCTAATGTTTGGAAAGTTATTCATAATCTAAGAAGAAAACAAGGATTAACGGTATTCTTAACTACTCATTATATGGAGGAAGCCAATGATGCTGATTATGTTGTAATTCTAGATGCAGGAAAAATTGTGGGAGAAGGGTCTCCTTATGAGCTTAAGAAAAAATATGCATATGATTATATTACATTATATAAAGTGGATGAAGAAGATGTTAAAAAATTAAATTTAGAATACGTAAAAATTAGAGATGGATTTAAGATTAAAGTGAAAAATACATTTGAAGCAAAAAAAATGATTTTAGATAATCCAAAATTATTCGACGATTTTGAGATTACTAAGGGTCAGATGGATGATGTTTTTTTAACTATTACAGGTAAACAACTTGAAGGGAGAGGTTTATAATGAGAGAGGTATTAAGTTTAGTTTCAAGAAATACTAAATTATTCTTTAAAGATAAAGGAATGTTCATTTCAGCGATGATAACACCACTTATATTGATTTGTTTATATGTTACATTTTTGGCAAATGTATATGAGGATTCAATTAGTCAAATACTAAGTGGTGTTGATGTTAGTTCTAAAATCAAAAGTGCTTTTGTTAATGGTTGGATGTTTTCTAATTTGATTGCTGTATGTGCTGTAACAGTTTCATTTTGTTGTAACTTGATGATGATTCAAGATAAATTTCAGGGACAAATTAAAGATATTTCAATTTCACCTGTAAAAAAATATAAAGTGGCTATTGCATATTTTATTTCAACTGCAGTTGTAACACTTATTATAATGTTTATTGCACTTATTGTAGCGTTTATAATACTAGCATTTACTGGGTGGTATTTATCTTTTGTTGATGTTTTATTAATATTAGTAGATACTTTATTGTTGACACTTTTTGGTACAGCAATTGGATGTATTATAAATCATTTTCTTAGTACTCAAGGACAAGCATCGGCTTTTGGTACAGCAATAAGTTGTATTTATGGTTTTATATGTGGAGCATATATGCCATTAAGTCAATTTTCAAGTGTATTAAGAAAAGTATTGATGTTTTTACCAAGTACTTATGGAACTAACGTAATTCATAATCATTTTTTAAGAGGGACTATAAATGAAATAGAGGGAATTATTTCAAAAGAGGGATTAGAACAACTTAAACAGGGATTTGATTTAGATTTATATTTCTTTGGTGATAAAGTTTCAAATGCAGCACCTTTCTTAATATTAATGTTTTCAACTTTTGTATTAATTGGAATATATGTAATTATTACAATTGTTGATAATAAAAGAAAAACAAAATGATGGGATTAATTGGGGGATTATTTGTTTTTTTAATAGGGTTTGTGTTATTTTGCAAAAAGTAATAAAACTTTTGGGGAAGGTTTTATTATGTGCTAGAAAAATGATGTGTTCTTTTTAATAAATACATTGTTTTTTTTAAAATTAAAAGAAATATTTAAAAAAAATTAACTTTGTAAGAAAAATATTTCAAAATCTATTGACAATAATAAAAAAAAGGGTAAAATAAATATGTTCAAATTAATAATTGGAAAGAAGAAACGCCCGTTTCTCGCCTGATTGATAATTGAGTTGATAGGCAAAAGAGCTAAATGTATAAAATATTGTTTATTAGGGGCGTTTGTGCGTCCCTTTATTTTTTTGCTTATAAAACTAATATGGAGGTGTAAGTATTAACAAGCAAAAGAAAGGTGCAGATGAGGCAATCATTAATGATCAAATCAGATGCAAAGAATTACTAGTTATTACAGACAAAGGTGATAAACTTGGGAAGTTATCAAGAAATGATGCTTTAAGAGAAGCAGATATGAGAGGTTTAGATTTAGTGTTAGTATCTCCTGATTCTAACCCACCTGTTGCAAAATTAATGGATTATTCTAAATTTTATTTCGAGCAAAAGAAAAAGGCTAAAGAAATGAAAAAGAATCAAAAAGTAGTTGTTGTACAAGAAATAAGACTAAGCCCAACAATCGAAAAGCATGACTTTGATACTAAATCTAAAAATGCAAGAAAGATGTTATTAAAAGGAAATAAGGTAAAAGTAAGTCTTCGTTTCTTTGGACGTATGATATCACATCAAGATTTAGGTAAAGAAGTAGTTGAAAAATTTGCCGAAAGTTTAGCTGATATTTCAAATATTGAATCGCCAATTAAATTAGATGGTAGATCATTATTTACCGTATTAGGACCAAAATCAGACAAATAATTAAAGGAGTGTAAAGAAAATGCCAAAACAAAAGACACATAGTGGTTTAAAAAAGAGAATTAAAGTAACTGGAACTGGAAAGTTAAAGCGTGGACACGCTTATACAGGTCACTTAAAGACTAATAAGACTCATAAGGAAAACAAGAACTTAAGTAAGTCAGGATTAGTACATAAGACAGACGAGAAGAGAATTAAGTCACTAATTAGTAACTTATTATAATTTATAGGAAGAACATAGGAGGTTAATAAAATGCCAAGAGTTAAAGGTGGATATACAACAAGAAGAAGACGTAAAGCAGTCTTAAAGTTAGCAAAGGGATATTATGGATCTAAACATGCCCTTTATAAAACAGCTCATGAACAAGTTATGCGTTCATTAGCATATGCTTATAGAGATAGAAAGAATAAGAAGAGAGATTTCAGAAAACTTTGGATTCAAAGAATTAATGCTGCTGCTCAATTAAATGGAATGAAGTATTCAGCATTCATCAATGGATTAACAAAGGCTGGAGTTGAAATCAATAGAAAGATGTTAGCTGAAATGGCTGTTAATGATGCTGAAGGATTTGCAGCATTAGTTAAAGTTGCACAAGAAGGATTAACTAAAGAAACTGTAAAAGTTGAAGAAAAAGTAGTTGTTCTTAAGACTGCATCTAAAGCTGTTAAAGCACAACAAGTTAAAGAAGCTCCTAAAGCTAAAGAAGTAAAAGCTGAAGCTCCAAAAGCTAAGGCAGAAGCTCCTAAGGCAAAGGAAACTAAAGTAGAAGCTCCTAAGGCTAAAGAAGTAAAAGTAGAAGCTGCAAAACCTGCGACTGTTGATTTAAGTTCAAAGACTGTTGCTGAATTAAAGGAAATGGCAAAAGCTGCTGGAATTAAAGGAATCAGCACAATGAAAAAAGCTGATTTAATCGAAGCTTTATCTAAGTAATTAACTATAAAACACAACGATTTGTTGTGTTTTTTTTGCACAAAATGTGAAACTACTATACATCTAGTTTTAAATATTGTATAATAAGGAAGCGAAATTAATTTTATTTTTTAATGGAAAAAGGAGATAAGAAAATGGCTTTAGATATAGATGAAAAAAAGAAAAAAATATATGAAGAACAAGTTAAAAATCAAAAAATTGTTAGAGTTCTTAAATGTATAGTTTATGTACTTTCGGCAATTTTATTAGTTGACATGTTATCATTCTTTATATTTGGAGTGATGATGGAAAAAACAAATATGTTTTTTGATCATCTTGCTTTTCCAATCGCTATTATTTTGTTTGGAATTATAGCTATATTATTAACACAAATAAATCCGCGATTATCAAGAACTACAAATACAAAAGGTGATAAAGGTGTTTTTCTAATGGGAATCGTTATTACCATAATTGGAATAGTATATCTTTTACTTGAAATATTTTAATCCATAAATTTGACATAGTGTTATATCCTTGGTATACTATAAGTGCTAGGATATGCCGTGGAACCCAAAATTATGAAAGTTGGTCTGAGAGTTTCTATGTGTGAATGCATGTCAAGCATGAATCCTAATTAGTTCTAAAGAGGACCTAATCCTTAGAAGATAGTGTTCTTCACAGGAGTCCTAGCGTTATTTTGTTATGAAAGCCTTATTATAGGGCTTTTTTTTATTGTGATTTCTCGTTTTTTTTGATATAATGTAAAAGTTGATTTGAGAGGTTTTTATGGAAAATAAATTTTTAGAACTTAATGTAGAAAATGATATTATAAAGGCATTAGATGAACTTGAAATTAGAATGCCTTCTGAAATACAATCAGAATCTATTCCAACTTTATTAGAAGGTTTAGATGTTATAGGACAAGCACAAACTGGTACTGGTAAAACTTTTGCATATGGTATTCCAACTGTCATGAAAATTGAACGTGATAAAAATATACAAGCGTTAGTTTTATGTCCGACAAGAGAACTTGCACTTCAAGTATCTGGAGAATTATCGAAATTAATAAAATATAAAACATATATAAAAATCGCAACTGTTTATGGTGGAGAATCATATGAAAAACAAATTAGAGCACTTAAGTCAAAACCACAAATTGTTGTAGGTACACCTGGAAGAATTATTGATTTAATGAATAGAGGTGTTTTGAATTTCAATACTATAAAAACGTTGGTATTAGATGAAGCTGATGAAATGCTTAAGATGGGTTTTCAAGAAGACTTAGAAACTATTTTAAAGACAACACCAGAAGAAAGACAAACAGCGTTATTTAGCGCAACAATGCCTGCATTTATAAAGAAAATTGCAAGTAAATATCAACAAAATCCGATTCATATTGTTATAAAGAAAAAAGCGTTAACTGTTGATAGAATTATGCAAGATGTTTATTTTTGTAAAAGAGAAAGTAAAAATGATTTACTTATTAGATTAATTGATTATTATGATTTTAAAAATTGTATAATATTTGCAAATACTAAGAGTAAGGTTGATGAATTAGTAATTTTCTTACAAAAAAACAATCTACAAGCTGATGGAATTCATGGTGATTTAAAACAATTGGTTAGAGATAGAGTTATGAATTCTTTTAGAAATGGTACAATAAAATACTTAGTTGCAACTGATGTAGCTGCACGTGGTATTGATGTTTCAGGTCTACAAGCAATAATTAATTTTGATTTACCAAATGAAGATGAATTATATGTTCATAGAATAGGTCGTACTGGTCGAGCTGGTGAAGAAGGTCATTCTATATCAATTGCTTCACCTAGTGAAAGAAGACGTGTTAAGGTTATTGAATCTTATACAAAAAAAGAAATGACTGAAAAAGAAATACCTAGTATAAAAGATATTACGGATAAACAGTCATTTAGATTATATGATAAAATTATAAATAATCTTGATTCTCCTATTGATAATAATTTGATTATTTTAAATAAACTTGCCTCATCTGGTAATGATGTTGGAAAAATAATCAATTCATTATTAAATTTATTAATGGAAAATAAACGTAAAGAATATAATGAAATAGAAATTGTTAAATCTAAAAAAGATTATAAAATGAAACATGATGGAAGACAACCTAAAACATTTAAACCATCAGAAACTAATAATTATATTTATGCACATTTAAATATCGGTAAAAAAGAGTTATTAAGACCTCAAATACTTTTAAGTTTTATGGAAAAAAATGCAGGAGTAAGGAAAAGTAATGTTGGTGATATAGTTATTCGTAAGAGTGGAACAACAATTGAGATTACAAAAGCCGCTTTTGCTTATTTAAAGAAACTAGATGGGAAAAATTATCAAGGTACTAGAATTCATGTAATGAGAGTTGTAAAAATGGATTAAAATGAAAAAAACCAGTGAAAGCTGGTTTTTTCATTGAGTAAGTTTGAAGTATGTATGTGAAAGGGAGAAAAGAAGTATAGAAATTATCTATGACTTCAATATGAAGAATAGGGGGATTCTTCGTAAGCTTTTGGCTTACATAATTATTATGTCATTATATTTTGATATTATGCATCAAATATGATAAAATGTTTTTAGGTGATATTTTGAGAATAAATGCAGGTAAATTTAGAAATCATAATATTGATATGTGTAATTTAGAAACTACAAGAGAAACATCAGATAAGGTTAGACAAGCGATTTTTAATTTAATTGGTCAATTCTTTGATGGTGGTAAGGCTCTTGATTTATTTGCTGGTTCAGGTGCAATGGGTCTTGAAGCTTTTAGTAGAGGTATAGATAAAGTTTATTTTAATGACTTAAATGTTAAAGCTCTTGATATTGTAAAACAAAATGCGAAAAAACTAAAATGTTATGATGAAATGGTTTATTTAAACTTAGATTATAAAGATTGTTTAAATAATTTAAAAGATATAAAATTTGATGTTATTTTTCTAGATCCACCTTATAATATGAACAATATTGATGAAATAATTAAAATTATTTCTAATTATAATATGCTAAATGATGATGGAATTATATCATTTGAAATGGATAGTAATTCTAGATGTAGTGAAAAAATTGGAGAATATAATTTGGTTAAAGATAGAAAATACGGTATTAAAAGAGTATGTATTTATAAAAAAGAGGCGTTAATATGAGATTGATTTCATTAAAGAAAGATAATTATTTAATTATATGTAACTTAGTAAAAGAGATAGTTAAATTAAATGCTTTTGAATCATTTAATGATTTTAATTTATTCATGGTTGATGATGGTAAGAAAATTAGGATGTTTAGCCTTATATATAGCGATGAGGATAAAGAGTGCGGAATTACTTTTTACACTAAACCAGAGGAATTAAATTCAGCACATGATATTTTTAGTTTTGATCCATCAACTATGAATTTTGAATATAATTCAAAAAATGTTATTCTTACTAATAAAGAAAACTTAGATTCTGATGATATTAAATATTTTAAGAAGAATGAAATAAAAATCAAAAAGAAAAATAATGTTGTAGTAAGGACATTTGTTAGTGGTATTTCTACTTATATTTCAACTAATCAGGAAGCATCGGATATAATTGAATTATTATCATGCTTAGTTGTTTTATTAAGAAATGATTTTGATTTATTAAAAGAAGGATTTGCTAGTAAAAAAATGGCATTTATGGAATTAAATCATAGAAGAAAAGTATATGCAGTTCATATGATTAGTGTTCCGTATTTAGAAAAAAAATATGAATACACTATTCCAACAAATGATGAAATAAATGAATTCGTTGGATTTGAAAGAAATGATAATGATTGTTATTTACTATCTAAAAATTTAGATGTTAATGTCAAATCAAAATCTTGTAATATTGCACTTAATCCGTTATTTGTTATGTATTCAAGTGAGGATGATTTATATAATTGTGAAATATTAGTATCTTTACCAAATGAGTATTCCAATTTAATGATTTCAGTTTTAAAAGATTTTTTTAAAAAAGATGGTATTCCAAAAAGTTTAGTTATAAATAGTAGAAAATTATATTATGGTTTATATAATTTATTAGATTCGTTAGGGATTGATGTAAAACTTCAAGTAGATAATAATACTAAAAATAATTTCCTTACTAAAGTTAATGATGCAATAAGTGGATTTTTCTCAATGTTTATCGAAAACGTATTTTCTGAAGATGAATTCGTTGAAATGGCATCTTTTATCAAGCAGGCAATTGCATATGCTGATGGTGATGAAATGTTATTTTCAGAAGAACAATTAGAGATGTTCTCTAATATAATAGGCGATGAAGATGATGAAATATATTATGACGAAGATGATTATGAAGATGAGGATGTACTTAAAGATTTGATTTCATAAAAAACACATTTTTGTGTTTTTTTCATATATTTCCATAAAATATCAAATTTTATATTATATTAAATATTAATTTTGATATTTGCTGTTTTATTATGATAAAATATATTTAATTGATTGGAGTTGTTAATATGCGTGAAAAAATATTACATTTATTAGAAAAAAATAGTCGAATAGATTTAAAAGAAGCTGCGGTTTTATTAGGTATTTCAGAAATTGATCTTGTAAATGAAATGGCTAAAATGGAAGAAGAAAAAATTATATGTGGTTATCATACTTTAATAAATTGGGAAAATACTGAAGCTGAGGTTGTAACAGCGTTAATTGAAGTAAAAGTTACTCCACAAAGAGGTATAGGATTTGACAAAATAGCCCAAAGAATTTATAAATTTGATGAAGTTGATGCGGTTTATCTAATGAGTGGAGGTTTTGATTTTACTGTTATTATAAATGGACAATCAATGAAAAATGTTGCGATGTTTGTTTCAAATAAACTTGCAACTATGGATTCAATATTATCGACATCTACACATTTTGTTTTAAAGAAATATAAAGATCACGGGACAGTTCTTGTGGCTGAAAGCAATGATGAAAGGATGATAGTGACACCATGAGTAAATATTTATCAGATAAGGTAGTATCTTTAAAACCATCTGGTATAAGGAAATTTTTTGATATCGCTTCTGAAATTGAAGGTGTAATTTCATTAGGTGTTGGAGAACCTGATTTTGATACCCCTTGGCATATTAGAGAAGAAGGTATTTATGCTTTAGAAAGTGGTAAAACTGTTTATACAGCTAATGCAGGTTTAAAAGAATTACGTCAAGAAATATGCAATTATACCAAAAAAGAAATTTGTTTAAGTTATGATTGGAAAAAAGAAACACTTGTTACAGTTGGGGGTAGTGAAGGTATTGACTTAGCAATGCGTGCTATGCTAAATCCTGGTGATGAAGTAATTATACCAGAACCATCATACGTTGCATATGTACCCGCAACAATTTTAGCAGGTGGTAAGCCAGTTATAATTAATTTGAAAGAAGAAAATGAATTTAGATTAACAAAAGAAGAATTAGAAAATGCGATTACAGAAAAAACTAAAGTCTTAATTTTACCTTTTCCTAATAATCCGACAGGTGCAATTATGGAAAGAGATGATTTAGAAGCAATTGCAGAAGTTTGCATTAAGCATGATCTTATAGTTGTTTCAGATGAGATATATAGTGCATTGACATATAAGTCAAAACATGTATCTATTGCACAAATTGAAAATATGAAGGAAAGAACTATTATTATTAATGGATTTTCTAAAGCTTTTTCAATGACAGGATGGCGTCTTGGATACGCTTTAGGTCCACAAGAGATAATTGCACAAATGACTAAAATTCATCAATTTTGTATAATGTGTGCTCCTACAAATAGTCAATATGCAGCTGTTGAAGCTTTAAGAAATGGTGAAAATGATGTAAAGAAAATGCGCGAAGCATATGATCAAAGAAGGAGATTTTTAATCGATTCATTTAAAAAAATGGGAATAGATTGTTTTACACCATATGGTGCATTTTATGTTTTCCCAAATATTAAAAAATTCGGATTATCATCAGATGAATTCGCAACGAGACTTTTAAAAGAAGAAAAAGTAGTAGTTGTACCTGGTACCGCATTTGGAGATTCTGGGGAAGGGTTTTTAAGGATATCATATGCATATTCAATTGATGATTTGAAAAAAGCACTTGAAAGAATTAGTAGATTTATTAGTAAACTAAAATAATTTGATATACGTATTGAAATGGATGATTTTTCATCCATTTTATCTATTAATAATACTTTAATTAATAGTTATATTGACAAAACACACTAAAATGTTAAAATTATATTGTTTGTTTGAAAGTGGTGAAAACATGGATAAAAAGAAACCTATAATTAATTTAATATATTCCGTTTTAGGATTAGTTGTTTTTAATGGAATAATTCAATTTGTTTTATATCCATTTTTAAATAGAAAACTTGGCGATGATTCTTTTGGAATAGTTTTAAGTCTTTTATCTGTTCTTTCGATTATTTCCTGTTCAATAGGTTGTGCTGTAAATAATACTAGAATGGTATTTGTAAATGAAGATAAGAGTGAAAATGGGGATTACAATATAATTATATTAGTTTTTAATATAATAGGAATTTTCGTTATAACTATATTTTTAGCTTTCTTTAAACAATTGAGTTTTCTAAATGTTATATTTTTAAATATATTAATGTTTTTAACATCATTTAGATATTATGCGGATGTTGAATTTAGAAAGAATTTAAAATATTTATCATTTCTTATTTATTATGTTTTAATTGGTGTTGGCTACGCACTTGGTTGTCTTTTATATTATGTATTTCCGGTGTGGGAAGTATCAATGATTACAGGAGAATTATTAGCGCTTTCTTATGTATTATTTAAGGGGAATATTTTTAAAGGTTTTTTTAAAACATCAGAACATAGGAAAAAAATATTTTTACTTTGTATATCTTTTTTTATAGGAGAATTAATTAATACATTAATATTAAATGCAGACAGGATAATTCTTCAATTGATGTGTGGTGGAAGTGATGTTACAACATATTACGTAGCTTCTTTAGTTGGAAAAATAGTTGCGCTTGTTACTGTTCCATTAACTGGTGTTATTATGGGATACTTATCTAGATTTAAAGGTGTATTTAGTAAAAAAATGTTATTAATATATGTTTCTGTTGATATCATTTTAGGAATTTGTGCATTAGGTGGATGTTTAATTATATCTCCGTTTTTAATTAGTAAATTATATCCACAAGTTAGTAGTGCTGCACTTGAAATATTATTTTATGCCACTGCATCTTCAGTTTTGTTTTTTATTTCAAATTTACTTGTTATATTAGTACTTAGATATAAGAATTCTAATGTTCAACTTATAATGAATATTTTACATTTAATTATTTTTGTGGCAATTACGATACCTTTTACTTATTATAGAGGTTTAGAAGGATTTAGTATAGGTGCATTAATAGGTAACGGTATAAAGTTTTTAATTGTTTTATTTTATTTGTTGTTTAATAAATTAGATGATACAAGAGATGGATATAAAGATAACAGTAGCGAAATAGAAGAGTCTTTATGAGACTTTTTTATTTTTTTTACCTATTAAAAATATTATAATAATATTTTTTACGTATTATAGTATCGTTGCAATAAGGGCTATTTTATGGTAAAATAATACGGTATAAAAGTATTAATTAAATAAAAAAATTTAATTAGATATTTTTGGAGGCAAATATGAATACAAATATGCCAATTATTAAAAAAAATCGCTTTATATTGAGAGATATCAGTACTAAAGATTATCAAGATTTATTTGAATTTGGTAGTGATATAGAAAATACTAGATTTGTAACTTGGGGCCCTTATAATACAGTTGATGAAGCATATAATTCGATTAATATGATAATCATTGATAGAATTTCTCAAGGACTTCCTGTAGGCTATGCAATCGTTGATCCTAAACTTGATAAAATGATAGGAATGATTGATTACCATTCATATTATGAAAATGAAAATTGTGGAGAAATCGGTTTTATTTTAAATAAGAATTATTGGAATAGAGGTATAATCTCAGAAGCTCTTAAAGAAATGATAAAACTAGGGTTTTCATATCTTAATTTGAGTAAAATTTTAATTGGACATATAGATATAAATCTTGCTTGTAAAAGAGTGATAGAAAAAAGTGATTTTAAATATGAATATACAAAATTTAATGCTGTAGTGGATAAGGAAACAAAGGAAAATAGAAATATAATTTACTATAGTATGTATAAAGAAGATTATGAAAGAGGTATTTTAAAATGGCAATAAATAAACCAAAAGGAACTGTAGATATTATTCCAGGAGAGTCAATAAAATGGGTGAAATTAGAAGAGAAAATTAGAAAAGTTTGTAGACTTTATAATTTTAAAGAAATTAGAACACCTATATTCGAATCAAAAGAATTATTCCATAGAGATGCGAATGATGTATCTGATATGGTAACAAAAGAAACATATGATTTTACTGATAGAGGTGGAAGAGGTAATACATTAAGACCAGAAGGTACTGCAGGTGTGGCTAGAAGTTTTATTGAAAATAAATTATATGTAGAAAATCCTGTATCAAAATTATTCTATATGGGACCTATGTTTAGATATGAAAGAGCTCAAAGAGGAAGACAAAGACAATTTCATCAATTTGGAATTGAATCTTTAGGATCAAATAGTCCTTTAATGGATGCGGAAGTTATTGCCTGTGCTGTTGCGGTAATAAAGGAATTTGATTTAGGTGGTATAAAAGTAAAAATTAATACAATTGGTGATGAAATTTCAAGAAATGCATACCGTGAGGTGTTAATTAATTATTTCGAAAAATACACTGATGAGTTATGTAGTGATTGTTTAAATAGACTTCATAAAAATCCTCTTAGAATTTTAGATTGTAAAGTAGATAGAGATAAAGACTTCTTTAAAAATGCACCTAAAATTTCTGATTATTTAAATCTAGAGAGTAAAAATCATTTTGCTCAAGTTTTAAATGCACTTGATAATATGAATATTAATTATGAAGTAGATGAGACTTTAGTTAGAGGTCTTGATTATTATACATATACTGTTTTTGAAATTGAAGTTGATTGTGAACAATTAGGTGCACAAAATGTTATATGTGCAGGTGGAAGATATAATAATTTAATTAAACAATTAGGTGGACAAGATACTCCAGCATGTGGTCTTGCGTTTGGAATGGAAAGATTACTGTTTGCATTAGAAAGTGAAGGGAAAAATATTTCATCAGAACCGAATAATCATTTATTTATAATTGCTTTAGGTGATAAAGCACAAGAAGTTGCTTCAAAATTGATGAATTCTTGTAGAATGTCAGGTTTGATTACTGATATGGATTATGGTAATAAATCTTTAAAAGCTCAATTTAAATTAGCGGATAAATATAATTCATTATATACTGCAATACTAGGAGATACTGAATTAGAAAACTCTGTAATAAATGTTAAAAATAATAAAACTGGTTTACAAGAAACAGTTAGAATTGATACGTTAAAACAATATATTATTGATGATTTAACAAAAAATTCAACATGTCATAAATGCAATAATAAGAAAGGTGAATAAAATGAATAGAACACATTATAATGGAAATTTAAGAATTGAAAATGTCGGACAAATAGTAGAACTTAAAGGATGGGTTGCGAAAAAAAGAGATTTAGGTGGTCTTGTGTTTATTGATTTACGTGATAAAACAGGAATTACTCAAATTATTGTAAATCCCGACAATTCTAATTATGAAACAGCAGTTTCTTTAAAAAATGAATATGTTGTATATGTTAAAGGGACTGTTTGCGAAAGAACAAATAAAAATCCAAATATAAAAACGGGAGATATCGAGGTTATAGCATTAGAATTAGAAGTTTTAAATACTGCTAATCAACCTCCAATTATTATTGCAGATAAGACAGATGCACTTGAAGATACAAGATTAAAATATCGTTATCTTGATTTACGTAGACCAGTGATGCAAAATTATTTAATAATGAAATCAAAAATTACAAACGCTATAAGGGAGTATTTAGTTGAAAAGGAATTCTTAGAACTTGAAACTCCTATTCTAGCAAAATCAACGCCAGAAGGTGCAAGAGATTTCTTAGTTCCTTCACGCCTACATAAAGGAGAATTTTACGCTCTTCCTCAATCACCACAAATTTTTAAACAATTATATATGGTTGCAGGATTTGAACGTTATTTTCAAATTGCTAAATGTTTCCGTGACGAAGACTTAAGAGCTGACCGTCAATTAGAGTTTAATCAAATTGATATTGAAACATCATTTTTAAATGATAGAGAAATTCAAGAAATAATTGAAGGATTATTTAAATACTTATTTAAGAAAGTTTTAAATAAAGATATTGAAACACCTTTCATAAGAATGACATATAATGAAGCTATGAATAAATATGGTAGTGATAAACCAGATTTAAGATTTGATATGCATCTTATGGATGTAAAGGATTTATTTAAGAATGTCCCTTTTATGGCATCACAAGAAGCAGTAAAATGTATTAAAGCAAATGCTACATATACTAGAAAGCAAATAGATGAATTTACACGTATTATGAAGGTTAATCACGCTAATGGACTAGCCTATTTAAAATATGAAAATAATGAACTAACAGGATCTTTTGTTAAATTTTTAACAGATGAAGATAAACTTAATACTATTAAACAATTAGAACTTACAAATGGTGATATAGTTTTTGTAATTGCTGATAAACTTAATATTGTTAATCAAGCTTTAGGTGCATTACGTAAACTTGTTGCGAAGGATTTAAACTTATGCGATCCAGATGATTTTAAATTCTTATGGGTTACAGATTTCCCGATTTTTGAATATAACGAGGATTTAGGAAAGTATGAAGTTACTACAAATCCATTCTCATCACCTAAAAAAGAATGTATAGATTTATTAGAAACTGATCCTAAAAATTGTTACGCCGATGCATATGATATAGTACTGAACGGTTATGAGCTTGGAAGTGGTTCTCTTCGTATATATAATCAAGAATTACAATCAAAAATGTTTGATGTAATTGGTATATCAGAAAGTGAAGCTAAGTATCGCTTTGGATTCTTTATTGAAGCATTAAAATATGGTACTCCTCCTATGGGTGGTATTGGGCTAGGTCTTGAAAGAATTGTTATGTGTATGACAAAGACAGATAATATTCGTGATGTTATTGCATTCCCTAAAACATTAAATGGTGTTGATTTAATGATGGAAGCACCTTCTAGAGTTGAACAAGAACAATTAGATGATGTTCATATAAGTTTAAAGGACTAGGTGATATAATGGATAAAAACTATATTTCATGGGATGACTATTTTATGGGTGTTGCATGTCTTAGTGCTAAGAGAAGTAAAGACCCTAATACTAAAGTAGGTGCATGTATAGTTAATGGTAAAAAAAGAATAATAGGAATTGGATATAATGGACTTCCTTGCGGTTGTAATGACCTAGATTTTCCATGGGCAAATGATAAGAATTTGGATGAACTTGATACAAAATATCCCTATGTTGTTCATGCTGAACCAAACGCTATATTAAATTCAACTGAAAAATTAGATGGTTCAACATTATATGTAACATTATTTCCTTGTAATGAATGTGCAAAATTAATTATTCAATCCGGAATAAAAAAAATAATTTTTATGGAAGATAAATATAAAGATACTCCAGGTAATATTGCATCAAGAAGAATGTTTGATGCATGTAATGTTATATATGAAAAGTTAGGAAAATCTATAAGGGTAGATTTAAATGAAGATACTAATAAATAAATATAAATTTTTAATAATAATTTATCTTCTATTCTTTATTACAATATGTATTTTATGTTTTAAGAGAGTTAGCTATAGTGTTACAACTACTGGTGATATATCAAACGTATCAAATTTTATATCAATAGATAACGCTTATAAGGAAAATGGAAGTTTTAATTCTATATTCGTTTATTCTAAAGATAACGCAAGTGTTTTTCAAAAGTTTGCTGCATCACTAGATTCTGATGCAACTATTTCAAAACTTAATAATAATTATTCATCTTTTAAGGATGAAGAATTATATCAAATGGGTGTTATACAAAAGAATCAATCAATTGAGGCATCAATAATTAATGGTTATAAAATGGCATCTATAAATGATGAAAAAATTAATATTGATTATAAGTTTGAAGGAATAATTGTAAATTATTATATTAAAGATAATAATCCATTTAAATTAGGAGATATAATTGAAAAAATTAATGATATAGATAACTCAGATGAAGAAAAATTTCTGGCGGCTATTAAAGAAGAATTTAAAGTTGGTTCTAAGGTTAAAGTAAGAAGAGATAATAAAGAACATGAAATAGTTATTAATGAATACTCTAAGATATCATATTATTGTAAATATAATATAAATTATGATACGATTTATCCAAAATTAAAACTTAATAAGACTACATCTTTAGGTCCTAGTGCAGGTCTTCTTCAAAGTTTAAGTATATATAATAAATTAATAGAAGAAGATATAACAAAAGGAAATGTAGTTTGTGGTACTGGTACAATTGATGTGAACGGAAATGTTGGAGCAATTGGCGGTATAGAACAAAAGGTTATTGCGGCTTTTAAAAACGGATGTCAAGTTTTCTTGTGCCCAGAAGAAAATTATAAAGATGCCTATAATAAATATTTAAAAATAAAAGGGCATAAAAAAATGAAGATTTTTAAAGTTTCTACTTTTAATGAGGCTTTGGAGGTATTAAAAAATGTTTAATGATGCTTTTAAAGTTTTAGATAAAATAGAATCAAAAACTACTAAAAAAGAAAGAATAATAACTAGAATTTCAAGTTTCTTTTTGGCATTATTTTTTATATTTCCATTTATACTTATGACAATTCAATTACTTGAAATTTTTTATGAACTTGAAATATTTTTAGTTATATTTCTTTGGATTTTAGCTTTTATTTTAACTTTGTTATTTACAAAATTTTGTTTTGATGTGTACAAGAAAAAAGCGGATTTAACAAAAGAAGATATAATATACAAAGTATATATATTAAATTTATTATATCCATTAATTATTGGGGCAGTAGTTTTTATTATTTACTTAATTATGAGATAAAGGAGAATGTTATTATGTGGATTGCTTTTATAGTTGCGGCATTAGTTTTGTTTTTAGATCAATTATCAAAACTTATTATAGAAATTACTTATTTATTTCAAGAAACACATTTTGTAATACCTAATTTTTTCTATATAACAAAAACATATAATACAGGTGCTGCATGGAGTTTTTTTAGTGATAATACCGTTATTCTTTGTGTTATAAGTATTGTGGCTTCTGTTGTTGTTGGTTTGATAATTGTTAATACGGTTAAAAGTTTTAAGAAGATGAAATTATATGCTATTTCACTTGGAATGATTTTAGGTGGTGCAGTTGGAAATTTAGTTGATAGATTTTTAACATCAATTAACCAACGTAAAGGTGTAATTGATATGCTCGGATTTAACTTTGGTTCTTATTCATTTCCTGTTTTTAACTTAGCAGATTCATTTTTAGTAATAGGAGTTATTTTATTAATTATTGATATGCTATTTTTTATGGATAAAAGAAAGGATGAAAAAAATGACATATGATTATATAATTAAAGAAGAATTAGTTGGTATTAGACTTGATAAAGCATTAAAACAATTAAATAACGATATGTCACGTACTGTTTTAACTAATTTAATTAATGAAGGTAATGTTCTTGTTAATGGAGAAGTTGTTAAGCCATCATATATCACCAATCTAAATGATTCTATAACTCTTAAAACAAAAGAAGAAAGAGAAACGGAACTTAAAGCGTTAGATCTTAACCTAGATATAGTATATGAAGATTCTTCTGTGGCAGTTGTTGAAAAGCCCACAGGTCTAGTTGTTCATCCTGCATGTGGTAATTATGATAATACACTTGTTAACGGACTTTTATATGAACTTGATGATTTAAGTGGAATTAAAGGTGAAATTAGACCTGGAATTGTTCATAGAATTGATAAGGATACATCAGGTCTTTTAATGGTTGCTAAAAATGATAAAGCTCATGAAAAATTATCTTCACAATTAAAAGAACATACTGTAAATCGTTTATACGTAGGTCTTGTTACTGGTGTAATAGAAGAAGAAAAAGGGCGCATTGATGCACCCATAGGTAGAGATCCTAATGACAGAAAAAAAATGGCAGTTTTAAAAGATGGCAAAAGAGCTGTTACTAATTTTAGAGTAATTGAAAGATATAAAAAATTCACATTAGTTGAATTTAAGTTAGAAACAGGAAGAACTCATCAAATTAGGGTACATATGAAATATATTGGTCATCCTCTTGTTGGTGACCCACAATATGGAGTTAAAAAATTAATTAGTCCAACTGGACAATATCTTCATGCAAAAACTTTAGGATTTGTTCATCCTGAAACGAATGAATATATGGAATTTCATAGTGAACTTCCAAAATATTTTAAAGATTATCTTGATACATTAGAAAAATAGAAGGCTATTTAATATGCCTTCTATTTTTTGTTAGAATATTATTAAGTATTAATATTTTATTATGATTATAATTTGTCTTTTTAATAGTTTCTTTATTGATGTTTTTTATATTGTTATTAAAAACATTATGACATTCTTTTTTGTCTTGATTATATAGAGTTATTTCATTTTTTAATACTAAATCAATTCTTTTTTGTTGAAGTTTACAGTTATTTGGAATATATGCAAAATTTTGTTCAATTATTTTTTTCTTATAATTTAAATCATTTAATGAATTATTCTTTTTTGTAATGTAATAAGTAGTTAAGTTTTGATTTTGTTTTTTATTTTGTAAATCTAATAAATCAAGTTTTTTATTTATTACAGAAATATTAAATTCGATATTAGAAGAAGTAGAATTAATTTTAGAATAATATGAATTAAAATTATCAATAATTAAATTATCGATTTCATCACATTTCTTTTTATAATCATATTCTTTATTTGTAAATATTTTATTATATTGTTCAATTGTTTCATCAATTTTCCTATTGCTCTCTTTAACAAGATCATTATACTCGTTATTCTCAAGAGCTATTTTATGTTTAATGTCAAATAATCTGTTCTCATAATTTTTATTGATTGCTTTAAGGTTATTTGAGAATGATTTATTACTATTTTTCTTTAATTTATTATTCTTTTTAGTTACATTCTTAGTTAAATTCTCAATTATTGTATAATATTCTTTGATATATGCAGGTGATTTATGAAGTATTTTTTTATATAACAGAGAAGTATTATAAATATATGTTTGATAATCTGATACATCGTTTATTGAAATATTATAAATTGCCTTTTCAAAATTACTATAAAAGTATGAAATATCTTCACTTGATTTTATTAATATACTAGCTTCTTCATCCTGTGATTTTTGTAGTTTTCTTTTTTTGTTCATCATATCATATCTAAAAGAAGCTAAAATAATAGGAATTCTATTATAATCTTTTTTAAATTTTTCGATGAGAATTTCATTTTTATCTATTAATTTATGATATCTTTTGATTTCTTGTTTGATAGATGAAATACTTTTTTTATAAAATGATTTTGAAATTTCTTCTTTCTTAAACTTTTGTATTATGCTAGTTTTCTCATTTTCAAGTAATGTTATTTCATGATAAAATTTAGTTATTGCATTATTATAATTATCAAGTGTATTTTTTATATTTTCTTTTTTTATGTTTGTTAATTTACAATCACTTTCATATTTTTCATCTATACTTTGTGCTAAAGAAGAATATTTTGAGCCGGTTTCGTAATTTATTTGATCTGTAATAATTGAAATAGAATTATCATGTGAAATATTAATTATTTCTTTAATATAAAAAACAATAAATTTAAATAATTTACTAATAATAGTTTCATTAAGTTGGTAATTTCCAATTGAATTACAAATAAAATATGAATATAATATTAAATTATGGCTTACTGTTTTACATAAATCAAATTCATTTAATAAACCTTCTTTTCGATAATTAAATGAATGATAAGTAGAAGTGGATTTTACTTTTGTTATAGAATCATTAAATGTAAGTGAATTCTTTTTCTTATTATAATCTTCATTTAATATTTCTTCATCAATTTCTAGAGAAAATATTTTTTTATTATGATTAAAATCAATTTTAGATCTTTCAATATTAATATTTATTAATGTATTTTTTTTATCTCTTTGACTGAATTCTATGAATTCGTGATAATTATATATTTCATCTTCTTTATTGGATAATAAATCCAGTCTTGAAAGATTAAATTCTTTTAAGAATTTGTTTTTTTCAATTTCTAATAAATTATAAATGTTATTTTTTTCAAGTTGATAATCAATTTGACTTTTATTATTTATACATACTTGTTGTTCGATTTTATTTGTATATTCAATTTCATCTTCTATACAATTTATATTATATAAAACCTCTTCTTTATCTTTTTGAATTTCATTTTGTTTTAATTTGTATTCTTTTAAAATGTCTAAACGTTGTTTATCATATATACTTCTAAGTTCTTTTATTTTGATATTATTTTCTTTTTTTAAAGAATCTAATGTATACTCAAAATTATATCTTAAAATATTCAATTGATTATTAAATGTTACTTTGTTAATCTCCTCAATATATTCATTTTTTTTCACTTCATCATTTTTTATTTGTTCAAGAATAATTTTTTTATTTTGAAGTATATCATATTGTGTTTTATAATGTTCTTTTATCTTTTTAATAATTTTATTTATTTTTTTTAATATGATTTTCTTTTCATCTATTAAATTTTTGATTCTTAATTCCTCTTCTTTATTTTTTTTATTAATAGAATTTATTTCTTTATCAATATTAAATATTAAGAAGAAGTACTCTTTATTATAAAAATTTATATGGTTATTTGTGTTTTTATTTAATAATTCAATTTGCTCATTATTTTTTTCTATGTTTGTGATGAACTCTTTTATGATATTTGATTTTAAAATATTATTTTTTTCTTCATTTTCTTTTTGTTGTGCAATTATCCCGTTTTTTTCTAATTCAAATTGATTGTTATTTAAACTAATTGTCAAATCAAGGTTTTTATTTATATTTATAACATTAGTATTAAATATTTTTTCTAAGGAAAGAAGTTTTAAATCGTAGTCTTCTTTAAGTGTTATGATTCTTTTTTCGATTTGTTCAAGTTTTTCTTTGGATGTTTTTAGACACTCATTAAAGTTGTTTATAATAGAATCATTGGCTTTATTATATCTAAACATATATTTATTGTTTTGAGCTAAATCATTTTGATTTTTCTCTTCAATTTTAGTGGAAAATTTATTTACAATAGAATCATACCTTTTGTTAATGTTTTTTTTATATAACGCGTATTGACCAAGTATTTTATTTCTTTTTAGAATATGGTTATATACTAATGGATTTGTTTGCGAAGTAGTATTTGTTTGTTCTTCTTTAAATCTTTTAATTGTGTTGTTTTTCGTTGTTTCTAAATTATTTATGTTTTCTTTTATTTCTTTAATTAAAGTTATACTCTCATCTGTTATTTTTTTATTAAGTAAATTATTATTTTCTTGTAATACCTTAGTATTATTGTTATATCTACTATCTATTTCTTTTAATGCGTCATTAATTGTGTTTTTTTTATGATAATAAGTATTTAATGTATTATCACAAGTTTTAATAGTTTTATCTAATTCGCTAATTAATTTATCAGAAATATAGTCTTGGATATCGGAATTTTTTATAATGTTTTTTATTTCTTTTTCTAGTATTTCTAGGGCATATTTATAATCATTCATGATATCCACCTCCTTGATAAATTTATATGTATATTATATAATTAATTATATAATTAGTCAAAAAAATAAAGGTGTTATAATGGAAAAATGTGTAGTTTGCGATAATGAATTAAATTATATAACTATTAATAAAATTAATTGTTCATATTGCAGTAGATGCGAACTTTTAAAGAAAATAAATATTTTATGTGAGAAGGAAGAAAAAACACGATACGATAAACATGTAGTAGATTCTAATTATTTTTTTTATATGAAAAAAATATATGAAAATTTTAAAGACTATTTGAAGGATGGTAATATTTTAGATTTTGGCTGTGGTAAGGCAAAAGCTATAGAATCTATATCTGATAGAATGGTAATAAGTTATGACAAATATTATTTAAAAAATGAATATAAAAACAATAAATATGATAATATTGTTTTAATTGAGGTTATTGAACATATTTCTGATTTTTATAATACATTATGTGAATTGATTAAACTATTAAATAGTGGTGGAAGAATAATTATTAATACAAATTTACATAATAATCAATTTGATAAATGGTGGTATTTTAGAGATATCACACACGTTGTTTTTTTTAGTGAAACAACTTTTAAGTATATTGCATCAAAATTAAATTTAAAAATAATTACTATTAGTGGTAATTTAATTGTACTTGAATCATAAGATATAATGGTGATTAACTTGGTTATACATATTGTTAGAATGAATGAAAGCATTGATGAACTTTTAAATAATTATCATATTACATTAGATGACTTAAAATTAGAAAATAGACATATTACAGATTTCAGTAACATTGCCCCAGGAACTAAATTAAGAATTACACCTATTACTTCTGAAATTAATCAAATTCTTGAAGTAAGTGAGCCACTAGTTTTATATAACGATAATGATCCAACATTACTGGGACTTGGTGATATAAATGAAATCAAAGAAGAAAAATCAAAAAATAATAATGATATAAAAAGGGGAATAAAATATGTGTATCCGCCAAGATATAATAGATATAGAAGATAGTCATTTTATGGCTTTTTTTTTTTATCTGTGCTATAATATTTTGGGGTGTTTTTATGTATGATTATATAATTGGAACTATAACTAAAATTAATCCAAAAAATATTGTATTAGAAAATAATGGAATAGGATATATCTTAATTGTTAGTAATCCATATAATTTTAAATTAAATGAAACATTGAAGGTTTTTACTTATCAACATGTTAGAGAAGATATTAATGATTTATATGGTTTTAAAACAGAGGAAGAAAAAGAATTATTCATAAAACTTATTGGTGTTAACGGGATTGGTCCTAAAAGTGCATTAAGTGTTTTAGCTTGTGGAAGAGTTAAAGATGTTGTTGATGCGATTGAATCAAGAAATGATGCATATTTAAGAAAGTTCCCTGGCATTGGACCTAAGGCAAGTCAACAAATTATACTTGATCTTAAAGGTAAAATTTCTTTTATAGAAGAAATACCGGTTTCTAATAAAAGTCAAAAACTTATTGATTGTGAAGATGCTTTAATATCTTTAGGTTATTCTAAAAAAGATGTTAGTAAAGTATTAGGTAATGTGGATATAAATAAAGAAGAAGGCGAAATTATTAAAGAAGCTCTTCAATTATTAATGAGGTAGGTGATTCTATGGAAGAAAGAGTTGTTTCTCCAATAGAAATTAACAATGAAGATGAAAATAAAACATTACGTCCGCAATATTTAAAAGAATACGTTGGACAAGCAAATGCTAAAGAAATGCTAGAAGTTTATATTAAGGCTGCATTATCTAGAAATGAGGTATTAGATCATACATTATTATATGGTCCACCTGGACTTGGTAAAACAACATTAGCTCAAATTATTGCGAATGAAATGAATGGTAATATAAAAACTATATCAGGTCCTGCGATAGAAAAAACAGGAGATTTAGCTGCGGTATTAACACAACTTGAACCCGGTGATATTCTATTTATTGATGAAATTCATCGCATGCCTAGATTTATAGAAGAAACGCTTTACAGTGCAATGGAGGATTTTTCTTTGGATATTATGGTCGGATCTGATTCTTCTGCTAGAAGTATTAAGGTTGATATTTCACCTTTTACTTTAGTAGGTGCGACAACAAGATATGGTGATTTATCATCTCCACTTAGAGATAGATTTGGTGTTGTTTTAAGACTTGAATATTATACTATAGAAGAACTTAAAACTATTGCACTTAGAACATCAGGCGTTTATGATACATCAATTAGTGATGATGCGGCACTTGAATTAGCCTTAAGAAGCAGAGGTACTCCAAGAATTGTTAATAGACTTTTTAGGAGAGTCAGGGATTTCGCAAGTGTTCTTGGAAATGGAAATATTGATCTAGATATTACAAAACTAGCACTTAAT
The DNA here is from genome assembly GCA_964548855.1 of uncultured Anaeroplasmataceae bacterium. GTDB lineage: Bacteria > Bacillota_I > Bacilli_A > Acholeplasmatales > Anaeroplasmataceae > UBA3206. The sequence continues at coordinate 6,243 of CAZJSR010000011.1, read as the reverse complement.
AAATTAAATATAGATAATAAAGGTCTTGATTTTACAGACCATAAATATCTATCTATCCTTATTGATCAGTTTAAAGGTGGTCCTGTTGGACTTGAAACTCTTGCGGCAAGTGTTGGCGAAGAAGCATCAACGCTTGAAGATGTTTATGAGCCTTATTTATTACAAGAAGGATATATATCAAGAACGCCACGGGGTCGAGTTGCTAATAAGAAGGCTTATGATCATTTGAAAAAATCTTATTTGAAAGGATTATTTGAATAATGAAAACAGATGATTTTGATTATTATTTACCACAAGAATTAATAGCTCAAACACCTCTTAAAGATAGGAGTGCTTCAAAATTATTAGTTCTTGATAAAAATACAGGAGAAATAGAACATAAAACATTTAAGGATATTGTTTCTATGTTTGATTCAAATGATGTACTTGTCTTTAACAATTCACGTGTTATTCCAGCACGTTTATTTGGAGTTAAAGAAGATACAAATGCACATATTGAATTATTACTATTAAAAAATGATGGCGATATATGGGAGACATTATGTAAACCTGCAAGAAGAGTAAATATGGGTACAACTGTTGTGTTTGGTGATGGAATACTTAAAGCTGAATGTGTTTTTTGTGGTGATGATGGTTTAAGGAAATTTAAAATGATTTATGAAGGCATTTTCTTAGAAATCTTAGATAAACTAGGTCAAATGCCGCTTCCTCCATATATTCATGAAGCACTTGAGGACAAAGAACGTTATCAAACCGTTTATTCTAAAACTCCTGGAAGTGCAGCTGCGCCTACTGCTGGCCTTCATTTTACAAATGAAATTCTAGAAGAACTTAGAAAAAAAGGAGTAAAAGAATACTTTATAACATTGCATGTTGGTCTTGGTACATTTAGACCTGTTAGTGTAAGTGATGTAACAACTCACAAAATGCATAGTGAATATTTTGAAATAGATGAAAAAACTGCAGAAGGTTTAAATGAAGCAATTAAGAGTGGTAAAAGAATTGTAAGTGTCGGTACTACAACTACAAGAACTCTTGAAAGTGCTTATGATAACGGCTTTAAAGCTATGAGCGGATGGACTGATATTTTTATTTATCCTGGTTATGAATTTAAATGCGTTAAAGCACAAATTACTAATTTCCATTTGCCAAAATCTACATTAATTATGTTAGTAAGTGCTTTTGCTGGGAAAGATAAAATAATGAAAGCTTATAGTGAAGCAGTAAAAAATAAGTATCGATTCTTCTCATTTGGAGATAGTATGCTTATAAAATAAAGGAGAAAAAATATGAAAAATTATAACGAATTTTTAAATGATAATAATCCTAGAGTTGAGATGATTATTGAAAATATTGGAACAATTACATTAGAATTAATGCCAAGTTGTGCACCTATTACAGTTAATAATTTCTTATCATTAGTTGAAAAAAACTTTTATGACTCTATTACTTTTCATAGAGTTATTAAAGATTTTATGATTCAAGGAGGAGATCCTACTGCAACAGGTATGGGTGGAAGCGATGAGCATATTAAAGGTGAATTTAGAAGTAATGGTGTAAAAAATGATTTATCTCATGATAGAGGAGTAATTTCTATGGCACGTACTAGTATGCCAAATTCAGCTTCTAGCCAATTCTTTATATGTCATAAGGATGCAAAATTTCTTGATGGTGCATATGCAGCATTTGGTGTTGTAGTAAATGGTATTGATGTTGTGGATGAAATCGCATCAAGAAAAACATTACCAGGGGATAAGCCAGAAGAAGATATTGTGATTAAAACAATAAAGAGAATTAGATAATATGATAACTACAGAAAATTTATTAATTAAGGAAACATCGAATGATGATATATTGAATTATTTTTCATTAGTATCAAATGAAAAAATAATGTATTATAATCCTTCTAGTTATACAAAAGATATTGATGTTCTTTATAAATTAAAGGATGATAATAAACATAAATTATATAGTATTTATAATAAAAACAATAATGAATATATTGCTCAAATTAATTATGAAATTATTAGTACTTTAAATGAATATAAACTATGTGATTTAAATATTATTTATGATTCTGATAAATATATTAAAGAAGCTATAAATTCACTATTAGAATTAATGATTATACATGATTCATGCATTAAGATTGTTTCAAATGTATTAGAAGATGATGTTTTAAAAAATAGAATACTATCTGAATGCAGATTTGTTTTAGATAAAAAAATTGATGCAAATTTTAATTTAGAAAATACACATATAAATGTATATAAAATTACAAAACCGATATATTTAAAGAAATAGGAGGTAACTTATGGCAGCTATAACATATGAATTAAAGCATGTTTGTAAACAAACAGGCGCAAGATATGGAATATTACATACACCACATGGTGATTTTGAAACGCCAATGTTTATGCCAGTTGGTACACAAGCTACAGTAAAAACATTAACGCCAGAAGAAACAAAAGAAGTTAGTCAAGGATTAATACTTGGAAATACTTATCATTTATGGTTAGAACCTGGCGATGAAATTGTTAAAGCACATGGCGGTATTAGAGGATTTATGAAATGGGATGGCGCTTTACTTACTGATAGTGGAGGATTTCAAGTTTTTAGTTTATCTAAGATAAGAAAAATAACTGAAGAAGGTGTATATTTTAGACATCATAAATCAGGTGAAAAATTATTTATGTCGCCTGAGGATTCTATACATGTACAAAATAACTTAGGCGCAGATATTATTATGAGTTTTGATGAATGTCCGCCATTTCATAGTGGATATGATTATATGAAACAATCAGTTGAAAGAACATGTCGTTGGGCTTTAAGGGGTAAAAAAGCTCATCAAAATTCAGAAACACAAGCTTTATTTGGTATTGTTCAAGGAGGTCCTTTTAAAGATTTAAGAAAGTATTGTTTAGATGAACTTCAAAAAATTGATTTTCCAGGTTATTCAATAGGTGGACTTAGTGTTGGTGAATCAAAAGAAGAAATGTATGAAATGCTTGAATATCTTAAGGATATTATGCCAAAAGATAAACCTAGATATTTAATGGGTGTAGGAAACCCTGATGATTTAGTTATCGGAGCAATGAATGGTATTGACATGTTTGATTGTGTACTTCCTACACGTATAGCAAGACATGGTAGTGCAATGACAAGTAAGGGTAAAGTTGTTATAAAAAATGCTATATATAAAACTGATATGAAACCATTAGATGAAAATTGTGATTGTTACTGCTGTAAAAATTATACAAGAAGTTATATAAATCATTTATATAAAGCAGAAGAACTTTTAGGACCTAGATTAGTTACATATCATAATCTATATTTCCTAAAATCTCTTATGAGTCAAATAAGAGACGCGATAAAAGAAGATAGATTGGCGGATTTTAAAGAAGAATTTTTTAAGGAATACGGGTTTACAAAATAAAGGAGAATAATAAAATGTTATTTGATGATTTAAAAAAAGAAAATATAGAGGCAATGAAAGAAAAGAATTTAATGAAAAGAGGAATATTACCTGTTGTAATAAATAAGGTAATGCTTCAACAAATTGAACTTAAATCAAAAGGTAATGAATTAAAAGATGAAGATGTTTTGCAAATAATATCTAAAACAATTAAGGAATTAAATGATGAAGCTGAAACATTTAAGAATGCTAATAGATTAGAAAAATATGAAGAATTAACTAATCAAGCTGAATATTTAAAATCATTTTTACCTAAACAATTAACAAAAGATGAAATTAAAGATATTATATCAAAATTAGATGATAAATCTATGCCCGCTATAATGAAGTATTTTAAGGCTAATTATAATGGAAAATGCGATATGAAAGATGTTAATGAAATTGCAAAAAGTTTATAGATAATTATAACCTCCCCTCTTTTTTGTAGAGGGGTATTTTATTCGAATAAAAAGATATATTTATGTATTTAATTATAAAATTAAATTTATATAAATTCTAATTTATTAAAAAAATAAATATTGGTTTATAATATTATTAATAATTATACAAGAGGTGTTTTTATGAAAACTAGATTGAGGATTATTATTACTTCGTTATTGTTACTTTTAATAACTTTTTCATTAACTTCATGTGAGTTTTTAACAATAGAAAGAAATAAATATGATGCATCAAGTGGTTATTTTTTAAGTGATAGTTTAAATTATAATATAACAAAAAAAGATTATGAAAATATTGATAAATATAAAGCCCTAGTTGATAATTCACTAGCTAATAATCAAAATGTTGAAGAATTTAGTTCAAATTGGACAACTGTAATTTATTATTTTAATTATATAACAAAATGTTATGTCAAAAGTAAAATTGCCTGTGATATGGAAATAACAGAAGAAGGACTAAATAAATCAAATGAATTACTTAAGTATTATTTAAGTTTTTATAATTGGTATAAAAATTCAATAGTAAAAATTGCAAATAGTAATTTTAAAGAATATGTATTTAATGGTATGTCAGAAGAAGAAATTAATGAATATATAGCGAATATTAGCTCATCATCAGGAGAAAATAATTTAGAATATCAAACATCATTAGCTAGTTTGCAAAATGAATTTAGTTTACTTGAGAAAAGTGAATATAATACAAAAGGATATCAAATTTATTCTAAAATTATTACTCTAAATAATGATTATGCTAAGACTTTAAAGTTTGATAATTATATTGAATATATTAATGATCATTATGATAGAGATTATGGTATTAAAGATATAAATAACTTTATTAGTTATGTAAAAAAATATCTTATGCCTCTTTATAAAAATTACTATGAACTATTTAATAGTAAAATGAATGATATTACTAAACTAAATGAAATTAATGATTTTAAAAAGATAATTAATTCGAATTTTATGAAATATAAAGATTATATTGATGGGTATTCTAATTATTTAGGAAATGGTTATTTAGATATATATAAAGATTTTTATAATAAGGGACATTATTTCTTATCTAATAAGTCTACAGCATATGATGGTGCATATACTTCAAGTTTTTATGATGGATCATATTATATGTATTTTGGACCTAATTATCAAAATTTATTTACTTTTATTCATGAATATGGTCATTACACTTCATTTATGTTAGGAACAACTTCATCACTTGATATTAATGAAATACAATCTCAGGCAAATGAATTATTGTTATTAAATTATTTAGTTAATAATTATAGAGGTTATAGTATTGACCTTCTTAAGGTATATAAAATATATGAATCATTGAGTACTATAATAAGGGCTACTATTGTTTATGATTTTGAAATGAATGTATATCAAAATAATTATCAAGATAAATATGACGAATTATATGATGAAATATTAAAAGAATATGGAGAATATGAATTTTTGGCAATAAAAAATAGACTAGATGATTATTGGTATATTCCAACAATTAATTCTCCAGGTTACTATATAAGTTATGCTGTTTCATTAACATCAGCATTCACAATATATAGCGATTCAAATAATAGTGATAAAGGAAAAGAAGAATATTTAAAATTAATTGTAACAAATTCAAACGGTATTAATGAATTATGTGAAGAGATTAATTTAGCTAATCCTTTTGTTGAACAGACATTTATAAATCTTAAAGAAATTATTTCAATATAGAGGGGTATTATGAAGTTTTCAAAGTTAGTTAATCAATTTGAAGAAGGTATTTTTACTTCATTGACAAATAAAAAAATTGAATTAGAAGAAAGTGGAAGAAAAATTTACAATCTTTTTGTAGGTACACCAGATTTTAAACCAAGAAATGAAATATTAGATGTTATTAGTAAAGAAGTTTTAAATCCTGAGAATATGAAATATTCTTTAAGAGAATTGCCTGAATTAAAAAATGAATTTATTAAACATTATAAATCAAGATTTAATGTTGATTTGAAATTTGATGAAATTGCACTATGTAATGGTACTCAAGAAGGAATGTGTCATATAGGTATGGTTTTAGCTGACGAAGATGATATATGTTTACTACCAGATCCAGGATATCCTGCATTTTTATCATCTGGATTATTTGCTAGATGCAAGCCTGTTTTTTATCCACTTTTAGAAGAAAATGACTTTATGCCAAGACTTGATTTATTAGATGAAGAAATTCTTAAAAAAACAAAATATGTAATAATATCTTATCCATCAAATCCTACTGGCGGTATGATTACAAAAGAAAGGTATAATGAAATAATTGAACTTGCGTTAAAATATGATTTTATTATT
>CAZJSR010000010.1:0-62194 GCA_964548855.1 uncultured Anaeroplasmataceae bacterium | reverse complement strand
ATTATTATATTAAATACCAATATATTAGACAATAGAACTGATATAAAAAATAAAAGGGTGAAAAATTCACCCCTTCTAGTCTTCATCATGTTTAATATTAAGTTTAGAAATTATTTCATTCATATGATTACCATATTCTAATGCTTCATCATATTTAAATATTAATTCAGGCATTTTTCTTGCATTAAGTTTTTTTGCAAGAAGACTACGTAAATAACCTTTAGATTGTTCTAATGCTTCTTTAGACTCTTCTCTTTTAGAATCAATTAAACAAGTAAAATATACTGTCATAAATGATAAATCATTAGTTATCCTAACTTCTGTAATAGTAATATTAGATAATTTATTATTCTTAGTATCTTTGCTTAAAATAATTGCAAGTTCACGAAGGGCATTTGATTCAAGACGTTTTAATGATAAACCAGCCATTATTTTTTCTTAATCTCCTTCATTATAGATGCTTCAAAAATATCTCCTTCTTTAATATCATTGAAGTTCTCTATTGTAATACCACATTCGTATCCTTCTTTAACTTCCTTAACATCATCTTTAAAACGACGTAATGAAGCCATTTTGCCTTCATAAACAACTACACCATCACGAATAATTCTTACTAATGAATCTCTTGCGATTACACCATCAGTTACATAACATCCTGCGATTGTTCCAACTTTTGATAATTTAAATAAATTACGAACTTCTGCTTGCCCTGTAACTACTTCTTCAAATTCTGGATCTAACATTCCATTCATCGCAGCTTCGATTTCTTCTAAAACTTTATAAATAATATTATATAATCTTATTTCTACACCTTTTTCAGCTGCAGTATTTCTAACTTGTTGATTAGGACGAACATTAAATCCAATAATTATAGCATTACTTGCTTGTGCAAATATAACGTCAGTATCAGTTATCGCACCAACAGAACAACGAATAATGTTTAGTTTTACATCTCCTACATTAATCTTTTCAAGTGATCCTCTTAATGCTTCAACTGTTCCTTGAACATCACCTTTAACAATTAAATTAAGTTCTTTTACATCAGATTTAGATTGTGATGCAAATAAATCTTCTAAAGAAACGACTTTTCCACCATTTTCTTTATCTTTACTCTTTTGTTGACGTTCTTCTGCAATTTGACGAGCAGTACGTTCATCGCTTAATGCCATAAATTTATCTCCAGCAAAAGGAACTGATTCAAGTCCTGTTACTTGTACAGCCATTGATGGAGTTGCATCTTCATATTTAATATGACGGTCATCTTCCATTGTTCTTACACGTCCGTATGTATCACCAACTACGATATAATCTCCAACCTTTAATGTACCGTTTTGAACAAGGAATGTAGCAACAGGACCTTTACCACGGTCAAGTTCAGCTTCAATTACAGAACCTATCGCAAGTCTATTAGGATTTGCTTTTAATTCCATTAGATCTGCTTGAAGACAGATAATATCAAGTAAATCGTCTATTCCCATATTTTTAAGTGCACTAATTTCAACAAATGTAGTGTCTCCACCCCATTCTTCAGCAATAAGTCCATAATGTGTCAATTCTTCCATTACACGATCTTTATTTGCAGTAGGTTTATCAATCTTATTAACAGCTACAATAATCGGACATTTAGCAGCTTGAGCATGTTCTATAGCTTCTTTTGTTTGAGGCATTACACCATCATCAGCGGCAACTACTAATACAACAATATCCGTTAAATTAGCACCTCTTGCACGCATTTCTGTAAATGCCGCATGTCCTGGAGTATCAATAAATGTAATTTTCTTACCTTTCTTCTCTACTTGATATGCTCCGATATGTTGAGTAATTCCTCCAGCTTCTCCTGCAGTCACGCGTGTCGAACGAATTGTATCAAGTAATGTAGTTTTACCATGGTCAACATGTCCCATAATTGTTACTACAGCAGGACGAGCTTCTAGGCTTGATTCATCATCTTCTACTGTAAATTCATCAAATCTAGCAACATCTGTTACAACTTCATCTTTAATTTCATATCCAAAATCAAGTGCAACTAATTCTATAGTTTCACGGTCAACACTTTGATTTTGATTTGCCATTATCCCTAGGTTCATAAGTTTCATAACAACTTGACCAACAGGTTTGTTAAGTCCTTGAGCTACCTCAATAACAGTCATATCTGGCTTATATATTAATATTCCTTCTTCTTTTGCATTGGCATTTTTAGCTGGAATATTTGAAACTCTACGTTCTTGTTTTTTACTTACTTTTTTAGCCAAAATCTCACCTTATTTCTGTAATATATTAGCAAAACCTTTATTAGTTATACCAATAACTTTTCGATTCTCCTTTCCTATTGCACTACTAAGTTCTAAAGAAGTAAACGAACTATCTACTGGTACATTATAATATTTTGCTTTATCAGTTATGCACTTTTGGGCAACTTTACCTGCATCAGATGCTAGAAATACTAAAAATATACGACCTTTTCTTATACCTTCAAGTACTAATTGTTCACCTAATACTATTCCCTTGGCTTTTGCACATAATCCAATATTATTTAACTTTTTATTCATTTGTTACAATACCTAACAATTCTTCATAAATTTCATCAGGTACTTCTACCTCTAATTTTCTATCTAAAATCTTTGACTTCTTAGCTTTTAAAATAACTTCTTTATCTTTCTTAAGATATGCACCGCGTCCATTAGCCTTACCTTTTGTATCTACAATTATAGAACCTAAAGGAGTTCTTACAACTCTAATTAATTCCTTCTTTTCACAAACTTCTTTGCTAACAACGCATGTTCTTAAAACTGGCTTATGCTTCATCATGGCTAAATAAATATTGTTCTAATAATCCATCTTTATAAGCTTCAGATACTGGTTTAATATCAATCTTCCATCCACATGATACTACTGCTAAACGAACATTTTGTCCATTCTTTCCAATAGCTAAACTTAATTGGTCATCTGGTACTATTGCTAATGAAGTCTTATTTTTAGGGTCAATATTTAATACTTTTGCAACATGAGCTGGTTGAAGTGAATTTGCAATTAATTCTTCTGGATTATCACTCCATTTGTATAAATCAATTTTTTCACCATTTAATGAATTTACAACTCCACGAATACGGCTTCCTGCTTCACCTACACATGTTCCTAATGCATCAACTGATGGGTCATTAGAGAAAATAGCGATTTTACATCTATCTCCTGGATCTCTTGAGATACCTTTTATTTCAATAATTCCATCTTTAATTTCAGGAATATATGTTTCAAGTAATCTTGTAACAAGATTTCTATCACTTCTTGAAACATAAACTCTAGGATCTTTTGTTGTTTCTTCTACTTTCTTAACATATACTGAAATTCTATCTCCAACTTGGAATGAATCATTCTTAAGTAATTCAGGTTTAGGAATAATTGTTGTAACTCCTTGACCAATTGAAATAACAGTTTGATTTTCTCCAACTTCAATTACATCAGCACCAATCATTTCACCTTCAAATTGCTTAAAGAAATTATATGCTTTTTTACGTTCTAATGCCTTTAAATCTGAAGAGAATGTACTCTTTGCAGCTCTAGCTGATTGACGTTGGAAATCTTTTGGACTTACTGGAATTTCAAGTACATCTCCAATTTTAATATTCTTCTTTAATTTAACTGCATCTTCATATAAGATTTGAGATATATCACTTTCCTCAATTTCTTTATATTCCTCAACAACTAATTCTTGAGTAAATGCTAATATTTCATCCTTTGCTGGATTAATATCAATTCTAACAGATTTTCCTGTTTCTCTTTTTACACTTGTCGCTAGAGCTTTCTTAAATACATTAATTAAATCTTCTGCATCAAGACCTCTTTCATTAGCGATTTTTTCAATTTGCTTAAAAAATTCTTTAGATACCATTTTTTAAATCCTCCTAAAACTTAACGGCTAGTCTAATTTTTTTTATATCTTCATAATTTATTGAAACATTTTTCATTCTTCCTTTTATATTGATTTTAACTATCAATATATCATTATCAAAACTAATTAATTCTCCTTCAAATTCCTCTTTTTCTGTTTTAACATTTACATATGATCCAACATTTTCTAGAATTTCCTTTGAATTTCTTAATTCCTTTTCAGCTCCAGGAGATGAAACTTCAAGCATATATTCTCCCATATCTTCATCAATTTTATCTAGTTCTTGAGATAAATAGTCATTACATAATGCTAATGTATCCGTATCAATTCCACCAACTTTATCAATAAAAACTTGTAAAATCTTGTAGCCAAATTCTTTTGACCATTTAATGTCATATAACTTTAACTGCATTTTCTCTAGATATGGATTAAGAATATCAATAACCTTGTTTAATTCCACTTTATACCTCCTTTATAAGTATTTAAAAGGTGAGTCGTAAAACTCACCCAATTATATTACCAAGAATATTTTACCATTTTTTAAAAATAAATCAACTACAAATATGGATTTTGTGTTTTTCTTCAATTGTAATAAGGATTTATATTAATTAAATAATACCTTTTTAATACAAACATATTGTTCAAACATAAACTATTATTGATTATTAAAAATAAATAATATATAATAGTTTCGTGAAAAAAGATTTTTATTAATATACAATATAATTAATGAAGGTGAATTATGAGAAAAGCATGTTATCCTGGATCATTTGATCCACTTTCAAATGGACATTTAGATATAATATTACGTGCATCAAAACAATTTGATGAATTATATATATTAGTTTCATACAATGTAAGGAAAAAATGTACATTTACTCCTACAGAAAGAGTAGAAATGATTATGGAAGTAGTTGAACATTATAATCTTAAAAACGTTAAAGTCTATAGTAGTATGGATTTAGTAGTTAAATTTTGTGAAGACAATAATATCCCTACTATAATTAGAGGTCTTAGAAACTATATGGACTATGAAAATGAATTTTCATTATATCAATTCAATCGTGACATAAATCCTAATATAGAAACTATGTTAATGTTCCCTACAACAAGAACACAATTCGTTTCTTCTTCCTCAATTAAAGAATTAATTGCGTTTAATTTAGATATATCACCTTATGTACCTGAGGTTATTTCAAAACAAATAATTGAAAAACTTAAACAAAAATAACTTGGAAATCCAAGTTATTTTTTTACTTCATTCTTTATAATTTCAATCGCTTTATCAAATGATACTTCTTCTTTAACTCCGGTATGTCTATTTTTTAATTCAACTATACCTTCACTTGCTCTTTTTCCAATAATTATAGCATATGGAATACCTATAAGTTCCCAGTCTTTAAGTTTAAATCCTAAACCAGCTTTACGATTATCTAAAATTGTTTCAACATTAGTTTCATCAACTAATATATTATATACCTTATCTGCAAGTTCTTTTTGTTCTATATCTTCATATTTAACAGGAACTATAACGGCATGATAAGGAGCTACATTTATAGGCCATTTAATACCAAATTCATCATGATATTGTTCAACAATAGCCTGAAGAGTTCTTGTAACTCCGATTCCGTAACATCCCATTACCATTGGAACGTTTTCGCCTTTTTCATTAACGTAAGTACATTTCATAGGTTCACTATATTTTGTTTGAAGCTTAAAAATTTGACCAACTTCAATACCTCTATCAAGTTTCATAGGTTTTCCACAACATGGACATAAGTCACCTTGCACAGCATTTCTTAAATCTAATACAGTACCAGTGAAATCTCTTTCGTAGTTGACATTTTTTAAATGGTATCCATCTTTATTTGCACCTACAATAAAATTCTTCATTTGCGCAACTTCATTATCTACAAATATTTCACAATTTAGTCCAACAGGACCAACAAATCCATGAATTGTATTTAACTTCTTAATATCTTCATCATTCGCAAATGTTAAGAAAGCTTCTGCTGTATCTAATGCATTAACTAATTTAATTTCATTAATCTCACGGTCTCCTCTTACAAGTGCCGCAACAACTCTATTATTTTGTGTATCCTTATAAAGAATTGTTTTTACAGTTTGTTCTGGTTTTACATTTAAGAAATTTGTCAACTCTGAAATTGTACGTGCATTTGGAGTATATACTTCTTCTTTATCTAACATTACTGATGTGTCATTAAGAGTACAAATAGCTTCAGCCTTTTCTACATCCGCTGCATAATCGTTGTTTTCACAATAAACAATATCACTTTCACCTATTTCACTTAAAGCCATAAATTGATGACTACCATTTCCACCTATAGCTCCTGTATCTGCTAAAACTGCACGATAATTTATTCCAAGTCTTGTAAATATTTTAGAGTAAACTCTATACATTTCTTGATAACTTTCCTCAAGTCCTTCTTGGTCTTTATCGAAAGAATATGCATCTTTCATGATAAATTCTCTTCCTCTCATAAGGCCAAAACGTGGACGTGCTTCATCTCTATATTTTGTTTGAATTTGATAAATATTAAGTGGTAAATTCTTTACTGATTTTACTGTATTTCTTACAATATCAGTAAAAACTTCTTCATGAGTAGGTCCTAAACAGAATTCTCTTTCATGACGATCCTTAAATCTAAATAATTCAGGACCATACTTTTCCCATCTATGACTTTCAACCCATAATTCTTTAGGTTGTACTGCAGAAGATAGAATTTCTAAAGCTCCACTTTTATCCATTTCATCTTTGATAATATTTTCAATTTTATTTAAAACTCTTAGTCCAAGTGGCATAAAATTATAAACACCCGCTACTATTCCACGAATCATTCCTGAACGTAATAATAAACTATGACTCGCTATTTTCGCATCTACTGGTGCTTCTTTAAGTGTAGAAATCAACATTTTACTTGCTTTCATATCATTATCTCCATCTTTTTTTTATAATTACCTATTGAGTATATCACATAATTAAATTTTTTTAAATATTTTACAATGCCTTTATGGTATTTTTTTGTTTTATAGTATATAATAACATATAGAGAAAAAATGTAGGATAAAATTTAAATAGGAGGAAATTATGGCAATTCAAAAAATTAAGGGTAAAGAAGAAATTGGATTTTATGCCCTTGGTGGTCTTGGAGAAGTAGGAAAAAACATGTATGTTTTCGATATAAAAGAACAGTTATTTATTGTAGATGCTGGAATACTTTTTCCTGATGAACATTTACTTGGAGTTGACTATGTAATTCCAGACTTCCAATATTTAATAGAAAACCAAGAAAGAATTGTGGGCCTTTTTATAACTCACGGACACGAAGACCATATTGGTGGTATTCCTTTCTTACTTAAGAAAGTTAAAATACCTAAAATATATGCTGCAGGTGTTGCGATAGACTTAATTAATAATAAGTTAACTGACTATAAAGATTTAAAAGTACCACCAATTATCGAATTTAAAAACACAACTATATTAAAATATATTGGAGTTGAATTATCTTTTATAAGATTAAATCACTCTATTCCAGATTCTTATGGTATTGTTTTTAAAACATCTCATGGAAATTTATTCCATACGGGAGACTTTAAATTTGATTTCACACCAGTAGGACCTGGTTGTGAATTTGATAAACTTGCTTCTTTAGGTCAAGAAGGAGTTCTTGCACTTTTTGCCGACAGTACTAATGCTTGTGTTGAAGGATTCACAAAGAGTGAAAAAGTTGTAGGAAGTTCTATCAAAGACTTATTCTCACATATTAATTCTAGAATAATAGTCGCAACATTTGCTTCTAATATGTATCGTGTACAACAAATTATAGAAGCATCATATTTAAATAATCGTAAAGTTGCAGTATTTGGTAGGTCGATGGAAAAAACCATTGAAGTAGGTCAAAAAGTTGGGTATATAAGTGCGCCTAAGGGTACAATTATAGATGCACAAGATTTAAATAATTACAAGTTAAATGAAATAACTCTATTAGTAACTGGTTCTCAAGGTGAACCTCTTGCGGCACTTTCAAGACTTGCGAATGGTTCACACAAACAAATAAAACTTGTACCAGGAGATACAATCATCTTCTCTAGTTCTCCTATCCCTGGAAATAAAGAGGGAGTTAATAAAACCATTAATCTATTATTTAAAAATGGCGCAAATGTTATTACAAACTCTCCAATTAATGATACACATACTTCAGGACACGCATCACAAGGTGACTTAAAACTTATGCAAACATTACTTAAACCAAAATTCTTTATACCTGTTCATGGTGAATATAGAATGCAAAAAGTACATACTGAACTTGCAGTTGAATGTGGATGTAGTCCTGAAAATACATTTGTTTTAGAAAATGGTGATGTTCTTGCTTTAACTGAAAATTCATGTAGAATTTCAGGGCATGTTCCTTCTGGTGATGTATATATTGATGGTACTCGTATAGGAGATATTGATAATACTATCATAAGAGAACGTAAAATGTTAAGTGATGATGGATTATTCTCAATAATATTTACTATTTCAAAATCACGCGAAATAATTGTTGAACCTCAAGTTGTATCTCGTGGATTTATCTACATGAAAGATTCAGAGGAATTAACTAAGTACTTCATTGAAAAAGCTAAATCTTTCTTAGTTGATGAACTTAAAAAAGAAAATCCAAATATGAATAATATCAAGGCAAGTTTAACTGATTACTTATCAAGAGTAATCACTGAAAAAACCGATAGAAAGCCTATCGTCTTACCAGTATTTATGATGGTAAATTGCTAAAAAAACTGCGAATTAATTTTCGCAGTTTTCTTTTTCTTTTAATTTTAAATATTCTTCATCTTGACTTATATATTTAATATTTTTCAAATATTTTTTAATCTTTATAAAATGTGTACATCCAAGTATTAATACCTCATAATTCAATGATAATTCTATCAAGGCATTAATATCATTTTCATTTATAGTTTTATTCTCAATTTTATTAATAAAATACTGTCCATCAAATACAGTTATTCCCTTTATTTTCTTATCAACGTATTTAATAGTATTCCTACTTGCGATAAATAATCCATTATTATAGTTATTGCCTAGTAATTCTATAACTCCAGATATATTAGGATATACTTCCTTAACGAAATCTAGTGCCATTATTGATAATGTATTACACGCAAGGATTATAAAATCGCATCCTCTTGAAAATAATAACCTCGATAAATAAAGTGTTCTTTTGATTAAAAATTCCTTACTTTTTGTTCCATAAGGAAAAAAGGCTTTATCCATAATTAATATATACTTATTCTTTTTTAAGTTAATTCCTTTTAAAAACTCTAAACCACCAACACCAGAATCTATAATTCCAATAATCATTTAATCACCATATTATTATATGATAATTTACATATTTACATCATCTTTAAATTTTTTATATACATAATAAGTATAATAAGCATCTTCTAGGGCATTATGTTTTTGTACAATCTTAGAAATACCATACATATTTTCATATATTTTCACAAGCCCTGGATCCGATGAGAGTTCATAAAACGTTTTAACAAGTTGATTTAAATTAACAAATCTAGTTTCATTATTAAGCGATTTAACATTATTCGTTTTAAATGATTTTTCTAAAAATGATTTATCATTTTTTCCAAACACAATAACTGCTGGTTTATATTTATCTAATAATTCTTTATATTTATTATAAAAAACATCATATGATATTCCATTATCTAATAGAAACTCATAATCAATATTTAAAAAATCTTCTGTTCTTTTAGATATGAATTTTGAAACAGTTGGTTTAATATAATAATTATATTCTTCTATTATATTTAAATCTTTATCAGTTATAAAAAAACCCGTTTGAATCATTTCACTACTAAAATTACCAGACATTCCGTATTCAGGCATAGTCATTTCAATATCTATAAATAATAAATTATTTAGGTTGTTGATAAATTTTTTCAATTCTAATTTTATGTCTCTTTTAGAATATAAAATATCTTTTCCATATCTTCCTGGAACTGAAATTTCCTTAAAATATTTTACCTCATATCCTAGGTGTTCATGTTTTATTAACTTATTATCATCACATACAAAAGAAACCAAATTTCCTTTATATAAATAGTTTTTATATTTCTTTAACAATCCTTTAGATAAAAAGAAAAATATTATTCTTTTAGATTCTCTCAAAGAAATTATTCTATTTTTTATATCAACACTATATAAAATTCCTGTTTTAACCATAATATTCTATCTTGTAAATTTATTTATTAAAATAATAGATATTAATGTAAGTAATGCCCCTACAATAATTAAACAAATACCTAAGGAATTATATTTTTTAAAAGATGAAATTCCGATCCACAATAATGAAACACTAGTACTTGCAAGTAAACATATCGATGTTAGTTTGAAATTTGAAACAGTTGAATGAGACTTTGCTAAAGATGTTTTACTCATAATTAACCTCCTAAACTGAAAGTATTACTAACATTGCACCAATGGCAATTTGAAGTAACATTGAATAATATATTGTAATAGAAAAATATGATTTTTCTGTCTTATGATGCATTATAGTACGACCAAAATATCCTCCAATAGCACCACCAAATACTACAAGTGCTAAAAGTATTTTTTCTTTTATTCTATTATTGCTATTTTTTTTTGCTATAATCTTATCTCTTCTAAACATAATAAATGTAACAAAAGACATTAATACTAAATAGACTATATATATAACTGAAATATAATTAATATAATTCATTTTCTCGCCTTCTTTTCTATAATTTCAACTTCTCCTGTTGAGGTATGATAAATACTTCCTATAACAACTAATCCTTCTTTTAAAAGAGGTTTTACGATATTACTACTTTTTATCTTTGATACTGAATTCATGGTATTTTTCTTTGTTGCAGCAAGCGGATTTCTAATATGACCTATTGCTTTTTTTATTTCATCTGTAATCATACCTACATATCCATCATGACTTCCATCAAGTGATGCACTAACAGCCCCACATGACGTATGTCCCATTACCATAATCAATTTACAGCCTAAATGACCCACAGCATACTCAATACTACCAAGTGCAAAATCACCAATAACATTTCCAGCAAGTCTTATAACAAATAAATCTCCAATACCTTTCATAAATATACTTTCAGGTATAACTCTTGAATCTGAACAAGTTATAATTATCGCAAATGGACTTTGTCCGTGTTTATGTGTATGTATTCTTTTTTCAAGTGAGATATCTCCTTGATGATTACTTTTAGAATATATATAATCTTTATTACCTTCTATAAGCCATTCTAAAGCTTTTTTTGCATCTATATGATTAACTGAATGCATAAAATCACGTATAATTAAAATTAATTAATTATTACTCCTTCCATAATGAATCAATTTACGAATTAATTATACAATTAAATGAATATTTAGAGTAGTATTTTTTTAAAATAAATTAAATTAATTTTCATAGTTTATTTTTATAAATCTTTTTATTTATAAAAAAGAGATCTCAACAAAGAGATCTACCAATTTTATTAAATTACTCTTGCATAGAATTTGTATTCCATAAGTTCAGTATCTGATAAACCTTCCTTAAATGACGCATTATTATTAGAATCAACAACATAATATTTATGATTTACAGGTTTTTTATTAACAATTAACTTATTCTCATTTTTAAATTCTATATATGATCTTTTTTCTACAATCGCAATTAAATCTGAAATAATCGCAGTCGCAGTAGGAATACTACCTGCACCTTTTCCGTAAAATTCTAATGTATCATTAGTACTTCCTGTAAACACAATCGCATTAAACTCGTTCTTTACTGATGAAAGAGGATGACCTACTGGTACCATTGTCGGTTCTACTCTAATAGTAATATTATTATTATCATTATGACTTGAACCTACAAATTTTAACACATAACCAAGTTTTTGAATTTCATTTAAAATTTCTTTAGTAACTCCAGTTATACCATAATGATAAATGTCTTCATTATTAATAACACCTTTATAAGCAATTGATGATAAAATATTAATTTTTCTAACAATATCAAGACCTTCTAAGTCAGCTGTTGGATTAGCTTCTGCAAATCCATTCTTTTTAGCTTGTGCTAATGCTTCTTCAAATGAAAGACCTTCATCTGACATTTTTGTTAAAATGTAATTTGTTGTTCCATTTACAATACCAAATATATGATTAACATCATTAATCTTAACATTATCTATTAAAGGTCTAATAATTGGAATACCTCCACCTACTGACGCTTCAAATAAAAATGAACAATTATTATTATGTGCTAATTCAATAAATTCAAGTAAGTGCATACTTACAACTTCTTTATTGGCTGTAATAACATTTTTACCTTGTTTTAAGCATTTTGTGATTACTTCATATGGTAAATCATGTCCACCTAATACTTCAAACACTGTTTCAATTTCAGGATCTTGTGCAATCTCGTTTATGTCACAAACAAGTTTATCTCCTAAAATATCTTTTTTTGAAGGCATATCAAATACCTTTTTAATTTCTAGATTATATTTGTTTTTTAAGTTATCTACAAGAGTATAGACACCTCTTCCGATTACTCCGTATCCAAATAATCCAAGCTTCATAAAAAATACACATCCTTATTTACATTTTTAAGTATAACAAATAGCGTTATTATTTTCAATTAATAATATTTAATTTCATTTTTTTTGAATTTTAAAAGAAAAAAAGGCGTTTTTATAAAAGAAAAAAAGGAATAAATATCTTATTCCTCAAATTCATTAATGTTTTGATCCTTTTCAATCAAGTCAAGAAGTTGTTCATAATCATTGACATAATCTTCCATATCAATCATATATTCACACAAATCACCAATTGGTCCACTGTCTCTTTCTGATAATGTTGAAAGTAAATTACTTAACCATTCTTCATCATTATCATCATGAGCTAATATAATTGACTGATAAATACCACTCATAAATTTCACTCTTTCAGACCTTATTAAAAACTCTCTAATTTGTAAACTACCAGGAAGGTTGAAATCTTTTAACCAAAAGAATAATAATCCATAAATATCTTTAATTTTGTCCTCTCCCCTTAAGATTAATACTTTAGAGAATAAATCAAAATATTTTCTATCTTGGAACTCATTATTTTTTAAATTTAAAATAGGAGCTACAAAATAAATATTAGGTATTTTAGATTCCACTAAATCTAAAATATCATCCTCTGTAATTTCATCTGTCATTAAATAATTATCTAGTATCACTTATTTCACATCCTTTAATTTATTATATCATAACTTCTCGTTTAATATTACAAAATATGATTTTCCAATCTTTTTAAATCCCCAATTTTCATACATTGAAATTACCGTATCGTCCAAATCAGCAGCAAGATAGACATATTTTTTATTCTTATATATATCAATTACTTCCTTAAATAAAGTTTTCCCATATCCTTGGTTTCTATATAATTTAAGTATACAAAAATCTTCAATTTTAATAATATCTTCATATTCTAAAACACTTAAGAAACCAATTGGTTTATTCCCTTTATATACAAAATAATATGCGATTTTAGAATCATTATTTAAAATTACTTCTTTATATCTATTAGCGTTTATTTTGGCATAATTATCACCATACTTTAAACATTCAAGATACATAACCATAAAAAAATCTATTTCATTTTCATTAGTCATTTTTACCACATTCGCTTGAACATTTGGTATTATATTTAGTTCATTTATATCTGAAGCAAAATATCCTATGTTAAGAATATCAACGTCATATTCATTAAAATCAAGAATATCTAGATAATCTTTAATAAAATAACAAATAGTTTCATATTTATTTTTTAAAGCATAATTATAATACCAATCAATATCTTTTTTACTATATTCTTCTAAATAAATATAATTATGCATCTTTTTATCTGGCTGTTTATAATCATGATATATTATATAATTATCTATAACTAATTTACTTGCGAACTCTTCTACATACAAATTATCTAATTTATTAAAAAAAATAGAAGGAATATATAGATTATAATCTCCTGATTTAAAAAAATTTAAAAGTTCACTTTTATCCGAGTATTTTATTTTAATAAAATCATTTTTATCTACTTTATTTATTTCAGATAATTCGATTTCTCTAAAAATCATGTTAACCACCATTTCGATTATAGCATTTTATGATATAATTTAAAAGAGGTGATAAACTATATGCCTATAGATGGTCTTTTCTTAAAAAAATTATCTTTTGAATTAAATTTTTTAATAAATGGAAAAATCAATAAAATTCAAGAAGTTTCAGATACAGATTTTATTTTTCAAATAAGAAGCAATTATAAAAATCATAATTTACTAATATCAACATCTAGTGAATACTCTCGTATTCATCTTACAAATAAAACTTATGAATTTCCATATCAACCAAAATCTTTTACAATGTTGCTTCGCAAGCATTTTGAAGGTAGTATAATTACAAATATATATACCAATTCATTAGATAGAGTTTTTGTGATTGAAACAACTAATCATAATGAAATAGGAGATCTTGAACATAAAAAAATCATTATTGAAATTATGGGTAGATATTCTAATATGATCATTTTAAAAAATAACATCATTATTGATGCCCTAAAAAAACAAAATACCATAGATTCTAAAAGAACATTATTTCCAAATGCAGATTTTCAATTTTTAGAGACAAATAAAATAAATGCATATCATCTTACTATTGATGAAATAAAAGATATTTTTATTACTAATAATATTATATACTCACGTGAAATTACAAATACATTTATGGGAATATGTCCTATGTTAAGTGATTATATTATAAATTCAATAGACCCACCTTTAACATTTTATAATATCCTTAAAAATGATGTTTTACCTTCTTCTTTTATAAATAAAAATAAACTAGATTTTTATATAAATCAACTTGATAAAAAAATAGAAAAAAAATACGAAACACTGTCAGAACTTTTAGATAATCACTTCTATGGATTAGCCTTAAAAGAACGAATACGTCAAAAAACAAATGATATATCACTTTTTGTTATAAGACAATTAGATAAATTAAACGCAAAACTTGTAAAACTAAAATCTGATTATGAAGACGCTTCTAATTCACTTAATTATAAATTATATGGTGAATTATTAATCGCAAACAGTTATATTAAAGGTAAATTTAAAGAAATTGAAGTACTTAATTACTATACAAATGAAAATATTATCATACCTCTTGACATAAGATATAATATTATTGATAATTCAAAATTATATTTTAAAAAATATCAAAAATCAAAAAATGCCCTAAGTCATATATCAAATCAAATTGATATAACCAATGATGATATTTTATATTTCAATATCATAAAATCTCAAATTGAAAATTCTAACATTTCTGATATATTAGAAATTCAAAAAGAATTACAAGGTTATAAATATATCACAAATTCAAACAAAACAAAAACAAAGAAAACTAAAACTAAATTATTATCATATATAACAAATGATAATACTTCAATATTAGTCGGAAAAAACAATATTCAAAATGAAATAATCACTCATAAATTAGCCAACTCTAATGAATATTGGTTCCATGTTGCACAAGGACCTGGAAGTCATGTAGTTGTAAGAAAAAAAGATGCACTTACAGAAAATGACATAAGAATTGCGGCATCTCTTGCAGCTCTTTATTCTCCATGGAAGGACTCTTCTTCTGTAATGGTTAATTATACCCTTGTTAGATATATAAAAAAAATACCAGGAAAAAGAAATTGCTTTGTTACATATAGTAACGAAAAGACAATTTATATTGATCCTGATATTAATTTATTAAATACTTTAGACGTAAAGATTATAGAATATTAGAGGTTTCTCTATTATTCTATTTTTTTAACATATCTTTAAGTTCATCAATCGCAATATCAAGTAATGATGTATATTCTTCTATTTCATCTAAATTCTTTTGATTATTTTTTAAATCACTACATATCACAGAAGCTCTTTGATAGATATCTTCAAGCCCTAAATTAAGACTAACTCCTTTTTGAGAATGAATTGTGCGATATAAATTATCGTCATTCATATCATTATAAATTTTGCTGAAATTTTCATATGAATATATAAACGAACTCGCAACTTTTTTAAATAAATTCATATTACCATTCATGTATTTTAAAATTAAACTATTATTTACCATAATTACACCCCGCTTAAACATAGAATAACATTTATTTTTAAAAAATTTGTCGAAATTAAAACTATTTGAATTATATGTTAAATTTTAGTATAGATTAATACCAAATTCTTCTATATTTATGTTAGTTTCGTAAAAATGTTTCATAAAATCGTAATAAGAAATAATATCATTTACTCCTACAAGTTCATTTGCTGAATGCATCGCAAGTTGAGGAAGGCCGATATCAGCCATATTTATACTAACACTAGATAATAATAAATTACCTAAAGTACTTCCACCTCTTATATTACTTTTATTTGCATAATCTTGATATGGAATATTATTATTTTTACATATCTTTTTAACAATTGCGCTAGTTATCGCATCTGTTGTATAATGTTGACTGGCATTAAACTTAATCGCAAATCCTTTATTTAGTATTGGTGCGTTATCTATATCATAATTTGATATATAATTAGGATGAAGTGCGTGTGCATTATCGGCAGATATTAATACACTATTTCTAAGTGATTTATAAAAATCATTCTTATCATATCCTAATGATTCATATATTCTTGTTAGAATATTAATTAAAAAATCGCTACATGCTCCTTGTTTAGAACTACTTCCTGTTTCTTCATTATCAAATGATATAAAAACCTTAAATGAATCATCATTTGAATTTAAAAATGCTTCTAAGGATAAATATAGACTAGATAAATTATCTAAACGAGGTGACAATAAAAATTCATTATTCGCACCAACTATTCTTGCCTTATCTCTATTATATAAATAAAGATCATGTGATAATACATCTGCTTCATTTATATTATTCTCCTTTAAAACATCAAATAAATTTCTATCATTAGAAATTAATGCATTAAGATCAATTGTAGGATCATATTTATATCCATTATTTATTTCTCTATTAAAATGAATACATAAATTAGGGATTACAAGTAAATCTTTATTAATATTAACTATCTTTTCTAATATTTTGTTATCTTTATTTAACATAACTCTTCCTGCCACACCTAAAGGTCTATCAAACCAAGAAGAATAAATAAGTCCACCATAAGGTTCAGTTTTTATTAAATTAGTATTAAATTTTTCTATTTTAAAATTAGGTTTAATTTTTAAAGAAGGAGAATCAGTATGTGATGCAATCATTTTTATTGATGTTTTAATATCACTTGGAATATTAAAAGCTATAATTGATGAATTATTTCTTATTATAAAATATTTTGAGTTCTTTTTAATATCAAAATCTTTTGTTTCAAATAATTCAATAAAACCTTCTTTTTTTAATATTTTTCTTACATTATCTACAGCGTTAAATGCCGTAGGACTAGAATCTAAGAAATCACATAATTTATTAATCATTTTTATCATCCTTTTATAATATTTGCAGTAAAGATTTTTTCATCATCTTTATATCCAATAAAATATAAATTATCATCTAATTCATACTTGTAGATATTTATAACATCATCTTTTTTAGTTTCTTTAATATAATCGATATAAAACTTTTTTATATTTATATCATCTAATACTTCATAAATAATATCTGCATATATGGCATTATTAGTATGTCCATTATGGTCAATATCAGACTTCATAACCTTATAAGTATATACTTTTTCAAACTCTGTATCCGGAATTTGATGTTTTTTAATAGTATCAAAATATGGCTTTTCATATTCACCATTTGGAAAAATAACATTATCTGTTCTATGAAGTTTTCTTGTATTAATATCAATTACTACCCATTTAGATATTCCTCTTACTAAGATGTTATCATCTAAATCTTTAATGATATATTCTCTATCACAATCTATTTTACCCTTTTGATGAGGAAATGTAATAAGTTTAATTTCCGTTAAAGGCTTTAAATCATGATAAACTTCATAATATGTTCTAACAAGTATCCAGTATAATCCTAAATCAAATGTATCTTTAAATCCAAGACCGATATTAGTTGCGTGAATTCCTGCAATATCTTGAAATAAATTTAATATCGCAGATGGTTTAATAATATCTTTATAATCAAAGTCTTCTGTTCTTAATTTTATTTTCTCTTCATATACAAGTTTCATAAATTAACTCCTAAGTGGTCTATCTAATGATTCATCATGAATCTTATCTAAAAGTTTAATATCATTTTCATCTATCTTAAAATCTACATCTAAATTATCTATTATTCTTGTCTCATGTACACTTTTAGGAAGAGGCAATGTGTTTTTTTCTATACAGTATCTTATACATAATTTTGCGATAGATGTATTGTATTTATTTGCGATTTTATTTATCGTTTCATTTTCTAATAATTTTCCTGTCGCTAGTGGTGAATAAGCTTCTACTAATATATCATTTTCTTGACAATATTTTGTTATTTTATCTTGCGTATTTCCTATAAAATATCTTATTTGATTAACCATAGGTTTAACATTCGTTTCTTTTATTAATGCCTCTATATCACTAGGATGAAAATTAGAAACCCCAATAGACTTAATAACTCCTTCATTATAAAGTGATATCATAGCTTTCCATACTTCAATATTTCCTTTTGTATAATCTCCACCTACATCACTCCATGGCCATGGTGCATGTATTAAATATAGGTCTATATAATCTAATCCTAAATTATTTAAAGACTCTCTAAAAGCGCTAATACACCCATCATATGTTTTAATATCTGCTGGACATTTTGTTGTAATAAATAAATCTTCTCTATTTACTTTAGAATCCTTTATAGCTTTTCCTACGCTTACTTCATTATTATAAACTAGTGCAGTATCAATATGTCTATATCCATGCTTTATAGCACATAACACTGCATCATACGCTTCTTTTCCATCTTTAGATTGCCATGTACCAAATCCAATTTTTGGAATACTTACACCATTATATAATTTCATATTTTCATCTTTAATCATTAAATCACGTCCTTTTTTATAATTATACTAATAAAATGATGAAAAATGAAGGATTAATCCTTCATTAATTTCACCATTATAGCTTTTTGAGCATGAAGCCTATTTTCTGCTTCTTCAAATATTTCATTTGCGTGTGCTTCAAATACTTCATTTGTAATTTCCTCTTCTCTATGAGCAGGAAGACAATGTTGAACCATACAATCCTTATTCGCAACACTTAGTACTTTAGAATTTATTTGATATACTCCTTCAAAAACTTTCTTTCTTTCTAATGCTTCACCTTCTTGACCCATAGATGCCCATACATCTGTAAATAATACATCTGCATTCTTTGCCGCAACCATTGGATCAGTTACAAGTTCAAACATTCCAGGATATTCTTCATTTGCAAAATCAATTACTTTCTTTGCTGGTTCATATCCTTTAGGACATGCAACAGATACTTTCATACCAACCTTTAAACATCCTACAATAATTGAATTTGTCATATTATTACCATCACCTATATAACATGCTTTTAGCCCTTCAAAAGTACCTTTAAATTCTCTTATTGTCATTAGGTCAGCTAAAACTTGACATGGATGAGAATAATCAGTTAGAGCATTTATTACAGGGATACTACCATATTTTGCGAAATCTTCAACTTCTTGTTGATCAAATGTACGTATCATAATTCCATCTAAATATCTAGATAATACTCTTGCAGTATCTTGTACTGGTTCACCACGACCAATTTGTAAATCTCTTGATGAAAGGAATAAAGGATATCCTCCAAGTTCTGTCATTCCAACTTCAAATGATACTCTTGTTCTTGTTGAAGATTTTTGGAAAATTAATCCAAGTTTTTTACCCTTAAGTAACTTATGTTCAATATTATGTTTTCTTTCATACTTTAATTGATCTGCTAAATTAAGTAAATCAATAATTTCATCTTTTGTAAAATCTTGTAAATTTAAAAAATGTTTCATTATTCTTCAATAACTCCTTTCAAAATATTAAGTCCTTCTGTAAGTTCTTCTGTTGTAATATTAAGAGGAGGTAATAATCTAACTCTATCTTTAGCTGTTAAGACAATTAATCCTTTTTTAATACAATCTTTAACTACATCTGAAGCATTCTTACCACTAGGTGATGTAAAATCAACACCTATCATTAAACCTTTACCTGTAATTTTATTTACAGCAGGTGAGGCTGATAATATATCTTTAACTATTTTATTTGCATTCTTAACATTATCTAATAGTTTTTCATCTATCCTACTAACAACTGAAATCGCAGCTTGTGCACATATAGGATTTCCACCAAATGTTGTTCCATGGTCACCATAACTTAATGTTTTTTCTGTCTTTTCACCAAATAATACTGCACCCATAGGAAGACCACCAGCTAGACCTTTAGCTGTAGATACTAAATCTGGTGTAACACCATATTCTTGATATGAATAAAAATATCCAGTACGACCATTTCCAGTTTGAACTTCATCTACAATAAATAAAATATCTTTTTCTTTACATACTTTATCAATTGCCTTAATAAATTCTTCATCTAAGTTATTTACTCCACCTTCACCTTGGATAGTTTCAATCATGATAGCGCATGTTTTATCATCTATCATATTTAAAAGTCCTTCAATGTCATTTGGTTTAGCATATTTAAATCCGTCTACAAATGGAGCGAAATACTTATGAAATTTATCTTGTCCTGTAGCAGAAAGAGTAAGGACTGTACGCCCATGAAAACTACCTTCAAGTGTAATAATATCTTTTCTACCTTCTCCATATTTATCATATGAATACTTTCTCGCAGCTTTTATAACACCTTCATTTGCCTCAGCTCCACTATTGCAGAAAAATACTTTTTTCATATTTGCTTTTTCACATAAAATTTCAGCTAAACGAATTTGTGGAATAGTATAGTATAGATTTGAAATATGTTGGATTTGTGATGCTTGATAACACACTGCATCAACCCATTCTTTATCATTTACTCCAAATGCGTTAACTCCAATTCCAGAAGAAAAATCAATATATTTTTTTCCATCAACATCATATAATGTTGAACCTTTTCCTTCTTTAATTGCAACATCAAATCTATTATATGTATTAATTATATATTCTTTATCATTACATTTTAAATCGTCAAATTTCATAACACACCTCTATTTGAACATTGTTCCTATTCCTTCATCTGTCATAAGTTCAATTAGTATTGAATGCGGTACTCTACCATCAATTATGAATACTTTATGCACTCCTCTTCTAATCGCCTCTACACAGCACTCAACCTTAGGAATCATACCACCATCAATTATTCCTTGTTTCGCAAGACTCGCAAGTTCACTTACATTAATTTTATGAATTAAACTTGATTCATCATTCTTATCTCTTAAAAGTCCTGGAATATCTGTCATTGCTATAAACGCTTCAGCCTTTAATGCACCAGCAATTTGAGCAGCAGCTGTATCTGCATTAATATTATAACTATTACCTAAAAGGTCAACTCCTACTGTTGAAATAACAGGAATATATCCATTATCTAATGCATCATAAATAACTTCTGGATTTATTTCATCTATTGAACCAACAAATCCATATTTATCTTTATCTTTAAAAGAACATTGGATCATTTTACCATCCATTCCAGAAAGACCAATAGCCTTTCCTCCTCGGACACCTAGAAGTTTAACTAAATCTTTATTTACCTTACCTGCTAAAACCATTTGAACAATTGATGCACCTTCTTCATCAGTAAATCTTAATCCATCAACTTTTATTGTTTCTTTATTATATGCTTTAAAAGCTGAATTTATTTCAGGTCCACCGCCATGAACTAAAACCACCTTCATTCCAATAAGTTGAAGTAATACTAAATCTTGCATAACATCTTGTTTAAGTTTTTCATCAATCATTGCGTTTCCGCCATATTTAATTACAACAATTTTTCCATAATACTTTTGAATATAAGGTAGAGCATGAACTAAAACTTCTGCTCTTTGTTCATTAGTTATCTTCATATTATTTTTCTCCAATCTTAACTTCTATAATCTCCATTAATTTTTACATAATCATATGTTAAATCACAACCAAATGCTTGTGCTTTAAATTCACCATCATTTAAATTAACACGAATTATAATTTCATCTTCAAGTAAAATCTCTTTAGCAATTTCTTCACTAAAATCTATTCCAGCACCATCCTTACAAACTGGAATAATTCCCTTGATGCTTTCAAATTCAACATCTACTTTATTAATATCAACACATGCACCACTATAGCCTATTGCACAAAGTACTCTACCCCAGTTTGCATCTGCACCAAACATCGCAGCTTTAAGTAGGCTAGAACAAATTACTGATTTAGATACAATTTTCGCGTCACTTTTTGTTTTAGCACCTAAAACATCACAAATTAATAATTTAGTTGCACCTTCTCCATCTTTCGCAATAGCTTTTGATAAATATGTATTAACAAAATTTAGTGCCTTTTTAAATTCTAGATAATCTTCGTCTTCATTAACTATTTCACTATTTAATGCCATACCATTCGCAAGAATTGATACTGTATCATTTGTAGAAGTATCACCATCAACTGATACCATATTAAATGTATCCTCAATACTTTCTTTTAATGCTTTTTGTAACAATTCTTTAGATATCGCAACATCTGTTGTTATAAATCCTAACATAGTTGCCATATTAGGATGAATCATACCAGAACCTTTACAAATACCACCCATACGGCATACCTTACCAGAAATCGTAAATTCTATAGAAATTTCTTTTTTAAATGTATCCGTTGTTCTAATACCTTCCCAAGCAAGTGTAGAATTGATATCTTTATTATCAAGTCCTGCGACTAATTCTTTCATTCCGTTCTTTATAGGTTCGATTGATAATCTTTGACCAATAACTCCAGTAGAAGCAACTAATACATCATCTTCTTTAATATTTGTCTCTAAACTAACAAGATGACACATTTCTTTTGCAATTTCAATTCCATCAGCGTTACATGTATTTGCATTTCCACTATTACAAATAATAGCTTGTGCAACTCCATTTTTACTATGCTCTAAAGTTACATATATAGGAGCTCCCTTAACTAGATTAGTAGTATAAACTGATGCAGTTTTACATAAAGTATCACTAACAATTAACGCTAAATCATTTTTAGCTTTATTTTTCTTTAAACCGCAATGAATACCATTTGCTTTAAATCCCTTTGGAGCACAAACTCCACCATCAACAAACTTAAACATATTTCCTCCTTATAGTACTAATCCCGTTTTTGGATCTAGACCTAACATTATATTCATACATTCAATCGCAGCACCTGATGCACCTTTACCAAGATTATCAAGACATGCTGTAATATTTATTCTTTCTTCGTTACCAGCAACATATATTTCTAAATAGTCTTTTCCACTTAAATGATTTGCAGAAATAAAACCATCTTCTGTTCCAGTTTCATAAAAAGGCATAACTCTTACAAAATCACTACCTTTATAAAATTCATTAAGGGACGTCCACACTTCAAGTGGTGTCATTTTCTTATTTAAATTATTTACATAAAGCGGAATTGTAACAAGCATTCCTTGAAGAAAATCGCATACATATGGATTAAATAAAGGCTTTTCTTTTAATCCTGCAATTGCTTGCATTTCCTTTAAATGCTTATGAGATTGACTCATTGCATATAATCTTGGTGCATCATACATTTCAGGTCTATCTTTATCTTCATAAACCTTAATGGCTTTTTTACCTGCACCACTATACCCACTAATTGCATTTGCACAAAATGGATAATCGTTATTACAAATTCCTAATTTTACTAAAGGATATACTATACTCATAAATCCTGAAGCATAACATCCTGGAACTGCAACTCTTTTTGAATTTTTAATTTTAAGATAAAAATCCATACCAAGTTCTGCAAAACCATATGCCCAATCTGGATTCGTTCTATGTGCTGTAGATGCATCTATTATTTTAGTATTAGGATTTTCACATAAACTAACCGCTTCAATAGCTGCATTATCTGGTAAACATAAGAAAACAATATCAGCTTGATTAATCATTTTTTTACGTTCATTAACATCTTTTCTTAACTCATCACTAATTGTAAGAATTTCAATATCATTACGATTTTTAAATCTATCAAAAATTCTTAATCCAGTTGTTCCTTCTTTTCCATCAATAAATACTTTATACATTTTGGGCAAGCTCCTTTTTTAGATCTTCAATTTGCTTTGTTGTTGATTCAATACTAGATGCACCCTCACTATTACGTTTAAATGTACAATTTTCTAAATTGATGGCATCATATAAATCATTGTCAAACTTATCACTAAGTTTTCTATATTCTTGAATTGGTAATTCTTCAAGAGTTGTATTTAGATCAATACACCTTGCAACTAATGTACCTGAAATTTTATATGCATCTCTAAACGCCATACCTTTACCTACTAAATAGTCAGCTAAATCAGTTGCGTTTATAAATCCCTTTGCCGCGGCATTTCTCATATTTTTTTCATTAACTTTTATTGTCGCAAGCATAGGTGTAAAAATACTTAAGCATTGTTTAATAGTATCAACACTATCAAATATAGCTTCCTTATCTTCTTGCATATCTTTATTATACGCAAGTGGTAATCCTTTCAACATTGTAAGCAAAGTCATCAAATTACCATATACTCTACCAGTTTTACCTCTTACAAGTTCTGCAATATCAGGATTTTTCTTTTGTGGCATTATACTTGAACCAGTTGAATACGCATCATCTAATTCAATAAATTTAAATTCCCATGAACACCACATAATTATTTCTTCACTAAATCTTGATAAATGCATTTGAATCATCGCAATTGTAGATGCAAGTTCTACACAAAAATCTCTATCTGAAACTCCATCTAATGTATTTTGTACAACATAATCAAAATCAAGAAGTTTACATACTAATTTTCTATCAATGTTATATGTTGTACCTGCAAGTGCGCATGAACCAAGAGGCATACCATTTAATCTTTTATATGTATCATTAAGTCTATCTAAATCTCTTTTTAACATATTTGCATAAGCCAAAAGATGATTAGCAAAGGTAATAGGTTGAGCACGTTGAAGATGTGTATAACCTGGCATTATTGTTTTTTGATTTTTCTTAGCTAAATCTAAAATTTCTTCTATTAATTTAATTACTAATGCCTTAATTTCTTTTATTTCATGACGTAAATATAATCTTATATCTAATGCCACTTGATCATTTCTACTACGAGAAGTATGAAGTCTTTTTCCAACTTCTCCAATCCTTTTAGTAAGCTCTGCTTCAACAAACATATGAATATCTTCAGCAGTGTAATCAAAATCTAAAGCACCTGTTTTTAAATCCTCAAGTATTAAAGATAAAGTATCAGTTATTAGTTTACTATCTTCATCACTTATAATTCTTTGCTTACCTAGCATAGTTGCGTGAGCTATAGATCCTAATATATCAAATTCATACATCCTAGAATCAAATGAAATTGATGAATTAAAATCATTTACCTCTTTATCTAATTCTTTTTTAAATCTACCAGCCCACATTGCCATACTTTATTACCTACCTTAATTACTTATTTTTTTTACTATTATTAACCATAGCTTGTACTTTTACAGGAAGTCCAAATAAATTAATGAATCCTGCTGAATCTGCTTGGTTATATGCTCCACCATCATCATCAAATGATGCGATATCCATATTATGTAATGTATATGGTGAAGTTATACCTGCAGGAATAATATTTCCTTTATATAATTTAACCTTAACATCACCTGTTACATTTTCTTGAGTCTTATCAACAAATGCTGATAACGCCTCACGAAGTGGTGTAAACCAAAGTCCGTTATATACTAAATCTGCAAATTTATCTGCAATAGTCTTTTTAAAATGAGAAGTTTCTTTATCTAATGTAATAGACTCAAGAAGTTCATGTGCTTCATATAAAATAGTTCCACCTGGTGTTTCATATACTCCACGACTCTTCATACCAACAAGTCTATTTTCAACGATATCCAAAATACCAATACCGTTTCTACCACCAATTTTATTTAATTCCCATATTAAATCAACAGCACCTAATTCCTTACCATTTACACTTGTAGGAATTCCCTTTTCAAAGTGAATAGTAACATATTCAGGTTTATCTGGTGCTTGTTCTGGAGAAACACCTAATTCTAAAAATCCTTTTTTATTGTATTGAGGTTCATTAGCTGGGTCTTCAAGATCTAACCCTTCATGTGATAAATGCCATAAGTTCTTATCTTTTGAATAATTAGTTTCTCTTGAAATCTTAAGTGGAATATTATGAGCTTCTGCATAATCTATTTCTTCATCTCTTGATTTAATATCCCATTCTCTCCATGGAGCTATAATCTTCATATTTGGAGCAAATGCTTTAATTGCTAGTTCGAAACGTACTTGGTCATTTCCTTTTCCTGTACATCCATGACATATTGCATCAGCACCTTCTTTTAATGCGATTTCTGCAATTCTTTTCGCAATAATTGGACGTGCAAATGATGTACCTAGTAAATATTTTTCATATTTTGCTCCAGCTTTCATTGTTGGGAAAATGAAATCTTCAACGAATTCTTTATTTAAGTCTTCAACATATAACTTAGATGCACCTGTCTTTAATGCTTTTTCTTCAAGACCAACAAGTTCATCAGTTTGTCCTACATTTCCAGATACTGCGATTACTTCACAGTTATCATAATTTTCTTTTAACCATGGAATGATTATTGATGTGTCTAATCCTCCTGAATAAGCTAAAACTACTTTTTTAATCTTCTTTTCTGCCATTTTAATTTTCTCCTTTTTTTCGATTCTATTTTAATTTAAGAACCTTTTTTACACATTTTTTACCTTTTAATTATTATAACACCTTATAAAAGTTATAACAATAATTTAGAATAAAATATAAAAAAAAGGCCCCTTTGTAAACAAAGAGACGCCTGTATGCGCGGTACCACTCTAATTGCTTATATTTTTTATATAAGCCACCTCTTTTTCTTAACGCGAAATAACGTTTATCCTACTTATTCAGATAAAACCTAAATAGTGCGCTTCATTATACATGAATTACCAGTCTTCCACCAACACTAGCTCGCTAAAAGTTCATTATATAACTACTCTCTATTATCATAGGAATATATTATTTAATAAAAAAAGGACTAACTCAAGTATTAGTCCTTTTATAAGACTAATAATTATGATGTATTAGTCCGTCATAATTATACTCAAGTTTACTTTTAATATTAAACTATCTTTGCAAGGTCGTTAAGTTTCCTTAACAACTTTATTTTACACAATAAAAAAAAGTAGTCAATATGTTTTGAATTAAAAGCGTTTTCTTTGCTATAAAGTCGAATTTTTGATATAATTGATATGGTGATTATATGGAAGATTATGTAGTAAGAGCGTTAGCTTATGATAAATATGTCAGAATTTACGCCGCATCAAGCACAAATCTTGTTGAGCATGCAAGATATATACATGGACTTTGGCCTACTGCTACTGCAGCTTTAGGTAGAGTGCTTACATGTGTAGCGATGATGAGCGTCAATTATAAAAGCGATGAACATTTAACTGTAAAATTTGAAATAGACGGACCTTTAGGTCAAATCCTTGTAGAAGCATGTAATGGAAATGTTAGAGGACTTGTTGGAAATCCGGAAGTTTTCTTACAATATAATAATGGACATCTTGCAGTAGGAAAAGCTGTTGGTGATGGTTATTTACATGTCATAAAAGATTTAAATATGAAACAACCATTCTCTTCTTCTGTAAGAATTCAAACAGGAGAAATCGCTGAAGATTTCACTTATTATTTCGCAGAAAGTGAACAAACTCCATCTTCAGTTGGACTTGGTGTATTAGTAGATACTGATAACTCATGCCTTGCAGCTGGTGGTTTTATTCTTCAATTAATGCCAGGATGTCCTGATGAAATTATTTCAAAAATAGAAGAAAGACTTTCAAATATCAAATCAGTAAGTCAAATGATAAATGAGGGATATACTCCTGAACTTATTATTAGAGAATTAGCAGGTGATGACTTTACGATATTAGGGCGCGACAATATATCTTATTCTTGTCCTTGTAATCGTGATCGTTTCTTTAAAGGAATTATGTCACTTGGTAAAAAAGAAATTACAGATATTATTAACGAAGATGGAAAAGCTAGTGTCACATGTAGTTTTTGTAAGAAAACATATGATTTCGAAAAAAAAGATCTTGAAAAAATGCTTCATCAATTAGAAAGATAAAATACATATAAAAAGGACAGTTTTATTGAGTACCGAACACATAAACTGTCCTTTTTTATATCATTTCCTATTAATTAACATCAAAATAGTCAAAAGTATTATCGTCTTTTAAAGTAATCACAAGCATTAAGGCTAAATACATAAGAAATTTTGCAGTTGATACTTTGTCATTCGAAAAAATTGACGGTAATTCTAAAACCATTAATACACCGAGCGGAATAATTAAAGCATTTAAATCTTTGTTTCTTGTTATAACTACTATCACATAAATTGATATAATTAAATATAATATAAAATCCATAAGATAATTTGATGAAACAGAAAGTCCCATATCATATTGTAATAAAATGAAATAAATGGTCATTGGCATTTCACAAAGCATAAGTAAAATAAGACTTCCATTAATTAAATCCTTATCTTTTACATTCTTGCGTGCAATCATAAATATTAAAATAGACGCAACAATCACCATTAAATAATATAAAACAAAGAAGATAGCCTTAGCATCTAATTCTAATGTATCAATTGTTGTTATAAGATTTGGTAAAACTAACAAAAATGCACCAATCGCAATAATATATATTATCTTTTGAAGATGTTCTTTAAAAAAATTCATTTTCTCTTTCCTCCTTAAAAATATATTATCATAAAAAAATCAAATGTAATATATTTTTAAAGATATTACTTCTTAATATTATAAAATGCGTCAATACCCGGGAATATCGAAATTTTTTCTAACCCATAATCATTTAATTCTTCCTCAATTCTAATTAATTGATTATATTTTGCAATTCTATCTGTTCTAGATAAAGAGCCTGTTTTTATTTGCATAACATTAGCACTTATCGCAATATCTGCGATTGTAGTATCTTCACTTTCACCACTTCTATGAGATATTATAGCAGTGTAGCCTGCTCTTTTTGCCATTTCAATCGCATCAAATGTTTCTGTTAATGTACCTATTTGATTAACTTTAATCAAAATTGAATTCGCAACTTTTTCATCAATTCCTTTGCGAAGTCTCTTTGTATTTGTAACAAATAAATCATCACCTACTAACTGAACTCTATTAGATAATCTTACAGTTAAAGCCTTCCAACCTTCCCAATCATTTTCACATAGACCATCTTCAATAGAAATAATAGGATATTTATTAATAAGCATATCATAATAATCAATTAATTCATTATATGTTAAATTTTTATTTTCACTCTTTAATTCATATAATTTAGTCTTTTCATTATAAAACTCACTAGATGCTGCATCTATAGCTAAAAAAACATCCTCACCTGGTTTAAAACCTGCATTTTTTATCGCATCACAAACTAAACTAAAAGCTTCTTCATTACTAGATAACTTAGGTGCATATCCTCCTTCATCTCCAACAGATGTATTATAACCCTTAGATTTTAAGATATCTTTTAAACTATAAAATATCTCGCTACCCCATCTAATAGCTTCTTTAATTGACTTAGCATTAGCGCAGATAATCATTATTTCTTGAAAATCAATACAAAAATCAGCATGTGCTCCGCCATTTAAAATATTCATCATCGGAACTGGCATATATTTTGCATTAAAACCACCTAAATAATTATATAAACTAACACCTAAATAATCAGCTGCACATCTTGCACATGCCATAGATACCGCAAGTATTGCGTTTGCACCTAAATTACTTTTATCAGGAGTATTATCTATTTTTATCATAGTCTTATCTATAACAAGTTGACTTCTTACATCCATTCCTAATAAAAGAGGTGCAATAACATCATTAACATTTTTAACTGCTTTTAAAACACCCTTACCTCTAAATCTATTTAAATCACCATCACGTAGTTCAAGTGCTTCATATTCTCCAGTAGAAGCTCCGCTTGGTACAATCGCTCTACCAAAAGATCCACTTTCAGTATAAACTTCAACTTCAACAGTTGGATTTCCTCTTGAATCTAGAACTTCTCTTGCATATATTCTTGTAATAATTGGCATATTAAAACCTCCATAATAATCCATTTATATTATACTAAAATAATTCTAATTTAACAATAAATTAACTTTCCAAATAAACCTAGATTAGGTGGATTATAAGTAAAAAGAATAAAATATAAAAACCACATTATTGTTAAAGTTATTGATAAAAATAAATTAGTACTTAAATTAATTTTATAAAATAATCTCCTTAAATATAAATATAAAATTATACTTATAATCATAATACCTATATTAATAACATCTATATTCATGCCTATAACACCAGTTATAGTATAGTAAAGAACTATAATAGATAACATGGATATAGAAAGACTTAAAATAGACGATACAAAATATTTCTTATTATACTTAAATATACTAAATTCCAATAGTAAAACTAATAAAGCAGGAAAATATAATAGTTTTAAATGTTCCCATATACTTTCATTTATAGGCACAAAGTATGAAATATA
The DNA here is from genome assembly GCA_964548855.1 of uncultured Anaeroplasmataceae bacterium. Classification (GTDB taxonomy): domain Bacteria; phylum Bacillota_I; class Bacilli_A; order Acholeplasmatales; family Anaeroplasmataceae; genus UBA3206. The sequence continues at coordinate 31,408 of CAZJSR010000010.1, read as the reverse complement.
TTTATTATAATTACACCATTCATAAACATAATGAAATATAATAGATAAAATTAGTAAAACAAGAAATACCACACTATTATAAACAATCGTTTTCATAGTCTCACCTATAATATTCTATGTTTAAGAATAATAATTAATACAAAAAAGTAGTGAACAAATTATTATTCACTACTAATTTTTACTTTATATTAGTTCGCTTAATTTTTTATATAAATTACTTGTATTATTTTTAGTTGCATAATATGTATTAGAATCATTATGTGTGACATTTATATATTCACCATTTTTACCTTGAAAAAATATATTAAATTCACCATACGAAATTTCATATATGACCATATATAGTTTCAGTTTCAACATAATTAAAATCTAAATCATTAATTTCATTTATGATATATTCTTTATCATCATTTGATAATTTAGTATTTTTAGGTTCATTTGTTACTCTATAAATATACATATCATTATCACTTTTCTCTAGTTTAAATGAATCATCCTTACATGAAATCAGTACTAATAAAAATGGTACAATAAATAATTCCAACACTTTGTTTTAATAAAAACGCATATTTTTACTAATATTTAATATAAAATTGGTAATAATTTCATAATTTTGTAATTTAATAAATAAAAAAGATTACAAATTATCTAAATTAATTAGTAACTTATAATCTTTATTTTATTAATCTTCTTTTTTATAAAAATCTTTTAGTTCATTATTATGTTTAATAACTATACTATGATATGAATATTTTTTATCCAATTTTACAGATGGATATTGATTAATAGATTGAATCCTATATAAATAATTAGTAAATTCTTCATCAAGTGCTAGTATGTCATCAGTATACGGCATATCATAATTGAAATACTTTCTCTTAAGAGAAATTTTAGATGAGAAATATTCGTAGAATTTATCTACCTCAGGTTCAAATTGAGCATGTTTTGTATTTACAAAAACTACATCCCTATCATCCTTACATAATTCATCTAAAGTATCTTTAAATAAGATTTCATCTTCATCAAAGCCAAGACCAAATACAATTAAATCATATGATTTCAAGAAAGTCTTAGGTAAATTTTGTAATTTCAAACGATACATTCCATCTATTTTAATATTATTATTTAAATAGATATTTGGTAAATAACCAAATTTATTTTCATTTAATATTGTTACATTTAATTTAGAATTAGCGGCAAGTGCTAAACCTTGAAGTTCTAAATTAAACTTAGTTGATACTATTAAAACATTTTTTATCTCATCATTTAAAACTAATTCAAATAATTTCTTAAAATCAAAAACATCTTTCATATAAAAACGTCTTAAATATTCAAGAGCACCTTTTTCTGTTTCACATTTAATTTCTGATGGTTTATCATACGCAACAACAGGTGTTTTTTTACTAGTGATATCTTTCATAATATTCTTATATTCATCTAGTATAGATTTTTTATTGTCTATATTAATCTTGTATAATGATAAATCTTTAACTAATAGATTTTTTATTTCTCTATATTTAAAATTCCAATTAAATAATTTTTCAAGTACTTTAGCTTCTTTATCTGTAAATAAACTAGCATTATAACTTGAGTCAGATAAATATACAGAAAATCTAGTACTTGAAATAATTTCCATACTTAAATACTTACCATCTCTAATAAGTATTAGACCACTATCTCTTTTCTTGTTATTAAAGTTTGTATTAAATGTAGAAATAAATTCATCATATATATCTTTATCAATCATTTTTCCATTATCATATCCTGAGATTGCGTTATCAGTTAATGTATAGATATTTTTTTCGTAATACATAAAATTGTTCTTATTTTTTCTCAATACTTTTTTACTAGGATCAAATACTTTCAATAAGGATTTAACAATCTCAATATCATAATCTAATAATGGCGATGCATCAAATGGATTTGAAACAAATTCATACATAAAAGGACTTGTTTCTTTTACATACTTACCATCAACTTCTAGATAATATCTCTTATTAGTTTTTTCTTTACTAATTAAATATGATACATCTTTTAAACCTAAGAAGATTTCTTCAGATTTAATTAATCTCGCACTTACATCAATTACAGGTTCAAGTTCTAATGTTAAAACATCATCAGTATATGTAGCTTTAAAAGGATTTAGGCCTGCATAATAGTATACATTATCTGAAACAAGTGCTTTATAAGGAGAGAAAGACAAATCTTTTCTTTCAGTCTTAGAATTAATGAATTTATTAATAATTAATACTTTTCTAATTTCATTTTTTTTCACCTTACTAGCTTGAGAAAAGTCTGGTGTTAAAAAATATGACATATCTTCATTTCTTGATAAAAAATATGCTTTATCATCTTTATTAATTTTACAGTAAGAAGCATCTGTTACTCTTTTGAAGTAATGATCATATTCATCATCTATACTTCCATTTTTCGACTTTTTCATTCCATTGAATATAAATTCAACATCCTCAAAGCCAAAATATGATGCATAATCTAAAATAACGCCAAAGAAATCTTCGCTATATGATGAAGCAAATGAAATATTCTTTGTTACATTTATTTTTACCTCATCTCCAAAAATATTTATATCTAAATATCTGTCTCCATCTTCTGAGTGAAATACTATATATCCTTGTTTTCCAACATTATATAATACCTTATCATTAGGACGAAGAATCGCTTTTGTATCTTGTACTAATTTAAATGTTGTTAGGGAATCGATAGTTTCAATTTCATCATCCTCAACTATCCCTACAATAACCTTTCTTTGTGAATTATCTAATTGGTATAAAAACTTCGTTATCATAACAGGTAACCTCCAAAACATATATATTATACCATTTTTTAAAGATAATAAAATAGGAAATGTTTTCATTTCCTATTTTGATTAATGATGATATTAAAATTTTAGTAATGCGTATAATTTCTTACCACGTCTAAGAACAATATACTTATTTTCAATCGCATCTGACTTAGATAATTTCTTTTCTAAATCTTGACACTTAACACCATTAAGTAATACCGCACCGTTTTTAATAAATTCTCGAGCCTCTCTTTTACTTGATGCAAGTTTAACATCTATTAAAGCATCAACTAATAGAGTATCTTCTAAAACTGAAACAGATGTTAGATCATTAAATCCCATTTCAATTTCCTTAGCAGTTAATGATTTAATATCTCCTGCAAATAAAGCCTCAGAAATATGTAGGGCTTCATCATATGCTTCTTTACCATGAAGGAATGTAATTACTTCTTTAGCTAATGCCTTATGAGCTTCTCTTTTTTCAGGTTCTCTTAAATGAGATTTTTCTAATTCTAAGATTTCTTCTTTAGATAAGAATGTTAAGAATTTCAAATAATCGATTACTTTACTATCTTCTGAGTTAATAAAGAATTGATACATTTCATATGGACTAGTTTTCTTACTATCAAGCCATACAGCTTTCCCATTTGTTTTTCCAAATTTAGTTCCATCTGATTTTGTTAAAAGAGGCATTGTAAATCCATAAACTTCACGTCCAGCTTTACGTCTTACAAGTTCAATACCTGCAGTAATATTTCCCCATTGGTCTTGACCTGCAACTTGCATTGAAACATTTTTATTTTGATTTAACCAATAGAAATCAAGAGCTTGCATAATCATATATGAGAATTCAGTATATGTAATACCTTCTCCTGCTTCAAGTCTTCTTGCGATAATATCTTTTTGCATCATATAGTTAATATTAAAATATTTACCATAATCTCTTAAAAAATCAATAAAATTTAAATCTTTAGACCAATCGTAATTATTTACAACTTCAATATCGTCTCCAAAAATTTTCTTAATTTGAGTCTTTAAACAGTTGAAATTATGATTAACAGTTTCATATGTAACCATCGGACGTTCTGCATCTGGTTTTGGATCTCCAATAAGACCTGTCGCACCTCCAACTAATATAATCGGATTATGCCCAGCATCTTTTAATCTTTTGCATATTAGAAAACTTGAGAAATGTCCTATATGTAAACTATCGCCAGTTGGATCAGTCCCAATATAAAAAGTCATTCCTCCTTTATTTAATTTTTCTTTAATTGATGGATCAGATATATCTTTAATAAGTCCTCTCCATTCTAATTCTTCATAAATTGTCATATAAATTCTCCTTTAATAAAATAAAAAAAAGCGCCCTCGATATAAGGACGCATTAAACGTGGTACCACCTTAATTCTAGATAAAATCTAGCACTCAAAAGTTATAACGCACAACCGTTCTTACTTTTCATAAGAAATCTCCAGGATGTATTCATAATATACCATTAACTAATTTTCACCAACCATTAGTTCTCTAAATAATAAATATATTACTACTTATTCCTATCAGACTATACCATTGACTTTCTTCTAATTATATTATGTGGTAATAATATATGATAGTTTTCAATGTGTTCATTTTTCATAAGCTTTGTCAATAATCTCATTGACACAGCACCTATATCATACACCGGATTATCAATACATGTCAAGGTAGGTCTTGATAAAACTGCATATTTTGTGTTTTGAAATCCTATTACACTAACATCCTCAGGTACATTTCTTCCTTGCTCAACCATAACATTTAAAAACGCTACGGCAATACTATCACGAACAGCTAACGCTGCATCTACCTTTTTATTTGCAAAAAATTCTTCAAAGTGAGGTGTACTAACATTAACATCACCACTTGTACGGAATACTTTAGGTTCAAGACCCGCTTCTTCCATAGCTTTTGTATACCCAGAAACTTTACCAGAGTTAACAGAATATTTTCTTACAGTTGATAACATATATATTTCCTTTTTACCTTTAGAAATTAATTCTTTTGTCAATTGGTATGAAGCTTCAACATAATCAATCATTACTGAAGGAAATGACTCATCATTTGTCATAACATTCGCTAATACTATTGGAATATTCGCATCAATTACTCTTTCTTTTACAATTTCCATTTGTTTTGAATCAAGTTCATCATTCATAAAAATAATTCCATCAACTTGTTCAGCTACTACATTTCTAATAGATTCTTCTATATCACTATCTCCAGCCATAGAGAAAATCTTTACGGCATAATTATATTTCTTTGCGATATCAATAATACCACCTAGTAACTGACTAGTTGATGCACGTGTAACATCCGATAACATAATACCCACAGTTGTTGTTTTACGACTCGCAAGACCTCTAGCGATTGCGTTTGGTCTATACCCTAATTCCTTAATAACTTTAAGTACTCTTTCTCTAGTATCTGCGTTTACTTTTTCAGGATTATTTAAAACTCTACTTACTGTAGCTAAACTAACCTTTGCTGCACCTGCAACATCATATATTGTTATATTCGCCATCAAAATCACACTCCATAAACTATTAAAATTATACCACTAAATGTAAGTGTTTTCAACAATTTATGAAAAAATTTTCATATCATTTGTAACCTAATTCGATTTTCAATAATCCTCCACCTAAAGTTGGTAAATATAAGATATCATCTTCTACCGTTATCCCTTTAGATATCATATGATATTCACTATATATTTTTATATATTCATCACCTTTTTTATAATATACATTTCCACAAATATCACTTAAAACCATGTCACCATTTTTTAAAAAACAAAGTCCTGCAACTGATATTTTTTCATCAAATATTTGTTTAACATTGGAATTATAATATTCATAAACTCCACCACAAACATTATCATATTTAGTAATATCAGTGTACCAATTATATTTATTATTACAAACAGCACTTATATATAATTTTCCATCTTTAATACATACTTGTCTTGGGCACTCTAAATCTTCGCTAATCTTAATTTCTTCCCATATTAAATTACTTTTTAGTTTATAAACCTTCCCTGACTGAATTTCATTATTAAAATTAGTTTTAGACAAAACTGCATAAGTATCTTTCCCATCTGTTGTAATATCTGAACCAAATATATAATTATGACCACCATAACTAATAGGTATAATTCCATTATTTATACTAACAAAGGTTTTACCACTATCATAACTTACATAAAAACCCAAATTAAATGTAGCTACATATATTGTTAATTGTTCATTTTCATAATATGTCGACATCTTTACAGGAATTGCATTTTCAGGAATCCCCTTTGAATATGTACTATCCCAAGTTATTCCACCATCATAAGAGATTGCAAATCCACCATATCTATTATCATATTCATTTCCAGAAGCGTCATAAGGAGCATCATGGCGTGATGACCACAAGCCATATAAAACATTCTCTTCTCTTAAATCAAAATGAGCATCATAAAGCGTATTTCGCCACTTTTCAACACCCTCAAAAGACCAATTCCATGTTTTACCACTATCATAACTATAACTTAATCCTAAATCAGTATTTAACATTACCATATGTGAAGTATTAAAAGGATCTTTTCTTATTCCGTATGTTGTTTGACAATCTATTCCCGTTGATGAATAATACGTCTTACCATCTTTTTTTACACTATTTGTATAACATTGATATATTTCATCATTAGAATATGCATAATAAACGCCACATAAAGTTGTAAATAAAAAACTTTCTGGATTATTAGGATTTACACATATTCCAAACATGTCATAACATCCATCTATCCAACCTCTATTTTCTAATTTTTCTGCCGTTATAGAAGGCAGTCCATAAACCCAAGTTGTTTCATCATTTTTAATTCTAATTATTGAATCAATTTGATATGGGTACTTTTCTAATGTATCTTTATAATAACCATTAGATCCATTTGTAACATAAATGTTATTAATACTTGAAGCAGTAACATTTTCAAATTTTAATTTAAATTCAACTACTCTTTTATCCCAAGTTAATTGATTATTAATTTTATTATTAATAATTAAATCTTCTAGATATGTAAAATTAATAAAATCTGAGGTATAAAATAATTTTGTTAAAGCCATTTGATTAGTTGAGCCATATTCTATTACAATATAATATAGTTTATTATCCTCAAATGTAAAACATACGTCAATAATATAAGTATTTGATCTATAAAGTTCTACTAAAGTATTATTTATTAATTTATAAATACCATCACATTTAACAATTATAAGCTCTTGTGTAGTAGGGTCTATATATAATTTATTATATCTACCATCATTTATCTTATCATTAAAATTATACTTATTATCATAAGTTATAATCTTTTCAAACGTTTCTCCTTTATCTTCAGATTTATATATACTAATTTCACTATAATAATCAAATAGTGCATATACAATATTATTGTTATAAGGATTTACAAGTATTTCTTTAACTTGACTATAGGTCGGATATGAATTATCGTATGTATAATAGAAATATCTATTAATTTCCTCTTTTGTCATTACCTTATATATATCTTCTTTTTTAGGAAAAATAAGTTCAAAACTTTTTCCTTTATCATTTGACTTATAAATTCCACTTCCACCTGCATATATAACATTTTCATCAACGGGATCAAACTGACGTGCATAAACTCTTCCATTTAAATTATTTTTAAGAAATGATTTTCCTTTATCTTGTGATATATATATTCCACCCATATCACTTGTCACACTTACTAAATTTTCATCTAATTTAGAAATTTCAGGAAAAAATAAAGCACAACAGCCACCCATTCCTAATATTTCAGTATCTTTAACATATGGTTTTAAATCTTTCGTTTTACCACAACTAAAAAGAGTTAAAACAAATAATAAAATAATAGATAATATCGTCTTTTTTCTCATAGTGATCACCTATTATCATTTTATTATTTATTACTAACTTTTACAAGTCTTATAGTACTCTTTATCAATATTTCCTGCACCTACAAAACATACTACGCTTTTTTTAAATAAGATATTATTTTCATATAATTTAAATCCTAAATATTTATAAAGATTTTCCACTTTTGTTTTATCAAATTCTTCTCTTATACTAGTAAAAAGAGAATATAAATAAACATCGTCAAACTTACTTAAAACTTCTTTATAATCTTCTTTAAAAGTCTCAAGTCTAGATATAGTATGAGGTTCAAAAATTATTACTTTCTTATATCCCTTATACTCTAAATTTTCGCATATTCCTTCATAAAATGCATCAATTTCATTTGGATGATGTGCGTAATCACATATAAAGTAATTATCATCTTTTTTCGTTATTTCCATTCTTCTTTTAGGGAGTTTTAATCTCTCTAAATTACTTTTAATATAACAATTACTAAATCCAAGATATCTCATAATAGTATAAACTCCTAAGAAGTTATAAATCATATGTATTCCATAAAAAGGATATAATATTTTTATTTCTTCATCATTATATTTAATTTTAAGCATATATCCATTTACTGTTAAAATATAATCACAAACGCAATCATTACTAATTTTAAAACCAAATGTTATCTTATTTTCGCAATTTAGTTTATTAGTATAATAATAATCTCCATTTGTTATTAAAACCTTACATCTAGTAGATAGTTTATTAAAAGACAAAAATGTATCTAAAATATCTTTATAGTAATCAGGATGGTCATAATCAATATTACCAACATATAAAATATCAGGATGATAATTTAAAAACGTACCCTTATATTCACACGCCTCGTATATGAAATATTTACCAATAATTCCATACCCTTCTCCGTCACCTATCAAGTAAGATGCATCAGGAATTAAACATGATAAAAATTTTGTAACTGTAGTTTTACCATGAGTACCAGAAATAGCTATATTAGTATTATTAAATAAATTATCAACAAAATTTGGATAATAAATTACATTATAACCACGCTTTAATAATTTTTTAGTAATTTTTAAATCCTTATATGCATTACCAATTATATATGTATACTTTAAATCATATTTAATATCATCTAGTGTATGAATATCAATATATTTAGATATATCATTAGTATACGAATCAAGGACATTATCACATCCTAAAACATCATTTCCTAAATCATATAATATTTTAGCAAGCGCACTCATTCCTGATCCTAGAATTCCCACTAGATAATACTTATTCATAAAAAAATCACCACTACATTATATGAATGTAGTGATGATATATTAATATAAAAATATAAATTACAAAATATTTATGCATTTTAAAACAAACTCATTTGTATATATTTTTTTGTATAAGAATACATATATTCTAAATTTTTTTCAATATCATATATAATATTATATTCTTTACATAAATTATTCAAATACTTTAAAACCATTTCTTCCTTAGGACTTTTAATTACATAATCAGTTTCTCTCATTGATTCATATTTTCTTCTAAGACCGCTATATTTTTCATCTAAAAGTAAATAAAAACCATCTTTGTCTTCATCTTTTAATATTACGCCTGTTCTAAAAGATAGTAATCTATCTATCTTGTATTTACTAATAAGATTAACAATATTAAATAATGTATCAATATCATCATTTATATAAGGTAATACTGGTGCGTTATATATAGAAATATCAAACTCTGTTTTACTAAGATTTTCTAATAAATTTAAAATATCTTCTTTTGTTTCATAAACAAAGTTTTTTAAATCATATTCATTTAAAGAAGGAATTTTAACAAATATTTTAACCTTAGAATACTTATTAATTTCATTAAGTAAATCGATATCCCTTAATAATAATCGAGAAGAGGTTATAATCGTTACTCCTAATTTTTTACTAATTAAATATTTTAAGGTATTTCTTGTTAATTCTTTTTCTTTTTCTATTTTTGGGTAGGGATCATATAAAGAGCCTATTACAATTTGTGTATATGATTTATTTTTATCTATTTTATTAATTATTTCAGATAATTCATTATTATTAATATTTTTTTTAGTTTTTATATTTTTTGTAAAAAAATCATATGATATATGGCAAGAGCCATCATAAATTAAAATATCTTGTTTGGATATATCATTTAACATAAAATCATTCCTTTATTAAATCATACAAATATTTATCTTTAAAAGATGAAATAGTCTTTATTCCCATATTATAAATATATTCATTTTTTCTATCAAGAACACCTATAACATCATAAGATGCATCTTTAAGTGTTTTTATAGCATGATAAATATCTTCAAATACATATACATCTTCTTTATTTAAACCTAGAGCCATAAGGCAATAATCATAAATATCAGGAAATGACTTACTTTTTTTCACTTTTATTGTTGTAATAACATCCATAAAATATTCTAAAACGCCTAATCTTTTTAATGCAGATACAACTAATGGTTTAGGAGTAGCTGTGGCAATTATCATTTTATAATTTAAAGATGACGCATACTTTAAAAAATCTTTTATACCATCTTTTAACAAAAGAGTTGTATAATACGCTTCTTCTATTATACAATTTATTTCTAGACGTATAATTTTAGGATCCATTCCTAAATTATATTTTTCATTTAAATAAACAGAACTTTCTTCTAGTGACATACCACTACATATACCATCTACATTATCATCTATAATATTATGTTTTTTTAAAAAAGTTGATGCAACACTTTCCCACATTTCCATAGAATCTAACAAGACTCCATCACAATCAAAAATCAATCCTTTTTTCATTTATCTAGCCATCCATCCACCATCAACACATAAAATGTGTCCATTAACATAACTAGATGCGTCACTTGCAAGATATACTACTGCACCCATAATATCGTCATTTGTACCCCATCTTTCTTGTGGAATACGATCTAAAATCGCTTGATTTCTCTTATCATCATTCCTAATATTTAAAGTATTATTAGTCGCCATATAACCAGGCGCAATCGCATTAACATTTATATTATATTTTGCCCATTCATTCGCAAGAGCTTTTGTAATACCTGCAAGAGCATGTTTGCTTGCAGTATATGAAACAACTCTAATTCCACCTTGAAATGATAACATAGATGCAATATTGATTATCTTACCTCCACCTTGTTTAACAAAATATGGAAAAGCACATTTTGATAATAAAAAAGGCATTTTTTCATTTAAATTATATACTTTATCAAAATCATCTTCTCCCACATTACATGCATCTTCTCTTAAAATCATACCTGCATTATTTACTAAAATATCAATTCTTCCAAATCTTTCAATAACTTTATCAATTACATAAGAAGCATTCGACATCACTGATAAATCTGCAATAATTTCATAAAATTTTCCATCTTCTATTAGGGCTTTTGTTTCACTCGAATCTCTTCTTGCAACACCGCAAACATATGCACCAGCCTCCGCAAGTGCTTGGCACATTTTTTGTCCTAATCCTGTATTTGCGCCTGTAACTACAGCCACTTTTCCATCTAAATTAAATTTATCTAATATCATATTATCCACTCACTTTTGAATTTATTTTTTGTAACTCAAATCTATATTTTTGTAAAACATTAGGATATTTGTTTTTATCTACTAATGACATAAACATATCATAAGGTCTTATATACAATTCTCCACTTCCATAAAGTGCTCTATATAACACATACTTTTCCTTAGTTTCACTATGTATACATGTATCTATAACAATATAATAATCACCTTTAAAATGTTTATATATTCCATTTATTTTCAATTCCATTTTTATACTCCTTAAAAAAATAAACAGCTTAGCTGTTTATTCATCTCTTAATGTAGGCGCTTGTTTTTCCTTATAAGTTGAGATAATTTCATCAAACGGAAACTCAAGACCAATATTTTTATCTAAATATGTAATATATCTAAAATATCCATCTGTTTGATATTCATCTGTTTTAACAACTATATTAGTATTATCTTCCATTGTTAAAAATGCATAACCATATGAAGAAGGAATATATAATTGCTTATTAGATTTATCATCTAATTCTACACAAATCCATTCTTTATATGTTTCTGAACTTGAATCTAAATCAACAACATATACCATTATTGAGCCTTTTTCTGCATAAATTATTTTATTTTGTAAATATGGTTCATCTTGATAGTAAATTCCAAACATTGATGCCATTTTTACTGCATGAAAGACTTTCTCTTCAACATAGATACCATCAATTTTAATATTATTAAAATCATCTTCTGAGTATCTCGTATGAATATACCCTCTATCATCTCTTTCTTGGTCTGGTTCAATTAATAAAACATCTCTAAATACTTGTCTAATAGCTTTCAAACAAATCATCTCCCTTTTATTTTACTATTTCAAATTCTTCTATTACACATATTGTATTTTCATCATATGACATATTTATTTCTTTCATTTCTTTTTCTAATATTTTAGAATAGTCTTCTTTAAATACTTTTAAATTAGAAAATCCCAATTTTTGTGCAATATTTTCTTTTATATCATTAAAAGGAATCATTAAAACATTAACTGTTTTAATTATACATATTGCTTCTTCTTTATCATTCACTACGATATTATAATCTCCAACAAAAGGAATTGCATAATCATTCTTTCTTATAACTTCATATGGTGAAATTTCAGCACTTATACTTCCGTTTAATAGTTTTAAAATATCATCTTGGTCATATTCATAAACTCCATAATCAATATCATCTAGATTATTTGTTTTTCTAAATTCTTCCCACATACTTATATAATTCATAGTTTTACCTCCATTAAAAAATCTCTCGCCCATTTTTGATCTATAATATATTCATCTTTAACTAAACACTTAAATTTATCATAAATCATTTGATATAAGTTTTCATTAAATGGTATGATTCCAATTGATTGTCCATTACTATTTAGGGCAACAAAAGAATATTTTTTATCTTTATCAAGTGCAAATAATAATTTATCTATTTCACTATTATTAGTTGAAGCTATCATAAACTCTTTCATAATCTCTAATAATTTATCATCATATTTCGTATCAGAAATCAATATTTTTTCAATTAATAAATAGGGATCATTTACTATTCTATAGTGATAATTATTATTTAATTTATTAAAAACATCTACATAATCTTTTGGATTATCATTTTTTGTATATTGTATCATTAATGCCTTTTTCACATCGTGATATAAAGTAGGATAGAAAATTTTAGTTTTTAACCCACATTCACAACTATATTTAAAAATATCAAAATTTAATACTTCGTCTTTTAAATACTTATCTTTAGTTACATTAATACTTCTAACTGTTCTAAACATATTTTCTTTACGGCAATTAGGACAATTAATTTTCATATATGATATTTCACTCATAATTTTTCACCTGTATGCAAATTATAACATAATTTTTTATTATATGACACTATCTATTTTCAAACTTAATATTATTTTTTCCACTGCGTTTTACATCATATAATAAAACATCTGCTCTTTCAATTATACTTTCAACATCATCATTTAAACATGCTTTCGCAACTCCTGCACTAAATGTTATATTATATTCATTGAAATATGAAGATAATCTATATAACATTCTTCTTAAAATTAATTCAACATTATTTTTACTTAAATTAGAAAAAAGTATCGCAAACTCTTCTCCTCCAAGTCTTCCTGCTAAAACATTGTCATTAACTTCATCTCTAATAATTTCTGAAAATTTAGTTAAAACTTGATCACCAAACACATGACCATAAGTATCGTTAATTTTTTTAAAATTATCTAAATCAATTATCGCAATCATTAAATTGGTATCTTTTTTTAAATACTTAAGACTATATGATACTGTCGTTTTTAAAGCATTATTATTATATAGTCCTGTAAGTGAATCATATTTTAAAAGTTCTATATATTCACTTTGTTCGTTTCTATATTTAGATATTTTTTCCATTTTTTCTATATTATTCTTAAGTAAAAGTTTACCACCTAAATATGTACAACTAAACAAAGTAACACTTATTAATTGCTCAACTAATAAACCAAGTACATAAGAACTATTTTTATTATTTAATGCTTCAATTATAAAAGATAATAAAATAGCTATAAGTCCATGAATTAAAACAAGATTAAGTAATCTTTTTTCACCAAACATACTCGCAATCGCTAAAACCAAACAAAATGCCATCGCAATTTGAGGATATAAACTATGAAAAACAACTATCACGGTTGCGGATATTATTAACGAATATAGGCATGCAGTATTTTTAAAATTTTCATCCTTATTTGATTTTGATAAAAAATTACAAATAAAATAACCTAAGACATTTATTATAAAAGGTAAAATAATATTTTTCATTGTATATAAAAAATAACTTGGTTTAATATTGTCTCTCATAATATTAACACCTAAGGTAATAATTTCAACAATAAAAGCTAATATAATAAATATTCTCGCATATTTAAATACTTTTTTACGCCATGTTTCATATTCAGAAACATCTATATTCATAATATCGCCTCCTTATGTATTATAATAATTTAAATTTAAATCCTTTTAAACTGGCTTTATCAAACCATTTATAAGCTTCATCAATATCATTTAAACAAAGTTCATTCATTAAACCAAGCAAATATTCGAATTCTCCATCCCATTGGTCAAAAATATTATTATCCATAATACACTTTGTATAATAATCTTCCATTTCTGGTGATAATGGTAAAATCATTGCACCAAGTGTAATTCGCTCTGTTTCATTTTTTGTTAGAGTTTTTACGTTCTTTTTTAAGTGAAAATATACTTCTTCACCAATTTTTAACTTATATTCTTCATTGTTACACAATATACTACCATCTTTAATTTCTAACTCAATAAATGAAGATAACGGATGTGTTTGGTCTAATAAGTTATATTTTTTATTTTCTAATGTCGTATAACAAAGTGTAGCTCTTCTTATTGACATACACAAAGATACTGCTTTAATTCTTACTATATATTTCATACTAACACCATATCAATTTTATCATACTTTGTAATAAAAGGCAAAAAAATGGCCAATTAGAAAAAAACAAGTCTACTATATAGTAGACTCAGTTTATCCTTGATTTTTCATATATATATAATAAAGGCCTTTAAGCAATAAATTTTCTTCATAAATAAATTTACTATTACAATAAGGAATAATGGATTTTGCTACACCACCAGTTGCGATAACTAGTGCCTCTTCACCAACATGTTCCTTAATTCTTAAAACAAGACCATCTATCATTGATGCAGTACCATATATAATTCCACTTTTCATGCAATCAATGGTATTTTTCCCAATAATGTTCTTAGGTTCTGTTAAAGATATACTTGGAAGTTGTGAAGCATTACTTGAAAGTGCATTAAGTGAAGTATAAACTCCAGGAATGATAAGTCCTCCTATATGACACTTATTTTTATCAATAACACTAATAGTTGTAGCAGTTCCCATATCAAGAATTATTAATGGAGCCTTAAATTCTTCTATAGCTGCCACAGCATCGGCAACTCTATCTGCACCGAGACTCTTAGGATCATCAAGTTTAATATTTAATCCTGTTTTAATTCCTGCACCAACAACTAAAATTTCTTTTTTTAACAACATTTCCATTGATTCTTTAACCATAAGAGTAAGTTCAGGTACAACTGAAGATAAAATTCCGCCTTCTAATTCTTCTGGTAGTATATTATTAAATTCTAATAATGTTTTGAAACTCATTAAAAAATCAATAGTCATTTTACTTCTATCAGTTCCAATACGCCCAGAAAATTTTACATTTGTTCCATCTAAAACACCAAATACAATATTAGTATTTCCCATATCAACTACAAGTATCATATTATTTTAAATTACTAATCTCATCTAAAATAAGACTAGCCACTTCCTCCTTTGTTCCAAATGGTAATTCTTTTGTATAATCTTTTGTTATAACAGTAACTAAATTTGTGTCAACACCAAATCCTGTAGTATCTCCATTTAATGAATTTGCACAAATCATATCTGCATTTTTATTAATTAATTTCTTCTTTGAATTCTCAATTAAATCATCAGTTTCCATTGAAAATCCTACTAATATTTGTTCTTCTTTTTTATTATCACCAACATATTTCAAAATATCTTGTGTTCTATCTAAATTTATTACTAAATCTCCATCGCCTTTTTTAATTTTAGAATTAGAATATTTAGAAGGTGTATAATCAGCAACGGCAGCTGACATAATAATTATATCATTAGATTTAAAATTTTCTTTTACTGCATTAAACATATCGCTTGCGCTTATAACATCTATTTTTTTAATTCCATGGAATAACGCTACGTTAGATTTACCTGAAACTATTGTAACATTCGCACCTTTTAAATACGCCCACTTCGCAAGAGCATATCCCATTTTTCCTGTTGAATGATTGGTAATATACCTTACTGGATCAAGAGATTCTCTCGTTGCGCCTGCAGTAATTAATACATTTTTTCCTTTAAGTATATCTGACATATATAGTCCTTCTATAATATATTCCATTAATTCTTCACACTCAGGCATTTTACCGCTACCTATATCTCCGCAAGCTAAATAACCTTCTTTTGGTTCTATAATATGATATCCATATTTTTTTAGTTTATCTAAATTATCTTGTAAAATAGGATTAAAAAACATATTAGTGTTCATTGCAGGAGAAATATATATAGGACATTTAGAAGCGAATACGGTTGTTGTAAGCATATCATCACATATTCCATTAGCTATTTTACCTATAACATTTGCAGAAGCAGGGGCAATTAAAACTACATCTGCCTTTTTAGCAATTGATACATGTTCTACATTAAACTCAAAATTTCTATCAAAAGTGTCAACTAAGCATTTATTTGCAGTTAATGTTTCAAATGTAATAGGATTTATAAAATTACAAGCATTCTTTGTCATAATAACATCTACATTTGCATGAAGTTTTTTCAAACTTGAAGCTAATGTGGCAATTTTATATGCCGCAATACTACCTGTTATACCTAAGACAATATTTTTACCCTTTAACATACAATCCCTCTATTCTTGATCAATTAGTAATCCATGTTTTTCGTAATTTGCTTTTCTTATGATTTTATTATTTTCATCGACAAATAAAACAGTTGGTTTATGCCTAGATGCTTTTTTATTATCCATATGACAATAGGCCATAATAATAACCTTATCATTAACATCTACACATTTTGCTGCTGCACCATTAAGACATATGATGCCGCTATTTTCTTCTCCAGCAATTGTATATGTTTCGAATCTATTTCCATTATTTATATCAACTATTTGTACTTTTTCATATTCATGTATCCCAGATTCTTTAAGTAATTTTGAATCAATTGTTACACTTCCAACATAATTTAAATCAGCTTGTGTAACTGTCGCTCTATGAATTTTAGCTTTTAACATTACAACTTCCATAATTACTCCTCACATTTATAAATAAAATTATCAATTAATCTTGTTTTTCCAATATATACAGCTATAGCTACTAATACTTCACCTTTAATAGTATCAATATGTTGTATATTTACGCTATCAACAACTTCAACGTAATCAATACGCGCTAAAGGTTCTGTATTTAAGCTATTTGTAATTATTTCTATTATTTTTTTAGGGTCTCTTTCTTTGTTTACAATAGCTTCATACCCTAATTTTAAACTCTTAGATAAAATAAGTGCAGCTTTTCTTTCTTCTTGACTTAAATAAGTATTTCTACTTGATTTTGCAAGACCATCTTTTTCTCTTATAATAGGACAACCTACTATTTCTATATCAAAATTCAAATCACGAACAAATCTTTTTACAACGGCTAATTGTTGTGCATCTTTTTGTCCAAAGTAGGCTCTTTGTGGTGTAACAATATTAAATAATTTTGATACAACTGTACATACACCCCCAAAATGAATAGGTCTACGAGCTCCACATAACAATTCAGATACTTCCTTAGTATTAACTAAAGTAGTAAAATGCTCATCATACATCTCACTAACTTCTGGATTAAAAATAATATCCGCATTACATTTTTCAACAAGCTCAATATCATGATTAATATCACGAGGATATGCATCTAGATCTTCATTTACACCAAATTGAATAGGATTAACAAAAACAGAAACTACTGTTCTATCATTTTCTTTAACACTTCTTTCAATTAAACTTTGATGTCCTTCATGTAAATATCCCATAGTAGGAACAAGACCTACTGAAAGACCTTCTTTATGCCATTTTTTTACTATTTCTCTTACTTCTTTAATGGTTTTTACTAATTTCATATAAATCTCCTTAATTAATATAATTTTTCAAGTATATCGTCTTCTATCGCAAAAGTATGCTCACTACTTGGATATACCGAATTTGAAACTTCCTCTTTAAATTTAATAAATGCTTCTTTGTATATATCATGTACATTTGCATATTTTTTTACAAACTTTGCAGTTTTCTCTGTAAATCCTAACATATCTTGATATACTAAAACCTGACCATCACAATCCTTACCAGCTCCTATTCCTATAGTAGGAATATTTACTGATTCGCTTATTATCTTAGCTAACTTATCTGGTACACATTCTATAACAACCGCAAAAGCACCTGCAGCTTCTACGCTTTTCGCATCTTCTATTAATTGTTTTGCAGCATCTAGTGATTTACCTTGTACTTTAAATCCGCCAAACTCATTTACTGATTGTGGAGTAAGGCCAATATGTGCACATACCGGAATTCCAGCATCTACTAAAGCTTTAATTCTATCTTGATATTTTTTTCCACCTTCTAGTTTAACTGCTTGACACCCTGTTTCTTTCATTATTCTTCCGGCATTACATAGTGCATCATATACACTTGTTTGATATGACATAAAAGGCATATCTACAATGACTAATGCTTCTTTAGCACCTCTACATACTGCCTTTGCATGGTGTATCATATCATCAACTGTCACACTCAATGTATTTTCATACCCTAATATTACATTACCTAAAGAATCACCTACAAGAATTGAATCAATTCCTGCTTCATCAATAATTTGAGCAGTGGGATAGTCATATGCCGTAAGCATTGTTAATTTTCTATTTCCTTTTGCTGCTTTAAATGTATTAACTGTTTTTTTCATATTTTCTCTCCTTTTAATATTTCTTTAAAATCATCATTATAATTAAGTTCATCTATAAGATGCAATGACAATAATTTATAAATTTCATATTTTTCATCACTCAAACATTCTAAATGTTTTCTTAAAGTGTTTATATCTTTCCTTTTTACAGGACCAGAAAGTGCTTCAATCGGATTAAGTTTAACAATATTATCTATATTATTTAAAATAAGCGGAGTGAATAACGAAGTATCTTTGATTCCTATTTCATTTAATAGTTCAAAAGAACAATCAATTAAACTATTAACTAAATTACTCATCATAACACACGATGCATGATAAATCGTCTTTTTATCAGTATTAATCACTTCACATTTATTTCCTAAAGATAATATCATATTTTTTATCTTATCTAAATATAGATTATTACCTTCTATTGTAAATGATGCATTTGATAATTTTTTATATGAATCATATTTACTATAAAAAGCATAAATAGGATGAAGTGAATAACAATAATTAGATACATTTAAATCTCCAAGAAACGCACTTGATAACGAACCACTTGTATGAATAATTATTTTATTTTTAATATTAAGTTTTAAAAGTTCTTCCTTGATATTTACTAATTCGTCATCATTAACGGTTAAAAAAAGAGTGTCACATTCCTTAACTATATCATTAAGACTTGAAAAACACTCTGAATCAGTAAACATACTCGCAGATTTAGCGCTAGATAATGTTTTAGAGAAATATCCTTTAATCTTAAGGTTATTAATACTAAAGTATTTTCCCAAAGAAAATCCAACTCTTCCTGCACCTATAAATCCAATTTCCATATCCTACCTCTAATATAATTATCAATATCATTTAGATCCAAATATAAAATCAAAATTTTTTATACTGTATTAGTTTAGTTTCAGTGTGAATACCATCTAATCCGTAATAATTATACATCAATAGATTCTTTTTGTAAATAATAAAAAAATGAGGTAAATACCTCATTAAATTTATCTATCTATCGATAGTTAGAATTTTATTTTTTTCCATCCCAACAATAAGTACATAACTTTGATTCATCAATACAACAAGCTTTCTTTAAATCATCCAGTCTATTAAATTGTAAAGACGTAAAGTTAAGTTGTTTTCTTATTTCATCAACCATTTGTTTATATTTATCACTATCTGGATCAATATATTCTTTTATGATATCATCATTAATTTTACCTTCAAGTTTAAGAATAACACGACGTGTTATTAAATCCATTTCAGATTTACTTGATGAAAAATTCAAATATCTACAACTGTATAATAAAGGGGGACATGCAGATCTAATGTGAACTTCTTTAGCTCCACTATCATATAAAAATTCAGTTGTTTCTCTAAGTTGAGTTCCTCTTACAATCGAATCATCTATTAATAAAAGTTTTTTTCCTTCAATCAATTCATGAACAGGAATTAATTTCATCTTCGCAATTAAATTACGTTTTGACTGAATAGTTGGCATAAAACTTCTAGGCCATGTTGGTGTATACTTAATAAATGGTCTTGAAAATGGTATTTTAGACTCATTTGAATAACCAACAGCATGAGCAATTCCTGAATCAGGTACACCTGCTACAATATCAGGTTTTGATGGAAGATCTTTATCCCTTTGTGCCATATATTTACCACAGTTATAACGCATTTGTTCAACTGAAACTCCCTCATAACTTGATGACGGATATCCATAGTATACCCATAAGAATGTACATATTTTCATGTCTTTTCCTGGTTGTTTTAAAGTTTTAACTCCATCAGGTGTCATTATAACTATTTCACCAGGACCTAACTCCTTATAATCATGGTATCCTAAATTTAAATATGCAAATTCTTCAAAACTTACACAACATGAACCATCTTTTTGTCCTATAACTGCAGGTGTTCTACCATATTTATCACGTGCAACATATATTCCTTTTTCATTTAATAATAATAATGTAATTGAACCATCTACTTTATTTAGTGCATAGTCAATTCCATCAATTAAATTTTCTTTTGAATTAATAAGGGAAGCAATAAGTTCTGTAGGATTTACTTCTCCACCACTCATTTCTAAGAAATGACTTGGCCCATTAGAGAATATTTCATCTACAATTTCTTTAACATTATTAATTTTACCTACTGTCGTAATCGCGTATGTACCATGATGACTTTTAACAATTAATGGTTGTGGTTCATAATCTGAAATACACCCAATACCATATACACCATGCATTTCATTTACATCACGTTCAAATTTCGTTCTAAATGGTGAGTTTTCAATATTATGTATTGAACGATTAAAAACACCATCATTATTTATTACTGCCATTCCACCACGTCTAGTACCTAAGTGTGAATGATAATCGGTACCAAAAAATAAGTCAAATACGCAATCCTCTTTAGAGGTTACACCAAAGAATCCACCCATATTTTCAAATCCTCCATTTCAAAATACATTATCTATTTTATCATAAATTTTAATATGTGTTATATAATTTAAATATTTTGAACAAAAATCGGATTGGAAGAAAAATCATATACAATAATTCGACTTCCTTCTAATATAGCATAGCTATTTACTGTATTATTTTTAGGAATAGTCGTAGAACCAGGATTAATATATAATGTATTATTTATATTATCTACACTATAAACATGTGTATGTCCATATAAAACTACTCCTCCATTTATATTTAAATGATTTTCTGGATTAATCTTATGTCCATGTGTCATTATAATTCTTCTTCCTTCATGCATAAATTCATATTCATCATGAATAACAAATGAAAGAACCATCTCATCAACATAGGCATCACAATTTCCTTTAACCGCAATTATTTTTTCTTTATATTCATTTAAATCTTTTATAACTTCTTTAGGATTGTATCCTAAAGGTAAATCATTTCTTGGCCCATGATACAAAATATCTCCAAGACATAATAATTTATCACACTTATGATAATTGAAAGCTTCAATTATCTTTTTAGAATATATACTAGAACCATGTAGGTCACTAAATATCAAATATTTCATTAATTAAATAACTCCTTTAAGTCATCAATACTAATCTTTTTAATAGCTTCATCTTCTTGAATAACACTATCAAATAAGAATTTCTTTTTATTTTGTAATTCTACTATCTTTTCTTCTATAGTATCTTTATTAATCATTTTTATAACATGAACTGTTTTTTCTTGACCTATTCTATAACATCTATCTGTAGCTTGATTCATAGCCGCAATGTTCCACCAAGGATCATAATGTATTACTGTATCTGCAGATGTTAGGTTTAAACCTGTACCCCCAGCTTTTAAAGATATTAAGAATACTTTAATATCTTGATTTTTGTTAAACTCTTCTACTATGGTTCCTCTATCTAAAGATGAAGTTTTTCCTGTTAATATTAAATATTTAATATTCGCTTCCTTAAGACGCTTTTCAATAAACGGAAATATCGATGTAAATTGAGAGAAAACAAGAATTTTATGGCCATCAGAAATCTTTTCTTCTAAGATTTCTAATAACATATCCATCTTAGAATTTTTAACATTTACATTATCTAAAAATAATCTAGGTTCACATGCAATTTGTCTAAGCCTCGTAAGTACACTTAAAACACTACTTATCTTATAATTATCATTTTTTAAAGATTCCTTCGCGTCACTTAAATATGAATCATATAGATTTCTTTCTTCCTTAGTCATACTAGAAATACAATAATTTTCAATTTTTTCTTCTAAATCCAATACTTCTGTTTTTAGTCTTCTAAGCATAAATGGCGATACTCTTTTATTTAAATTAGTTAACACATCACTATTAGAATTAAAATCTTCATATTTTGAGATAAACTTATTTTTTGATTCTAAATATCCAGGTAGGACAAAATCATAAATACTCCATAAATCTAGTAAACTATTTTCAATTGGTGTACCTGTTAAAGCTACTCTTATGTCACTTCTAATACTTTTAACCGCAATAGTTTTTAGTGCATCAGGGTTTTTAATATACTGTGCTTCATCAATTACACATAATTTAAAATCAATATCTCTGTATTTTTCAATATCAATACGTAATGTTTCATATGAAATAATCATAACTCTGTTTTCTTTAGAAGCTTGATAAACACTTTCTATTTCTCTTGCTTGACCATACATTGTCATTATAGGAATATGAGGCGCAAATTTTTTAAATTCCATCGCCCAGTTAAAAACTAAAGAAGTCGGACTTACAATAAGTACTGGTTTATTTGATTTAAGTGAATCTATTAATGATATAATTTGTAAAGTCTTTCCAAGTCCCATATCATCAGCTAACACACCACCAAGACCATAATCACTTAATACTCTTAACCACTTATAACCTGCCTTTTGATAATCTCTTAATATATCACTGATATTTTCATCTAAAGAATATTCTTTATCATTATAATTTGATATATCTTGTATGAATTTTCCCATATTTTCAGAAACATTAAAATATTTCTTATATTTACTATTTAGATAATATGCTTGATACAATTTAAGTTTAGTATCAGTAATATAATCAATTCCTAAATCATCCATAATTGATGATATATCAGATAAAACATTATAATCAAGAGATACTATTTCATTATTTATATTGATATATTTTTCATTATTCTTATAACATAAAATCATCTTATTCAAATCATCTAATGAATAACTTGAACTATCATAAATAAAATTAACAATACTTCCATCTAGATGCAAATTAAAGTTTATCTTTTTCATATCAATAATCTTGATATTCTTTGCATCTTCACTTAAATACACAGGCCCATATTTTTCAAGTTCTAATAAACTATTCCTTAAAAAATCACAAATGTCATCATATTTGGTAATAGAGAATCCATTTTCTCTTTTAAAACCAAGGTTATTTATATAATTTATATAATTAGTTCTTTTAATAAACATATTATTTTCTTCAATATTAGTCTTATACGATAATAATAATTTCTTCTCTTTATAATCAATATATGTATCAATATCTATATTAAAACAATAGTCTACTCCTATTACATAATCTTTAATATAAGGATATATGTTGATTAAAAAACTATTATATGATTCTTTATTAAAGATTATTTCCTTATTATCTTTAAGATATTCTAAAACTAAAATTAAAGTATGATTTTTAGTAACATATATTTTTTCTTTATAAAAAATATAATCATTATTCACCGATGATATTATTTTATAATCCGTATCATTAATAGAAGCTTTAAGATTATTAATATAAATATCTAAAATAAATTTTTCTAAAGTAAAATTATATGGCTTAGAATAATATCCGTTATATACATAAATGTAGTCATTGTATAAATCATAAATATCATCAAAAAGACTTAAATCTAATTTAATAGTATTAATATTACTATCAAGATATTTAACCAAATTAAGAAGTCTATTACTTCTTTTACTAACAACATTATAGCCTAACCTTATTGTCTTAAAATTAAATGTATACTCCTCTTTATAATTAAGAGCATGGAAAAATCTTTTCATATCTTTTACTTTCATTTTTCGGTTATCTATTATAGCATCTAAAAAAAGGCCAATTTCATCTTCAAATGAAATAGTAGGAATTATTTCAATATTATTATAAACTTCTATAATTGAACTATTATAAACAGTATTTAATAATTTATCTACTTTCAAATTACTTTCATATTTTTCCATTTCTTCTTTATTAGAAGATAGTTCATTAATTTTATCTTTTAATAAGAAAAATAAACAAACCTCATGTTTACATAATCCCTTTTCCATACAACCACAGTTACCACGAGTATTTTTACCGTGATATAAGGTTACAACACCAACATTTTCAAATTCTCCCTCTATAATAAAATCGTAATTTAAGGTTGAGTCATGAAGTAGTCTTACATTTTTACATGCATTATTTTGATAAAGTAAATATCCATCATTTAATGCTACTAAGCTTGATGCATTTTGTCTAATTTGCGAAATATCAATTTTAAACATAATATCACCTATCCTAACTAATTTATTATACCATATTTTATACATCAAACTGTAAATTAAAAAAATTTTTTAGAAAAAAACAAGGAACAAATTTGCTCCTTGTTACATTTTATATTATTTATCTTCTTTATTATCTTTACTTAAAAGTTTTCCACCTAAATATCCTGCAAGTAATGACTTAATATCTAGACCTGTAGCTTTTTCTAATCCATCAAATATTTGATTACCATTTTTAGAAATTTCTTCAGTAAGTTTTGCAGTATTTCCCTCACCATACATAGTAATAGAATCAATCTTACTTAATGCTTCAGCCATAGGTTTTGAATAAGCTTCTACTATATTAGGTAAAACATTAGAATCTAAAATCAATTGAAGAGTAGCTGCTTCTCCATATTGTTTCATCGCATCTGCCTTAGCTAAAATAGCTTCTGCCTCTGCTTTTCCCTTAGCCTCAATACCCTGTGCTTCTGCAATAGCCGCCTCACGCTCAGCATTAGCTCGTGCAATTCTTGCGTTAGCTTCAGCATCTGCTTTTAATTTTAACGCTTCTGCTTGTTGTTCAATTTCAAATTTATCAGCTTCGGCTTTTCTTTGTCGTTCATATAATAATGCTTCAGCTTTTTGTTTAGCTGCGTATTTTTCAGCATCGGCTTTTTTATTAATTTCAGCTTGAAGTTTTCTTTCTTGAAGTTCAACCTCTTTTTGACCTAATTCAACTTCACGTTCACGCTTAGCGATATCTGCGTTAATTTTCGCAATATTAATTTCTTGAAGACGTTTTTGTTCCTCAATATCATATGATGCATCAGCATACGCCTTTGCAGTATCAGTTTTTTGTTTTAATTCAGATTCTTTAAGGGATAGTTCCGTATTTTGTTCAATAATTTTTCTATTTGATTCAACACGACTTCTATTTGCAATTTCATCAGCTTCCGCTTGTGCTATAACAACTTCTTTATCAGCATTAGCTTTTGCGATTGCTGCATCTTTTGAAATTTGAGATATGTTATCAATACCTAAATTTTCAATAACTCTATTGTTATCAGAGAAATTTTGAATATTGAAATTAACAAGTTCAATACCTAATTTCGCCATGTCAGGAATAACATTTTCCTTAACTTGCTCTGCAACGCCTTGTCTATCTTGAACAAGTTGTCTAATTCCTACAGTACCAATAATCTCACGTAAATTACCTTGAAGTACTTGCTGAACTTGAGATATTCTATCTTCCTCACTTATGCATAATAATGCTTGGAATGCAGTTTCTAATAATTCTGGATCTGAAGAAATTTTCAAATTTGCTACCGCGTCTACATTAATATTAATAAATTCTTTTGTAGGAATTGAATCCTCAGTTTTTACATCTACTTGAAAAGCTTTAAGATGAAGAGTGTCTTTTCTTTGTAAGAATGGAATTCTAAATCCTGCACTTCCTATTAAAATTTTTCTTTTTCCTGCTCCTGAAATCATAATTGCTTCATCAGGTCTTGCCTTAACATAACTTGAAATAAACAACAACAATAATAGCACTACACCTGCAATTACTCCTATCACAATAACTTGATTACTTAAAATCATTTTTTCTTCCACCTTTCTTCGTAATATACAATTTAATTATACACTTATTATTTATTTTTTTGACATTTTTTTCGTTTTTTCTTAATTAAACAAATAATTAACAACAAAATTCCAATCATATAACAAGAAATTGAAAATCCAGTAAAATCAATTTCAACATCTGTATAATTTCCACTTCTTCCTGGAACATGTCTTTGAATTTCTTCAGTGAGTACAGCTAGCCCAAATCCCTGTGCAATATTTATAACAAATCCAACTAATAAATATTCATACTTAAAATACAATAAAAATGTCAAAGTTGAAAAAACACCTAAAATGAAAAATGCCAAAAAATGTCCCAATCCTTTTCTGACTTTATATAAAAAATTCCCTAAATCTTCTATAGCACTCTTCTTTTCAACTTTTAACGTTATTATATAAGATATTTCTTCTAAATCATCTAACGGATCATCACAAGAAATCCTTATACTAACAACTCCAGATTTATGAGTTGTAATTTTACCATCTTTTCCTATTTGTGCAATGTTTTCATCTGATGAACTATATGTAACTTTTTTATATGTAGTATCTTTGCTAAATGACAAAGATATATCCCCGCTTTGTCCATTTACTATACTATATGTATTATATTCACCATTAAAAGATATATTGTCACTAATTTTAATTGGTTCTTCTTCTAATTCTATTATATTATTTATTTTTACATTTATTGTATCCTTTCTTTTTGAATACTCATCATATGCTTCTATTACTACACTACCTGTTTTATATATAACAATATTTCCATCTGTTTTAACAGATAAAATAGAAGGATCACTTGATGTATATTTAAATTTAGATATTGTGGCATTTATCGCGCTTGAACTGATACATACTTTATCTGATAATTTAAGCGTTATATTATCTCTAATAACATTTTCTAAATTGTCATTTAAATAAACAAACGTATCAATACGTGATGCATATTTATGTTTGACATCAATTTCTATTGTTTCTCCTTTTTCTTCTAAAACCATATCATCTATAATAGGATAAATCTTTAATTTAGATTTTCCAACATTTATCCCTTTAATTATAAAAATTTGATTTATTTCATATAAAGCGATCTTATTATCAGGAATTACTTTATAATATTCTTTATTTTCTAATATTAACCGTTTCTCTTCGTTTATATATACATTATCAACTACGTTATCTTTTATGTTTATAGGTAAATATGAATAAAATTCTAAATCTTTATATACACCTGATGCCATATGCATAACTCGGATTTTAACAATTCCTGGAATAGCATAAAGTATTGAATCATCTATTATCTTCGTATTATTATTTAAAGCAGAATATATAATTTCTTTATTTTCTGGCTCTATCTCAACTTTTCCTTCTATAAAAAACTTATTAATTTTAATATAGTCTTCTAGATTCGTTTCTTTATTTGCTTCTATATACTTGCTCTTTATATTTAATTCAAAGTCTACTATATCACTACTAGTAGTACTTAATACTTTTATTTCATATGTCTTTTCAATACCATTTGAAATTAATGTAAGTTCTACATCTCCCTCGCTTATTCCTGTTAACATTCCATCTTTAGATACTTTCAAAATATTTTCATTAGAAGATTTAAATTCGAAAACACCTATAGAATACATTGGTATATTATTTATTATTAATTTTACATTATTATTTACTAATAATTTTTTAGGACAATTTAGAACGTTAAAATCAGTTAATGGAGGGCTATTTTTAACATTTATGTATATAGTACAAAAAATTTCTTTATTTTCTTTAAGAGATAATTTTATAGTAGTATTACCCGGCTTTAACCCCTTAATTACATTATTATTTATTTCTATAATATCACTGTCATATTCTACTTCAAAATCTGGCTTTTTAATTACTAACGGTGTGAAATACGGAGTAATTTTATACTCTTCTAATGGGTATAATTCTATATTACTATGTTCTATCTTTGTCACATTTTCATCTATAATTTCATTTTCCAAAATATTAATTATAATACTTTTAACAATATTTTTATAAATTACTTTTACAACTATATTTTCTCCAGTTTCTAAGGTTCTAAGAATACCATCTTTTGTAATAGTACAGTATTTAACAAAATATTCATAACCTAAATTTTTATATGTTGTATTATTCGGAATAAATTTAGTATCTATTTTATATTCTTTGTCGATATAAAGATTATATTTATTATCTATAATATCTATACCCTTAATAGATATATCTATGTCACTTGCATATCTATTAACAACTTCAAAAACAATTGAATCTTTAACATTTGAATCATAACTATTAATACATGAAATTGTCACACTACCTTCAGACTTAAAAGTAATATAGCCTGTCTCATCAATACTGGCTATATCATCATTACTTGTAGTATATTCATATGACAAATAAGTACAATCATCTGGAGAAGTTTTATGCTTTAATTTTAGAGTATCCGATACATAAACTTTATTTTCTATATTTGTAATATTAACTTTTAACGGTTTTACTTCTTTTGCTTGGTCACCTTTTGAATTATTAATAATACCCGCTATATTCCCACCTACAGCATTAGACTGATTTGCCGATTTCTTTCCATCTAGACAAGATTCATAAATTAGTACTATCGCAATCGCAATATAAACCACCAAACATAAAATTCTAAATACTTTTTTTCTTTTCATAAATTCCTCTTTTAAAAAGAGTATATCATATATTTTACTATTTTAATATATTTCTATAATATTTGAATAAAATATTTTTTTATTATCAACCAATATAAATTTATTCAAATTGTCTTTTTTTATAATAGTTCCTGTTATATGAAAAATATTTCCTTTTTGATAATATTTTAAGGATATTATCGAATTAATACTATATTCCTTTATACGTGAATCTAATATTTCAAGTTGTTCTTCACTTAAGGATGGTTTATTGATAAAATACTTACTCTTCCTTTCTAATAATGATGTTTTTTTATCTAATTCATCATTAAAAATATATGTTGAAATTGACATATTAATCACCTCAAATGTATTGTAATACACATAAAGATAATTAAGTGTCCAAAACTTTGGACAACAAAAAACTATAATTAAATTCAAGTAATTTATTATAAGTACTTAAAATAATTATAGTCAGTTTATAAATCATATTTATTTTTAAATAATTTGAAGATATTATCGTCATTAATATGGATAAATTTCATTTCTTCTTTTAACGTTGGATGAATAAATGATAATCTATATGCATCTAATGCATAGTAATTACCAAGAGTATTTTTAGACCCGTATTTTTTATCACCATAAATAGGATATCCCATATGTGAAAATTGACATCTAATTTGGTGAAATCTACCTGTAATAAGTTTAATTCTTACTAAACTTAAACCATTAGAATAATCTAATACTTTATAAAGAAGAACGGCCTCTTTTGAACCAGGCTTATTAGAGACAAATGATTTATTAGTTCTTTCATCTTTAAATAGATTATTTTTTAAAACTTTGAAATCATTTGTTTTTTCTAACCTACCTTCAACAATCGCTAAATACTCTTTATTCATTTTATTTTCTTTAATAGATAAAGATAACCTTTGAGCAGCTTTACTTGTTTTAGCAAAAACCATCACGCCTGATGTATTTCTATCAAGTCTATGCACTAAGCCTAAGTATACATCTCCAGGCTTATTATATTTATTCTTAATATAATCCTTAATTAATGTAAGCATATCAATACTAGATGTAATGTCAGGTTGAGATAAAATACCCTTAGGTTTTACTACAACAATTAAATGATTATCTTCATAAAGAATATCAAGATTCATTATATAGCCTTTCTAATAGAACCAAAAATCTCGTTTTTTTCTTCTACTACTGTTTTTAAACTTTCACAACCAGGCGCTAAGAATTTTCTCGGATCGAAACCCTTACCTTCTAAATCATGTCCTGCTTCAACATACTTTCTTACACCAAAGGCAAAAGCAATTTGTAATTCAGTGTTAACATTTACTTTACAAACGCCATGACGAATAGCTTTTTTTACCATTTCACTTGGTATTCCACTTCCACCGTGAAGTACAAGTGGTACATCTTTACATTCTCTTTCTATTTTCTTTAATACATCAAAATTTAATCCAGCCCAATCATCTGGATATTTTCCATGAATATTTCCTATACCTGCCGCAAGCATATCGATTCCAGTATCAGCTAACATTTTACATTCAATTGGATTTGCAAGTTCACCAGATGAAGCAACTCCATCTTCAACTCCACCAATTCCACCTACTTCACCTTCAACTGAAGCGTTATACTTTTTCGCAAGTTCAACTATCACTTTAATTTTTTCAACATTTTCATTAATAGGTAATTTACTACCATCAAACATAACTGAAGTATATCCAGCTTCTAAAGCTTTTATAGCACCTTCATATGTTCCATGATCTAAATGCAAACAAACAGGTATTGTAATTTCAAAATAATCTATCATATTTTGAACCATATCATGAACTGTTTTATATCCACCCATATATCTAACAGCACTTTCACTTGTTTCTAAAATTACTGGTGCTTTTAATTCTTCACATTTAATTAAGATTGATTTAATCCACTCTAAATTATTGATATTAAACGCAGCTATAGCATATTTAGAGGCTTTAGCATCTTGAATCATTTGCTTCGCATTAACTAGTTGCATTATATCACTCCTTCAATAAATAGATTATACTATTTTACAATAATTTTATCAAGAAGAAACATATTATATATATGTTAAACGCAATAAAAATTCACTATCTTTATTTGAAAAAGTAAATTATTTTATTAATATTTAATAATTCTAAATTTAAATAAATAATTATAACTA
>CAZJSR010000009.1:0-63370 GCA_964548855.1 uncultured Anaeroplasmataceae bacterium | reverse complement strand
TGTGTGAATGTAGGAATATTTATATGTCTTTTAACACAATTATTTACAATATGTGTATGATAATTAGTATAATGAGGAATATCTTCAACAAAACATCTATTTAAAACCTGATTACAGTTATTGTAAGTTGGACAATTTCCCATACATGAACAAGTATTATCACTATTATTAAACAAAAATAAAACCTCCTTCATATTTAATATACGCTGGAGGTAACATTTTGTTTATACATTTTTATTTATAATTTTATTTGATACATCATTCATATAATCAAGATCTAAATTATAACTAATAATTCTTTTCGCAATTTCTAAAGCTTTATCATTATAGCCTCTTGTATCATAATACCACATTAAATTAAATTCATTAACTAAATTCATATAATTATTTACCGTATTTATCGGATATAATTTCTCAATATTATCAATATATTCATTTGTTTTATATAAAGTGATGAATCTTTCAGCTTGTTTAACTAATTGAATATTTTTTGGATCTAATGATAAATCCTCAATTCTTTTATAAATCAGTTCATTATCATCTTCAAATATTGCATTTGTAACCGCAAATTGATCATATACTCTAGCATAATTTTTACTTTTAGGACGATTTAAAGAATTAAATAATCTAATACCTTCTTCTTTATTTTTATAATACATATAATTAGATAAAACAAGCATTAAATATATTCTAGTATCGTCAGATAGATTATTAGATAATAATTTATTTATTGAATTATAAAAATCATTGAAATTGAGATCTTTATTATATTTGTTAACTATTTTTCTTAAAGGATTTGTAAAGAAAACCAGTGGTATAAATAATACAAATAAAACAATAAACATAATTATAATAGCTGTAATCATCTTTTTATTAAAAAGATTCACCCAAATAAACAAATAAACTATCGCTAATATAACTAATAATAACAATACACCATATAAAATTATTGCCTGTTTAACTGTAAGTATACCTTCTGGTAGTTTACTTAATCCTTCTCTTTCTTTTCCTTTAATAAGAGAGAATATAGTAAGTATTAAATATATTAAAGACAAAAACCATATTCCCGCATTCATTATAGACAACCCTGAACTATATAAAGAAATAGATGTTGAAAGTGCTATAAACATATATATAGCCCTTCCATACGACTTAGCGAAAAATAATTCTACTATTAATAATATAGTTAAACATATTAACATAATAAGCGGTAAAAATTTAATTGAGTCATTCAAAAGAAGACCTAAGTCGCCATCAATTTTAAAAAACAATCCCAATGACGCAACCATTATTGATACTGTAATAGATATGATTTTTAATATTTTTGCTTTAGTTAATTTCATTTACTTTCTCCTCATCATTTTAAATAATCCTCTTAATATATGACCATTTGCGATATCAACAATTGCGTAAGCCATTGATAGTTGTACAAGTCCTCCTGAACTTTGTACAAGACTTCTCATTGTGTTATGTGGAATGACTTTCACCATAAACTCCTCATTCTTAAGTAATTCCCTTTTTTCGTTTGAATCAGGCATATGTTTGAGTTTTCTTGACCTTACTGCACTAATCATTATCTTAAGACATATTCTAGATAAAAATTTCTTTTTAAATTCAAACAAAGGTGTTTCAATAGTAAATTTTTTTGATTTTGTTTTAACACCTTTATATTTTGTAATAGTATAAAACATTTCATCTTCTATTTCAATACCGTTATTATACATAAAATTTATATCATTACTATACACATTTTTAGGTTCATTATATGAATTAACTTCTATATTTTCTTTATAAATATCATTAAACGCATCTTTAGATATGTATATAGGATATTTACCATTTTCTATAATCCATTTATCTAAATCTATATTGTAATAAGCTAATTCTGATTCATTAATTTCAATTGTAACACTAACCTCTTCTTGTTTTTTTATAGTTACTTTCTTATAAGCTTTTAATTCTTTTTTTGACTTATATACTTTTGAATTTTCATTTTTACCAATAAAAACCAATACTACTTCTTTACTATCATATTGTCCAATGTTTTTTATTTTCATAGAGACTTTAATTATCTTATTAGAATAATCTATTTTAAAGTCACGATATATAAAATTAGTATATGATAAACCATATCCTAATGGAAAACGACAATCATCAGGATGATTTAGATACCATCTATATCCAACATAAATACTTTCTTTATATTTTTCTATCAAACTATTTGAATATGTATCATTATACATAATTTTAGAATTATCTTTAGGCCATGATAAAGAAAGTCTTGCGTTTGGACAATAATCTCCAAATAAAATTTTATAAGATGCCTCACCTATTGCGCCACCTAAGAGTCCCATATAAACAATACCTTTTAATCTTTCAAAGGCTGGAATTTCCATGATCCCTCCACCATATAAAACTAAAACGACATTCGTTTTCTTAGACAATTCATCTATTAATTTCTTCTGATTATTAGGAAGTTTTATTGTATCTCTATCAAAACCTTCACTTTCATAATCCTCAGTTAATCCTCCAAAGAAGATAATATTTTCATAATTTGAAGCACTCTCTACTGCTTCATTATACAATACCTCATCATCTTTATCTTCTATAGTATAACCTTTAATATAATCATAAGAAACATTCTTACTAAAAACTTCATCTAATTTAGATAAATAAATAGGATTGATTTTACTTGAACCTGCACCTTGATATCTAGGACTTTTAAATAAACTTCCAATTACTAAATATTTTTTATTCTTATTTAATGGTAATATATTATTTTCATTTTTTAATAATACTATACTATCTAAAGCGCTACTTAATAATGTATCATAATTATCTTTAAAAATATCATTGTTTGGTTTAGAATTATTGATATTATCTAATTCTAAAATTCGAGAAACACTTTTATTTAAAATATCTATTTCATTTCTATTCTTTTTAAAGTATTTATATAAATCATATCTATTCTTTCTTATACCACCAGGCATATCTAGATCAACACCACTTTTAAAATCTACTACACGGTCATGTGTAGCTCCCCAGTCGGTCATAATTAATCCAGAATATTTAAATTTATTTCTTAATATATCATTGAGTAAATACTTATTTGAACTTAAAGGTATACCATTATATTTGTTATAAGAGCACATGATACTTTTAGGATTTGATTTATTGATTACTATTTCAAAATTCTTTAAATAAATTTCCATTAACGCTCTTTTATCCACAATACTATCAGATATGTAACGATAATTCTCGCAGTTGTTTAAAGCAAAATGTTTAACACATGCGTAAATATCATTATCTTGTAATCCATTAACAAATGATGCCGCAATATTACCAGATAATATAGGATCTTCTGAATAATACTCAAAACTTCTACCACATCTAGGATTTCTTATTATATTCATTGCTGGTGCTAATAATAAATCAACACCTAACTCTTTTGCTTCTCTTGCAATTTTAGATGACACTTGATAAGATAGTTCATCATCAAAACTTTGAGCTAAGTTAATAGGTGCTATAAAACATGTTGATGGTATTGCATAGCCAAGTCCAAGAGCGCCTTTTCCCTTTTTTGTCGCTTTTTTCCTTACACCTAAAGGTCCATCTGTTAAAGAAATACCCTTAATATTTAGTCTTTTTATTGGATATGTATTCCAAGATTCATGCCCTTCTAATAATCTTATTTTTTCTTTTAATTTTAATTCATTTATTTTTTTGTTTTCCATAAATATAAACAAATAACCTTTGCGTCTGCAAAGGTTATTAACTAATCCTTTCTACTAAGAAAATATGATAGAAGATATAATGCTTGAAGATAGATATATAAAATACTAACTAAAAGCCCAAAAGATCCTATCCATTCAAATTCTTTACTAGAACCTGATTGTACATAATATGTAACTTCGTTAAAGTTAAGCAATAGTGTAATAGCGCCGTATATTATTAGTACAGAAGACACACCTATAGAAAGACCTTTATTTGATGATATAAAGTTGCCAATTATAGGCACATTAAATACAACACAAATAGTTGAAATTAACATTAAGAATATATATGAGAAGAAAATAATCATTAATGCTGAATTAAGTCTACTTACATTTCTCATTGCACCTGAGGCAAACAACAATAAACATACTAAAAATACTGATAATGTTGCGATTATTGCCATTAAAACTATCCCTTGATAAGCCGCATCAAAGATTGCCGTCACAGTTCCTAATAATATCCCCTCACATACAGCATATAATACTGCAAAAAATTTAGAATATTTTACACTTGTTCTTCCTATCATAATTGAGAAAGAACCAACTATTAAACTTATAAATAACAATGACATTAAAGCACCAAAATTATTTACTCTATATAATCCAGTACCTGCAATAATTCCTGTAATTCCTGATATACCTAACAAGAATAACGTCTTTATTGTTACTCCTTTATATGTAGCTTGATTTTCTGATACTTCATCATAATTAACGTTTACAGAACTAAACATTGGATTTCCGTTTTTAATCATTTTATCAACTTCCTTTGTAAAAATATATTATCATATATTATCTAACTAAACAATAGAACACATTGTTTTAACACAATTTCACAAATTACATATCATCAAGAAGTGCAAACAATCCTACACTCTCTTCAGGGTCTTCATCAGGAAGATTTCCAAATGCTCCCATTTCGTCAAACTTTTCAAATAACGTTTGATTTAATTTAGTTCTCGTTAAAACATCCTTTTTAGATGTAAATATTTTCTCTTCACGTTTTTTTACAATATCAATTGCAGCACTTTCACCAAGTCCATCAAATGCCGTAAAAGGCATTCTTAAATTACCATCAGTTAATGTACCTTCAACTGTGAAAATTGTCGCATCAGACTTCATAATATCGACAGGTAAAAACTTTATACCTCTTGCAACACATTCTAATGCTACACCAAGAGATGTAATCAAATCTTCAGTTTTAGCTGTTTTCTCTTTAGTTTGAGACAATTCTCTTATTCTTTGTTTAATTAAAGCACTTCCGCCGCTAAATGCTTTAACATCGTACGCTTTTGCACGTTTAGAGAAATATGCACTATAAAACATCGCTGGTTTATATACCTTAAACCACGCAATACGAAGTGCCATTAAAATATACGCAACCGCATGGGCTTTAGGGAACATGTATTCAATTTGTTCACATGACCATATGTACCATGCTGGAACGTTTTTCTCAATCATAGCTTCCTTAAACGGAGCCCATCCTTCAGGATCCTTCTTAACTTTTCCTTTACGTACAAATTCCATTATTTTAAATGCTTTTAATGGTTCAAGACCAAAGAACATTAAGTCAACCATAATATCGTCACGACATCCTATAATTTTATCAAATGGAATAGTACCAAATTCACTTGGATTTTCC
Source organism: uncultured Anaeroplasmataceae bacterium (assembly GCA_964548855.1). GTDB lineage: Bacteria > Bacillota_I > Bacilli_A > Acholeplasmatales > Anaeroplasmataceae > UBA3206. Next base: position 57,958 of record CAZJSR010000009.1, on the reverse strand, counting down.
TTATCAGCTAATATTTTTGAATTTCCAATCCAAACTCCAGTACCATGTGATAATCCCGAAATTTTTACAAGTCCTGCAAAAGTTTGAGGTTTCGTATCAAGTAACATTTGTCTTACAAAGTTTGTACCTAATTCAGGCACTGCAAAAGACGCAACTTCACTATCAATATCCTCTGGCTTTACACCTATTGCTTCAGTAGACCCAAAAAGTGAAAATACTTTTTTATCGTCAACAGGAATCTTTCTTGCATCAGAGAATGGGAATTCATCTTGATGTTCATGGACGATATCCATAAAATATTTAATTAGCGTTGGATCATCATGTCCTAGAATATCTAATTTTAACAAATTATCTTCAAATGCATGATAATCAAAATGTGTTGTTCTCCAAGGGTTTGTTCGGTCATTTGCTGGATATTGAATAGGTGTTACATCAAAAATGTCAATTCTCTTAGGAACTACAACAATACCACCAGGATGTTGACCTGTTGAACGTTTAATATCTATTAAATTTTTACTTATTCTTTCAATTTCAGTATTTCTTAATCCATGACACTTTTTAGCCATGAAATCCTTTACAATAGCGAATGCTGTATTTTCAGCAATTGTACTTACAGTACCACCTCTAAATGAATTATCATAACCCATTAATTTTCTAACAAACAAATGTGCTTTAGGTTGATATTCACCAGAGAAATTAAGGTCAATATCCGGAACTTTATCTCCATTAAATCCTAAGAATGTTTCAAATGGTATATCATGTCCATCTCTATGCATTTTTGTTTTACAAATAGGACATTCCATTTCAGGCAAGTCATATCCATCTTGATATTCACGTAATACTGATTGTAAATTCCTTTCCTCCTCACTTGCGATTTTATCTTCTTCTTCAGGCGAGAATTTAATTGCAGTAAATTTACAATGCGGACATAAATAGTGTGGAGGAAGAGGATTAACTTCTGTAATATCCATCATTGTCGCAACAAAACTTGAACCAACAGAACCTCTCGAACCTACTAAATACCCATTATCAAGTGAATCCTTAACCATTAAGTGAGCCATAAAATATGTTGAATAATATCCACTTGAAATAATGCTTTTAAGTTCTCTTTCAACACGTGCTTTTACAAATGGATGTGGTTTTTCTCCATATCTTTCTAAAACATTATCCGCAACTATTTTATTCATTCCTTCAATCATCGATGGATGTCTAAACGCTGGATCTGGATGATCTTTAAATTCATCATCGGCAGGTACAAACATTTCTTTATGGAAACATCTAATTTTATCTGTCATATCAGCTACTAAATTAGTATTAGTAACAACGATTTCATAAGCTAATTGTTCATCTAAGAAATCAAATTCTTTTAACATTTCGTTTGTTGTTCTTAAATGAGCATCTGGCGTTGCATCATATTTATCTTGATATCTCTTAAGTTCATGAACACCACCACCAACTTGGTTTGTACCAATAAGAATTTCTCTAAATTTCTTTTGGCTTGGTTCAATATAATAAGAATCCGATGTTGCAACTACTATTTTGCCTAATTTTTTTGCAGTATCTATAATATTTTTTATAGTATTTAAAATTATCTCATAACCATTATGACCATCTTTTAAGAACGCAATCAAATGATTATATGAACTAGGAGGTTGTACTTCAACAATGTCTACATAATTTATCGCATCTTCCAATTCTTCTTGACTTCTATTAAGTGCTAATTCAAATATACCAGAAACACCACTAGAAGTTAATAAAAGACCTTCTCTATATTGTTCAATAACACTCTTTAAAGCTCTTGCGTCTTTAGCTAAATGATCTGTAAGTGCATCACTTACTAGTTTATACATATTCTTAAATCCAACTTGATTTTTAACTAATACATTAATTCTAGACGGAATAACTTCTCTATAAAAATCAGTTGTAATTAAAGAATTAAGTTCATTATAATTATATATATTTTTAGCATATATATCATTTAACATATGAATAAAACATTCTGCTGTAACTCTAGTATCATCTGTAGCTCTATGGTGATGTTCTTGTTTTACATGAAAATATTTACATATAGATTTAAGATTAAATGTCTTTAATTCTTTTGCATACATAGCTCTACTTAAATTAAGTGTATCAATTCCAACAAGTTCTTTATCTTCCCATCCTAATTTTCTAACATTGGCTCTAATCATTCCAATGTCAAAGTCAGCATTATGAGCAACCAAAATACAATCCTTACTAAACTCTAAAAATCCTTTTAAAGCCTCTTCAATATAAGGAGCATCAGCTACCATATCATCTGTTATTGATGTAAGTACTGTAATAGATTCAGGAATATGTCTTTTAGGATTTACGAATGTCTCATATACATCAACAATCATTCCTCCTCTAACTTTATGAGCACCTATCTCAATTATATCATCATATGTTTGGCTAAAGCCTGTTGTTTCTAGGTCGAAAACAACATATGTAGCATCTTTAAGATTAACATCTTTTTTTGCATAAGTAATATGGAATTTACTATCATCTAAATAATCAAGTTCAACTCCAAATATAGGCTTTAAATCACCAATTTTTTTATTATGTGATACTTCTGATACAACATAAACACCATTTCTATCTGTAAACGCAATAGCCTTATGTCCCCATTTATTAACACAATCAATATAGTCTCCTGCACTACTTAATCCATCCATATTAGTAAATTTAGTATGTGCATGTAATTCTACTCTCTTAACCTCTGCATCATCAACTCTCATCTTTTTCTTAACGATACCCGTAGGTGTTACAACCTTAGCTTCAAACACAACTGATTTTGCATATGTATCATATTGCACTTTACCTGATGCTTTAATATTGATTCCTGGTTTATATTCTGAGGCTTTTTTTAATTCTTCTTCTCCTCTAACCCATTTTTTAACTAAAATAGAGTCTGTATAATCAGTTACCTTTAAAGTAAGTAAATGTGATCTAGCTTTTTGTTCTAAAGTAACATCAAATATTTCACCCTCTATACTTATAAAAACGTCTCCTCTTTCATTTTTATATTTATCTATTTCTTCAAGAGTTGAAGGAACATCTTTCATACTTATAACATCAGTTGAAAAACCTTTAGAATAATTAGGTTTTTCAGTTTTTATTTCAAGTTGTTCTAATTGCCTTTGTTTTTCAAGTTCTTCTAATTTCTTTTGATGTTCTAGATTATCTGCTTCAATAATTCTTTTAAGAGCATCTTCTTTTTTTTGCAACGCACCATCGCTTTGTTCTAAATTTAAATTAATGTTTAAACTATATTTACTAAATTCTTTTTCAATTCTTTCACTACACTCTTTATATATCTTTGTTATCTCATCAACATAAATAGTAATTGTATTGCCTTCTATTTTATAATCAAATATTTTAAGAGTCGAATAAAATGGACTCTCATCAACAAGTAAAGAAATTATATTATCAAAATATTCTTTTATTTCATCATTTGTTAGATTTTCGTTTTCATATTTAATATTTATTTCATAACTAAACCCAACATCATTAAATAACTCTTCATTTTTTTGTATAAAGTGTTGAAAAGCCTTAATATTTAAGGCTTTTTTTATTAGTATATTAATATAAAAACATTTATCTTCTTTTGATACAAGAACTTCATTAATTTGAACATCGTTATTATTAAAATCAATCGCTCTTGTAATTTTTAAATAATCTAAATATTCCATATTATTTAATCCTTTCCACTCTAATTAAATTTCTTAATGCTTTTGCATTAAATATAAATGAGACTACAAGTCCTATATAATATAACCAACCTAATCCAATATTTATTCCTATAAAATATAAAACAAATGTCCATGTAAGTGAATATATAGCTACCTTTGTTCTAAATTTAGCTGGAATTGCTGGATTAAATTTAGCACCAAAAACTAAAATTATCACAAAAACAATCGCAAATTCTATCAAAAGCATAAAAATAGATTCTAAACAATATACAGGAATTGCAGTTTTTAATAATTCATCATATCCAACATTTAATATTGAAAACAATTGATAAATCATTGTAATTTCACCTGTTTGAATTAAAGATAAATCTAGATTTGAATTTTCCATACTAGAATATTCTACTGTTTTTACCTTATATCCACCATAATATAATGTATATGTTGTTTCACTAAATGAAAATACAACTAAATCCTCTACTTCATTTGTATTAAACGCTATAGAAACACCATCACCAACAAAGATACATTTTTCATTATTTGAAATTAATTTATTATCAACTATTTTTATATTTGTTTCATTCTTTGATTTGATATCTTCTATCAAAGAAATTTGACTACTATATGTAAGATTTGGAGTATTAAGTGCACTCGCTACACTAGGAACAGCACATAATAAAACAAATAATATAAAATATATAATAGAATGCATTATATGTTCATTAATATATTTACCTATTAATTTAGGTCTAAATAAACTATCAATAATTTTCATAATTATCTCCTTTTTGTATGAACTAATTATATCATATTTAATCATTAATTAGTATAAAAATGGCAATAAAAATTATACTTATTATTTTTAAAAAAAATACCTATGCATTGCATAAGTATCATTTCACTTAATTGTATCAAAATATGAATAAGTATTTATATGCACAATTCCAGATACAAATAAAACAACTGAACTTAATATAACATTAAATGGCAAAACCCCTAAAAATAAATAATAAACCATAAAATTATCGTCATTAATGCTTGATATTGCACTTTTACAACAAGCAATCAGTACGTCAAGTCCAAAGGCATTTTTATAAAAAGGAACTAAAACTAACCAATTTAATAATATTGCACCTAAAGTCCACATAAATATACCAGATAACATAGATATTAGAGTTTTTTTCTTAACTGACAATTTATCTTTTATTAAATAATAAGGTAGCCATATAGCAAAACATACTAAGACTGCAATTAATAAATCTGCAAATTCCCCAACATATGCTGTAGAGGTTCCAACAAATAGTAATTTAAAAGCAAATCTAAGAAGGCCAACAATAATACCTTCAATTGGCCCAAACATAAATACACTAATCACAATAGGCAACATAGAAAAATTAAATTCTAAAAACGATGGAAACAATATAGGAATATTAAATTTTAAAAAACAATATAGTACGACAGATATTGCCGAAAAAGAACTTAAAATCACCATTTTTTTAACATCAAATTTTTTCATAAATATTCTCCTTATAATAAAATAAAGAGTCCAAAACAGGACTCTTTTTTAGTAGAAAAAAGATATTTAATCTTCTTCTTTCATCTAGACTTTACTATCGGTATAGGAATCTAACCTATTCATGCCAAATGGCTCGCGGACTTTACCGCCGGTCGGGAATTTCACCCTGCCCTGAAGTATTGATATTTCAAATAGATGATACACCTATTTATATATTTTTTCAATATTATTTTATAATTAAAGATTTAGCTGTCATTTCAGCAGGCACTTCTATTTCAAGAAGTTCTAATAATGTTGGTGTAATATCTGATAAAATTCCATTACTACGAAGTTTAACAGACTTATCAGTAATTACAAGCGGAACTGGATTTGTAGTATGTGCTGTATAAGCATTTCCTTGTTCATCAACAAGTTTTTCAGCATTTCCATGGTCAGCAGTAATAATCGCAACACCACCAACCTTATCTAATGCTTCAACAATTTGACCAACGCATTTATCAACAGTTTCAACAGCACTAACAACTGACTTAACTACACCAGTATGTCCAACCATATCACAGTTTGCAAAATTTAGGATAATTGTATCATAAGATTCACTCTTTATTGCATCTAAAACTTTATCTGTTACTTCATATGCACTCATCTCAGGTTGAATATCATATGTAGGTACTTTAGGAGAATTTACTAAAACTCTATCTGAACCTTCAATTTCTTTATCTACTCCACCATCAAAGAAGAAAGTGACATGTGCATATTTTTCAGTTTCTGCAATACGTAATTGAGTCATACCTTGTGCACTAACAACATCACCAAATAAATTATTTAAACTTACAGGCGCAAACGCAACATCTCCCTTGACACTATCAGCATATTTCATCATACTAACAAAACATGTTTTCTTAGGCCCTTTTGACGTATCTAATTGAACATCAGTTGCGTTCTTTAACATATTTTTAGTCTTTGCTGGATTTGAAAGTGCAGTTGCGATTTGAATAGCTCTGTCAGGACGATAGTTTGCGAAAACAACAGAATCTCCTTCTTCTATTGTACCTGTTTTATCTACAACGAATGGCACAACAAATTCATCAAGTTTACCTCTCTTATATGAAGTTTCAATTCCAGAAATTGCAGATTCAAACTCTTCTCCTAATGCTTGAGTCATCGCATCATATGCAAGTTGAATTCTATTCCAATTTTTATCTCTATCCATTGCATAGTATCTACCACTTACAGTTGCGATACTTAGATTCTTTTCTTCTAAAACGCTATTTATATACTCACATGCACTATTAGGTGCAACATCACGACCATCAAGCACAGCATGGAAATATACTTTATCAATTCCATTTTCTTTTGCCATTTTAGCAATAGCCTTAATATGGTCAACATGTGAATGAACTCCACCTATTGAACATAATCCTAAAATATGGAATTTTTTATTATTTTCCTTAGCATTCTTAATTGCATTTAGAATCGCTTCATTTTGATAGAATGAATTATCTTTAATAGCTACATTAATTCTTGTAAGTGATTGATATACAATTCTACCTGCACCTAAATTCATATGTCCTACTTCTGAATTTCCCATTTGTCCTTCAGGTAATCCTACAGCTTCACCTGAAGCTTCAATAGTTGAAGTTGGATATTCACTAAATAATCTATCTAAATTAGGTTTTTTAGCTAAAGATACAGCATTTGTGTTTGACGCTTTATCAATTCCATATCCATCCATAATTATTAACATAACTGGTCTTTTTTTCATATTAATTTCTCACTTTCTTATTTGTCCATTTCCAAATATTTTATATTTATAAGTCACCATTTCTTTAAGTCCCATCGGACCTCTTGCATGCATTTTTCCTGTTGATATTCCTAGTTCCGCTCCAAACCCAAAACATCCACCATCACTAAATCTACTAGATGCATTCCAATATACGCATGCAGCATCTATACTAGACATAAACTTTAATGCATTTTCTTCATTTTCAGTAACGATTACTTCACTATGTTTAGTACCATAAACAGAAATATGACTTATTGCCTCATCAACATTATCCACTAATTTAATATTCACTTCTGTATCATTAAATTCCGTATAATATGATGAAACATCGCTACATTCGATATACTTTCTAACTTCTATATCACCATGAACATTTACTATTTTATCAAATTCTTTACCCTTAAGTAAAGCAAAATACTCATTTGCTACTTTTCTATTAACAATAATGCACTCTACTGCATTACATACAGCAGGATTTGATAACTTAGCATTCATAGTAATGTTTAGTGCCATATTTAAATCTGCAGACTCGTCAATATATAAATGACAAGTACCTGCACCTGTTTCAATTACAGGTACTGTTGCGTTATTACAAACAGTATCAATAAGGCCTTTACTACCTCTTGGAACCACTAAATCAATTTTATCTTTCATAGTAATAAGTTCATTAACAATTTCTCTATCAGTTTCATATATCAAATTAACGCTATCTTCAGGTATTAAATCCTTAATAGCATCTCTAATTACTTTAACTATCGCTTTATTAGTATTGATTGCTTCTTTACCGCCTCTTAGTATACAGACATTACCTGTCTTAATACAAAGACTTGCGATATCTATACTAACATTAGGTCTTGATTCAAATATAGCTAAAATAACGCCAAAAGGGACACTTTCTTTTTTTATAACAAGTCCATTAGGTCTATTTATAGTTTCTAATGTCTTACCAACAACTTCATCTAATTTACTAACTTCTATAACATCATTAGAAATAGAAATAAGTTTTTCTTTTGTCAAAGATAATCTTTTTTTCATTACTGGTGAAATTGAAGAAGCGTTATCTAAATCAATTTTATTTGCTTCTAATATTAGTTCGGCATTTTTAATAATAGCTTCACTAATTCTTTTTAAAGCTAAATTTCTATTTTCTGTTTTAGATAGTTCTAGTTTTGATGAAGCAAGTTTTGCCGCATCAACAACTTCTAAATATGTTTTCATTTTTTATTCTCCTATTAATACTATATCATTTGCATGACAAGCAATACCTTTTGTATTTGTACCTAACTTTAAGGAAATCATATTAGAGTCAAGCCCCTTTATTAATGATAACTGATGATTTGTAAACTTCGTAATACCCTTCGCAAACACAGTATCATTACATACAATATTTACAACATCACCTATATCAAACGTTCCCGCAACTCCAACAATTCCACTCGCAAGTAAACTATGTCTTTCTTTTAAGGCGATTTTTGCACCTTCATCAACTATAATGCTAGCATGTGGACGTGTATGAAATAAAATCCATTGATTTTTAGAATTTATCGTATCATCCTTAGCGATAAATAAAGATCCCTCAAAATCATCATCAAATGCTTTATGAAGTTTATCAATCTTAGATGCATTCATAATAATCATATCAACACCAGAAGATGTAGCGATATTCGCAGCCTTAATTTTAGTTGCCATACCACCTGTACCTACATTTGTAACACTACCATGTCCCATATTTATTATTTGTTCAGTAATTTCAGGAATTATTCTAATAAACTCTGCATCAGGATTAGTCTTCGGATTATCAGTATAAAGACCATCAATATCACTCATAAGTACTAATCTTTTTGCGTTTGCCATTGGCGCAATTAATGCCGCAAGTGTATCATTATCACCTACCATTATTTCCTCAACGGCTAACGCATCATTTTCATTAATAATAGGAATAACGTCATTTTCAATTAATGTATTTAATGTATTCTCTAAATTTAACAATCTTTTCCTATCTTGAAAATCATCATGATTTAAAAGAATTTGAGCACATTTAAGACCATATAAATCACATATCGTTTCATAACCATTCATTAAAATTGCTTGACCTACAGCCGCACATGCTTGTTTAAGTTTAATATCTTTTGGCTTAACACCTAATTTAAATGCACCAACCGCAACTGCACCAGATGTAACAATTATAGGTCTTACATCGTTATCGTGTAATATTGATAACTCTCTAATAAAATCAAGAATTCTCTTATTATCTAATTTACCATTTTTAATTAAAGATGATGAACCGATTTTAACAACGATTCTTCTCATATCTATTCCTCTATTCTATTAAATTTTCTTAACCATAAAAGATTTCGAATAGCGATTACACCCATCCATTTAATTTGAGCTGTAGAAGCCTCAGCTTGATCATTATCCCAATAGAAATTTGGTTCCCATAACCCATGAGGGGCAACACTTTCAATAATATAGTCAAGATGTTCATCAATTAATTTATTAATCTCATCATCATTCGTATATGATGAAAACATTTCTAAAGGTAAATTACAATATGTATCAAACTTAGATTTATCTCTTTCTACCATCTTACATGCAAAATCATATAATTTTTTATTTAAAGATTCTAGTTCTAAAGGAAAAATATTCTTTTCATTTAAACATTCAATAAATGCTTTATATGAAATAAACTCTTCTCTTGTCAATTCATCTTTAGATAAGAAAACTTGAATTAAATCTAAAGCCTTCTTATATGCTTTTTTATAGTAGGGATTCGTTTCATCTGTTAAGAATAATGTATATCCTAAAATCGCAGGTGTAGGCGCATCTCCAAACGCTTTTATATTAATATCATTATATTTAAACCAAGATGCACATACAGCATAATTGTTACTTTCAATTAAAGGACACCAATTATCTAATTTATTATATAAATAATTAAATGCTTTTTTTAATACATCTTCAAGCGTTTTGTCTTCTTTAATATTTTTAAAACCAGCTTGCACAACAATTCTTAATGCTTCATAAACTTGATATGTAGAACTATCTTTATTATAATTATCTATCTCTAACGCATGACCAAATCCACCATCTCTATTTTGAAATCCAGAAAGTGCTGTAGACACAAAATCACGTGTCATATCCGAAAATAATGTATTAAATAGCGCAACATCAATATCTCTCGCTCTATTAAACATTTGAAATTCAATAGTTTTTATTGCTTCTTTTGAAAGTTTTAACATAGTTAAACTCACTCCTTTAGACTATTTTACTATATTTATGTTTTTTTTAAAAGTAAAGATATTAAAAAACAATCAAATCTTGTATAATATTTATAAAGGACCGTGATATTATGCCATTAATTATGACAAATTATATAATAACTTCTAATATAATCAAAAAACTTGATTTAAATTATGAAGTAGATATTAGAAAAAAACTAGATAACGGTAAATACTTATTTAAGTCCGATAAAATTTTTTTATATTCAAACTTTCTAGAAATAATTGATGCATATCACAGTAATTACTCCATAACAAATAAAATCCTAGATGAGAACATTTGGGGTAATATATTATCAAATTCTACTGAATATATCAGAAAAAATCACTATAACAAAGAAAATATACTATTTTTATTATCTATTATGATAACAAGAAACATAAGATTAAAGACTAAATATTATTTCGATTTCTACCAAGATAAATATAAATGGAATAGTGACATTCTAATGCGAGATCATGATTATTATTATGCATCATTAAACTCAAATTATGACCTAACAAAGCCACTTATTAATAACTTCACTAAAGCTTTTAATTATGATTTTAATGATAGTGATTTTATTAAGAATCTAATTAATGATAATCTATACTTCCCTCTAGGTGATAGACTTTTTTTTGCAAGTACAAATGAATTTAGAAAAATAATTTCTAAAAAAAGTTCACATAAAACTTTATATAAAAAATTTTATTATACCGATGAAAAGAAAAATCTAACAAATAAAGAATTCTTAAATTCACCTCACTATAATAAAACATCTTATAATGATCTTTTAGAATCAATTTTTATAGATTCCTACAATGATGCATTAGAAATTCTTCGGAAAATATACTAAAAAAAATGTCAATTTAAAATTGGCATTTTTTATAATTCATTTACATAATATTTCATTAATCTAAATATAATCTTTCTAAACATGATTTTATCATTCTTATTTAATTGTAAATAAGATCTTAATAATTTAAATCCAGATCTTAAAGTATATGATTGAATCTCTGTTATTTTTTTTATCTTAGATATTATAAAAACTTCATTAAGAATTCTTAAAAAATTCTTTTTTTCTTCATGTGTTAAACTAATAATCCAATTATATAAAGCCATATCAAAAATTGCACTAACATTACTAATGTCAGATAAATAACTAAAATCTAGGTCTTCTACTAGCCAATTAAATAAATCATGTTGATATATAAGTGATGCATCACTTTTAACCACCTTATAGTCCTTACTGTGATTTAGTATAATACCTACAACATCACCACCAGGTACAAATCTAAAAATTTTTTGTTTAATATTTTTATAAGTATCACCTTCATATAAGTCATCTAAAAAACCAGGACCATCAAAATCATAAATTCCTCTTACTCTATTTAGATAATTAACAGGTAGGAAAAGTGATGTATATACAGCCATATTACCACCCTTCGAATGTCCGTTTAAATAAAATTCACCGTGATATTTATCCATCATTTCTACTGCATATTCAAAAGAAAATATATGAGACGGCATACGACTATTTATAAGCATGTTCATATTTTCTCTCCATGCTTCTATAGTAGGATCTGTACCTCTATACGCAATAATATATTTATCACCTAACTTAAATAATATAGAAAAATATGAAACATTTCTATACGTATAATATTTCAAATTTCCAACATATAAATTCTCAAATCTTTTAGTTTCCAATAATTTATATAATAATTTTTTATTATTATTTTTAAAAAGTGTATCACAAGATAAAATATCTGCATATTGAACAAGTGATTTAAGTGGTTGAAGTCTGTAATATAAATTATCTAACTTTTCGAAATTTAAATAAGATAATTCTGCGAATATTAATTGATCAATATTATTTAATTCTAATTCATATATTGTTTTATCACGATATCTTTCTAAATAATTAAATAAATTTCCCATAATCTTTTCCTTTAAAAAAACTCAAAGAAATCTTTGAGCTTAAATTTATGCACTAAGCATATTTATTACAATCTCTTTACTAAAAGACTCTAATAATATTTCATCCAATTTTTCTTGTGAAAGTACACTACGTAATGTAGTTATAAATTCTTTTCTAGATGTATTTTTATCTAATAGCGCATCTACATCATTTACATTTAACACCTTACATAAATTAATAATAAACTTATCTACAGGAGCGTTAAAACTATAATAAATAATATCTATTAATTTCAATTTACGTTCATTTTTAAAATCATTAATTATTTTATTTACATCTTCTTCTGAAAACTTGTTTTGAATTTCAAGGATCGCTTCTTCATCTTCAAATTCTTTTAAAATTTTTGAAACAGCACTCTTATTATATTTAGATGCAATCTTGAATAATAAATCATAAGAATCTTCATCAACATCTTTAAAACTACTTGATGAAAGAGGACCATTTTTTAATCTTGATTGCGCATCAATTAAATCATAAAGATATGCTGCATCCTCATTTTCCATTTTATAACTAACCTCAAGCCAATAAAGTGCTTCATAGTCATTACTTTCCACAGCTAATCCATAATGATAACAATATCCAATTTTATAGAATGCCTCACTACCTTCTTTTGTAGTTGCGGCCTTTTTATACCAAAATAAAGATTCCTCAAAACTTTGTTCAACACCAACACCATAAAAATATGATTCAGCAAGTTTTAAGGCTGCATAATAGTCACCTTTTTCAGCAGCTCTAATAAACCAGTATACTGCCTTATTGTAGTCAACTTCAATACCATAACCATAATAGAAAAATTTACCTAATTCGAATTGTGCTTGAGTATATCCATCTTTAGCTAATGTGTTCATTATTTCAAAAGACTTCAAATAATCTTTTTTTACTCTTAAATTAATAGCCTGATTAAATTCAGCTATTGGATTAATTACATAAAATGAAGCTAATACCTTTTGAATTTCTTTTTTATCAGCTTCTTTTAGGCCTTTTCCCATGTTATAACATGCAGTTAGAAGATTACCATATTCAGGATTATTTCTATAATATTTTTTACAATGGTCTATTAATTCATAATATACCTTATTTGACGCTTCTAACTCTGTAAAATTGCATTTTTCCTCACAATAATTAGATATTAATTCTACTACATTTTTACATTTTATTGACATTAGTAACCACTTCTTTCATATAAAAATTAAGTATAGTGTTAATTATACTCTAATAGGACAATTTTATCAAGATTTATATACTACTTTCGTAGTTCATCAATTGAAACAGTAGGAATATCCATATACATTTTTTCAAGTCCAAAGTATTCTCTTTCTTCTTTTGTAAATACATGTACTAATACTTCATGACAATCTACTAAAACCCATGCTGTAGACTTTCCTTCAATATTTCTTACATCAAATCCCGATGCTTCTAAATCTTCTTTAAGATATGATGTAGCCGCATCTGATTGTCTTGAAGAATCTACTGTAGATATTAGTATATAATCAAATAAAGGTGAGTATCCTTTCATATCGTAAATAACTATATCTGTTGCTTTAACTTTATCTAATGAATTAATAATTGTTTTTAACATAACTTTCTCCTCGTATTCTTTTAAAACTTTTTCCTGTATAGGATGTAATTTTTCTCCTAAATTTTCTATATGTTCCTTTGTTTTTAACAAAGAATAATAAATAGCCTCATTAATCCCTTTGGTCAATAATATTTCTCTACATTTAACACAAGATTCATATTGTCTATTTTCTTCTGTATAGTCACTAATCATTATAATCTCTTCAAGTAAAGACATATTAGTTCTACCAAATACATGATTAAATATAGCGTTTATTATATCATTATTTTCTATATGGAATTTTTCTTTAGCTGCCTTTGCACTACAATATGCATGATATAAAAATGGGTACTTATCACACTCTTCTATCAATTTTTCGTCGTCTAAATATAAACGCATTTCTTCTATTGTTTCATATTTATAATAATCATGAAGTAATGCTGAAATTACGGCATCATCTACTGATACATTATATTTTTGTGCTAATAGTGAAGCCATTTTACATACACCTTCGATATGTCTAAATCTATTAGCATGTGTATCTTTATACTTATTATAAACACATGTATATATTTCTTTAATTTTATCCTCCGATAATTGCATTTCTTATAAACACATCCGTATTCTTTATGAGTTTTACTTTAATAACACAATCTTTATTAACTGTAATAAATCCAAGACCTGATATTACAATATCTTTTTTTTGAGATACGTTAAACGTTTTTTCTTCATATTCTAATAAATCTTTTTCATCTAACGTTGGTGGATTTAAGAGTTCACCTAGGTGTTTATCTAAAAATTCTTCCATTTTATCACTCTTAGATCTATGTATTAATAAATCATTTGAAAAATAACATGTCATACTTACATCGCTACCACTTACTAAATCAAAAATCGCAAGACCTGAAACATATACACAATTTCCTTCCTTAATTTGATATGTAATTGGTTTGATTTCATTTTTAGGTAAGATTTTTTTATATGACGCAGGTAAGATTTTTGAAAAAATATTATTAACATTAATTAAACCTGGTGTATCAATAAAAGCTTTATTATCTTCAAAAAATGGTATATTAATAGTGTCTAAAGTCGTCCCTGGAATTTCTGAGGTTGATATTAAATCATCTGTTCTAGTAGTAAATCTTTTTAAAAGTCCATTTATTAAAGATGACTTACCAACATTTGCACATCCAACAAAATAAACATCACGACCTTTTCTAGCGATATCTATTGTATTCATAAGTTCATCAAGATAATACCCTTTTTTAGATGACACTACGTGTATTGCGTCTACTCTAAAAAACATCCTATTAACCATATAACTTAACCAATCTACTATTTTACCAACATTAACACTTTTAGGCAGTAAATCTAGTTTATTGGCGACAAGAATAACATTTTTATTTCTTAAATGATCAATTATATTCGGAATAAATGTACCCGTAAAATCAAAAAGATCAACAATCAGCACAACAAGTCCATTTTTCTTTAAACAACCATTTAAAACATTTAAATAATCTTCTGGATTGGCAAGTATTTTAGGCATTTCATTATAATGATTTAATCTAAAACATCTTTTGCAGTAACAAGGTTTATTAATATCATTTGAAATACTTGGTACATAACCTATAGAATCTTTATATTCAGTTTGTAAAACGGCACCACAGCCAACACATTTTTTAACTTGCAATTTTTTCACTCACATATCTTTCTAATTTTTCTTTATATAAAGAAGGATATTTCTTTTTTATTCTTCTTAATATCTTATTTTCTAGTCTTCTATTAAATCTAGTAGTCCATATTTCTGTTTTAGGATCTATATTTTTCACCATAATAGTATATAGTTTCATTCTTTTTGATCCAAATTGGTCTGTCATTATTTGATCACCAATTTCTACAATTTCATCCCTACTATATTTTCTACTCGCAAGCTTAATAGCCTTCTTAAGACCACATTTTAAAGGTTTTTTTGCTTTATATACATATTTTAACCCTAATTTATTTGAAAAAGAAGATACTCTATTTTTTTTATTATTAGAACAAATAATTATTTCAAATCCCATTTGTTCTAACTTATTTTTCCATTCAATTAATTCTTTTGTAGGTTCTTTTTCTTTATAAGAAATTAAAGTATTATCTAAATCTGTTAGTATTAATCTTTTACCCATATCATATAATTTATTGTAATCAATGTCATAAATTGTCGTATAGTATTCTTCTGGTATAAACTTTTTAATATTAAAAAAGTATTCTATCATTATAATCACCATATTGATTATATACTATTTATTATTTTTTTTAAAGGGGATTTTTATGTGTTTAGTTTAGTATTTTTACTGCCTTTTTTCGGAGCGATTAAAAGTGAATCATATCCTCCAAAACTTTCTGATGATATGGAAATCTATTATTTACTGTTAATGAAGGATGGTGATATGAATGCTCGTAGTAAATTAATCGAACATAATTTAAGATTAGTTGCGCATATTGCAAAAAAATATGACAATATAAATGAAGATAAAGATGACATACTTAGTATAGGTATTATTGGTTTAATAAAAGGAATCGATTCATTCAAATTAGAGCATAATAATAAACTCGCAACATATGTCGCTCGATGTATCGAAAATGAAATTTTAATGAGTATTAGAAGCAATAAAAATAAAAATAATTACACATATTTATATAACTCTATTGGAGAAGATAAAGATGGAAATGATATTGAATTAATTGACATTATCAAAGATGATAGTCCATCAGTTATTGATGAGTTATGTCATGAAGCGAAAATATCTAAATTACTTGAAGCTCTAAATATACTAAATGATAGAGAAATAGATATTATAAATAGAAGATTTGGCTTAAATAATACTAAAATACAAACACAAAAAGAAATATCTAAAGAATTAAATATTTCACGTTCATATGTATCAAGAATTGAAAAAAGAGCGCTTATAAAATTATATTTAGAATTGCTTGATAAAGAATAAAAAAAGAGTTGAAACTCTTTTTTATTACTTAATACTATTAATTCTTACTTGATGGTCTTTACCAGTTTCACTTTGAATAAGGACAACTTCTCCAGCTTTTTTTCCTAATAATCCTTTTCCAAGAGGAGCTTCATTAGAAATTTTTCCCTCTATTGGACTAGCTTGAATTGTACCTACAATTTGGTAATCAAATGTTTTATTTAAATCAAGATAAGTAATATTAACCTTTGAACCAGTCACTACAACATCTGATACTACATTTTCAATAATTTTCGCATTTTTAATATACGCTTCTAGTTCTTTTACTCTTTGATCTAAACGTGCTTGTTCCTCACGAGCTGCATCATAATCTGCATTTTCAGATAAGTCTCCTTGTCCACGTGCTGCGACTAATGCTTCCACGTTCGCAGGAATTAATACTTCTTTAATATTACGTAATTCTGATTTTAGGTCTTCTAAACCGTCTTGTGTAACTTCATAAACTTGTTTATTCATGGTCATTCCTCCATTTTTATACTAATATATTATATCAATAACATTTAAAAAAATCAAATACTTATTAGTATTTATCATTATATTTTAAACTTCTTAATTCATGTTGTATTTTTTTCGCATTTGGAAAGTGATTTTCAAAATAACTATAAAAGTCATTTTGATGTCCTAAATATTTAAAATGACATATCTCATGATGAATTATCAAATTAATATACATAGGATGATATTTCATACAAATCCCACTATATTCGATATATTTTTTTTTAGGATAACATTTTCCAAAAAAAGATTTTGTATATTTAAAAACCAACTTTGGCTTTTCTATAGATAAATCTTTATATGTACTAAATATATCATCAAATACACTTAGCACATATTTTTCCATATTATATATATAAAATTGTTTAATTAACTTAGATATAACCTCATCATTAAGATACTTAGTTTTAACAACCAGTGTATCTTCCGTTAAATAAACGTTAAATTCATTTGATTCTACAATATCAATTTTATATTCTTTACCTAGATAATGAATCGTTTCACTTTTTTCTTTATTATTAATTAAACTTATTATTTTATTTTCTATAGGATTTATCATAGAAATAACTTCATTATAATTAAGCATGACAGGCGTTGAAATCACAATATTACCATTCTTTAATCTTATATGAATATTCTTATTAGTTTTCTTTACAATTTGTACTACTTCTAACTTGAAATTTCCAACATTAATTAACATTATTTTTTTATCCTTATCATATCATATGCTTCAAGTTCTATATCGCATTTAAAATTAACTATTTGGCCAGGATGTCTTGCGGCATCTAATATATTTCCTTCTTCATCGTATATTTCTTTAATGTCTATTAATATAGAATCTTTATTAGGTCCAAATATTTCTAGACATGAATTAGGTAAAAAGAAATTTCTTTCCTCTACATACGCAATCTTATTTATCTTATCATAACTACTAACAATACCTACAAATTCTTGAGTAGGTTGTTCACTACGAAGGTTATAAAGTTGTTCTGTAATTCCTATATTTCCGTGTAAGAATCCATATGAAGTAAGTCTGTTTTCTGCCTTTTTTATATCATTTTCATATTTCTTAAAATCAAGAACTTTTCCAGTAGTTAAATATTCATCAATTATTTGTCTATATGCTTTAACAACAGTCGCAATATAATGAAGACTTTTCATTCTTCCTTCTATTTTAAAAGAATCCACTCCTGCATCTATCATTTTAGGAATATCATTTATAGCACATAAATCTTTACTTGACATCGCAAAATATGTACCCTCTGGATTAATTTTATTATCATTAATATATAAATCATAATTCCATCTACATGAGTGAGCACATCCCCCACGGTTTGCATCTCTGTTTGTCATGTTGTTTGATAACATACATCTTCCGCTATAACTCACACACATACCACCGTGAATAAACGCTTCTATATCAACAGGTGATTTATCACATATATCTTTAATTTCTTCTATTGATAATTCTCTTCCTAATACAACTCTATCTGCTTTAAGATCGGTCCAAAATTTAACAGTATTAGAATTAATAGATGATTCTTGAGTAGATACATGAGCTTCCATTTTGGTATATTCTTTTACACACTTTAATATATAGATAGATGCACAAATAATCGCATCAACACCACATTCTTCAAGTTTTTTTAAATGCTCTATAAGTCCTGACATATCAGATTCATGAGGTAATATATTACAAGTAACATGCACCTTCGCATTATGCTCATGTGCAAATGTGCAGCCTTCTTTAATGTCTTCATAAGTAAAATTCGAAGCTCTACTTCTTAAAGAAAATTGCTTGCCACCAATAAATACAGCATTAGCGCCATACATTACAGCAATTTTTAATTTTTCAAGGTCACCAGCAGGTGCAAGTAATTCTATATTTCGCATTATCTTTTTACCTCCGGTTTTACATAAACAGTATCTTCATACATGAATCCATCTTCGATATGAAACATTTCATTTAATTTAATTAATGCGTTATCTAAATTCATGTTTCCATTTAAAGTATTGTAATATATTTTAACTGCCTCATTAAATAATGATTCCTCTATAAAAATAGAGTCTAAGAATAAATAATCAATTTCTTTAATAATATCAATTTCTTTTAAGGTACTAATTACATATGAGCGATATAACAAAGTACCATGAGAATTTTCAACAATATGATATTTATCGTCTCTAGTTTCTTCTTTTAAAAAACTATTTAGATTATCTATTTTCTTATCTTCACCAATGAATTCGAAATATGTTGATATTAATTTTCTTTTTGAATGAAACATTTGATGATATCCAAATGCTTTATACCAAATAGCTCCATTCTTTTTAGAATTAATTAATTTAACATCACTTAAAGGAATCTCCTCAGAAATAGAACATGCCTTCATGTTACATGATAAATATAAATTCAAATCATAGCTATTAGTAATCATCGTTTTAGGATCATATATTCCTCTATTTTCTACTCCCAATTCTTTTAGAAGTGTAAAAACACCTATATCTGAATATAAGAATAAGCAATTATAATTAATAAAATTCTTTACAAATACTAATAGTTTATCCATTATATCGTTAGTAAACATTGAGGTAATATCTATAACTACATCTTTATTCTTTTCATTTGCATATTTAATTATAGTAATCATTTCCTCAACTAAAAAACTATCATTAACTACAGGTGAAAATTCTTGATTTGAAATAACTACACCATCAATATAATTTTCTATTGCCTTAAAATGAGAAAATGATTTTATAGATGCTAGCATCTTCATAAAATCACATCCTAAAATTATCTAAATATTTTTCCTTGGCCTCTTCCTTTACCTTTACCCTTAGAAGCACCATAATTTTGCGTCATACCTCCAGGCATACGACCATTTTGAAGGTTTGCTTGCATTTTTTGCATGTCAGTTTCTGACATTTTTGACATTTGTTTCATTGTCTTTTTTTGAGCATCTAACATTTGACGAAGTTTATTTACTTCCATAACACTACGTCCTGATCCTCTAGCAATTCTTTCACGACGTTTAGCTGATTGATCAATTAATTCTGGATTTTTACGTTCTTCTTCTGTCATCGATGAAATAATACAAGTAATAAAATCAAGTTGTTTATCATCTACTTGAGATGCAGCATCTTTTAATTGCTTCATACCTGGTAAAAATCCTAAAAGTTTTGAGATAGATCCCATTCTTTTAATCATTTTCATTTGTTTTAACAAATCATTATAATTGAATTTATTACTCATTAGCTTTTCAGCCATGCTCATCATTTCATCTTCATCGATATTTTCAGTTACTGTATCAATAAATGATAACATATCGCCCATACCTAAAATACGATCTGCTAATCTATCAGGATGGAAAACTTCAATAGCGTCTAATTTTTCACCATTACATGAAAGTTTAATAGGAACACCTGTTATACTCTTTATTGATAGCGCAGCACCACCTCTTGTATCTCCGTCCATCTTTGTAAGTACGACACCTGTAACACTTAAATATTCATTAAATGTTTTAGCAACGTTTACCGCATCTTGACCAGTCATCGCATCTACAGTTAATAATATTTCATCTGGAGATGCAAGTTCTTTTATATCTACCAATTCATGCATTAATTCCTCATCAATATGAAGACGACCGGCAGTATCTATTATAACAAAATCAGCATTTGCTTCTTTTGCAGCTTTAAGTCCTTCTTTAACAATTTTTTGAGCTTTTTCTTTTGTCCCCATATCAAATACAGGAATATTTAATTGCTTACCAATTTGTTTTAATTGATCAACAGCCGCTGGACGATAAATATCCGCAGCAATTAAAAAAGGAGTTTTCCCGTGTTTTTTACGATAAAATGACGCAATCTTTCCAACAGTAGTAGTCTTACCAGCACCTTGAAGACCAGCCATCATGATAACTGTCATACCATCTTTTTTCAAATTAAGTTCTACTGTTTCACTACCTAAAGTCTTACGTAATTGTTCACGAACAATTTTAACAACTTGTTGTCCCGGATTAAGACCTTTTAAAATCTTTTCACCTAAAGCTTCTTCCTTTACTCCCGCAAGAAATTCTTTAACAACTTTAAAATTTACGTCAGCCTCAAGTAAAGAAAGACGTACTTCTCTAAGCATTTCTTCAATATCATTCTCATTTACTTTTCCACGTCCTGTAACACGACGCATAGCCATCTGTAAACGACTTGAAAGTCCATCAAATGCCATATTTTCACTCCTCTATAATATCTTTAATTTTAACAAGTTCTTCGCTTGTATTATTTTTTATAATTTCTAATATTCTTATATTTTTTTGGTGGATTTTTAATTTAACTTCATAATTATCTAATATAGCTTCTGTTTTTTTTAACATATCGTATATAGCATTTCTACTAACACCTGCATCAAGCGCAATTTCACCTAAAGACAAGTCTTCAAAATAATATGCTATAAAATATTCTCTTTGTTTATTTGTTAATAATTCACCATAAATATCAAATAAAGCTATAAGTTCTTCTCTTTTTATGATATCCATATTATTTATCAAAGAAATCAGCGAAAAGTCCATATAGATATTGTTCAATATCAAATGGTTCTAAATCGTCTAATGTTTCTCCTAATCCTAAATACTTAATAGGTATTCCAAGTTCATTTCTAATCGCTAGTACAATTCCACCTTTTGCTGTACCATCAAGTTTCGTTAAAACTATACCTGTTACATTAGTTGCTTCTTTAAATGCTTTAGCCTGAACCATTCCATTTTGTCCAGTAGTCGCATCAATCACAAGAAGTGTTTCATTAGGCGCACCAGATACATTCATTTCTATAACTCTCTTAATCTTATTTAATTCATTCATAAGATTAACCTTATTTTGAAGTCTTCCTGCCGTATCACATAAAAGCACATCATAACCTTCATTTTTAGCCTTAACACACGCATCAAAAATAACCGCAGATGGATCACTTCCTGCAGGTTTTGTAACAATATCTACACCAATTCTTTTAGCCCACTCTGAAAGTTGTTCAATAGCCCCAGCTCTAAATGTATCTCCTGCAGCTAACAAGACTTTCTTTCCATCTTTTTTCAGTTGATAGGCTATCTTTGCAATAGATGTTGTTTTACCTACACCATTTACACCTACAAATAATATAACATTTAATTCATTTTGTTTAATATTTAAATTCGCATTTACAACTTCACCTTTAAGATAAATTTCAAACATTTTATCAATAATTATTTCTTGTAATAATGAAGCATCCGTAATTTTTTTATTGTAAACTTCATCTTTAAGTTTATCAATAAAATCAATTACTGTTGTAACACCTATATCTGCAGATATAAATATTTCTTCTAAAGAATCAAACAAATCATCATTAATTTTAGTATTACTGTTTAATATTTCACTAAGAGTACCAAGGGCACCTTCTCTGGTTTTGTGAAGTCCCATTTTATATTTTTGTTTTTTTACTTTATCTTTTGATTTAAATAATCCGAAAAAACCCATATATATAATTCACTCCAATCTTAAAAAATTATAACATAATAAGTAAATAAAAACAATAAAGTGTGAATATCTTTAACGCTCTAATTAAAAAACTTAGGACAATAATCCTAAGTCATTCATATTATTTACAATCTTTATTTAGACATATTAACTTTCCATCTACTTCAAACATAATAGATCCACAAACCTCACAAACATTATTAGTAGGTTTTTCGTTATATATCGTCCTACATCTTGGAAAGTTATCACAAGCATAAAAATAATTTCCTTTATTTTTACCTTTTTGAGCCATTTTTCTTACTAAATGCCCTTTTTTACAATTTGGACATAATACACTTTCATATAGTTCTTCTTCTTTATCACAATTTGCCATACAATATAATCCCTCTTCATTTTTAAGCATTATTGAATTACATTTTGGGCATCTTTCATTAGTTGGTTCATCATTTACAATGCATTTACACTTAGGGAAATTATTACATGCATAAAAATAACTACCTTTACTTCTTCCTTTTTGACTCATTCTCTTAACAAAATATCCTGTATTACATTTAGGACATAAAACATCAGTAGTTATTACATCTTCCTCTTTTTTTGATTCATTTGGCTTTATATATTTACAAGTCGGATAATTTCCACATGAAATAAATTCCCCATATTTTCCTTTTCTTATAACAAGTTCACTATTACATATTGGGCATATTTCACCAGTAGGTTTTGGATAAATAGCTTCCATATTTTCTTTTGCATTTAAGAAAAGAGGTATAAAATCATCATAAAATTCTTTTAATTCTACTTTTCTATCTATTTCACCTTTAGCTATCTTATCTAATTCATTTTCCATATTTGCTGTATATTTAACATTTATGATAGGTGAAAAGAATTTATCTAAGGACTCTGTTGTAAGAATTCCTTGTTCAGTCGGAATTAATTTCTTGTCTTCTATTTCTATATATTTTCTTTCTTTTAAGGTAGACATTGTTTGTGCATATGTAGATGGTCTTCCGATACCTAATTCTTCCATATCTTTAATCAAAGAAGCCTCAGTATAGCGAGATTTAGGCTTTGTGAATAGTTCTTTTAATTCAATATTATCACAACTTATAATATCTCCTATATTATATTTAGGTAATACTTTATTCTCATCTTCTTCTGATATACCATAAATCTTAGTATATCCATCAAACACCATCACTTGTCCTGTTATTTTCCAAATTGTTTCATTATTCTTTAATGTTATCTTTTGTCTATCAAATTTAGCCGCAGACATTAAAGAGGTTATAGCACGATTATAAATTAATTTATATAACTTATACTCATCCTGTGTTAAATATCTTTTTACATCCTCTGGTGTTAAACTAATTGAAGTAGGTCTAATAGCTTCGTGAGCTTGTTGAGATAAAACTTGTTTCTTTTCTTTAGCATTTCCTACATAAACTTCACCATAATTATTTAAAATATAATTTTTCGCATCTTTAACAAATAAATCAGATAAATGCGTTGAATCTGTACGCATGTATGTTATAAGACCTATAGTTTGGTCTTTAATTTTCTTACCTTCATATAAACCTTGGGCAATAGACATTGTTTTTGAAGATGAAAATCCTAATTTATTAGACGCATCTTGTTGTAATGTTGATGTTGTAAAAGGTGGTTTAGATTCACGTTTTTGAATCTTATTTTCGATATCAATTATAGAAAAATCCTTAGATAATGAAGAATATATTTTCTCTGCAAGTTCTTTTGAATATATCCTATCCTTATTATCCTTATAACTAACAAATTCCAGTTTAATATCACCATTTGATGCTTCTATGACATAATAAGCTTCACTCACAAAATTCTTAATCTCATTTTCTAAATCAACAATAAGTTTAAGCGCAACACTTTGAACACGCCCGGCACTTTGACTCTTTATCTTACTTTGTAATAATTTAGAAACTTTAAAACCTATAATTCTATCAAGCATTCTTCTTGTTTCTTGACTATAAACTAAATCCATATCAATCTTTCTAGGATGATTAAATGCTTCTAAAATTGCCGGTTTAGTTATTTCATGAAATTCTATTCTATTAAGTTTATCTTTGTCCAATCCTAATACCTCAGCTAAATGATAACTTATAGCCTCACCCTCACGGTCCGGGTCGGTCGCAAGAAATACTTCATGACCTTTACATGCTTTTTTTAATTCACTAACTACTTTTTCTTTACCTTTTATTACAACGTAATTAGGTTTAAATCCATTTTCGATGTCAATTCCAAGACCGTCAGGACCACTTATCGCAAGATCTCTTATATGTCCTATAGAAGATAGAACTTTATAATCGCTACCCATATATCCTTCTATTGTCTTACTTTTAGATGGAGATTCAACTATTATAACCTTTTGCATAAGACCACTACCCTTCACAATATATTTTACATAATACCCCCTATATTTATGCTTGTCAAATGTTTTTTTACTTAAAAAAAAACTAATTATATAAATAATTAGAGTTTTTTTTGATTTATTCAATATCAAATAATGTCATTTGCTTATTAAAATATTTATTAACAGGTGCAAATGATTTTCTATGGATATCACAAGGACCATATTTTTCTAAGTTATTGACATGTTCTTTAGTACAATAACCTTTATGCCTTGCGAAACCATAATTAGGATATTTCACATCCATCTTTTTCATATATTCATCTCTTGTGACTTTCGCAATAATCGATGCAGCACCTATTGATGCTGAAATAGCGTCTCCATGAATAATAGAGGTATGATTTATTTGAAGTTCAGGAAGTGGCATCGCATCAATTAATACATGTCCTGGCGTAATTTTAAGACCTTGTATAGCTCTCATCATCGCAACTTGAGTACAGTGATAAATATCATCATTATCTATTTCATCTTCATATATAAATACAGTACTTATAGCTAATGCCTTTTCTTCTATCTCTTTATATAATTCAAGTCTTTTCTTTTCTGATAACTTCTTACTGTCATTTATTCCTTTAATTCTCACATCAAGAGGCAAAATTACAGCACTAACTACTAAAGGGCCAGCAATTGGACCTCTGCCTACTTCATCTACTCCACAGACGTAATCTATACCTTCATCATATAAATTTTCTTCATATTTATATAGATTATTATAATTATTCAAACGTCATCGCCCCTATTCTTACACTTCTAATATCATTGATTATTAAAGTAAATACTCTATCATAGTCTACTTCTCCGCCTTTAATTAGACACCCTCTTTTTTTCGCAATCATGTCACAAATTGACATAATATCTTTATCTTTTATATCTTCTATATTTAAATTATATCTTTGACATAATAAATCAGGGTAAAGTTCAATCATTAGTTTAAGTGCTTCAAAACTAATATACTCAAGTTCAACTATTTCATCCTTAATTGAACCACAAATAGATAATTTTACACCTACTGACTGATCTTCAAATTTTGGCCATAAAATCCCTGGTGTATCCATAATTTGTAGTTCATCTGTAATTTTTATCCAAGTTTGAGATTTAGTCACACCAGGCTTATCACCTGTTTTTGCAGCCTTTCTTTTACTAAGAGTATTAATAAAAGTAGATTTACCTACATTTGGTATACCTATAATTAAAGCTCTAATTAAAGTGTTTGCCTTACCTCTTGATCTATCTTTATCTATCTTATCCTTTAATGTTTCTTTTAAATACGGAATCACATTCTTTATATTGTAATTATCAACACAATCAACATCAAGTGCAAGTACATTATCTTTAGATAATTCCCTAATCCACTTTTTAGTTTTTTCCTTATCTGCCATATTAGCCTTATTTAAAATAATTAATCTAGGTTTATCACCAACTATTTCATCAACCATTGGATTCTTACTTGATAAAGGAATTCTTGCATCTCTTAGTTCTATAACAACATCAACAAGACCTAGTTTTTCTTTTATTTCTCTTCTAGCCTTTGCCATATGGCCAGGAAACCAATTTATTAATTTTCTATTAATACCATTGTCACGTTCTTCTGTCATACTACCAACCCTTTTATATAAATTATAAGTCTATTTTTTTATCACCAATACCACCAATGCTTTTAAAAGGAAACACTTTAAATACAGCCCTTCCTATTACATCTGATGTATTTATTAATCCCATTGCTCTGCTATCATTACTAACTGGTCTATTATCACCTAATAAAAGACACTTACCATCTTCTATAATATTAGATGTTAATTTAGAATTCAGATCAAAACCATTAATTATATTAAAAACTTCTTGATTTATTCTACTACTTGTAATATATTCATCATTAACATATAAACTATGACCATCTCTTAATTCAACCTTATCACCAGCAACAGCAATAACTCTTTTAATTATAAGCATCTCTGATGTTCCATTATATTTACCACTTACATGCGCAACTACCACATCATCTCTAGAAGGTTCATATCCTAAATGCCATATTAAAACTTTTTCTCCATTTGCTAGAGTTTTATCCATGCTAGAACCTACAACTGTTGTTGGAGTAATGATAAATATAAACAAAAACATAAGTGTGGTAATAAGCATAAAAGCAAATGAAATAATATCATATATTTTATAATAAATTAAAGTAAGTCTAGGTTTAATATTCTTTTTTAATAAACTAAAAATAATAACAGTAACACCTAAAAACAAAACAAATAAACTACTAATTACATAATATACAGAAGGAGAAATAATCGATAACATACTACTTGTTTTACCTAAAACTATGGCAATTATAAAAATCACAAAACTAATAGCTAATAATGTTGATGATGAAACTAACATCTTATGCTTAAGTATTTTTGAAGCATCTTCATCATCTGAAGTATTTATCGCTCTTTCAATTTCATCAAGTTCACTTTTTTTCAAAAGTTATTCACCTCTTTCGAATATATTATTAAGCTCTGATACAGTTACTAATACATCTCTACCTTTAGTTCCATTCTTTCCACTTACAATTCCCATTTCTTCTAAAGCCGCAACTATTTTTGAAGCTCTATTGAAACCTAAATTAAATCTTTGTACTAAAGCGTTTATTGAACAAGAATTTTGTTCAATAAAGAAATACGCAGCGTTATAAAGCATTTCAGGTGATTCACCTTGAATTTGAGTATTTCCTGACACAACAGATGAAGAACTTTTTTTAAGATCATCATGTGTAAATAGATAATTTGGTTGAGCTTGTGCTCTTATAAAATCTGTTACCGCATCTATTTCATCATCAGGAATATAAGCTCCTTGAAGACGAGAAGGAAGATCTCCTTCTTTTAATAACATATCACCTTTTCCTAAAAGTTCCTCAGCTCCACCTTCATCTAGGATAGTAATACTATCAACAGGACTTACAGTATGGAACGCTACACGAGTGGCAATATTAGCTTTAATCGTACCTTTAACAACATCTACTGTAGGACGTTGTGTCGCAATCAATAAATGAATACCCGCAGCACGTGCTTTTGCTGTAATACGCATTATAGACTCTTCTACATCAGCTGATGCTGTCATCATTAAATCAGCTAATTCATCTATTACTATTACTATATAACTCATTCTTTGAAGTTCAGGATTATTAACTGCTTTTTTATTGAAATCTTCTATATTTCTTACATGCATTTGACTTAAATACATATATCTTCTATCCATTTCTTCACAAGCCCATTTTAATGCTAATGATGCAAGTTGAGGATCATTAATTACAGGAGTTACTAAATGAGGAAGATCATTATAACTCATTAATTCTACAGTTTTAGGGTCAATTAATAATAGTTTTACTTCATCTGGCTTATTTCTAAGTAATAAGCTTATAAGAATAGTATTCATACAAACAGATTTACCACTACCAGTAGATCCAGCTATAAGACCATGAGGCCATTTATTAATCTTCGTATAAATTGAATTATTATCAATATCCTTACCAAGTGCTATTTTTAAAGGAGACTCATCGTTATAGAATTCGTCATTAATTATATCTCCAAAAAACACAGTTTCTACATTGGTATTAGGCACTTCAATTCCGACAGTTCTTTTTCCTGGAATAGGAGCCTGAATACGAATAGATTTAGCACCTAAATTCATTTGAAGATTATCATGTAAGCTAATGATTTTCTTTACCGGAACACCTGAAGCAAGCGCGATTTCAAAACGTGAGAAAGTAGGACCTTTTGTTCTATTTTCTACAGTTCCTTCAACACCAAAATCAGCTAAGGTTTGATTAATAATATCTTCTTTTTCATACACCCAATCAGGAATAGTATCATCAGATGCACTTCCTTTTTTAAATATATTACGTGGCGGTAATTTATAGTCTCTATAAGGATCAACTACTTTTGGTAATTCAAATAATTTCTTATCCTCAACACTATTATTCTCATAACCAGAATTTTTTACAACTTCAACAGTTTCTGGTTCTATATTTTTATTATAAACTTCAGTTTTTGGTTCTGGTTCTATTCTAGATATACTTGTTTCATTTTTAAAAAAGGAATTATCTCTTTCTTTTCTTATAACCGTAGTATGGTCAGTACTTACAAAAGGACTAGATTCTACTGGTTCAAACTTTGGCTTGAAACTTCCAAAACTTAAATCAAATTCATCCTCTTCTACTTCATCATTTGTATTAAATTGATCAAAATCAAAATCAACTACTTCTTCGTCTTCTTCTTTTTCTTCTATAAAATCATTTGCTGATTTAATAAAATCAAAACCTAGTGTTTTTTCTTCTTTTACAACTTCATTTACTTCTTTTTTATTATCAACTGTTATATCAGTTCCATATACTTTTCTTCTTTTTTCACTAGTAATTGTTTGAAATTCATAAAATTCAGTTCCATATTTTTCAATAAGTTCAGCTTTAGTTATCTTTTTTTCATCCCTAGCGAAATCATAATTCTTTCTAACATCTATATCAACTTTTTCGCTTATATCATTGACTAACAATGTATCTTTAACATTAGATCCAAATAAAGGAGAACCAGCTTCTGATCTTTTAAAATTACTTCTTCCATATTTTAGTCCATCAAAATCTTCATCTACTTGTGGTATTCTAAAACCAACAGTATTTGCTTTTAAATTCTTTTTTATTTTCACAATTACGCCTCCAATTCATTTAAACTAATTTCTTCTTTAAAGACACTCTTTGAATAAACATTATATGCCTCTTCACCAACTATTCCAATAATCCTTAAACACATTTGTTTTGTTATAATTCTTATTGATGTATCAATTATTGCTTTTCTAACCCAGTAAAATGGATTAACAAAATTAATAACCACTTTAAGTCCTGCAAGTAATTTATTAATTTTAT
The DNA here is from genome assembly GCA_964548855.1 of uncultured Anaeroplasmataceae bacterium. Taxonomy (GTDB): domain Bacteria; phylum Bacillota_I; class Bacilli_A; order Acholeplasmatales; family Anaeroplasmataceae; genus UBA3206. Next base: position 27,810 of record CAZJSR010000009.1, on the reverse strand, counting down.
ATTTTTTTAATAATTTTACAATTTTCCATTCTTTACATAAATCCTTAAAATTTTTAATATTAACAATCGTTTTTAAACTAATACCTCTTATAAATTTTAGTCCATTATAATCTAACAATTCATCAACCCTTTTAGAAATATAATTTGATAACTTTAAAGCTTCTTCAATTTTTATTTCTGCATAAGGTCTACTACTATTAGGGTAGTAAACTTTTGCGATGTTATATATTAAACTTTTAGATATCAACATACAATAGGAAGTATATGAATCATTATTTCTTAATTTATTATCACAAAATATTTTTTCATAGTCCATTATCATTTCTTTAACAACAATACTATTATTATTAAGTCTATACAGTTCTAAAAGTTCTTTCTTTTCTTTTTTACTTAAATCTCCATCATTAATAGCCTCAAAATCAACTTCAACAATTTTCACATCTCTTTTATTCTTATTTAAATTTCCTAAAACATATGCTAAATATATTAAAGTGAAAATAGCTAGCCCCATAGCTATCCCAAGGACTAGACTAAATATAGATGATATATTAATTTTAAAAATTCCTATTTTTAAAAGAAACATCAAGACCACCCTATATAATATTATATAATATTATAAAATTCTTTTAAAGAAGAAATTGTCATTTATATAAAAAGTGTTATAAGAAAAATAAATAAAATATCTCCATATTTTACTAATTCAAACTATTAAGATATATTGAAATAAGTATAATTTTATGTAATAATTCAATTATAGGTGGTGCTAGTATGAAGATGATTGTTATAGACTTAGACGGAACATTATTAGATAATAATAACAATATTAAAGAAAATACAATTAAGTATTTAAATGACCTAATTAAAAAAAACTATATTATTGTACTCGCATCCGCAAGAGCACATAGAAATATAATAGAATATGCTTCTAATTTCCCTAAAAATATGCCTCTTATATCTGAAAATGGAGCTCAAATTAACTCACTCGACAACTCTATAAAATATAATTTATCAAACATTAAAAAAGAAGAATTTTTAAGGTTATTTATTGATAATAAAAATATCATTAAAAATGGATTCTTTTCCGTTTTAAATAACCTATATATTTATAATCGAATTAAGAAATTAGAACCATTCTATAACATTAATTCTAACACAAATATAATAGAGAGTTCATATGAAACAATAAATATTCCAAGTGAGATTACATGCATCACATTAGTTATAAATTCCCAAGATAAAGAAAATTTCGAGCAATATTTAAATAATAATTTAAAGAATATAATCAACTATAAATTGTTAGGATTTGATAGTAAAAATGCTATATATGAATTATCAGGAAAATTAGTTAATAAAGCCTCCGCAGTAAAACTATTAATAGAAAAATACAATATAGATTATAACAATTTAGTAGTTTTTGGTGATGGTGATAATGATATTGAAATGTTAAAATTAACAAATAACTCTATAGCTATGTTAAATGCCTCAAACGATCTAAAAAAAGTAGCTAAATATATAACAAAATATGATAATGACCACGAAGGAGTATATCATTTCTTAAAAGAATATATTAAAAATACCACAACATAAAATTGTTGTGGTATTTTTCTATTTAGATGTTGATAAATAAATCGAGAATAACCCGTTAACAAATCCACCCATAATCATAAAATAAAATCCATTTTCCATAATTGGTTTTAATACATAACCATTCTCTTGTATTATAGTATTCTTCTTAATAAATACTATCGCAAATATAAACATCGTAACAACACAAACACTTGCGATAATACCAAACGCTAATATAAATCCATTTAATATTTTTTTCTTATCCTTAGGAATAGAAAAATCTATAAACGCAAGAATTGTTCCAAGTCCAGCAAATGCTGTTAGAACATATGCAAAATATCTTATAAATTTCGCGAAGAATGAACTAAAATTTTCAAAATTCTTTCCAAATTCAGTTAAATCAAATCCTTGAAAAATCTTTGATGAAATTGTAAATTCCGTCCCACCAGGCATTGTCATATTAAGCGTCCACGCATCAATAATATATCCAAATAAAATCATCAAAAAACCAACTAATGTTACAATCTTAAATACAAACTTATTCATATCTCTTACCTCTTTTTAACAAGAATTCCACAACATTCAGTATGTGTTTGATGTGAGAATAAATCAAATGGTGTTACTTCTAGTAATTCATATCCATTATCACACAATATCTTCACATCTCGCGCAAATGTTGATGTTTTACATGAAATATATACAATCTTTGGGATTTCCATTTTTATAACTGTTTCTAAGAATTTTATGTCACATCCTTTTCTAGGCGGATCAAAAACTATGACATCTACTTTTTCTTTCTTTACAAGTTTTGTTATTTCATCCTCACATTTACCACAAATAAAAGTTGCGTTTTCTATATTATTAAGTTTCATATTAGCTTTAGCATTCATAATAGCTTCTGGTACTATTTCTATTCCATAAACTTTCTTCGCTTTTTTTGCGATATTTAAAGTAATACTACCAATTCCGCAATATGCATCTATAACTACATCACTACTATTTATATTAGCATATTCTATCGCTTTTTGGTATAGATTTTCACATTGTTTGTGATTAATTTGCAAAAAAGAATTCGGATGTACATAAAAATTAAGTCCATTAATATTTTCAAGAAGATATTCACTTCCGTATTTTAAAATGAATTTATCTCCTAATACTACATTTGTTTTTTTATTATTTATATTTACATAAATTGAAACAATTTTTTTAAATTTGTCCTTTATTTTAGATATTATTAAATCTAATGATTTAAATTCTTTAGTAATAACTAAAACTAACATCACTTCATTTATACTCGAAACCCTTAACATAATATGTCTTATTAATCCTTCATTTAATGATTCATCATATATGCTTACATTATATTCTTTAAGACATTCTTTAATATATTCAATTATTTCAGACGAAAAACTTGGCTCTATCATGCAGTTTTTCATTGGAACAATATTATGTGATTTTGCTTCATAAAAACCACTTATAATATTTCCATCTTTATAAGCTAAAGGTACTTGTATTTTATTTCTATATGCATAGATATTAGGATTGGCTTGACAGTCTCTTACTATAGGTTCTAAGCCTGAGACTTTTTTTATTGTTTCTTTAGTCACCTTTGTTTTATATTCTAGTTGATAATCATAATTAAGATGCATTATATTACATCCTCCACATTTTTCATAATATGGACAAATGTTATCATTTCTTCTTAGAGACTTATTGTAAATTTTTATATTTCTAGCATACGCCAAATTCTTAGTCACTCTTGTTGGTATACATAATACATCCTCACCAGGTAGTGCATTTTCAACAAAAACAGGAAAATTATTAACCTTCGCAATACCAAGTCCTTGATAATCAATATCTATAATATTTACTTTTATTTCATTTAACTTATCTAATTTCATAAATTTAGTCCTTCATTTTTAATTCCATAATTGCATCTCTAACTTGTGCTGCCATTTCAAAATTAAGTTCAGATGCATATTTTTTCATTTCCTCTTCTAATGAATTTATAAGAGCAATACGTTCATCTTTAGACAACGTTGTTTCTTTAGCCTTTGTTTCTAATTCAGAAGACTTAATAGTAATACTATCTCTAATATCTTTTTTAACAGTCTTAGGGGTAATATTATGAATTTGGTTATACTCTTGTTGAATTTCTCTTCTTCTTTTTGTTTCACTAATCGCTAAATCCATCGCATCACTTACAACATCTGCATACATTATAACCATTCCATTTTCATTTCTTGCGGCACGACCGATGGTTTGGATTAAACTTCTAGATGAACGAAGGAATCCTTGTTTATCAGCATCTAAAATCGCAACTAAAGAAACCTCAGGTAAATCTAGTCCTTCACGTAGTAAATTAATTCCTATTAATACGTTATATTTACCAAGTCTAAGATCTCTTAATATTTCAAGTCTCTCTAGTGATTTTATTTCTGAATGTAGATAAGCAACACTTAATCCCATTTGTTTAAAATAGGCCGTTAATTCTTCACTCATTCTAATAGTTAATGTTGTTACAAGCACTCTTTCATTTTTTTCAACTCTTTTTAGTATTTCCGAATATAAATCATCAATTTGACCTAAAGTAGGTCTTACATCTATTATAGGGTCTAATAGACCTGTTGGTCTTATAATTTGTTCTACAATAGGAATATCTTTATTCATTTCATAATCTCCTGGAGTAGCACTTACATAAAGTATCTTATTAACTTTATTTTCAAATTCATCAAATTTTAAGGGTCTATTATCTAGTGCACTAGGTAATCTAAAACCATATTCAACAAGTGTTGTTTTTCTAGATCTATCACCATTATACATCCCCCTAATTTGTGGAATTGTAACATGAGATTCATCAATAATCATTAAATAATCCTTAGAAAAGAAATCAAGAAGAGTTGACGGTGTTTCTCCCTCAGCTCTTAATGTCATATGCCTAGAATAATTTTCAACACCACTGCAAGTTCCCATTTGTTCTAGCATTTCAATATCATATCTAGTTCTACCATCAATTCTTTCAGCTTCTAATAATTTACCTTCTTTATTAAACTTATTAACTTGTTCTTCTAATTCTTGTTTAATTCTTTTTATAGCTTCTTTCAACTTATCTTTATTTGTAACAAAATGTGTTGCACTAAAAATATTTACATATTCTAAGTTATCAACAGCCATACCTGTTAATACATCAAAACTTCTAATACGTTCAATTTCATCAAAACAAAACTCAATTCTAATTCCATTTTTATGCTCATTTGCCGGAATTATCTCGAGTGTATCTCCTCTTAATCTAAATGTACCTCTTGAAAAATCATAATCGTTTCTACTATACTGCATCTCTACTAATTTTTCAATTAACTTTCTTGGATCTAAATTTTCACCTCTTCTTAAGGTAATCGTTGAGTTTTTATAATCTTCTGGGTCTCCTATACCATAAATACAAGATACTGAAGCAACTATTATTACATCATCATAATCTATTAAAGCAGATGTTGCGTTATGGCGCATTTCATCTATTTCTTCATTTATCTTCGCATCTTTTTCAATAAATGTATCACTTGATACTACATAAGCTTCTGGTTGATAATAATCATAATAAGAAATAAAATATGCAACATGATTATTAGGGAAAAATTCCTTTACCTCACTATACAGTTGTCCTGCAAGAGTTTTATTATGCGCAAGAATTAACGTAGGTTTATTAAGTTTTTTTATAACATTACACATAGTAAATGTCTTTCCTGTACCAGTTGCGCCAAGTAAGATTTGTTCATCATTTCCACATTTAAAATTTTCAATAATTTTATCTAACGCTTCTTTTTGGTCACCTGCTAATTCATATTGACTTACAAGTTCAAATGACATAAATTCGCTAAGCAATAAGCTTAACTCCCTCACTTTCTAATTTGTTCTATATTTATATTATATCAAATAATATTATAACTACAAAACTAATAAAAGAGATGCATCGCATCTCTTAATGATTATAAACTTCTCCTGCAAGATATTCCTCATTAATAACATTATGAGCAATATTATATGTATGATCTCCAATTCTTTCTAGATTAGATAATATATCAACATAATAATCTAAACTAGAAACTGAACATATCCCTTTTGTTAATCTTTCGACATGATGTTTACGATATTTTTCCTCAAGTTCATCAACAATTGATTCAGTATCAACTACAATATTAGCACAAGATACATTCCAATCTCTTAATGATTCATATGAATTATTAACCATATCTGAAATCTTTTCATACATAAAATGTAGTTCTTCTTCTCCTTGAGATGAAAGTTTAAGTTTTCCATCATATCTTTGACTAAAGAATTCAACGATATTTGTACAGTGATCTCCGATTCTTTCTAAGTCTTTTATTGTATCAATATATTTAAATAGCATATTACTTTGATCTTTTGTTAAATCTAATAGCGCAATACGCATTAAATAATCATGAATTTTCTTATCTAATCCATTAATCTCTCGTTCATATTCTTGAGCTTTATTTTGTGCATCAGGATCATTTTCAAAAGAATATTTTTTTGTTAATTCGAAAAAATCAACAGTAAGTTTAGCCATATAATCTATTGTAGTCTTCGCAAATCCTAATGCTAAAGCAGGTGATTTTTTTGTTAATTCGTAATTTGATAATTGTTTTTCCATATCAGATTCGTCATCACCTTTAATAATCTTATTACATAATTTAGTTAAAGGTTTTAATAAAGCTAAGAAAGCAAATGAATTTACAATATTGAAGAATAAGTGTGCTAGCGCAATTATCATAGAATTATGACTTGTACCAAATATCAAATCATTAAACCAAAGTACTAAATTCTTATACCCAATCCATGCGCACATAAACACAACTACTCCAAACACTTTTATAAGAGTATTTGCGACAGCTACTTTTTTTGCAGCTTTACTTGAACCTAAAGATGCAATAAACGCCGTAATTGTAGTTCCAATATTAGCTCCTAACATAATCGCAAGAGCTCCTTTTAAAGGAATTGTAGCTCCCGCATACATTTCTTGGACAATACCAATTGTCGCACTTGATGATTGAACAATACATGTAAATATTGTACCAACGATAACACCAACGACTGGTAAATCCGCTAATTTTCTAAATATAGTCTCAATTTGTTCTGAATATGAATTTTGAATAGTCTTCATACTCATTGAAATAAACGCAAGTCCTAAAAATATTAGTCCAAAACCTAATATTACTGAGCCAATTTGTTTTGTTTTTTTCTTCTTAAAGAAAAACACCATTCCAGCTCCAAGTGCAACTAATATAACAGATACAACAGGCATTATATTAATGCTTTGGAATCCTGCCATAATTATCGTAAGTATAGTACCTCCAATATTAGCTCCAAGTAATATACCTAATGCTTGAGGAAAAGTCATAAGTCCAACCGCAACAAGTGATACAGCAAGAGCTGATGTTCCTGATGCTGATTGTGTTAACATTGTAATTAAAAATCCTACTAACAACCCTTTTAACGGACTATTAGTTGATTTTTCAATTATTTCTTTCATTTTATTTCCGGCTAAGCTTTTTAAGCTTCCACCCATCATATCTATTCCATACAAAAATATTCCAAGTCCACATAAAACGTAAAGTATCGCAATCCATACATTGCCGCCTAAATCTAATGATACTTTTATTGAATAAAAAATCGAATCAAACATAATTATCCTCCGTATTTCAAATACAATATAATTTTATATTAAAAATGTTATTATTTCAAGGCTACTATTTATATTCCTACATTTTATGACACACCTAATATGGTATACATTCTATGGTGATATTATGCTTCTTAATGATTATTATAAAGATCTTAAAACTAAAGTTTCTTTTAAAGACATAAAAACGAACAGTAAAGATATTAATCCCGGCGATCTTTATGTCGCCCTAAAAGGTAATAACTATGATGGTCACGATTATATTCATGAAGCAATTTCTAAAAAAGCTTCATTTGTTATTTCCGAAAAACTAATAATGTCAGAAAATGTCATGGTTGTAGAAAATACTAATGATGAACTTATTAAATTATTATCATTCTTTTATAAATTTGATTCTTTAAAAATATGTGGTATTACAGGAACTGACGGAAAAACAACTACGGCTTTAATCTTATATCATATCTTAAATTTCAACTCTTCTTGTAGTTATATTGGAACTAATGGAATCAAAACTACTAAAAAATATCAAAAAACAAACTATACAACTCCACCGGCTGATATTTTATATCAAACTCTTTCAAGTTTAAATTCTAAAGGAATTAAATCTACTATATTAGAAGTTTCTAGTGAAGGTCTTATTAATAACCGTGTAAATGGAATAAAATTTGATTGCGCAATTTATACTAATTTAAGTCATGAACATTTAAATACACATAAAAATATGAAAAATTATTTTAATTCAAAAATGATTCTTTTTAAAAGTTTAACGTCAAATAGTCTTGCGATAATTAACGCAGATGATAAATATAGTAAAAAGATAAAAACAAAAGCTACTATAGTAACTTATGGTGTTAATAAAGGAACTTATAGAGCTTTAAATATTAATTTATACAATAACTATAGCGAATTTGATTTCTATTATAAAGATAAATATTTATCTAAAATATATATTCCACTTTTTGGGATGTATAACATATATAATACTCTTGCGGCAATTACATATGCATATTTAATTGGAATTCCTATCCACCTAATAAAAACGCAATTAGTAAACCTAATCAAAATAGAAGGTAGATTCGAACAATACTGTTATAAAGACAAAAACTTCATTATCGATTTTGCACACACACCAAATGGACTTTATAATCTATTATCTAATTTAAAATTAATTAAAAAGAAAAGAATCATCTTAATCATGGGATGCGCTGGACAAAAAGATAGTACAAAAAGACATCATATGGCCACAATTGCTTGTAAGTATTCCGATATTGTAATATTCACAAGTGAAGATCCGAAAAATGAAAGTATTTTATCTATACTATCAGATATGACCTATAATTTAAAATATGATAATTACTATTTATCATTTGATAGAAAGGAAGCCATCAAATTAGGATGTAAGATATCTAGTGAAAATGATATTGTTGTTATAACTGGAAAAGGAAATGAAAATTTTGAGAATATCAAAGGTGTTTTATGTAAACATAATGACTTAGAAACTATAAAAGAAGCCTTAGGAAATACCTAGGGCTTCTTTTGCTAGTTTATCAACTATTTCATTATAATAAACATTTGAATGGCTTTTAACCTTGATAAAATTCACGCTTATTTTATCTTTTGCCTCTTGTGCGAATTTTTGGTAAATTTGACTTATTGGCTTAGTTGCTTTCCAAATACCTAAATACCATTTTTCTATTCCTTCATAATCATAATATAAATCTAATTCTTTTATATTATGATTGATGCAATAATTGATAATAAAACCTGCTCCTTTTATTTCTCCTGCAACATTATGGTGAACAGAAAATTCATCTTTTAAAAACATCTTTTTAAAGCTTTGACAATTACCATTTGAAACAAGAATTGCGCCAAAAGAATAATTCCCTGTATTCTTATCATAAGATCCATCTATGTATGCATATGTAGAATTACTATTTTCATTTTTTATTTCATCATTTAAGAAAGCTTGTGCATCTTCATAATTTGAAAAACTTTTATATATGGCACCTTTATAGCCATTTATATTTTCAAATGCTTCTTCCCATGTATTATAAATACCTACTTTTCTTCCATTTTTTACTGCATAGTACTTCATAATAAATATCACTTCCTTAAATATTTAACAACCTTATTATACCATTTATTGACGAGATTTAAAAATAATAATATACTAGAAAAAAAAGACATGAAGAAGGTGATTATATGTCATATATAATTTTAGAAAATATAGGCAAAATATATGATGGTCAAATTAAACATGAAGCTCTTAAAAATATCAGTTTTGAAATTGAAAAAGGACATTTAACTGTAATTTTAGGGCCATCTGGTGCTGGTAAAACTACACTTTTAAATATTTTAGGTGGAATGGATAGTCCAACATCTGGAAAAATGATTATAGATAATAAAGAAATAACAAATAGTTCTAATTTAGAATTAACTTTATATAGGAGATATGATGTTGGATTTATTTTTCAATTTTACAACCTAATGCCTAATCTTACTGCATTAGAAAACATTGAACTTGCATCTGAAGTATCAAAAAAATCTTTTTCTCCTATGGAAATATTAAAAAAAGTAGGATTAGAAGATAAAGCCAAATCATTTCCTGCAAAACTTTCAGGTGGTGAACAACAAAGAGTATCTATCGCAAGAGCTATAACAAAAAATCCAAAACTATTACTTTGTGATGAACCTACGGGGGCCCTTGATTCTGATACTGGTAAGGCTATTATAAAATTACTACGAGATGTTGCAAAAAAAGAGAATACTAATGTTATAATTGTAACCCATAATTCTTCTTTAAAAGATATTGCCGATGAAGTTTTATATATAAAAAATGGAATGATTGAAAGATTCGAGAAAAATGATAATCCACTAGATATTGATGAGATAGTTTGGTAATATGAAAACTTTTATTAAATCTATTTTCAAATCAATAACAAATAATCTTTCTCGATTCATCTCCATGATTTTAATTATATTAGTAGGTATATGTTTTATAACCGGTGTAGGTGGAATTACTCCAAAACTAGAAAACAGTTTAAATCAAGAATTTAAAAGAACTAATATTCCCGATATAATTATGAAATCAAAAAATACCTCAGGTTTTAGCAACGATGATATTTTAAAAATAGCTAGTAAATTTAATAATATTGAAACACTTACTTCTTACGAAGTTACTTTAGATGAAAAAAATTTAGAACTACGTTATATTGACATAAAAAATAATACTATAAATAAATTAAAACTTATTCAAGGAAAAATGCCTACAAATAGTACTGAAGTATTAGTATTAGAAAAGTCTAATACAATTATAGGATACAATATAGGTGATACTATTAGTTATAATTCTACTACACTCAAAGTAACAGGAATAGTTTCAGATCCTTTAATATTTTCTAAAGATGGACCTGTAAATAACATGAATGAACATATTGATAACATCATTTATTTTGATTCTAATTATTCCAATTTACCAAAAACAGATATATTGATTGATGTTGATACTAAATCAAATGATTATTTTAGCGATAAATACTTTAGTGAAGTTAAAGAGATTGTTAAATCTCTTGAAAACGAAAATCTTAATTCGTATTATCTAACTTTAAAAGAAAATAAAAGTTTTATGTTCACATATGAACTTAACAAAAAAATAAATGTTATAGCTCTTATATTTCCGATATTCTTTATTACAGTTGTCGCATTAGTAATTCTAACAAATATGACAAAGGTAATTAATGAAGAAAGAAAATATATAGCATGTTATAAATCTCTTGGATATAAAAACAGTCTAATAATGACAAAATATATTATTTTCGCTTTAATTATAGGCATAATTGGGTTAGCACTTGGCTTAATAAGCGGTGCATATATTTTACCTAACATAATATATAATGTATTTAAAAAAGTATTATTTCTACCTAAGATGACAAATAAGATTAACATCGTTACAGGAAGTATAAGTTCTATATTTATGCTTATATCTATCATTTTAGTGACCATTTATGTTTCTTATAAAGATATATCAGATAAACCTGCAAATTTATTTAGACCAAAATCCCCAAAAGATGGAAAAATAATATTCTTAGAAAAAATAAAGCCAATTTGGAATAAATTATCATTTAAATATAAATCTTGTTATAGAAATATATTTAGATATAAAGGACGATTATTAATGATAATAATTTCTATTTTAGGCTCTACTGCACTAGTAATGGCAGGTTTAGGATTATATAATTTATCCGAAAAACCTATTATATTAAATGGAGTTTCATTTAATATGGGAAATTCTATTAAATATGTATCTTTAGCAGTAATTGTATTTGCATTACTTCTTACCATTCTAGTTTTGTATAATATTACTAGTATGAATATAGAAGAAAGAAATAGAGAAATTGCGACTTTAAAAGTATTAGGATATAAAAATAAAGAAGTATGTTTATATATATTTAGAGAAATAATACAACTCTCATTATTTGGTGTTATATTAGGCATTCCTACAGGATTGTTATTACTACTATTCATTATGAATTACCTTGGATTTGGTAATGTATCTGATATAAAAATATCATCATATTTTTTGACTTTAATATTAGTAACAATTTTTATAATACTCGTTAATTTTATACTAATTCCAAAAATATTAAAAGTTAATATGAATGATTCATTAAAATCAATAGATTAAAAAAAGGACTCATGCGAGTCCTTTTCTATTGTTCTTATAGAGTTACTAATTCAACACCTTTTGAAGTTACCTTTAAAACGGCGTCTCCTTCTTCAAGATTAAGTGCCTTTGTAGCAGCAGCTAATGCAACACTATAATCTCCGCATACAGGTTGAACACCCCATGCTAATTGAAGAGTACGGCAAGTTGCACGATCTTCTGCACCAAAGAATACATCAGCATCTGGTCTAAACTTAGATAGTTTAAATGCTAATTCTTCACTACCTTCTGCAACGATAGCTGAAACTGTGAATTCTTTTGCAATTGTAGCTGCAGCTAATGCAATCGCATCAAGTTCATTCTTTTCATCATCAAAATTCATAACATTTTGAATCATTAATTCATGATCAATATCATCTTCAGCTCTTTCATCAGTCTTAGCCATATAAGAAACAGCTTCAAATGGATAATCTCCTTGAGCAGATTCTCCAGATAACATTGTAGCTGAAGTTCCGTCTAATACTGCATTATGAACGTCTGAAATTTCAGCACGTGTTGGTCTTGGATTTTGTTGCATTGAATCTAACATTTGAGTAGCTGTAACTACGATCTTTCCTTGAGATTGAGCTAAGAAAATCATATCCTTTTGGATAGTAGGTAAATCCCATGCATCAACGTCTACACCTAAATCTCCACGAGCTACCATTACTCCATCAGAAAGACTAATGATTTCAGCCATGTTTTCAACACCTTCTTGATTTTCAATCTTTGAGATGATTTTAACATGTGTATTTCCCTTAGCTGCAAGAATTTCACGGATTTGACGGATATCATCAGGACGACGTACGAATGATGCTGCGATGAAGTCTAGGTCTTGATCACATGCAAATTCCATATCTGCCTTATCTTTTGGACTGATATAATCCATATTTAATTTAACTCCAGGAACATTACAGTTTCTCTTGTTCTTTAATTTACGTGTATTTTCAATACGACACACTAATTCTCTATTTTGAGCATCTTTTTCAATAACAGTTAAAGTTAAGTTTCCGTCTTCTACTAAGATTCTTCCACCAACTTCTAAATCGTCATATAAACCTGGGTATGAAATTGCAATTTTTTCTGCATTTCCTAAGAATGAATAATCCATAGTTATACGGATTGTTTCTCCTTCACGTAACATAACAGGTTCATCATTTACTAAATATCCTGTACGAATTTCAGGTCCTTTAGTATCTAACATCATTGCGATGTTAATTCCTTGTTCTTCATTTATCGCTTTAACATTCTTGATACGGAATCCTTGTTCTTCGTAATCTCCATGAGAGAAATTCATACGCATAACATTCATTCCAACACCAATTAATTTTTCTAGTGTTTCTTTTTGTTCACTTGCTGGTCCAATTGTACAAACAACTTTAGTCTTTTTCATAGTTTAATTTTCTCCTTATAAACAATTATTTGTTTTACCATTAAGAATTTTAACATATTTTTCAGGTTTTAACAATATTTTTTTCTACAATATGTTGATATTTACAATTTTATAATTATTTTAAATTAATTTTACTATTCTTTACATAATAATGCTAAATTATCTGTGTTATATAGTTTTTTTAATTTTTTATAAATATAGTATCGTCATCAATATTTTTAGAATACGAAAGGAGCATAGTTTTCATAGAAGATTTTCTTATATTATCATTACATTTTTTTCGCATTCAAGTAAAACGTTGTAACATTTTTTAGGAAATAATGGATATAAATTCAATGCAGAATTCCATCTTAAGTAATCTTCCTTTGATGACAACCATGTTTTATACTTTTCTATACCTTCATTTGTTTCAATCAATTGTTTTATATATTTATCTGCTTTTCGACCATATTCTCTAGATTTTTTTGCATTATCAGTAGTTATATTATCAAAATCAGTCAATTCATATATCATTTTAAGAGCAAATTGTAATTTTTCTAATATTTTATCATGATTATTCATATAACTATTATTCCTTTCTTTAATATAAATGAGCCAATTTATAATAGTATTATAAAAAGAATGGTGTAATCCCCATCTTTTCAGCAAACATATATAATATTTCCATTCCCTTTGCATATTGTTCACTATATGTTAATGTATTAATATATGCTCTATTTGTCATACCTAATTCCGCGTTCATTGAACTATAATATGCAGATATTTTAGTATGTAATTATTTAGGAATAGCAACAGTGTTTTGAGAATTATATATTTGTGGGGCAGAATTTAAACCATTTTTATATGTTTGTTGTTCAACAATATGATGCCACTCACCATTTTTGAACATAATCAGATGCTTTACCATATTCTTTTTTCACTGTATGAATCAAATCCTTTAACTATACTAGATGGATTAGACTTAGGAAATAATTGTTTAATTGCACTTGTAATCTTATAAGAAGCAACAGCTGTCACACCACCCACAACCGCACCTGCACCTGCATAACATAAAACTACCTCCCAATCAACTGCTCCTTCTTCAATATATGTAGCAACGCCAGCTGTCATTGCTCCCCCCCCTATGGCACCAACAGCTGCACCAATTAATGTTGCAGTAACAAGTTGACCTCCAGGTACAACTGCACATACAACTCCAACAACTGCACAAGTTGCAACTGTTACAATTGTACCTATTTTACCTGCTGTAGAATTCCATACTTTTTTTAATTTAGACCAAAAACCACAATTTTCAAGAACTCCAGACTCTTCTAATTCACTTAATAATAATGTTGCTCCTTCACAATCAAATACTACATCAAAGTTTTCTTCTTCATCCATGATTATTACACCATGCATTGTATCAATAATAGAAATTTCTTCGTTTGAAACTAAGGATACTCTTAGTGATACAATACCATTTTCATAATCATACATACATGTATATTTTGTAGTAGTATTATCAGATATATCATCACTAGATATCAGATCTAATTCTTCAAGGTCTGATAAAGATATATCATTGTATCCAATAAAATTTACACATTGTTCATCGATTTGCAGTTCATAATCTTCAAATTCTTTAAATGAAGAATCAACTTCAAGACTTTGACATGACAATTCAACATCTCTTACTGGTGCATTTAAATCTTCTTGCTTAATTCTAATTATACAAAAAGTAAATACGATTACACAAGATATTAAACTAAATAATTTTATTATTCTCTTCATACTTTCTCCTTTTTTTAAATAATTATTCATTTTTTTAATTCTTTGTTTTCAGTTTGATTTGCTTCATATTTTTCATATGATGATTGATAATCTTTTTCATGCAATTTTGAATAATTTGATTTCATTAGAAGCACCTCCTCGTATAATTTCAAGCTTATTATATATATAATAAAGAAGGAATTTGTAAAAGTTATTGTGTTGTTAACTTGCTGTTTTTAAAAAATGCAGAATACAAGAAAAAAACATACATTTTTTTATATTATCCACAATCGATTGAAAATTGATATAACTAAAAAAATCAGAAAAATTTAATAAATATTTAATTTTACGTATTATTTACGAGTGAACTGTAACTAATTTTTTATTCATTTTGTGACATTTTATACAAATAACAATTGATTTTCACACAACTAATTAATATAATTAATTTATACGCAATTATTTAATATAAGACGTAGAGGAGATATATTATGGAAAAACTAAAAGGTGCATGTATACTTGGTCAATCAGGAGGTCCTACTTCTGTTATTAACGCAAGTGCTGCAGGTGTATTTATTGAGGCTTTATCACAAGATTGTATTACAAAGGTTTATGGAGCTAAACATGGTATAAAAGGAATTCTTAATGAAGAATTCTATGATATGTCAAAAGAAGACATTAAAGAACTTGAATTACTAAAAACAACTCCATCATCTTCAATTGGATCTGTTAGATATAAACTTAAAAATCTTAATGAAGATCCGACAGATTATAACAAACTACTTGAAGTATTTAAAAAATATAATATTCGCTACTTCTTCTATAACGGAGGAAACGATAGTATGGATACTTGTAATAAAGTAAGTAAATTCTTTAAAGATAGCGGATATGAATGTTACTGCATAGGAGTACCTAAAACTATAGATAATGACCTTTCCGGAACAGATCACTGTCCAGGATATGGTTCTGCAGCTAAATATGTTGCCACAACACTTATGGAATTAAGACAAGATGCTGTTGTATATGATACGCCAATGATAGCTGTAGTTGAAATTATGGGACGTAATGCAGGATGGCTTACTGCCGCAGCTCAACTTGCTGTATATAAAGGACAAGGTCCTGATTTAATTTATCTACCAGAAGTAGAATTTGATTTTGATAAATTCATTAATGATGTTAAAAAGGCATATGAGAAAAATAACAAAGTAATTATCGCTGTATCTGAAGGAATTAAAACAAAAGATGGAAAATATGTTCCTGAATTATTCTCTAATCTTGAGAAAGATTCATTCGGTCATGCTCAACTTGGAGGTACAGCACAAGTTCTTGCTCAAAAATTAAAAGAACATTTTGGTATTAAAGTAAGGGCTATAGAATTCAGTTTAATTCAAAGATGTGCACAACATCTTGCATCTGAGACAGATGTTACAGAAGCTTTTAATGCCGGAAGAGAAGCTGTAAAAGCTGCAGTAAATAAAGTAACTGATAAAATGGTTGCGTTTAGAAGAGAAATTATTGATGGAAAATATGTATGTAAATATGATTTAGTAGATTTACATATTGCCGCAAATACTGAAAAAACAGTACCACTTGAATGGATTAATGAAGATGGTACAGGTCTTACTATGGATTATGTTAATTATGCACTACCTTTAATTCAAGGAGATATGAAGGCACCTCTTGAAGATGGACTTCCAAGATTTGCTAGATTAAAAAAAGTTCTAGAAGAAAAGAAATAATAAAAAAATGCTAATAAACCAATGATTAATTAAATTTGGTTTATAGCATTTTTTTTATTTTACTTCATCTAAAGAATCAATAATTAATTGTGCTTCATTTCTAAAATTATCCTCTGTATATTTTCCTTTTATAACATACAACACATTCTTTTTTATTTTATTTCTTAGTGTTTCATAATTTTTAGGGAAAATAACACAATTCATTTTATTATAACCATCATTTACATTCCCAACTAACATAATTTCTTCTTTTTTTGTCATTATTTCTTTTATTTCATCAAAAGAACAAATAATTTTGTGATATATATCTTTTTTCATATCGCTTAATTTAGTTGTTTTATATTTATTAATTAATAAATCAATATCCCTAAATAAATTATACTTTATATTAAAACCTAATACTTCTTGTTCTTTTTCTTTTAAGAAATCTAAATCAAATTCTTTAGTATCATCATTAATTTTATCAGAAAGATAATTATCAATCACAACATCAACATTTTCTACTGCATTTATTAAAGATTTTTTTGACTTTTTAAAAATATCACAGGCAGAAGAATAAATAATTGATTTTAAAGTATCCTTAGGCATATTTATTCTACATTTAAAATCAACAAATGTCTTAAATTTACCATACTTTATAACATCTTCTTTTATCTCTCTTGCAAGTTTTGTACTAACTTGCTTAATAGAACTTAATGGCATTACTATTGAATCTTTATATACTTCATATTTGTCAAAACTATAATTAAGTATAGGCCCTAATACTTTTATTCCATTTGATTTAGCATAATTTATGTAATATATAGTTTCTTTAGTATTTCCTATAGAATTGTCAAGCTGTGCAATTATATATTCTTTCTTATAATTCGCTTTTAAATAAGCCATAACATATGTCAAATTTGCATAGGCAACACTATGTGATTTATTAAAACCGTAATTCGCAAATTTTACAATATCATCATATATTTTATTAGCGATATCTTTGCTATATCCTAAAGATACACTTGAATTAACAAATCGTGTTCTTTCAAAATCTAAAACATCACTCTTCTTTTTCGATACTGCACGCCTTAATACATCAGCTTCTCCAAGGCTATACCCCGCAAATTTCAAACATATTTGCATAATTTGTTCTTGGTATATAATAATACCATAAGTTTCTTTTAAAATTGGTTCTAAATCTTTCGAAATATATTCAAACTTCTTTCCATTCTTTCGTTCAATATATTCATTAATATACTGAATAGGGCCAGGTCTATATAAAGCTAGAAGAGCTACAAGATCATCAAATTTATTAGGTTTAAGATTTTTGATAGTTTTTGTAATTCCTTGACTATCTAATTGGAAAATTCCAGTCGTTTCACCTCTCGATAATAAATCAAAAGTTAATTTATCATTCTTAGGTATATCATAGATATTCAAATTATTAAATATATCAATTCTTGAAATAATATCATTTAATATTGTAAGTTCACGAATAGCCAAAAAATCGATCTTTAATAATCCTAATTCTTCTAAATCTGATGCTTCTAATTGTGATTGATAAATATTATTACCACTTCTTAAAGGAATAAGATCAAATAAATTATCATTTGATACAATTATACCAGCAGTATGAGTTGATACATGCCTAGGTAAATCAATTAACCCAAGAGAAATTTTCAAAATTTCTTTTATCTCAGGAATAGATTTATCCATAAGTTCTTGATATGTACCATCATCATATGCTTTTGAGGCTGATTTAACAATTTCATCTAATCTAGTACTATCAATTCTTCTAATTCTACCTAATTCTCTTAATGCTGATTTTATTTTAAATTTATCAAAAGTAATAATACTACAAACATGGGAAGGATTATATAAATCTCTTACATATTCAATAATCATATTTCTTTTATCATCTGGAAAATCAGTATCAATATCAGGAAGTGTAATACGTTCTGGGTTTAAAAATCTTTCAAATAATAAATCATATTCTAATGGATTTATATTATTAATTCCAATCGAATACGCAACAAGTGATCCTGCTGCACTTCCACGTCCAGGACCTACTAGAACCTTATTATTTTTAGCATATCTAATAAAATCCCACACAATTAAAAAATAATCATTGTACCCCATATCATCTATTATTTTTAATTCGTAATATAATCTATCAAAATAAATATCTTTATTACCCATATAATTTTGTAGTCTTTTTTCAAGACCACGTTTGGATAATTTTAGTAAATAATCCTTACTAGATTCATTATCCTTAGTCTTATATTTAGGCAATAATATATTTCTTCGTAATAAATCTATATCAACATAGGAAACTAATTTTTCAAAATATGAAAATACCATAGGCATTTTTTCATACATTTTTTCTAATAATTCTAATTCTTTTAATTGATTATTTCCTTGCATAGGAATATCATCATTTATCATACATAAATTCAGATAAACATCATAATCTTCTTTTTTTAAGTAAAGAGGTGTGTCAACAGGATATACTGATATTTTTTCTTTAATTAAAATATCATACATTTCTTTATCACTACAAGATAATCCAACTCCTACATTTCTTAAAATAGATTTATATTTACTATATTTGTTTAATACATTATTTATATTTAAATTAATTAATATAAAATATAATCCTGATTTATATTTGTCTAATACATCTATTTCTAAAGAATTATTTATCATTATATAAGATGATATATTAATCAAATTCTTATAACCTTTATTGTCTAGTGCATATGCTAATAAAATATCATCATTATATTTAATTTCAAGTCCAATTAAAGGCTTTATGTTATTTTCTTTACATTCTTTATAAAACTTATAATGCCCATACATATTGTCATCAGTAATTGATATAGCGTTGTATCCATATAATGATGCATATTTAACATAGTCCTTGATTCTAAGTGTATTTTTTTTAATACTATATTCCGTTTTACCATATAAAAAACCAATCACTATATCACCACCTAATATAATTATATCATTAATTTATTCTTTTTAATGACGAACAAAACAAATAATTATATTTATTAGTGAAAATTGTTTTGTATTAATCACATTGAATAATTATTTTTATTTAAATAATACTTTCTAATAATAAAATATAAAACCACACCAATAATTCCTAGGGGAATGAAAAAAATCCAATAATATTTCGATATAAAACTCTTTTTTACATATACTGTAATAGTTTTATAGTTATATTTTCCATTACTATTTTTTACAGAAACCTGTGCAAAATAAATACCTTCCTTGTTTAGATTTACACTAGAATCATCAACAATAACGCTACTTGTAATATCACCATCATATTTATCTGTTGATGAAATATAATTATAATAATTAACCTTATTCCCTACATTTACATATACATTTTTTACATTAAGTTCAGGAACACTATCGCAATATACACTTATAATCGCTTCTAACTTTAATTCATTTAAACTATTATCCGTTATCGAATAAAATACACTATATTCTCCAGGGATAGCTCTTATACCATTATAATCAATTTCAATATCTTCAAGTCTTAGGGTATCATAATTATCCTCTATCTTAATAACATGAGAAAGTAACGTTTCTTTTTTTATATTATTTATATCTTCAATACTCATTCTAATCAAATTAGAATCTAACTCAATTTTAGGTGCAGTTTTATCAACAACACTAAGTACAAAGATATCTGTCTTATAATTATCATATCCATCATGACACGTTACACTAATTGACTGATTACCTAATTTTGTATTATTAAATTCACTAACTACTATCGTATTAGAAACATCAATCCCTGCGTCGATAGCTTTAAAATAATCTAATGGATTTAATGTTTTATACACCTCTAATTCTAATTTAGAAATTACAGTTATTGTTGGTGCTTCACAATCAACTATAATTACATCAAACATTTCTTTACTATTATTATTATACTCATCTGTAGCACTTACAGTTAAACTGTAATTTCCAGGTTTATCATAATTAATCCCATCATCAATATAATCAACTTTATATGTAGAATAATTATCTGATATATTAAAATAATAACTATAATCAGGTTTTTGACTAAAAATTAGAGGGGCTACCTGTTTTATAACTGGCGCAACATTATCCACAACATTAAATGTTACATATATATATTCCTCTATTTCACTTATTGCACAATATGCAAGTAAATATTCCCCTAACTTTGATGTATTAATATTTTCCTCACAAGTTAGCATATCACCTCTTAAATAATAAACTTCTTCATTTGTTCTAATTCCATCCTTACAAAGTGTAGCCTTAGGTAAATTTATATAATTATATAAACTATCACCAATAGTTACATCAATATATGTATTTTCCCAAATATAATTATAACTTGTTGCGAATATATCTTTTGCAAGAAATATTATAAAAACACTAATAATGATTGATAAAACCTTTTTCAAAATACCGCCTCCAATATAATTAATAGACCATATCACTTTTTTTTACTTAAGTATTTTCTTACAATCATTTTATAATCAATATCATCATCATTTATATGTCCTAATAATATTTCGCCTTCAATTTCTTTATAATCGACTATGTCAGATAGGCTATTAATATTAAATTCGTCTATAAGACACACTCCTATATATAAACTATTATTGATTAATATTATTTTATCTAAATATTTGATACCTATCATAATTTTAAAAGTCCTTTTGTTATATTATTTGACTTTAATACAACTTCTAAAGCTTTTTTATATTTTGATATACATTGAAGCCTTTCTATAAGTGCTTCTGTCATTAAATTAATGACATAAGTATTATTAAGCGCAAGAGCTGTAGGATAGTAGTTAACCGATAATTCAACTAAATAATCACTACTATTAACATCTAAAAGTAGATATCTTAAAATAAGCATTTCTATATCACTTAAATTATAAATTTGATCATTATTTAAACTTTTTATAAACCCTTCTTTATCGTAATAATGCCAAGCTAATAAACTAAAGAAATCATTATAGTATTCTTTTTTCGTTATATTTTCAATGTTTTTTTCTTTAATATCCTTCAACAACATCAACGTATTTATATGTTTTTCTTCATATTTCTTATTTAATATTTCATCAAATTCGCGGTTTAGATTATTAATATAATAATATAATCCTTTAAAGAATAAAGTATCTCTAGCTTTTTTATAATTC
This sequence comes from uncultured Anaeroplasmataceae bacterium, assembly GCA_964548855.1. GTDB lineage: Bacteria > Bacillota_I > Bacilli_A > Acholeplasmatales > Anaeroplasmataceae > UBA3206. The sequence goes on along the minus strand of CAZJSR010000009.1, from coordinate 5,781 downwards.
ATTAAAGAATTATGCGTTGAGATTGAATCATCAACATATGTCAAAAACGCAATAGAATTAATATTTAAATACATTTTTACTATATATTCTAATATCAACCCTTTCTCTTCTTCTTTAATAAGTTTATATTCTAACAATACCTTAAGAACTTCCGATGCGTATTCATATTTGAAATTTTTAATATCAAAGATACTTTTAATGACAGCATAAATAGAAATATCTCTATCATCCATATTAGGAATTAACTTATTTAAATCATTATCTAATTTCTTAGCGGAAAGAAAATTATTGAAATAAACATGATATGCAAATTTTAAAAGTAATGCTCGATAATTGTCAAATGAAGATATTTTGTTATAAATATTAATTATTCCTTCTTTATTGTCATAATAAAAGTCAACTAAGATTTGTTCTAAATACTTTTCTAAATTATATAAACTTTCTAATTTTTCATCACTAATATTAACTCTATGACATATTTCTCTTACATATACTGGATTTGGTTTTATATTATTTCTTTCTATCTTACATCCATAAGAAACAGAACATATCCCCCTACATATAGCTTCAATAGTTTGTTCTAACTTAATCCTTTGGATTTTTATTTCAGATCCAATTATGTTATCCGTTATATTATTTCTGTTTTTTCTTTCTAAAATTTCCTTTGTTAGTTTATTCATAATAATCACCTCGAGGTATATTATATATAAAAAAACTTTAATTTTTTTTGATAAAAAATAACTTTTACAAGACATTTATGCAGATTATAAATAATCATTTATTTTTATTGAATATAAGCATAGCTGAGTAAGAAAATATTTGTTCTTGATTATCATAAAAATGTGATATTTGATACTTAATATCTATTATTTCTATATCATTATTATCTAAGAAATTATTAATTTCTATTTCTAAATCCTCTTCATGTTCAAAGTCAAACAGTTTAACATTCATTTTATCACCATTTCTAATATATAAAAAATAAAATAAAAAATAGGGCAAAAATTGTCCTATAATTTACAGTATTTCTTTAATTTACAATTAGTACATAGAGGATTTTTAGCCTTACAATAATATCTTCCAAATAACAATAATAAATGATGTGCATCAATCCATTTTTCTCTTGGGATAATTTCCTTTAATTTATTTTCAATCTCCAGTATATCATCAACTTCTTTAACTAAATTAAGTCTTTTAGACACTCTCATAACATGAGTATCTACCGCAATTGATGGAATAGAAAAACCAAGCGCTAAAACAACATTGGCGGTCTTTCTTCCTACACCAGGAAACTTAACTAATTCTTCTAAAGTATTCGGAATATTACCATCATAAATTGTCACTATCATTTTCGAAATTTCTATAAGATTTCTGGCTTTATTTTTCGCAAGACCAAGCGGCTTTATAATATCTACTAAATCTGAATATGACGCGTTCATAAGTTTATTTGGAGTATCATATTTTCCGATTAAAACTTTCATAATTTTATTTACTGCCTTATCAGTTGTTTGAGCACTTAACATAACAGCGATGATCAATTCAAAATTATTATTATATTCAAGTTCACACTTGGGCTCAATAAAACCTGAAAGAATATCTAAAATATCAACAATCATAGTAAATCAAATATTTTGTCTAACGCTTTTTTCTTATTTGCATCTATGACTGGACTACCAGTCATACTTTTTTTTCTATTTGAAATGATATTTTTTTCAATTTGTGATAAAGTAATTCTATTAATTTTGACAGCTTCTTTTAATGCTTGTTCAATTTCTAAGATTGTAAATCCATCTTTGATAAGAAAATCTTCGAAAATCATATATTCTTGTGGTGATACTGGTCTTTTAATTTCTTGTTCATACGACTCTATTATAGATTTTAAGTTATTTTCTACTTTTAATACACTTTCTTCTTTAAATAATGATTCTAATTTATCAAATAAAGAAACAAAAGATACTCTTTCATCATTGAGACCTGCATCATTTACTACAACATCTATACCATATATATTTTTTGTAATAAGATTGTTTAAACATTCCTCAACTTGTTTTTTTGACATTCCAGTTTCTTGAGTAAGTTTGTTAACTCTTATTTTTTTGTTTGTTTTATAAATATCTAGCATTTTTATTAAAACAATCGCATCTGCTTCTTGTATCTCAAGTTTTTTGTAGTTATTAAGAATTAATATATGATAATTCAGATAACCTTGTTCATATAATTTTTCTAACATAATTTCCCTCCGACTAATTCATTAAATACTTCTATAAATCCATCAACAAATGCATCTCTATTCGTTATTTCATGAGTGATAATAAATCTTTCATTATCATCATTTAAAATAACACTATGCATAGCGAGAACATTATTAATTCTTACTGAATTAATTTTTTCCAAATCAAAATCAAGTTCTTTTGCAATTTCAATCGCACTTCCGCTAGGCTTATCGATTTTTGTTAAATTGTGGAATTCTATTATATCACATTTACTATATTTTTTCTTAAATTCCTTTGCTGTTTTCAAAAGATATTTATAACCTTTTGAATAATTAGGGCTCCATATAAATACAGCATCTAATTTTAAGGCTTCTTTCTTTAAATTATCTATTTCTTCACTATTATATCCCGTTGTACCTGATATAATAGGAATTTTTCTTTTAATAGATTCTTTGATTATTTCTTTTGATATATTATAATTAGTAAAGTCAACAACAATATCAACATCTTTTAATGATTTATCAAAATCATCATCTTTATCAAAACCTACTATATCATAATAACCATTATCCATTAATCTATTTTTAATTTTACTACCCATTTTTCCTTTTATACCACATATAAGTATCTTCAAAATAATCACCTCCCTATTTTATCTTTATGATAGGGAGAATTAATAATTATTTACTAACAGCCTTTTCTAGCGCCGTTTTAGCTGCATTTTGTTCAGCTTCTTTTTTTGTATGACCATATCCTCTTCCCATAATTATCTCATCCATCATAACTACAGCCTCAAAAGTCTTATTATGACTAGGCCCTGTCTCTGATACAATTTCATAATTAACACTTCTTTTATCAGCTTGTACAAGTTCTTGAAATGTAGATTTATAATCTTTAATAAACAGAACTTCATCAATATGATTAACAATGATTTTAGAGAAAATTTCATAAGTTTTATCAAAACCAAACTCAATAAAACAAGCTCCTAAAACCGCCTCAAATGCATCCGCAATTATCGCAGGTCTTTCCCTACCACCAGTTTGTTCTTCTCCATTTCCTAAATAAAGATAATCACTAAGTGATAAATAACTAGCATATATTACTAAAGCTTCTTCTCTTACTGATTGGGCTCTTTTTTTTGTCATTTCTCCTTCATTTAAATTATAATGAGATATTAAATATTTACTCATACAAAGTTCTAATACTGCATCACCTAAAAACTCTAATCGCTCATTACATTCAACACCTTTTTCATTTTGATATGATGAATGTGTTAATGCTGTCTTTAATAATTGTATATTTTTAAATTTAACTCCGAGTTTTAAAGCTAATTCTAAAGTATCTTTCATTTTACTACTCCTTTGTAGCCATTTGTGATAATTTTTCTTTTACCTTTTCTACTACATTATTTAAAACCATTACTCTTGCTTGTCTAATTGCACAATAAAAATCATAAGCTTTACTTGAACCATGACATTTAACTACAGGAACACCTACACCTAATACCATTGCGCCACCTACTTCAGATGTATCCATTCTTTTTTTGAATCTTTTTAGATTTTTTCTCATGAATAAATATCCTATTTTTCCACCTAAGCTTGACTTAATTTCTTCAGTTAAGATTTGTCCCATTACTTTAGCAGTACCTTCTATACTCTTTATAACAATATTTCCAGTAAAACCATCAGTTACGAATATATCACAATCACTATTTAAAACATAATTTGGTTCAATATTTCCATAGAAATTAATATCTTTAGAATTCTTAAATAATTCATAAGTTTCTTGTTCTTGAATTCTTCCTTTACCTTCTTCTTGTCCAATATTTACAAGTCCTACTTTTGGGTTTTCTTTTCCTAAAACCTCTTTAGCCACAATTTGTGCAACTACCGCAAGCTCATGTAAATGTTCAGGCTTCAACTCAACATTAGCTCCTACATCTAATAATAATCTTCCTTTTCCATCTTTAGAAGGAATTATAGGGCATAATGCTACTCTGGACATTTGTTCAAGTTTTCTAACTACTAAATGAGCTCCAACAATTAAACATTGTGTAGGTCCGTTAGATACAACCGCATCTACTTCTTTATTCTTCCCTGCTCTAAGTGCGCAAACCATTGAAGAATCTCTATTGTTTCTAATCGCTCTTACTGGATCGTGCTCACCCATATCTAAAACTGTTTTAGTAGGTACTATTGTTATTCTTTCAGTATTTGTAAGTAATGGTTTTATTTTTTCTTCATCACCATATAATACAATTTCAATATCTTTAAAATCTTTTACAGCCTTCATAGCTGCCGGTATAGTTGTTTCTAAACCGTAGTCTCCACCCATCGCATCTACTGCTATTTTCATATTTTTTCAATCCTTTCAAATAAATTAATTCAATTAATTATATCATATTATTCTAATATTAATTTAATCTTATTTTTTCACTATTAATATCATTTATAATATCTTCCACTATTTTTTCTTTTTTTCCAGTTAAATATGCTTGATATAGTTCTTGTGCATCTTTTTTTGCACACTCATATATCTTCATATCAGATTTTAAATCAACTGTTAAAAATCCACTTTGTTTATTTCCTAAAATATCACCAGGTCCTCTTAATTTTAAATCATATTCACTTAATAAAAAACAATCATGACACTCTTCTAATATTTTAAGTCTCTCACACATAGTATTATTTGTGAGTAATAAACATCCACATTTTAAACTATTTCTCCCAACTCTTCCTCTTAATTGATGAAGTGTTGATAATCCAAAGCGCTCAGCATTATAAATAACCATTAACGTAGCGTTTTTAATATCAATACCTACTTCAATAACAGTTGTTGATATTAAACAAGATATCTTACCTTCTTTAAAATCGTTCATAACCATTTCTTTTTTTACATCATTCATATCACCATGAAGCATTCCAAATTCTATATCAGGAAGTCTTCTTTTAAGATCTTCATATTTATCATATATATTAATTAAACTTGATTCATCTGATTCATTAATTACTGGTACTACAACAAATACCTGATGACCTCTTTTTACATTCTTTATTATTGCGTTTATAACAAACTCATCATCATCGATAGATAATACTTTAGTAAGTACATTTTCTCTTCCTTTTGGTTTTTGATAAATAGAAGATATATCTAAATCACCAAACTGAGATATTCCTAAGGTTCTAGGAATAGGTGTCGCAGTTAGGAAAAGTGAATCGCATTCATATCCTTTACTTATTAACATACTTCTTTCATTTACTCCAAAACGATGTTGTTCGTCTATTATTACAAGTCCGAGTTTAAAAAACTCTATTTGTTTTTCAAGTAGGCTTTGTGTACCAATAACCAAATCAACTTTCCCATTCTTTAAATCACTTACGATTCTATCTTTATCTTTTTTCTTAGTTGATGAAGTTAAATATTCGATAGATATATTATAATTATCTAAAATTTTTTTGAAATTTAAATAATGTTGTTTCGATAAAACCTCACTCGGAACCATTAGTGCCACTTGATATCCTGATAAAATAGTTGCATAAGCGACAATTAATGCAACTATGCTTTTACC
>CAZJSR010000008.1:0-64368 GCA_964548855.1 uncultured Anaeroplasmataceae bacterium | reverse complement strand
GATATCCTGATAAAATAGTTGCATAAGCGACAATTAATGCAACTATGCTTTTACCACTGCCTACATCTCCTTGGACAAGTCTATTCATTATTTTATTACTACTTAAATCAGATAATATTTCTTTTATAGATTTCACTTGATCTTCTGTTAGATTATATTCTAGATTTGAAATCAAATCATTAATTTTATTAATATCAAAAATTTTATTTTCCTTTTTATTAATATCTAAATAATATCTTAATGCATTAAGTCCTATTAAATATTTTAAATACATCTCATATTTTCTTCTTCTAGTTATTTCTATAACATCGACTGTTGAGGAAGGAAAATGAGATTTATATATATACTGATTATAATCTAATAACCTATATTTAGACAAAAGATTTAAGGGAATATCATCAATAAAACTAATATTATGTGATTTATATATACTATCAATAAATTTTATTATAGTATTGCTAGAAATATCTTTTATAGGATATATATTTACAATTTTCTCTTGAAACTCATCAAAAAAACATTCTCTTATAATAAACTCCTTTTTATTAGGTTTATACATACCATAAAAAATCACTGTTAAATTAGTTTTTAATTTATATTTCAAATAATCTTGTCCAAAAATCAACGCCTTAAGTTTTAATCCGTAGTGGTCTATATTAAATATTAAACTTGTTAAATTACCTCTTATTTTTCTTAATAAAGGCATATTTAATACTTTGGCTTTTATAGACACTAAGGTATCTTCAGTAATATCACTAAGATTCGTTAATTTATATACTATATATCTAGTCGGAAGAGTTGTAAGTAAATCATTTAGCGTGTAAATATCACACTTATTTAGATAATACTTTGTTTTTTCTCCAACTCCTTTAATTAAATTAACATCATCAGATAACACAAAATCACTCCCTAGAATTACACATGTAGTTCATATAAAAAATAAGGTTGGATAAACCAACCTTATAATAGTTATTCAACCGCAATAATATATGAATAAATATCTTGATTTCCTTCAATGACAACACATTCAAGGTCTTCATTGATACTTTCACAATATGCACTTAATTCTAAAGCTTCTGATTCATCAATATTATTACCATAGAAAATAGTCGCAATTGCTGAATCTTCAGTAATTAATTGGCTAAGAACTTCTTTTGTAGCTTCAATTCTTTCTAATACTGATACTACAATTTCTCCATTACATATTCCCATGTAATCTCCAGATTTAATTTTAACACCTTTAATTTCAGTATCTCTTACAGCATAAGTTATTTCTCCAGTACCTGTATGTTTAACTGCCATAGACATTTGTTCAACATTTTCTTCTAATGATAATGAAGGATCAAATACCATTAATGAAGAATACCCTTGAGCTACTGTTTTAGCTTTTAATACTGCGATATTTTGATCATCACATATTTTTGTAGCCTGTTCAGCTGATAAAATAACATTTGAATTATTAGGAATAATAATAATATTGTCAGCATTTACAGCCTTAACAGCCTTAACAAATTCTTCAGTAGGTGGATTCATAGTTTGTCCACCATCAATAATATAGTCAACACCTAATTCTTTAAAAGTATTTTTAATACCATCACCAAAACATACAGCAATAATACCATATTCTTTTCTAGGTTCTATTTCTTCTGATTTATTTATTTCATTTTGAGAAATAAGTTCGCTATGTTGAAGTCTCATATTTTCAACTTTTATTTTTACAAATTCACCATATTTTTGAGCTAACTCTAATACAGCACCTGGTGTATTAACATGAACGTGTACCTTAACTAAATTATCATCATTAACTAAAACAAGTGAATCCCCCATAGCTAATAATGGTTCTTTTAAATCTTCTTCTTTAAATACAACACCATCACGTAGTTCAATAATGAATTCTGTACAATATCCAAATTTAATATCAGTTTCAACTTCACTTTGTTTATTAACTACACTGCTTTCTGTATCCGAATCTGAAAGAATTTCACCTTTAAGTGCAAGTAACATACCCTCAGCTACTTTTAAGAATCCAGCACCACCAGAATCAACAACACCAGCTTCTTTTAAAACTGGAAGTAAATTTGGAGTATTAGCTAAAGATATCTTTGCTTGATTAATATATTTTTCAAATAAATCTACTAGTGATTCAAAACCTGATTCTTGTTCCATCTTTTGAGCTGCTTCACGAACTACAGTTAAAATTGTTCCTTCAACTGGTTCCATTACTGCCTTATATGCAACTTCATAACCTGAAACTAAACATAATACAAAATCATCTAATGTTAATACTTCTTTATTTAGCTCTTTAATTTTAATATATAATCCACGGAAGAATTGAGAAAGGATAACTCCTGAGTTTCCTCTTGCTCCCATCAATAATCCTCTTGATAATGATTTAGCTAAATCGATTATAGATTCTGAATTACATTTTGTAATTTCACTTACTCCAGACATCATTGTCATTTGCATATTAGTTCCTGTATCACCATCTGGAACAGGGAATACATTTAATGCATCAATTTCTTTATGTTGATTTTTTAAGTTTATAGCTCCATTTGTAACCATTAATTTAAATAGCGAGCTATCAATAGTATTTATAGACATAAATATGCCCTCCTATTACACTTTATTAAGTATATCAAAATAATAAATATATGTCAATTTTTATTGTTTACCGTATTATATGTGTTAAATAAACACAACCATATTATAACACAATATTTAAAAATGTAAAACGTTTTTTACATATAGATTATTTGAAATTTAGATTTAATGTCTATTTTTCTATTTACAAAGTAAAAATTTCATTTAATTATGTTCTTTAATACTGAATTTTAAACTAAAGTCATATAAAAAATTCTTTTTTTTCTTAAAACTATTGATTTATTTTCAAGATATGTTAAAATAATAAGGCTTGAATAAAATTATTTTGTCAACATGGAGGATTATACTTATGGCTAAATGTTATGTAACAGGAAAAACTACTGTATTTGGAAATCAAAGAAGCCACGCTTTAAATGCTACTCGTCGTACATGGAAAGCTAATTTACAAACTGTACGTATCGTTGATGAAAATGGTAACGTTAAAAAGGTAAAGATTTCTGCAAGAGCTTTAAAGAAATTAAACTTAAACAGAGCTTAATAAATACACAAACAAAATCGAGTTATTCTCGATTTTTTTTGTAAAAAAAAGACTACTTTTTAAATAGTCTCTTAAAAAATAATATTATACGTGAAAAAAATTTAGGCATACGTATTACTAGAAATTTCATTTTATCACCTAGTAATATATATGCCTTTTAAATTTTATTTATTCAATAATACATTTATTCTTTCAACCTTATTTTCACTATTCATAATATAAGAACCTGCTACAACTACATCAACACCAGCATTCTTAACATATTCTACGGTTTTATCATTGATACCACCATCAACCTCTATTTCATAATTATAATTATTTTCTTTTCTTAATTTATTTAATAATTCAATTTTAGAAATACAAGATGGCATAAAACTTTGACCACCAAATCCAGGTTCTACACTCATCACAAGCACAAGATCAACATATGGCAAAAACTTTTCAATTTCAGATACATTTGTATTAGGTTTAATTGATAAACCCACCTTTTTCTCGTATTTTTTTATCTCATTAATAGTATCTAAGACATTACTTTTTGACTCATAATGAAACGTGATAATATCGCTTCCTGCTTGAGCAAAATCCTTAATATAATTATAAGGGTTAGATATCATCAAATGAACATCAAAAACATTATTCGGATAATATTTTCTAAAATCCTTAATAAATTTCGGACCAAATGTAATATTTGGTACAAAATCACCATCCATAACATCTACATGTATATATGATACATTATCTTTAATTTCATCTAATTCTTTTTTTAAATTTGCAAAATCACAAGTTAAAAATGATGGACTCACTTTCATAACTTCTTACCTTCCTTTATACTACTTAGCATTTTAAGATAATTAAAATACCTTGATTCTTTTATTTCTTTATTTTTTACTGCTTCACAAACTGCACAACCTTTTGTGTTAGATAAATGAATGCAGTCATTAAACTTACATTTATATTTTTTAAATTCCACGAAACAATCCCTTAATCTATCCTCAGGAATAGATGAAATATCTAATTTTGAAAAACCTGGACTATCACCAATAAGTCCTCCATAATATTCATAAAGCGTCGTTTCTCTTGTGGTATGCTTACCTCTTCCTAAAGCTTTAGAAATTTCTTGTGTATTAAGCTTAAATCCAGGTATTAATGCATTAATTAAAGATGATTTACCTGCACCTGTTTGACCTGAAAGTACACTCACTTTATCTTTTAGATATGGTATTATTTCAGCCTTATTTGTCAAATTATGACTATTAGCCATAATAATATCATATCCTATTTCCTTATAATAAGATAATTCAGAAGATAGGGCATTATACTCTTCTATACTTAAAAGATCTATTTTACTAATAATTATAAGTGGTGTAATTTTAGCATAATATAAATTAACTAAAAACATGTCTAATAATAAATTATTAAAATTAGGTTCTTTTGAAGCAAATAGTAAAATAATTTGATCAACATTACTAATATCAGGTCTAATTAGTTCATTTTTTCTTTCTAATACCTCAATAATATAATTATCTTCAAATATTACAAAATCTCCAACTTTTGGACTAATTTTAATGATTTTAGTATCAGTTTTTTTACTATTTTTATTTGATGAATAATTAAATGAAGATTTTTTATCAACAAAAGTATATCTTAGTCTTCCACTTGCTTTACAAACTATTTTTTCATTAGCTTCTGTAAGTATTATATAATTTCCACCATTTGAATTAATAACTCTTCCTTTAGGCATATTATCTCCTTTATTATAACAACAATTCTATTATAATATTTTTTTCATAAATTTCAATTAAATGCCCCTAGAAACATAAAAAATAATTTCACTTTCGTTATTTTTACAAATATATTTATTATAAACCGACTGCTTAATAATAATATTAAAATCAACAAAAGATGGAATATAATTAAATGATATATTTAATCCTTCTATTTCTTTTATAATATCAACTACACTATATCCAATATAATTTTTTAAATATAAATCTTCACTTTTTGATAAGGTTATGTAAATAACGCCATTTTTTTCTTCTTGATTTATAATAATTCCATCCATTATGTCATTTCTTATCTCATATTTTAAATCAATCTTATAACCTTTAATAATACTATAATTTAATATCTCCTCGTGTGAATCCTGGTAAAGTGTATTAGTATAATCATTAAGAACACTATTCTTTTGAGCACTTACATATATTTTTATAGATGACCCCTGTTTTACATATGTATTAGACTTCGGAACTGTTCTTTTAATTCTAGGAATTTCTGAATAATCATCTTCTATAATTTTATATTTTATATCATTTTCATCTAAAAAAGATTTCGCATGTATTATTGAAAATTGACTTAAGTCAGGCAATAGTATTTGTTTTCTTTTTATATTAGGAAATACAAATAAATATAAAATCCAAATTAAAAGAATAACAAATATTAAAGGAATAGTAACTTTTAAAAATTTCATAAAAAAAACACCCAAATATATTTTAGGTGTTATTTTTCTATTTATTCATATGTTTACTTCTTAATTGTCCACAAGCCGCATCAATATCCGAACCATATTCATACCTTTGTGTTACATTTATCTTGCATTTCTTTAAAGTATCAAAGAACTTATTTGTATTTTCAAGAGTCGACCTTTTAAATGGTTTTTCTTTTACTTCATTATAAGGAATAAGATTAACGTATACATTCATTCCCTTTAATAAATGAGCTAATTCTAAAGCGTTAGTCTGACTATTATTAATTCCTTCTAATAATATATATTCTATCGTTACTCTTCTATTAGTTTTCGCAATATAGTCTTTAATTGCTCTGATTAGTTCATGAATATCATAAGCTTTATTAATAGGCATCAGTTTATTTCTAATTTCATTGTTAGGAGCATGAAGACTTATCGCAAGATTGCTTTGTAGTTTTTCTTCTGCATATTCATATATTTTAGGAACAACACCACATGTTGATACACTTATATGTCTAGCACCTATTTCTAGCCCATGTGGTTCATTTATTATGTGTAAAAATTTAATCACATTATCATAATTATCAAAAGGCTCACCTATTCCCATTACTACAACATGACTAATCCTAATATTTAATTCACTCATCACTGTCATAAGTTGCAAGACTATCTCATTTGATTCTAAATTTCGTAACTTCTTTTTCATTCCTGATGCACAAAATGCACATGTCATATTACATCCTACTTGACTTGTTACACAGGCACTATATCCATAAGGATGACACATTAATACTGTTTCAATAAAATTACCATCGTTAAGTTCAAATAAGAATTTATGAGTACCATCTGAGGCAATTTGATGATCTTTAATTTTATATAAATCTAGTGAAAAATCTTCTTTTAGTTTTGATATAACATCCTTTTTTATATTAGTAATTTCATCAAAGTCTTTAATTCTATTTCGGTAAACCCATTCATATACTTGAGTTGCTCTAAACGGTTTTAGACCAATTGATACGAAATATTCTTTTAATTCATCTATTGTAAGTCCATAAATACTTCTCATTATTTACTCATCCTCATATTTTTTTATTTATAATACGCTTTAAAACAACATCTTTTTCTTCTTCAGTTTTAAAACCACTTAATTTAAACATATATAAAACATTTGAATTTAAATACATAAATACCACATCACCATAAATATTAACTTTATATAAATTTTTATATGTAAATACGTTATTACTCTTAGCATTTTTACCAATAACTGTTGAATCAATTTCATTCTCACTAAATAAAATTCTAACATTAAATCCATCATAAATACTTTGATTTTGTTTTTTTAATAAACTTGGCATAAAAAGTGTAATAATATATGGTAATATCATTATTAAGATTCCACATAATAATAATACTAATATTAGTATTAAATATGTATTTTCTAATTTTTTTATTAGTTTTATTAATAAAAATATAAATCCTAATAAAGCTAAAACAGCGCCAATAATAGAAAAACTTCTAGTTTGTCTTAAGATAGCTTTTTTACTTGATTTAACAAGTTCTTCAGTTGTAAATTCGCATTCATTTATTATAATGTCTTCCATAAAATCACCAACCAAACTTATGAATCAATTATAACATAATTATTTATAAAAAAAAACTCTATAAAAATATAGAGTCTTTTGTACTATCTTAATTTAGCTTTATAATTAAAATCAAGTCTATTTAAAATACTATTTATTGTTTTATCCACATCTGCAGTTTCTAATGTTTTAGTAGGATCATTAAAGACTAATTTAACTGCAATACTCTTTTCATCTTCTAAAACATTCTCTCCTTGATATAAATCGAATACTTGCAAGTCAACTAATGTCTTTCTTGCAGTTTGTTTAATAAGATTTATTATATCACTCGCTGGAATATTCTTCTTACAAACAATGGCTAAATCTCTTGTAATAGATGGGAATTTAGATATAGCTTTATATTTAAATTCCTTGTCATTAAGTTCTAAAATTTTATCTTCATTTAATTCAAAGAAAACTAAACGTGGAAGATTATTTTCACTTAGGAAACGTGGATGAAGTTCTCCAATAACGCCAATTTCTTCTTCATTAACCTTTATAATAGCAGTTCTACCTGGATGGAAATTTTTATTAACATCATTTACTTGATGATATGATACTTCAAGACCTATTTTAGTAAATAAAACATCTAAAATACCTTTTACTAAATAGAAATCTACAGGTGTTTTTTGAAGTTGCCACATACTAGATTGGAATAGACCTGTTAAAGCTCCACTAATTAAATTAGTTTCAGTATCTGTGCCATATTTTTTACCAAGCTCAAAGAAAGCCATATCTGATACTTTTCTTGCTTTATTATACTTTATTGCTTCACAAATACCATTAAGAAGACTTTGACGCATAACTGCCTTATCTTCAGTCATCGGCATTAATACTTTAATAGGTTCTAATTCATTAATTGTATAATCATATAAATTATTTTCATTAATCAAACTATATGTTATTGTTTCATTAAGACCTAGTCCTGATAATATATATCTAACATTTCTTTCTAACTTTTGCTTTCTAGTAAGAGATCCCATATCATCCGTCTTAGGAAGACATGTTGGTATATTGTTATATCCATATATTCTTGCAACATCTTCAATAATATGTTGGTCCCATCCCTCTAAGTCCATTCTTCTTGATGGTATTGTTATAAGATAATTTTCATTATCTTTCTTATATTCATATGCTAAACCATCAAAGATACGTTCAACCTCATTTGCTAAAAGTGATGTACCTAAAACTTTATTTATTTTATCTAATGATATATTAACATATTCATTTTTATATGGTGCTGGATTATTTCCTGATACTCCATTTAAAATTTTAGCATCAGCTAAAGTCTCAAGTAAATAACAAGCATAGTCTAATGCTCTTTCAACTCGATCATAATCTATTTTTCTTTCAAATCTTGTTGAAGATTCACTCTTTAATTGTAATCTTTGACTTGTTTTTCTAATTGATAATGGATTAAAATATGCAGCTTCTAATACAACATTTTTAGTATTTTCTAATACTTCAGTTGATAATCCACCCATAACACCCGCAACACATAATGCTTCATTATTATTAGCTATTACAATATCTGTATTTATAAGTGTTCTTTTAATATTATCTAATGTTGTAATTTCTTCACCATCAAATGCTTGTCTTACTATAATATCATTACCTAATTTATCAGCATCAAACGCATGAAGAGGTTGTCCTAATTCCATTAATACATAATTCGTAATATCTACAACATTATTAATAGGTCTAATTCCAGATGCAATTAATCTTGCACGTAACCATTCTGGTGATTCTTTAATGCATACATCTTTTGCATATCTTGTAAGATATTTAGGACAGTTTTCAGTTTTCACATCTACTTTAATAGGATTTTTTTCTTTTACCTCATTTGGTTTATTATTTTTAATATTTACCTTTTGTCCTAATACTGCCGCAATATCGTATGATACACCTTCTACTGATAATAAATCACTTCTATTTGAAGTTAATTCCAAATCATAAACATAATCATTTAAACATAAATAATCTAAAGGATTACTACCTACAGCCGCATCATCTGGTAAAATATAAATTCCATCTTTAAATCTATCAGGAATATATTTTTCTTCAAACCCTAATTCTTGTAATGAACAGCACATTCCATTTGATTCAATTCCACGAATTTTTGATGCTTTTATCTTAAAATCACCAGGTAGAACTGCACCAATTCTCGCAACAATTACTTTTATTCCCTTTTTCATATTTGGAGCACCACAAACAATTTGAGTGACTCCATCACTTAACTCAATTTGAGTTTTGTGTAAATGTGTATCTGGTACATCTTCACATTCTAAAACATATCCAACTTCTAAATTATTCGCAGTAGTAAGAGGATATTCAGTTTCAATTTCTACAATATGCGTAGATATTAATTTACTTAAATCTTCTACCGTAGTATTATCTAAATTCAAATATTCTTTAAGCCAATTATATGAAACTTTCATATTATTTTACCTCCTTAAATTGAGATAAGAATCTAACATCATTTGTATAGAAATTTCTTATATCATCAATACCGTTTTTCAAAATCGCAACACGTTCAATACCAATTCCAAACGCAAATCCTTGTATTTTAGATGAATCATAGCCACTCATTTCTAATACTTTATTGTTAACCATTCCAGCACCTAATACTTCAATCCATCCTGTATTCTTACACATAGGACATCCTTTACCACCACATTTTGAACATGATACATCTACTTCTACTGATGGTTCTGTAAATGGAAAGAATGATGGTCTTAATCTAATATTGTTCTTTTGCCCAAACATCTTACGTGCTACTTCAAGTAATACTCCTTTAAGATTTGCAAAAGAAATATCTTCACCTAATACTAAACCTTCACATTGCATAAATTGATGTGAGTGAGTCGCATCATCGGCATCTCTTCTATATACCTTACCAGGACAAATTATTTTTATTGGTTTACCTTGCTTTTCAAGCATTGTTCTAGCTTGAACTGGTGAAGTTTGGCTACGAAGTAAAATTTCAGGATTGATATAGAAAGTATCTTGCATATCTCTTGCAGGATGTCCTTTTGGAAGATTTAATTTTTCAAAACAAAATTCATCTGTTTCAATTTCAGGACCTTCACATACTTCATATCCCATCCCAACAAATAAATCTTCAAGTTCCATAATAACCTGATTTAAAGGATGAATACTACCTACTGGAATTTTAGCTCCAGGTAATGTGACATCAATAGTTTCGTTCTTTAATTGTTCATTAATTAAAGCCTCATTAATTTCATTTAATTTTTCATTATAAAGTCCTTCAATTTCACTCTTACAAGCATTTGTTAGAATTCCTACTTCTTTACGTTCTTCTGGTGTCATATTTTTCATATTTGACATAATTGAAGATAAAGGTCCTTTTTTTCCTAAGAAATTAGACTTCGCAAGATTTAGTTCAATCTTATCTTTAATAGTCTTAAAATGTGCTTTCGCATCATTTACTATTTTTTCAATTTCTTCTTTTATCATATTTTCTCCTCCTATAAAATAAAAAAATCATCCTTAAATCAAAGGACGATTAATAACCGTGGTACCACCTTAGTTCTAGATATACTAGCACTCATATCCTTAACGCGGAAAACGGATGCGATTAACATCACTCCAAAGTGAATTCAAATACATAGCCTAAAATCTTTCACCAACCGACTTCTCTCTATAAAGCATTTGTACTCTACTAGTCTTTATCAACGTATTACTAGTTAATTATACCTATAAAATACTTTTTTTTCAATAAGATTTATTAGTTTTTAACTTAAAAATAACATAAAGTTTAAAAACATGTTTTTTATTCTTTATTATATTAAAAAAGAAAAGTATTTAACTATTTTATGTCAGATGGACATTTACTTTCTTTCTTAATTTTAAGATAATCTACTATTTTCAAACCTATTGACGAAAACAAATCACATAATTTGTCAATTTTATCTAATTCATAAGTATTTACAAATCTTACCATTTCATTTTCACATATTAAAAATCCTATAGGAGTAATTCCCATTGTTGCGCCACTACCTCCAGTAAAAGGTGGCATATCGCAACATTTTAGGTCGCCACCACCACTGATAAATCCCATCCTTACACGACTTACTGGAATTACAATAACATTTTCTCCTATCAGAATTTTCTCGCCAACTACAGTATTCACATCAATCATATTTTTAATACTATCTAGACTAACCTTCAATAGTGTATTTATTTTTTCTTCCATATATCCTCCATATTATTAATATAATATCTAGTATTTTAGTCTTTAATATAATATTAAAATCATAATCTTCTCTATTTGAAAATACTATTTCATAATTAACATTTTCTACAGTTCTAAATCTATTAAATAAATATGATACTATAATAGCCTTAATAGAATAATTAATAAATAAATTGTTATTTAAGTTATGATATTTAATTATAGATATTTCTTTAATATCTATCCTTTTAAATATGTAATTCAAATAATTAAAAATTTTAAAATTAGTTTTATTTTTAAACATATTTTGATTCTTTATTTTGAATTTAAAAAACAATATCTTAACAAATATGTAATTATACATTTTCACATTTAAAATTTTTACCTTAATTGGAATAAATAATATTAATATTAAAACAAAAATACTACTAATAGTGACATACATTTTATCACCTATTAGTAGTATTTCCAAATTCACATATTTTATTCTTCTATTATTTTTTCCATATATATTTTAAGAGGCTTCAATCCAATTGATTCATAAAATTTCATTGCTGAATCATTTAAGCACCATACATTAAGAGTTACATTGTAACATCCCATTTTTTTAGCTTCATCTAAAATATGATAATAAATAGCCTTTCCGATTCCTTTATTTCTCATATTCTTATCGACACATAAATCATCAATATATAATTCTTTTCTAGTCGCAAGTGATGAGGATTCATCATAATCTGTAATCACACAAAATCCATATCCCATTACTTCTTTAGACTCCTCATAGACATATATAGGTCTATTATCATCAGAAATAATCTCTAAAATTTCTTCGTCATTATATTTTTTTCGTCCTATTTTAAATAAATCAGGTCTTTTTCTTGCATGAAGATCATGAACTTGATACAATAATTCATTAATTTTAGATAAATCTTCCTTCTTAGCTCTTCTAATCATTTTAACATCTCCTAAAAAGATTATACACTAAATATTTTCTTTTAGGCTATACGATTTACATAAAACGCTAAAGCTAAATCATCATCTTGCCATATTCTATGAATTTTAGCTTCAGTAAATACAATATACTGTATAGTATCATCAAGGTGTTTATATTTATTTATTAAAATAGAAAGTATACCATGTTCATAACATAATTTATATAACTGTGGGATTGTATATTTTATTTTGTCTACATCCTCTGTATAAAAATATCCAAATTCATCAAATATTTTAGTTGAGATATTTTTAAGTTCATATTCGTCATTAACATTTATAAGTTTATTATTTACAAATATAGAATAATCCGTATTAATAAGCGCAATATTAGTATTATTTAACATATACTTAACATGATTAAAAATACTTTGTCTACGATGATTAACATCTTTTGAGTTATTACTAATTTCTTGAATTCTCGCAAGGATTTTATATAAAGGTTCTTTTACTAATTTTGATTTATCTATATCTTTGTGTTTTTCATGGACATAAATAATAAAACAATTTCTTCCCTTTACTTTACCACGATAAAGTGCTTTATCAGTTTTTTCAAATAACACTGAAACAGTGTTTCCATCCTTAGGAAATGATGAGGCTCCTATTGTTGCGGTAATGAACTGATTAATTTCACCTATTTTATAGTTTTTTCTTATAATACCCTTATCTTCAAAAAAATCATAAATGAATTTATATACAACTTCATATTTAGTATCACCTAGGTATACAATAATAAATTCATCTCCACCGTATCTTCCTACAACTCCATTTTTACCTACATATTTAATTAACGCCTTAGAAAACTCCCTTAACGCAATATCTCCAACAATATGGCCGTAATTATCATTTAACATTTTAAAATTATCTAAATCTAACATTATAAAAGTAAATGGTTGATTTTTTGATATTAAATGTTCCATAAATTTCATAGTATATTTTCGGTTTACTACTTTTGTAAGCGGATCTAATACATTTGCTTTAATTTCTGATTCTTCAAAATGATCGAAAAAATCTATAGTTTTTAAATATTTCTTATACATTAACCTCATCGACCTCCTTTATAAAATAAAAAGTGGCTCGCAAAAGGGGCCACAAAAAAACAAAAAATTTTATTGCAACTGGCTGCCAGATTAAAGGCCCTTTAGCTTTGCGTCATATCCTTTCGGGTATTTTGCCGTATTAACTTAACTTTAGTATACCATTAAGATATATAAAAATCAAGGTTATACAACACTTTTTATTTATTTGTAGTTTAATTATAAATCTAATTTTATATTGTATTCTTTATACCAAAAATCGATTTGATACAAAAAAGCTCTTAACTGATCTAATCTCATAAGTTGACCATACCAAGGGACATCTAGTTCTTTATTTGTACTTGCAAGTTCGATAAGTTTGTCATTATCAAATAAAGTATATAAAATACTTGATTTATTTTTTAATGTTTGTTGTAGTAATTTTTTTATCATCCTTGAATATCCTTTACTTCTTGTTTTAGGGTATGGACTTTTCTTTCTTAAATAAATATCTTCTGGTATAAATTCTTTCATACTATCTCTTAACAATGCTTTTTCTGTATTATTATAATATTTATACTTAAATGGCACATTATATAAAAATTCAACTAATCGATAATCAGAAAAAGGCACTTTAACATTTAAAGAAGCTCCAGATGTCATTCTATCATGTCTTTCAACTAATGATGCCATAAAGTATTTATAATTTAAATAATACATTTGCCTTTCTAAAACACGTTCTTTAGAATCACTAGGTAAAATAGGTGTTTCTTTTAATATTTTTAAATATTTATCATTTACATACTCTTTAATATTAATATCTAAATCTTTATTAATTAAATCACATCTATAATCTAAATTCCTAATCCAAGGGAATATATCATATTTATCATTTTTATAATACCATGGATAACCACCAAATATTTCATCTGATATTTCACCTGATGTTGATGTATTATATTTATCATGTACTCTTTTACATAAATAATAAAGTGACGCATCTATATCAGCCATACCAGGTGAATCTCTTAATACAACAGCTGTCTTTAAATAATCTATAAGTGTTGAATTATCTATAGTTATTGTGGTATGTTTAGTGTTCATCAAATGAACATAATCTTCATCTTTTGATGTTTCAAATTGATTTAGAGTATAATCTTTATCATTATCTTCATAATTTATACTAAATGTATTTAAATTCTTTTTTTGTTCATTAATAACGCCTACAATAACACTTGAATCAAGTCCACCACTTAAAAATGAACATAAGGATATTTCATTTCCAACTTGTTTATTAATCGCATCACATAATAAATGTTTTACCATAGATTTAGTATCATCTAAACTCAAATTAAAATCCTTAGGAGTAAGATCAAAATATTTTTCAATCTTTAAACCTTCTTTATGATTAAACGTTAAATAATGTCCTGCTTCAAGTTCATATATTCCTTTGTAAATTGTTTTTCCTGGGGTATGTGATGGAAGCATCCCTAACAATTCGCATAAACCTTCTTTATCTACTACTGCTTCACCAATATATTTAAGTATGCCTTTTATTTCTGATGATATGATTATATCATCATTATATATTGAATAATATAATGGTTTAATACCTATTTTATCTCTCGCAATAAATACATTGTTGTTATTTACATAAACTAAGGAGAAAATCCCATTAATTTTGTTTAATACTTCCTTTTTATCATTTTCTTTCAATAAACTCGAAACTAATAATAAATCTGATTTATAATCTTTTATACCTAGTTCATCTCTATTATATACTTCACCATCAAATAATAAATGTCTATCATAAACACTTATAATGCTTTTACCATTTACATATTCCTTTGATAATAAATTCTTATGCCCCATTGAAAAATCATTATTAAAATATAAAACTGTCTCATCAGGTCCTCTATGATTCATAGAATCTAATGATTCTTTAAATAAAACTACATCACAATTTGTATAAAAATTTGTCTTAAAAAAAATTCCACTCATATATTAAATCACTTCCAATTTTAAAATATGATTAAATCTATGTAATGTGATATAATAAACCTAAAGAGGTGATTTTTTTTGAAGAGATTTATTTTAAAAATGATTGATAATTATCAAAAAAATATATCACCAAATACAGAAAAGAAATGTAGGTTTATTCCAACCTGCAGTGAATATGCTAAAATCGCGTTTAAAAGATACAATATCTTTTATGCAGGAATACTAACAGTATGGAGATTAATAAGATGTAATCCATTTCACAAACTAGCATATGATCCAGTTCCTGAAGAAAAAAAGTATCGTTATAAATACGATACTTTAGAAGATACTTTAATAAAATTATACTATGAGAACTTAGATAACTAGGTTCTTATTTTATTAAAATTGTTTCAGAATCATTACATAATACTTTATGTTCTTTATATAAATTACCTAATGCTCTCTTAAAAGCTTTTCTTGAAAGTCTTAATTCCCTTAATACCTCATCACTATTACTTTTAGCTGTAAGTGTCATCTTACCATTATGTTTAATTAAGTAATCAAGTATAATTTGTGCATCTTTATCTATCATTTTTTCTTTATGTTCTATTAATGATCCATTATACTCTTTACTCTTAACCATAATAATTTTAGTTGTAACTTCTTCACCTAATCTGTAGTTCTTTCTTAAATGAGTTTTGTGAACAAACACATACGCTAAATCAGTTGTTACAATACCTACACCTTCAAGACCAGTTCTTATTACATACCCTTTTACTTCATCATCAATTTTATATGATGTTTTTTTATCAAGGTCTATTATTTCATAGCGATTTAAAGGTTTCGCAGTAACATAATCATTTTTCACTTTTAATTGAATTAAAATTGTATCATCAACATCAGGCCATAATTCTTTATTATAAGGAAGATATTCTTTTGACAGTAAAATATCTTTACCAACATTAATATTTAAGAACACTCCTAAATTACTAACAACTTCTACAACCTTGGCAAAACCTGGTGTTTCTTTAGTAACTGTTGGTTCATTTAAAGTGGCGCATAGTCTTCCTAGTTTATCATAATATATAAATGCAGATACACTATCACCGATATTTAATTCAATATTATTTGACTCACGAAAATGAAGTAATACTTCTGTTTGATTATCGGTAAGCATATATCCCAGGTCAGATTTTCTTAATACCTTAAGATCATTTTTCATAAATGCGTTTATCATTAGTTTCTGTCACCATCCTTATAATTTCTATCTGTTTGTTTAAGGTAGTCTTCTTTTGTAGGATTATTTTTAGGTTTATTTCTACCTTCTATTCTTTTAATAAGCTCACGTTCTTTTTGTGTAAGTGGCTTACTTTCCGTCATATAGTTTTTCCTCCCTTACTCCATATGAGTAAAGTTTTCTTAATATATACTCCATATTAACATCTGTTTCATATGTACCTTTTACTCCGTGAATAACTCTAATTGGAAAATATAGTCCTCCATTTTTTGAAGAAAAAGTATATTCGCAAACAGATTTTGTTTTATCCTCTTTTGTATATGCAACAAGACCATCAATTTTAATTTTAAAATCTCTTTTAGGATCATAATCCTTAAAGAATTTTGTGATTCCATGGAAATATAACATTCTATCATTAGTAAGTGTCATGACATATAATTCATCTTTTTTACCAGAATATATTTTCCCTTTATTTTTAGGAACAGTAACGACACATGGTCTTTCTCCTCTTAATAGTCTTGCGATTCTTAGTTTCAATGTTATTGCTTTATAATCCATAAAATACCTCTATTATAACGAATTCTTTATTCTCTTTATAACTTCATCATATCCTAAAACGTTTATGACATCATCCATTGAAATACCACTAGTTTTATGTGTAACCATAATTCTTAATGCATGATAAAACTGCGTTATAACACCACGATATGCTTCTGGATTTTTTGCATATTTCTTTTTATCAGTATAATTAAGTTCTTTACTTAAATCTTTTAATGTTTTTAAACTTCCATCTTCTTTAACTAAAGTATTATTCTTAATACCTTCAAAATAATTTACAAATGCCATAACTATTTCCGGAAGTTCTTCTTTACTAACATTTTCATATAATAAAGTCTTATAGTTATCTCCATCAGCTAAGAATTTATCTTCATATAAGAATCCAAACTCTTCCATAAAACTTGAATAAGACGCTATATCCTTACGATGTTCTATTGAATTTTCACCTTGTGTTTTAAAAATATTTGTTACAAATGAAACATCTTTACTATATCTTTCATATTCTTCATTATTGAATTCTTTTGCCCAATCTAATAAATTTTTGGTATTTTCTTGTGGAGTTATTTTATAGATTATTTCTTTTGAAATATTATCAAGTTTTTCTAAATCATATAGTGGACCTGAAACTCCCATATTTTCAAAAGTAAATTCAAAATCATTAATATCTTTATCTGGATTATCTAAATACCATTGTTCAAAATTAGAATTAATAAGTGTATATAAATATACATATAAAGCTTTTGTTGGATAGCCTTTTTGAATATAATATTCTGCACTAGATTCAGGATCTTTACGCTTAGAAAGTTTTCTTCTTGATTCACCATCTTGTTTCATTACAGGTGCAACATGAGCATATGAAGGCATTTCAAAGTTCAAAGCTTTAAACAATTGGATATGAATAGGTAAACTAGAAACCCATTCATCTCCTCTTATAACATGACTTGTACCCATTAGATAGTCATCTACAGCATGTGCGAAGTGATAAGTAGGAATTCCGTCAGTCTTTAATAATACGAAATCATTAAAGTTGTTTTCCATCTCAATATCACCTTTAATTAGGTCATTTATCTTAACTCTTTCAGGCTCATTATCGGGCACTCTAAATCTTAAAACATATTCTTTATTATCGCTAATTAACTTTAAAGCTTCTTCAGATGTAATATTACGATATTTAGCATATTCTTTATAATAACCTGGTGTTAATTTTAACTCAATTTGTTTATTTCTTATTTCAGTAAGTTCTTCTTCTGTGCAGAAACAAGGATATGCAAGTCCTTTTTCTACTAAATATTTTGCAAATACATGGTAAATATCTACTCTATGTGATTGAATATATGGTCCATATTCACCTATTTCATTTCCTTCTGAAATAACACCTTCATTTATTTTTATACCTAATCTTTTAAATACCTCACAAATGATAGAAATAGAACCTTTTACTTCTCTTTTTTTATCAGTATCTTCAATTCTTAGCATAAATACACCATTGTTTTGAGATGCAATTTTTTTATTAATAAGCGCTGTATAAACACCACCTATATGTAAAAATCCTGTTGGAGATGGCGCAAGTCTTGTACATACTGTCCCAGCCTCTCTTCTTGGATACTCTTTTAAAATATCATCATATGTTTTATTAACATTTGGAAATAATATTTCAGCTAATTTTTTCACTATAATCACCTTTTTTTCATAAATTCAATTAATTATATCATTTTATAATCATATAGAAAATAATTAATTTTTATTATTATAAATTTTATTTATATTATCATATGATTCATTACCCGTAGTATTTAATGTAATATTTTTAATATCACAACTATAATATATATTTTCTATATTAGCATTATTAAATGCATTATCTTTAATATTAACATTTTCTGCATTCAAATATAGTTTTTTTATACTACAATTGTTAAAAACATTTTTATTTAGTGTAATATTATCTGAATTAAGAATTAAATTTTCTATTTTAATGCCATCAAATGCATTTTCGGCTAAATTTATAGTATTAATTACTACTTTATTAATTTTTGAAATACCTTCAAAAATAGTACTTAACATACCAACTTCTCCGTCAAATGTTCCAACAAAAGGTAAAATCACCTCTTCTAGATTATTAGCTTCAACTGACCCAGGGAGTATTATATATGCATTTCTTAAATCGATTTTCTTTACGATTTTACTAACTATCGCTTTTTCTTTTATAACAATAAGATTATCTTTATCTTCTGATATAATTATTTCTTCACTATCATATACCTCAATGATATACTTAAGACTATCACTTATGTAATACGCAAAATCTAAGGTAATAATAACTTTACTTTTTCCTATAGACTTAATAGTATCTAGTTTTGATATTCCACCATATGTTACATTTGAAGGGAAAGTGATTTTTTCATCTGAAATCAATTCTGATATACGATAAGAATTACTAAATGCGTTATTACTAATAGTTGCGTCTTTAAAATCACTTGGAATATAAACTGAATACAGTGATGTCATATTACTAAACGCATAATCATTAATAAATTTATATCCTTTAGGGATATCTAATCTATTTATCTTAGAATTACCATTAAATGCTTTTTCTGAAACACCAATAACATCACATATTTTATTATCATAAATACACTTTGTCGGTAAAACAACACGTGTTTTATCTCCAGTATATCCAGAAACTAAAATACCATTTTCTGACATTTCAAATGTAAAATCTCGGGCTTCTTCTATTGTAGAGGCTACTTTTTTTATTTCTATAACTAAGTCTTCTGTTATATTATTAACTTCCTCAATCATATACTCATAACCATCCTCAAGTAATGGAAGTTCTATATCATCTAATATATCACTTGTTATACTACCTTTAGGAGAAACAACTAGTTCTTTATATATTTTTCCCTCATATTTGAATTTTACATCATGATATGAATTATCATTTTTTTCTATAATTAATTTTACTATTGTTTCAGTATCCTTATAAAAATTACTATGGACGTTTAGTTTAACATAATATTCTCCTAATTTTATATTTGATAAATTAGAATTAGATATAACATCAATACAATTTTCATCATAATAATAATTTATAATAGAATAATCATACTCTTTCTTTAATTTATCTAAATCTAATATTTGTGCTTGTCCTGTGTAACCTTGATATACATCATCAAATTTAAGGTTTTCAGACGGAATGTTAACCTTATTTATTGTGATGCTTATAGCCCCTGCAAATCCTTGAAATGAAATATAAGGATTATCAAGAGGCTCTTGATTACTATCATGTGTAACCCATGTTACTAAAATATCCTTATTATATTCACTTGAGAATAAATAATTATTTGAGTTATCATTATCTAATTCTAAAGTAACACTATACATACCAGGATTTATAATATTATCACTGTCTACTTCAATTCCGTTATATGTATACTTTAATTTATACTTAATTCCTTGTGGAATATTTGTAATATTTATATTATGTGTTAATCCATCATAATCAACTGTAAATGACTCAAATCCTACATCTTCTTTAGTCAAACTAAAATATTTTGGTAGTATTTCAAAAGTTGCGTTAAGCTTATTAATATCATAATTAGGACTATTTATTGTTAAAGTAACATAATATACACCAACATTAATAGGCTCTACTTCATTTTCATCTTTGTCAGTAATTTTAATTGTATAGTCGATTCCATCTGGAACATAGAAATCTGTCACGGTTTGTTTTAATCCATTATATCTTGTAGTTGAATCATTTAATTCTATATTATTACTAATACTAGCTTTAGATATTGTTAAAGTTTTTGTAATCTCATAAGGAATGTAGTTATCTGACTTACTTACAATAGCTGTTACACTGTACACTCCAGAATCTATACATTTATCGACTTTAATATTATCCTTTTTATAAATATAAGAGACATTTAAATCAGAAGGTAAATCTAAAATTTCAAGTTTCTTTTCAGTACCATCATATGTGACTATTTGATCAGTGAAATTAATTGCACCATAATCATAAATGGCTTTATTAATCTTTAATGTTACAGTAGGTAATATTAATTTTTCATATCTTTCATGGGTAATTATTACATTTACTGTGTATGTATCTGCTTCAATACAATGATCAGTAGTAATTCCTTTACTATTTTTATATGTAATGTTAACAATCGAACCTAAAGGAATATCTCCTGTTATATCTATTCTATGATTTTTACCATCATATGTAACTTCTTTATTAGAAACACTTATCCCACTAAATTTTTCAAGTTCTACTTCAGGTTCTTCCTTATCAGTCGGACTACTTTTCTTACATGACGTCATTATAGGAAAAATAGATACTAATGAAAGACTTGTAATGATACCTAAAATAATTTTATTTTTCTTTTTCAAATTTACCAACTCCTATAATTTAGGAGATGTGAAAACACATCTCCTAATTGTTTATTCTGCTTCACTCTTTGATTTTTTTTCATTTACACGGACACTTTGTGTACTTGTAGTTCCCAGACCCCAAATATCACCAACAGTTTCATCCGTTTTAGTTATTGTAATAGAAATATCTATTTCTTGAATAATAATTGATGCAGGTGGTAAGTAAGCTCCTAATTCATTTTCATTATTATTAGTGTTTACTTTACCATTAGTTACTTCGTAATATGCTTCATATCCATTTGGTAAGCTTATTGTAAAATAATAATATCCTCTAGGTAATAAAGTAATATCATATACCGCATAATACTTATTATTCTCCCTATCATAATTTACAAATAAGCTTAATGATTTAGTTTGATAATTTTCTTCTTTACTATCATATACATTATAAACTAATGTTAAATAAATAGATGTCAATTCTAAATCTGAAGGCGAACTAACAGTAAATACAAAGTAATTTGTATTTTCAAGGTCAATCATTGATACATGATAATATTGTATTTTATTTGTTCCATTTGATAATGCATCTTCTGAGAATACTACATAAGATACATACCAGAAATGTGAATCATTAATATCATCTTCAATATTAGAATCTGCAAGTGGATTTCCAATATAATTCATATATAATGATGAATTAGCTGCGCTTGTAGTACCTGCAAGATTTGAAACCTCATATGTTTTTCCATCATATGCAATTTCTTTTGTATCTTGGTTGAATGAAACATCGCTACTACTTACTCCATCCCAAGTATCATTATACGCTCTTATCCACTTGTTATTATTATTTGTATCTACTTCTACTAAGAATATTTTTATCGTTGATTCATTATCACTAGTATAAGGAACATATAAATATAGTGAATCATGATTACTTAATATTTCAGTATCAGTTTTTGTTTGATGATTATCAGAACCATAATCTCTCAATTTTGATAAAGTTGTATATTGATATATCTTTGCATATTCTTCTATTTCGAATGTAGGAGAATAACTTGCAAGATTTACATTTGTTACAGAACCAATGATATAAAAATCATTGCTAGAAGCATAACTATTATAATTAATAGCGCTTGTTGTTACGTTAATCTTGTTATTAGCCGCACTTGCACTTAAATATGAATACGAAACTTCTTCATCATCTAACGCATCTGATGTTGGTCTAATAGGACTTTCAGGATACATTACAGTTGATAATGTTGATAATTTTGTTGTACCACTAATAAATGTAATTGTATGCAATAATGAATCTTTACTTGCTAGTTTTTCAACCTTTACTTCAGGGAAATTATATACTCTTTCATATTCTCCATCATTCCATAAACCTTTTGATGTATAAACATAATTAAATATATATACTCCCGCATCAGCAGCTTCACTAACTACAATTGAAAGACCTGCAGTTAAGACTGATACAGCTGTATATCCTTGAGGATACTCATCATCTAAGTTATATGAATATTTAATATCTCCAAGTGTATAGAATCCTGTTAAACTATACTTTACTCTATTTATCGCATTTGTACCACGTTCAAAACTAAAATATACGATATTATCATTATAATCATTACTATAAATTTTTGTTTGTTCTGGGATTAAATCTCCATTTTGATACGAAGATACATATTGAGAACCACTTTCATATGGTGCTATTTCATTAATAACATGCTTATATGTTTGTGATGATGTATCTTCTGCTGTAATAACATATACGACTGTATATGTCATTAAGTTTGTTGTATCCGATATATTATATGTCGCAGAAATATTTAATGTGGCTCCGCTTGAATATTCTAAATTACTTAAATAGAATGACGAAGATTCTACATCAGTTAACTCTAAATAATCATAAGCTCTACCATATAATACATCACTATTTACAACATAAATGTCTCCATCTTTTGTAAATAAATTTGAAATATCTTTTCCATTATATTCAAATTTAAGTATTTTATGTTCAGTAGATGGTTTTTTTATAAATTGATATTTCTTTATAGAACCATAAATATCTACAACAATATCATAAGTACCTGTTGGAAGTGTTGATAAGATTTCCATAGAAATATTTGTACTTCCTGTTTCATCTATAATCGGATCTTCTAATAATAGATACGCATTATCCATTACTTCATCAAGTGAATTTCTAATAGAGATATATGGTGTAATATCCATTTGATTTGGAAGTTTTTCTAAAGTACTATTTTCTTCTGATGGTGAAGTTAATTCAAGTCTAACTATACCGTCTTTATATTCAACTGTATAAAGACCACTTTCAACATTATTTATTTCCCTAATATCAAATGAGAAATCAGCTTCAACTACTATAATTGTATAATTTTCTACTACACTTTCTTCTTCAGCTTGTACTTTTATAATTCCAGTATTATCTCCCACATTTAAATTAAATGTACTTGATACACTACCTTTTCTTACTAAAGTATTGTTTAAATATAATTTAGCGTTATTTGCTAAAGACATTGTAAATGTATCAATTGTTAAGTTAGTTAAATCAAAATCTTTTGGTACATAGTATGTAATAATGTTATTTGTTAAATCAATAGATGATTCACTTGAATAAATTCTAAGTCCATCAGATGTTATTAAATCTAATGTAAATATAGTTGTAGAAATACTTTTAACTAATTGTTTCATTTCT
Source organism: uncultured Anaeroplasmataceae bacterium (assembly GCA_964548855.1). Classification (GTDB taxonomy): domain Bacteria; phylum Bacillota_I; class Bacilli_A; order Acholeplasmatales; family Anaeroplasmataceae; genus UBA3206. Next base: position 40,074 of record CAZJSR010000008.1, on the reverse strand, counting down.
ACATTAAACGAATTATTAACGCTTCCTACTTTATCATTTGTACCACGCCATGAACTAGAAATAGTATCTGTTAAATATGTACCACTATTAGAAGCATTTGATGAAGATATTTCTTCTACTAAAACACCATAGAAATTAAGACCACTATTTGTACTAGCGATATAATATTCTCCAGCATCAAGTATTGCATCTTTATGTGAAATATCACTATTTACATTTAATTCAGCTAAAATATTATTATACTCTGAATCATAAATCGCAAGAACTCTACCTGAAGTACCAGCTCCATAAATTCTAACATTACTTCTATTATTAAGTGTTAGTTTTATAGAACGATTAGTTTTAGAACCTTTTCCACCCATTGAAACATATTTATTAAATTGTTGACCATCATATGAAATAGATGTCGTTTTAACCTCTACCTTTTTATCACTTGTAGCTTGTAAAACTGAATTACTAGATAATACGACATTATATGTATATTCTCCTTCATTTACATTATTAACTGATATAAATTTTGATGTTGTTTCTAAATTAGATTCTACCTTATTAACAACATAAGCCGCATCCATTGAATCAAGCACTAAGTTATCTGGTAAGAATTCACCATTTAAGATTCCCTTAGAAGATGCTAGAGCATATATACCATAACCTGTTGTACCTAGCGAATAATTTATATAATTACATAATGCTTCAAATTTATTATTATCAAAAGTACCATCACTATTTATATATTGATATTCATTATCAAATCTAGTTAATAATTGTTCTTTTAATACTGTTTGACTAACATTAACATTAGAGTTTGATAGTGATTGATTATAAATATTAGAATAATCTGCTGTAATATACGCTGCATTTAATACTTTCTTAAAATCTGATGTAAGTAAATTATTGTCATTTGCGTTAGCAATAATATCACTAAAATATGTATAACCGTTATTTTCTCCCGCTAATGATTCATATACTATTTTTATTAACTGTTTAGTATCTAGAATATCAATAAATTGACTAAAACATTCATTGTAACTAGACAATAATAATCTAGCTAGTTCATCCTTTTTATTATAATCCATACTATTTATTAATAGATTTATAGGATTACTAGAAGAATCTGAAGTATTAAGTGGTGCCATATTTACAACTACATCATTTAAAAAGTTATTAAATACTTTATTATAATTCGCGCTATTATGCATTACATAAGATAAATATCTATTATACGCTTCACTATATAAAATGATATCTAAATTAAGTAATCCTGTTCTTTCTATACTATCATTTGTAATAGTACTTATACTATATTCTCCTGTGTGATATGAAATATTTAAAGTATAATTTGTAAATACTAAATCACCACCAGCAAGTTTACCTAATGTTATATCCATATCTAAAAACTGAGTAATATCAACATCATAGTTTACAACCTCATCTTCTGAAATAGTATGAGTATCAGTTTTATTATCTCCATATTTTACATATGCATTAAGTGCTGTACCACTTGTGCTTGTTACTGTAAAAGTAGCGTTAACACTATCAATTGTTGCTCCTTCAGGAAGTGAAGATAGAATATTTGATCTAGTGATATTTAAACTTTCAACATTATCAAGAGGGGTATTGATTTCTTTAGTACTATTTTCTAAAGTATCTATAATAATATCAATTTGATAAATAACTATATCATTATTTGTCTCTAAGACAATATTTGTCAATGAAGAAACTGATAATTCATAATAATTCATATCACTTATTGATATAGTATTTGTTTTAGAAGTATCACTAGAATAAGTTAATGTTTTTGTTCCACTAATAGATTTTGCTAGAATCCTAACAATATTTGTTTTATTACTTACTTCTAAATTTAATTTAGTAAATGTTAATCCTCTACGATAATCAACATCCTCAAATGTTGTTTTATTTAAAACAACTGCTAAATTTTCTCCTGTAATATTATCTAGTGAATTAATAGATATTTGTCCATTGTCAAATGGAGCTAAATACGAATCTAATTCTAATGTATCAAGTCCACTTAGTTTTTCTAAATCAATCGTATCTCCTGTTAAGACTTCTTTATTATTAAGAATATAATCAAGTAATCTAGAATAATCATTATATTCATTTTTACTAGTTGTATTTCCAGCTTTTATTAATATCTCTAGAAGTTTAACATAAGTATCTTTATTTGATACAGCCGCAAGAATTACTGCATCTTTATTATTAGATGATGATAAATTTGCTAACCCAATAAGATATTCTATTACAGTTTGTGAAGAATTATATTTCAAATAAGTAAATGGTAAATTACCATTAATTAAACTTAATGAATAAATATTTGTACGAATAAATGAATCAATAAATTTATCACTATTAGTTTCATTTAAGCCAAGTGATTCTAATAATGAAACTCTAATAATCTTTTGAGCATTTTGATAATCATTAATTATATATTTATTGAATATATCATTAATAATATTTCTTTCATCAGCAGATTGAATTACGGAATCTTTATATTCTGTTAGGATACCATCAAGATTCAAAATATCATTTACATTATATTCAATATATTGAGAAGTATAAACCTTATTTCCACCACTTTGTTTCCATGTAAAATATTGAGTTTCATTCCATGGTTGACGGAAACGATAAATACCAACATTACTTGTTGAATGAAGACTGCTTGTACCACAAGATGAATAATATCTCTTTCCACATAAAGATACTAAGAATGAATAATTATCATATAAGTCTTCATCTGCTTTATTAGCTAGAATAACATCATATGTATTCACTCCATCAGTTACACTACAGTTTCCATATACTGGGTGATAAGTACCATTAGAATCACAAATATAAGTTCTTATATTAGGCATTGTAACATTTCTACCATTTGATAGAGTTACACTTCTTCCACCATCATAGTATATCGCTCCTATAGTTGCGTCTGATAATGAGAAAGTTTCACCTGTTGATTCAACTGTAATTGTATAATTATTTGTAGTAAATTTTACACCTGTCCAGTCTGAAGTATTATAAATAACATTATTAAGCGGGTCGCTTAATTGTTTATGTCTTTGAAGTTGAATATTCTCGAATCCTTTAAATGTAATTCCATTTAAATCAATCGTCTTATTAGCTTCACCCATTTGTTCATTGGCTAGGTCATAATACATTAGAATAACTGAATCATGTAGTGCATCACTAAATGTTGTTGTACTATTTTTTCCACCACGCGACAACATTATTTCATTACTTGTCCATAATGAAATGTCTTCTGATGCGAATACTGTTGTATAACCACCACCACTATTAACATCTGAACCATGACTTCCCCAAGTTGGAGTATCTTTATTTTCACTCTTATATGGACCATAAAAATATGTTTCAGGTGTTACATTTTTAGCATATAAATAATCTAATCTATTTTGTGATGTATCACCAATATAAGCTCCGTCATTATGTGGTTCTGTAACAGATTGGAATGTATTATTATATTCCGTAGCTTTATATACTTTTTCAGATGTATAACGAGTATTAAAATAATTTTTAAATGTAGTTGTGTCTTTAATTTGATTCCATAAAGCCACTCTGTTATCAATAACAGTTGAAGATGATGAAACTTCAGATGATGTAAGACCTGCATTTGAATAAATATTATCCATTGAGGTTGCGCTAAATCCATTTTGAGTTAAAGATGAGAAATATCCAACTTCAGATTCCATAACATCTAAATATGCACATAGTGAATCAATACTATTAACATTTGTATTTAATATAGCATTAAATAATTCTTTCTTTTGTGATGTATCTAAATTATTATATCCAGTATACATTTTAAGAGTATCTGACATTTCAATACTACTATTTATATTTAATATATCAACTAATTCTTTATAGAATAATTCATCATCAATATTTTCAAATATTGTTTTTAAAATATTTAATCTTGACACTTCATTTATAGATAAATTAAAGTATGAATTATCATTATTTTCTAAATAATCTATATAACCTTCTATTATAGATATCGTACTAGGTTTATCTAAAGTTCCAACATAATTCTTAATATATTCTGTAACCTCATTATTATCAGATAATATCGCATCTGAAAGAATAGTTGAATATCCATTTTCATATGCTAATATATCATTTAATAACATTGCACAATCAATCTCACTAGTAGATGATAATATCTTATTTAAGATATTTTCTCTAACTTCAGATGTAATTAAAACATTAGATTTTGAATCATTTGAGAATAAATATTGTAATAATGTTTTAAGACTTGTAACATTATTTTCTTCTATTAATGAATCTACTAAAATAGTAAGATTTTTAGATGAAAGATACTGCATCCAAGTATCTGTTTTTAAAGCATCATTTGATACAGACGTTATAGTTGAAACCTTATCAAGCATTAACATAATCGCATCAATATTTTGAGCAAAATCATTTGCGGCTGTTTGATATGCAATACTACGCCATCCTATTACTTCTAATAGATTTTCATTTACGTACTTATATCCAACAAATTGGAAATAGTCTAGGATAAACGCATCTGTTGGGTGCATAGATATATCTGTATATCCTTCTTTTCCTTCTATCGCAAGACGGAATGCAAAGTTTTGTCCAAACGCTCCTGCAAAAGTTTTCCTTTCAGTTGTAACATCTCCAGATGAAGATATATTTGTTACAGCCATTATTGTTTTACTTTCAGTAGTAAGAGGTACGTATGTAACAAATTTTCCCATCCACATATCTGCCTGTAAGGCACCAGTTTTTGAGTTTGTTGTTGAATATGCTGAATAGAATGTTGAAACATCTACACTAACACCTTGAGGTATATAAGTTGCGGCTCCACAAATTGTAACCTTATCATTAAATGAAGTAAGATATCTAATTTCAATATTTTTAGCATTTGTTTTTTCATTGAAGTTAACAATTGAGAATACTGAACCAATAACTGAAATGTACTGTGTATTTCTAGCTACCTTAGTTAATGCATATTCACTTGCTTTATCATTTGTTAAAGCTATAAAATCATCATATATAATCCATTGAGAGTCATCATATTCATCACCGTGGATTTTATTATATCCTCGCTCTAGAATATATACATTTCCATAGTTAATTGTGTTTGCGATATAAATATTTGAACTAACCTCAACATCAAATTTTTCAAAATACACAACTCCAAATATTCCCGATGCAGTCTCTGAACCATATATATTACCATAATTTACAACGTTGATTACATTACATAATCCCATCGCAAGAATACCTGCAGACTTAACATTAGGCTCTTCTGCAGTTGAGGCGATATTATATCTATAATTATAAGAATAAACTGAACCATAATTAATAGTAAATGATATTATTTGTTTTGAGTTAGGATCTGATGTATTTCCTTGATAATCATCACCATTTTCATATTTATCGTTACGACATGTAATACCTGCAGCATTTACTTCAGATTGATAATTTTTTCCAGAAGACATATTAATAGCTTTAATATCTCCATTATTTGCACTATTTAAAATATATGCACATGAACCAATATTTAATACCGAAATACCTGCTGCATTTACTTCTGTTTTAAATGTGTCAGTAATATAATTTCCAGCCGTAACCATTCCTAAATTAAATGTATTAGTTATAACTGATTCATTAATAGTTACAATTCCAGATGTAAACAATCTACCATTAATTTGACATACACTAGAAAATGTAGTTTCTACAGTATTTCCTAATGTTGATTGACCATTAGCTGATTTTATTTCTGTTGTAGAATATGTTATTTGCGAGAATTTAGATGATAATACTTTAATATCTCCATTATTAATAACACTATTTAATGATCCTGTCTTTTTACTATCGTAATTTGATGAAGTAGGGTTATATAAATTAATATCTGATTTTGATATAGAATTTCTATTAGCGTAGCTTATACCTGAAACATATAAATCTGCATCAATATTTGCAGTATAATTAACTGAAATATCTCCTCCATTATACACTTTACTTAAACTACATCCATTTGATACTTCGTATATAATTCCTACTATTGTTATCTTAGAATCTGAATCACCTATTTTATTTGTGATATTAAAATTTAAATCTCCTTCATTTCTAAGTTCTTCCCCAGTTACATAATTTCCATTAATACATCCACTATAGTAATAACTACTTTCTTTTGTTTGAGATGATGTAGTAAAATTATAATTACGAAGATTATATAAATACGATGCTTTAATTAATCCATTTAAGTTAGTTGCGTTTGTACTAATAACTGCGCCAAATGAAAATATTTTATCCATTTCTATAGTTTGAATAGCACTATCAAATACTTTTTCATTATTTATATCATATTTATAAGCTAGATTATAAAATCCTGATATTGTTGACAAGAAACCATTTTCAGCCATTATATTAGCAACACCTGAATACATCAATTCAGTTGGTTTTACATTTATAGAAATAATTCCGCTATTTGTAAATGAAGATGCATAGAAGATATATTTTGATGCTGAATTAACATATCTAGATGCAGATAATACACCTGATGAAGTTTGAATATCTGCATTTATAACACCCGATAAATATATGTCAGCATTAATTGTTCCTTCTAATTTAATATCTCCTTGATTATGGAACAATGAAATTTGTTTTTGTACACCTAATAATCTTCCTATTACACCAGAAACATAAAGACTTCCATAATTTTTACCACTAACTGTTATATTACCTTTATTAGCTAAACTAGATGCGTTTTGAGTATAACCAGCACCAATTACACCACCTATCGCAACATCTATTGTATTAGATGAAGCATAAACAGGCGCAACGATATTCGTTGTTGATAATAAAACATTAAAGTTAGCATAAGAATCGTTACTATATCCTACAATACCACCTATCGCAACACCATCCATATATCCACTTATTTGTGAATTTGTAAAAATATTTGAACTTGTCGCTTCTATTAAACCTGTTGAAATAGTATTTTCTATAGTACCATTTCCACCAATTACACCAACAACTCCACCTGCATAAAATCTACCGACATTTTCACCTAAATTTAAAATCGCTCTAGTTGAAACATTATTAATAGTTCCATTTTCGACAAATCCAGATACAAGTCCAATTGCTTGAATATTTGATCCAACTGATTTAGGATTTATAGTAAGTTCATCATCAAAAAAGAAATTTAGACCATCTAGTACTCCTGTAAACCAAGGGAACACACCATAACATACCATACCTTCTGTTGTGATGGTATTAAAGATTGTTGCGTTAAAAATTGTAGGATATTTAGAATATGATCCATCAACATTTTCTACAGTTTTTCTTGATTCATCTAATTCTCCTACTATATTACATGATATATTTTGATCATATTTGTAATTTAAAACTGGAAGATATTGTAAATCAATGTCTTCTAATATTTTATATGTTACACTACTTGACGCAAAGAATGAATTCATATTAAATAATTCATACATATACATATAATCATATTCATTTTCTATTTCAAAAGTTTGAGTTTCTATATTATATTTAAGACCTCTTAAAATAGGAGTATTAATCTTAGATAATGATGCACTTAATTTATTTCCATAAGAACCTGATGTATACCATATATCATTATTTGATTCATAAACTGAGTTATTTAATGTTTTCATATTCTCACAATAAATTGCGCCATTATATGTTCTATTTAGAGTTCTACCGATAAGTGTTGCGTCATATACAACAACTTCATTTTGTCCACTTATACTATATCCACCAATAGGAATAGATGCATTATAGAAATATAAATTCTCACATATTCCATTATTATTAATTAAAAGAATTTCATGCCACATTGTATTAGTTGTAGATAAAGTATAGTTAGCTACAATTGAAAGTGCAGTATAAGAGTTTCCAAAATATCCTGAATTTACTGCAACTAATCCTGAAATTTGATATGTACCTGCAGCTGTAATACCTGATGATTCATTTTGAGCATCTCTTAAATCCTTAACATAACAATACCCAACACTTCCTTCATTTAAACCTACTAATGAAGATACATATTGTAATGAATTTTGTAATATAGCTGAGTTTATTGTAATATTAACATTTACTAAACCTAAATTTTCAATAACTCCAGTACTTGAAACTACTCCAAACATAGAATAATATGTAATAGCACTAAATTCACTATGTGCACCTGATGCACCTAGTGAATTGTCTGTAATAGATATCATTGTTAATCCTGTAATCTCATATCCGTTACCATTGAATCTTCCACTAAAAGATTCACCTAAACATGCAACAGGATAAAATTCATGTCCTAACCCATATTGTGTATAATCAATATTATTTATAAGCGCATAGTTGTAAGATAAAAATTCACTATTATCTTTACATAAATATGAGAACGCATATAATTCTTCAGGAGTAGAAATAGATATTGTAGTTTTTTCATCATATGGATTACTATTTCTTGTTACTACTGATGTAGTGTTATTAATTGTGTATAAGTCACTAATACTTTTATATGCATCAGCTGTTTTTCTTCCTTCACCTATTTGTAATATTTCCTTCCCATCGGGACGATAATAACCAGCAGATTCAGTAAAATTACTTAAATACCCATCATTCTTATTATCTTTAAAATTTAATACAAAAGATAAAATAAACACTAACGATAAAATCGATAAAACTGATGTTGTTATTAGTTTAATTATTCTTTTACCTTTCATAATATCACCACTTTCATAGTTTTAAACATAAAGGAATTAGTTAAAATATGTATTCATGTCAATTCCCCATTTTTTATAAGCTCTGTTAGCTTGAACAATGTCAACATTAAATGCAACATTTACTAAAATTTCCTCTCGATATCCTGTAACAACTTCAACAGGATAATAATAGCTGTCATTAAGTTCAAATGAAACTTTTGTCACATCGCTTGAACCACTATACTTTGTCTTGCAATAAATATATCCAGTCTTTTCATCATATACCCATCCATCATTTGAAACTGAAAACGGAGAACTTGTATCATAATAATATCTTGTATCAGGATTATATGCTGTCGCTTTCGCTACATTTAAGGTATAATAAGTTCCATTACCAAATGTAGATTCAACAACTGTTGTTGCTTCAATATAACTATTATTTGATAATTCATAATATGTTTCATTTTGATTATAATTTAAAGCTTTTGTTGCGACTACTGTATAATAATTCATGACATTAGAAGCACTAACATTAGAAGCCTCAATATAATTTTTTCTATTATCCTTTGGAATAACTGTATCAGTTGCGTTTTGTGATCCTGAATAATACTTCCTTGAAATCCAAGAATCATATACTTGAACTCTTACATACACATCTATTGTGGCACTAAACTCAAATTCAAAAGCTAACTGATTTAAAGACATAAATTCACTTTCACCTGAATATCCTGTTTTTTTAGATGCATAACATTGCACAACACCATCAGATAAAGATATTTCTTCTGGAGTTTCTAATCTTTCAGTTGTAAATTTTCCGTCTTCATCTTTTTTTGCATAACTTAAATATTTAGCATCTCCAATCAACTCTATTTTTCCTAAATCAACTTTACCATCTTGTAAAGTTCTTGAAAAATAATATTCAGCAAATATAGCACCAAAAGATACAAACATAAATAAAATTAAAGTGGTAAGTAAAATAATGATTTTTCTTTTTTTCATTATTGCACCTCCTTAATAGCTTTAGATACTAATTTAAATCCATATGTACCATCAAAGAAACTATTTGAAGCTGCATCATCAGGTTGTACTCCAAAAAGATACAAATATACTGTAATAGTTTCCTTTGGCTTAACAAGTGGAATCATATAAGCCACAGGAGTATCTCCGGCTTTATTTATATCTAGAACATCATTAACAGTACTATAAGTTTTAGTTTCGTCAATTGGATTTGTTGTAATAAGTCCTCCAACATGAGCTGATGTCGTTTCATTTGAAGGTGTATATGAAAGTTCTACTGAAATATTCGTTTCACATACATTTTCATAAGTTAGAGTTAACATGCATGCCATAGATGAAAAATACATTCCCTCACCTTCAGCATCAACATCGAAGAAGGTTACATTTTTCACATCATATACTGCCGCATCTTCTTTATCTAATGTTCCATCTGATATAACATATGAAAATACGATACCTTTTGTTGAAGTATCAATAGAATTAGTTGATGTAATATTTAAAAACCAACCAAATGTTATACCTAATGAAATCACTACTATCGCAACTACTGATAAACAGATAGTTAGTATTAGACTTTTTTTCATTTCAACCTTCTCCTTTCTAAAATTTAACTACAATAAACATCCACCTTTGAAATAGTAAATGTTTGATATACAAAATAATTATTTGATTCATATTTTTTTTCTTCACTTGAATTTGAATCATAATCAACATATTCTAGTGCGAAATAACAATATGATGTTGTGTTTCCATAAACTGATACACCATCTTCAAATATACCTTCAGTTAGTTCATTTGCCGCTTTACCTTCAAGACTAATTTCAGATGGTTTTAAATCATCTAGACTTGAACCTAGATTATAAGATACCATCGCATTATAAATTTTATATTCTTCTACGATATCAACATTTAAGTTTTTTGTAATGTTATATATTTTATTTCCATCCATAAATACTGCATATGGATATGTATTAGTATTTTCAGTATTGTCTACCACATCCATTATTGGAATACCTTGATAAGTCATATGACCCTTAATCTCGTTTGATGTACTTGATTCTAAATCTACACTAACTAAATCATTAAGTTTAGAATCGCACTTACCATAATTCGCTTTTAAAGTTTTTGTTGTATCAGATGATGATATAATTTTCAATCTTAGATAATATTTATCCCCTGGTTCAAAATTATCAAATGTGATTTTACTCACATCCTTCCATGTATCAGTCTTAACATCAAATCCCTCTAACGTTACTGATAAATCGCTACTACCAACAACACTTACAACTGTATGTGCAGTTGTTTTACTATTTTGATTAAACCAAGCAATTGAAATTACAATTGTGAGAACCATAGCTAAACATAAAGATATTATTGAATTAACTAGTTTTAAAACTAATTTTTTATTACTCATATTTAACCACTCCTCTCACAAAAAAAAGTCCTATTTGAAAAACCATACTTTATTAAGCAACTGGCTATCCAAATAGGACCCTATAGTTTTGCGTCACTAGATTACTCTAGTTTTGCCTATACTCTTAGTATACTTATTATAAATCAAAATTGTTTTGTTTTCAATAAAATATCACACAATTGCATTAATACTATAATAATTATAATTATTATACCATAAATAAGACAATAAACAAATATTATACTGAATTTAGATTCAACTTTTAACAAAATAAAGGGATTCAAAAAATCCCTTTATTCACTATTTATTAGTAGTACTTCCAAATCCACCATCTCTTATACCATTTGTCTCATCATCAAATGTTACAAAATACTCCTTAAATATTCCTTGGGCAAATCCTTCACCTTGAGCTACAACTACAGTCTTATTCTCATTAGAATCATTTGTGATTTTAATAAAAATATGACCTTCATTTTTAGAGTTATAATAATCACTATCAATTATTCCTACAGTATTATTTAACTGTAATCTATATTTAAAACCAAGACCACTTCTTGGATATATTTCAAGTACATATCCCTCTAAAATATATGCTCTAATTCCTGTCGGAATTTTTATTGTTTCACCTGGTTTTAAAGTAATATCAAAAGGTGCATAAAAATCATAACCTGCACTACCTACTGTCGCTCTTTTAGGCAACTTAATTTGGCTATATATAGCCAAAATTTCTTCTTCTGTTATTTGTGTAAAAGAATCCTTATAATCACTTATAAATTGATCAATTGATACCTTTTCAAAACGTGCTACACTTTTCATTTTAAAATCTCCTCATATAATATAATTTTCTTATTTTTTTTAGTTTTTTTCACATCAATAACTCTTTGATTATAACTACCAACCCATTTTTCATTTGGACTTAATTTATCAATACAAAATGGACCATCTATTAATACATCTATATAATCTAATATCTCTATTTCAGATATTTCTTCATATAAATATCCTGTATATAACCAAATGTTTTTTTGTGGAAATACTTCTTTTATATATTTACATAAATAAAGTATTTCATCTCTATTTTTAGGATGCAAGGGATCGCCTCCAGTAAGCGTAAGACCTTCAATATAATCATAACTTAAAGCACACTCTAATTCTTCTCTAGTCTCTTTTGTAAATAAAACACCATCATTCTCATCATGTGTAATTGGATTATGACATCCAATACAATTATGCACACATCCTGAAACCCAAAGACAAACACGAATGCCACTTCCATTTAACATATCACATTTTGTTATGTTATGGTATTTCATTACATACTCTTCCTTTCATTTATTTCTTCCATTTTAGCCTTGTTTAACCTAGTATCACCATGAATTCTTGAGTATGATAAATATCCATTCATCCTTTCAATTTTAGTTAAATTTAGACTATTACATTTAGGACATTTGTCCATACTTAATTCACTATAACCACAATCTTCACAATACGCTAAACTTAAATTAACACCTTCATAAAATCCATAATCCATAGCTCTTAAAACTAATGTTTTTATGGCCTTTAAATTATAATCAATCGGATATTTAACGTACTGAATTTTCCCACCATTAGAATATGACCAAAAATTTCTTTCTATGTCTTGTTTCAAAATTGGTGTTATATCCTCTCTAACATGACAATGAAACGAATTTGATAGATATCCTATATCACTTACATTCTTTATAATACCATATTTTTCCTTAAATTGTCGAGCTTGGAGACCACATAAACTTTCAGCTGGCGTCCCATATATTGCGTATAGTCTATTATCAAGATATTTGAATTTTTCAACAACACCGTTAATATGCTTTAAAGTATTTAACGCAAATTCATGATCTACGACCAATGACTTAGAATTATATAATTGTTGTAGTTCATTAAGCGCAGTATATCCAAATGATGCGGTTGCGCTTTTTAATACTTCTTCTATTTTATCATTAGGTTTTAGATTTCCCTTATAAAAACCACCTTCACAATACGCAAGAGGATTAGTTGATGCTTTCATCTGACCTAAATATTCATAAGTTCTTAGATGGATTTGTCTAATCATCTCTAAATAATAATCTAAAACTTCATAAAAATCTCTATTCTCTTCTTTAGATTTCATATAAATCATCGGAAGATGTAAAGACACAACTCCTATATTAAACCTACCCTTAAATACTGGTCTATCATTTTCATCTAAGGGTTTAATACCACCTTTTTCATACCAAGGTGATAAAAAAGCACGGCATCCCATTGGACTTATCGCAAGACCGTATTTTTTATATATTGATGGTACATATCCCTCACCTGTAAGACTTAAATAATCAGGATACATTGCTTTACTAGAACAAAGGATTGCTTCATTAAATAAATCACTTAAAGGCATACCTTCTCCATGAAGATTCTTATCAAATAAAAAGACAATTTTAGGGAACAGCACTGGCTTTTTATAGCCTTCTTTTCCCTGTCCTTCTCTTCTTACTTTTAAACAAGCACTGGCAGCCATTTTTGCATATTCATCTTTACATAAACCAATTGTTATAGTAGTGAATGGATAATCCCCTCTTGATGAACCAACGGTATTAAATTTATATTCTAGCACTTGAAACCCTTGCATAAAATCATCTTCTAAATCTTTGAGTGAACATTCATTCGCTTTATTTTTTGTAAATCCCATAGATAAATATCTATCCATATATTTTTTGTAACTTTTTTTTGCATAATAACTTAATAAATTATCAATCTCAGGTACTGTAAAACCACCATATTGTTGCGCAGAAACCGACAATACTAAATCACCAAGCACATCAAATGCACTTCTTAATTTAGTTGGTTCATTATACCAAATATTTCCCATTTCAAAACCATTTTTCATTACAGTTTCAGCATCAAACAAACAACAATTCATAGTATCTCTTCTTGATGACATATCATGAATATAAATATATCCCTCATCTAATGCTTCTATTTCTTTAGGTGTAAGGAAAAATTTACGATATAGTTCTTTATTAAGTGCATTTAATGTTAAACTTCTTTTGGTACATACAAGTGCGCTATCTGTATTGCTATTATCTTTATCTCCTATATACATAATAGATTGCGCTTTAGTATAGACGCTATCAAGCATTTTTACAAATTCAGTTTTATAGTTGCGGTAATTTCTATAACTTGTCGCAACTTCTTTTGCATATTTATCTAAAGCTTTTTCAACATAACTATGCATCTCAATAATCATAACATTTTCTTTTTTACTCTCTAAGATACTATTATAAATATCTCTTTCAATTAAATCTAATTCTTCATCACTAAATTCACGCAAAACTCTTTTTGCAGATTTACTAATCGCTATTTTAATTTTCATAGGATTATAAAGCTCTTTTGTAATATTATTCTTTTTTATTATATAAATCGCCATATAATCACTCCTTTTTTTATATTATATAAAAATTAACGATATTAATCAAATTATATCTATACAATGTTTTTTTTGATATAATAAATATGGTGATTTTATGAATAAATATAAGAATTTCAGTCATTATTATGATGAAATAATGACACAAATTGATTATAAAGATTGGCTAGATTTTACAAATAAATATTTAAAAAAAGATGATATCATTTTAGATTTAGCGTGTGGAAGTGGAACACTCATTAATATGTTAAAAAATAAAGGATATAATGTTGAAGGACTTGATTATTCAGAGGAAATGATAAATATTGCCAGAAATAAAAATCCTAACATTGTATTTTACAATAAAGATATGACATCCTTTCATATAGATAAAAAATATAATGTTATAACATGTTTTTTTGATTCATTAAATCACTTAAATACTTTTGATGAAATAAAGAAGACATTTAATTGCGTATATAACCACCTTAATGAAAAAGGATTATTTATATTTGATATATTTTCATTTTATGCGTATCTTAATTCAAAAGGTATAACAAAAAAAGAATTTAAAGATTTCAGTTATGAATGGAATATAACGTTAAAAAAGCCAAATATACTCAAACATAATTTAAAAATTAAGGATACAAATTCTATCGTAGAAGAAAATTATAATGAATATTATTACCCGCTAGAAAAATTCATAAACGATAAACGATTTAAAACACTAGAAATATCTGGTGATTTTCTAGATTTCTATGACTCTATTTCTGGTAGGCTTATTGTTGTTTTAGAAAAAAAATAAAACAGGTTCAACCCTGTTTTTTTATATTTCTTCTAAATAACTCATATCCGCAACTAAATACATAACTTGATTTTTAGGATATTCTTTTTTTCCATAATTTATAGTTATGTTAGGATTTATACTATTTTTAACTTCTTCTACATATTCATAAAGAGGTCTAGCACAACCACTTCCAAGTGGATAAGAAAGTCCATTTTTCCCATTTAACATAATTTTATAGATTATTTTAACCGCATCCTTCGCATCTATATAATCCCAAATTTGTTCACATTTAGTTACATCAGGACTAATCCCTTCACTTACACTTTTTTTAACATAACTCATCAAAGTATAAGGACTATCATAATCTCCATACACAGATAAAATTCTTATCCAGTTATGTTCCATCCCAAGCCTATTTGCCCTTAATTTAGATAGCCTACCTGCACATAATTTAGATATACCATATGCAGTAATAGGTTCACAATAAGTATCAATTCTAAGCGGTTCTTTCTTAAGTCCATATTCTGCCTGACTTCCAGCACCTATAAACTTTTTCGCTTTCATTCTAGATGCAAGGTCTACCGCATCTAAAGTATATCCTATATTCTCATATTGAATATTTTCATCATCCCTTAAATTCCCAATTGTTTTATTCCATCCAAGATGAATGAAATAATCAACTTGAAAATCAGGTATGAAATTTTTCATATTTTCTAAATCACATTTTATAATATGAATTAAATCATTTCTTTCAATCAAATCAAGTTTTTGACTATTTTCTCTAACCATCATATATACTTCAATATTTTTACTAATTAAATAATTAGTTAAATGAAGTCCTATCATTCCAGTTGAACCAGTAATAAATACTTTCATTATTCTTCACTTACCTTCATAATTTCTTTTATTTCCTCACTAGGAAGATATGGGGCAAGATTTTCAAGAGGAGCCGAAACCATTTGACCATTCTCTAGTTTCATACTTCCAGCCTTAGGTTGGAAATATGTTTTATGATCAACCATTATTTCTAAAATTTCAGGTTCTTTAATATCTTTATTATTTTCTAAGAAAGTATCTAATTCTAAATTAGAAGAAACTCTTTTAAATTTATAACCATATGCATATGCAATTTTTTCCATATCAGGAAAACTTAAATCACTTGAATCAGGACCTACTCCACATAATTCTCTTCCTTTAAAGAAATTCGTTTGTGATTGTCTAATAGAATGATATCCATCATTATTAAACACAACAATTCTTATAGGAAGTTTATGATGAATTATAGTTTGAAGTTCTTGGATATTCATTTGAATACTTCCGTCACCCTCTAAACATAGTAATGGTTTACCTTTTAATGCCACACAAGCACCAAACGCAGCAGGAAGTCCATAACCCATTGATGCGATTGCTGAATTCTCAATAAATCTAGAATCCTTACCTATATAATACATTTGACTACCTACAACGCACGCAGTACCATTACTTGCGACTGTTACACCATCAAAATTTCTAGATAATTTATCTATTGCATAATATGCATTACATAACTCTTTTTGTACAATAAATTCTTCTTTTAATAACGGATACTTTTCTTTCCACTTTTTCGCTTGAAAAAGCCATGAATTATCATTAAATACTATTTCATTCTTTGATAATCTAGCATTTAATTTTTCTATTACTTTATATACATCGGCGCATATTGGATATTCAACATGTATAGTAGGTTTTTTTAGTTCTTCAGGATCAATATCAACCATAATTACATGAGCCTTTGGAGCCCACGCTTTATAATTAAATCCCGTTTGTCTTATAGATAAACGACACCCTAAGGAAATGATTAAATCACTATTTTGAACAACAAAATTACCGTATCTATCGCCAAAATTCCCAGGTCTTCCTACGCATAGCCTATGATCTGATGGTATTGCGTCAATCGCATTCCATGCAGTAACTACTGGAACATTTAATTTATTGATAAGTTCTAAAAACATATCATAACTATTAGATGTTCTTATCGCACTTCCTGCATATATAACAGGTCTTTTGCTTTCTTTAATTTTATTTATTATATAATCTATATCTTCATTACATACATCATTTGAAACATCTTCAGGTACAAATCCCACAAGTTCATCAGTCTCAACAAAGCTAGATTGAATATCACCTGGAATATCAAGCCATGTTGGACCCATTCTTCCAGTTGTAGCTTCATAAATAGCTTTTTCAATCATATATCTTATATCATTTTTTTTTACAACTATATCCGCATATTTTGTCATACCTTTTACAGCACCAACAATATTAAACTCTTGATCGCCCATAGCTCTCAACTTTAAATTTGTTGATAATGAACAAGCATCCCATCTAATTTGTCCAGATATAACAACCATAGGTATACTATCTAAATATGCACCACATACTCCATTTAAAGTATTAAGACCACCTGGTCCTGTTGTTACAACTAAAGCTGCAGGTTTATTTGTAACTCTAGCATATCCTTCACAAGCCATAGCTGAGGCTTGTTCATGATGATTATAATATACCTTCATATCTTCATGATGTCCAAACGCATCATTTAGGTTCATTGAACCTCCACCAACAACACAAAATGCTGTATCTATATTTGCTTCTATTAATTTATTAACAATATAATCTGCTACTCTAATTTTCATATCTTCACTCATTCCTAATAAACTTATTTTATCATATTAGATAAAAATAAAAAAGGCTTAAAGCCTTATTTATTCAAGAATTCTATAATTGTATTAGACATATCATCAATCATTTTATCTGTCATTCCAGGATATACACCAATCCAGAATGTATTATTCATAATATAATCAGTAACATGAAGGTCTCCAACTACTCTAAATCCTTCGTTCTTTTCACGCATTTCATCAAAACAAGGATGTTTAATTAGATTACCTGCAAATAGATTTCTTGTTTGAATTTTGTGATCTTCAAGATATTTTGTTAATTCAGTTCTTGTACCACTATCTTTACATGTAATAAGGAATCCAAACCAAGAAGGAATCGAATTTTGACATGGTTCTGGTAAAATTATTTTATCAGAAACACATTCTAGATTCTTGCGTAATCTTGCCCAATTTTCTTTTCTTCTTTCTACGAATGTTGGAAATTTTTTTAATTGCGCAACACCTATTGCAGCTTGCATATCAGTTACTTTTAAATTATATCCAAAATGAGAATATGTATACTTATGGTCATATCCTTTTGGTAATAATCCATATTGTCCTTCAAAACGATGTTTACAGAAATTGTCTACACCACTTGGACATACACAGTCTCTACCCCAATCTCTAAACGACTTGGCAATACGATAAAGTTTAGGATTAGTAGTGTAAACCGCACCACCTTCACCCATTGTCATATGATGTGGAGGATAAAAACTTGATGTACCAATATCACCTATAGTACCAGTAAATTTTTCTTCTCCATCAATAATATACTTACTACCTAGCGCATCACAGTTATCTTCAATTAACCATAAATTATGTTTATCGCAAAATTCTTTTACAGCCTTAAGATCGAAAGGATTACCTAATGTATGAGCTATCATTACAGCTTTTGTACGAGGCGAATATGCTTCTTCTAACATATTTACATCAATATTATATTGAGGTATAGTCACATCAACAAATACTGGAATTGCACCATAATTAATTATAGGTGTTACTGTAGTAGGGAATCCACACGCAACAGTAATAACCTCGTCTCCTCTTTTAATAGCTCTTTCTTTTAATTCTGGAGCTGTAAGTGTCATAAACGCAAGTAAATTAGCACTAGAACCACTATTTACTAATAACACAGGTGTTTTTATATTTAAATATTCTGCTAAATCATGTTCGAATTTATCAGAGTATCGTCCACTTGTTAACCAAAATTCTAATGAAGAATCGACTAAATTTAACATTTCTTCTTCATCATAAACTCTTGCGGCATAAGAAATTCTATCGCCTTTTTCATATTCCTTTTTTACGTGATTTTCTTGATAGTACTTCTTTACAAGTTCTAAAATTTGTTCTTTTGTATTTGACATAATTATCTCCCGCTTAAAAATTCATTAATTTGTTTTTCCATAATATCTGGAATTTTTGTAGGATCTTCAAAATATACTTTAGTCCATTCAACTATTTTTAAAATAGTCTCATCAATATGCCATCTTGGAGTCCATAAAAATACTTCTTTTATTTTAGAATTATCTAATTTTAAAAATGAAGCCTCATGAGGACCTCCATCATGCTTATTTATCCAACTAAGGCCCTCACCCCATGCATTACAGAATTTAGTTACTAAATCGCCTGTATTAACACAATCACAATCATCTGGTCCTACATTATAATAGCCTTCATATTTTGCATCATCATATTGTTTTAAAGCTATTTCTAAATAAATATAAAGAGGTTCTAGTACATGTTGATATGGTCTTGTTGAATATGGATTTCTTACAATAATTTGACTATTATTTGAAACTGCACGAATACAGTCTGGAATTATTCTATCATTAGCGAAATCTCCACCACCAATTACATTACCAGCTCTTGCGGTTGAAATCCTGCATCTTTTGTCATTAAAAAAAGATTTTTTATAACTATGTGTTACAAGTTCACTACAAGATTTTGAATTACTATATGGGTCATATCCATCTAGTGGTTCATTTTCATTAAAAGGGTGATCAGGTATATCATCGTTTTGGTAGACCTTATCTGTTGTTACATTTAGGAATGACTTTACACAATTATGTAATCTTATACACTCTAAAATATTTACAGTACCCATAACATTTGTTTCATATGTAAAATGAGGATCTTTATAAGAATCTCTAACTATTGGTTGCGCAGCAAGGTGAAAAACAATTTCAGGTTGATATAAATCAAAAACATCCATCAATTTATTCAAATCTCTAATATCACCAATAATTGATACCATTTTATCCTCAATTTTTGATAAAGAAAATACATTAGGTGAAGTAGGAGGATTTAGTGAATAACCAACAACCTTAGCACCTGCGTCTATTAAAATTTTAGATAACCAAGTACCTTTAAACCCAGTATGCCCAGTTATTAAAACGGTTTTATTTTTATAAAATGATAAATTCATAATAATCTCCAACTATATTAGTCCCATATTTTCCATGGAGCATGTCCGCTATTCCATAGTTTTTCAAGTTTTTCTTTTTCTCTTAATGTATCCATACATTGCCAGAATCCATCATGAACATATGCAGCTAAATTATTTTCCTTAACTAATGTCTTTAATGGTTCATCTTCAAAAGGCATAGAATCACCTTCGATATAATCAAATATTTCAGGATTCATAACCATATATCCAATATTTATTAAATCCCCATCTAAATCTGATTTTTCACGGAATGCCTCAACATTTCCATTCTTGTCAATTTCTACAATACCTTTAGATTGTCCAAAATTATAAACTGACATTGTTCCAATTTTTCCAGATTCCTTATGTTTCTTTAATAACTTAGCTAAATCAATATCTCCAACCGCATCCCCATATGTTAAGAAGAAAGGCTCATTCCCTATAAAATCCTTAATTCTCTTAACTCTTCCTCCGGTTTGAGTATTAAGTCCTGTGTCAACCACGGTAACCTTCCAATTATCCATACTTCTCTTATGAACAATTCGTTCATTTGTCTCAAAATTAAATGTTACATCATTATTATATAAGAAATAATGTGCAAAGTATTCTTTAATAACTTGTTGTTTGTATCCAGCACAAATAACAAATTCATTATAACCTTGTTCTGCAAACATCTTCATAATATGTACTAGAATTGGTAATTCTCCAATTTCAATCATTGGTTTTGGTTTTAAATGTGATTCTTCACTAATTCTTGTTCCAAAACCACCTGCTAAAATAACTACTTTCACTATTTAGACACCTCCGACAGTTTCAACTATACAATAAGATTATAACATGAATATATATTTAATACAAATATTAAATCTTTTTTTCAAACTTTTTTATGATTTTTAAAAAAACTTTTTCAAAAAAGAACAACAATTATATAAAAAAGATGACAAAATGTCATCTTCTAGTCAAAATTTATTCTCTCTTCTTCTACAACAAGAGGTCTTTGAAGCGAACGTTGATTAATAGACATTACATATTCTCCAACCATTCCTATAAAGAACATATTTAATGATAGTAAAAATCCAAGACCACAATAAATTGCGTAATTGTAACTAATCTTTAATATAGCCGCAAGTACTATTAACGCAACAGTTCCCATAAATGTTAGAAAAGATAAAAACATACCTAGTTTACCAGCTAAACGTGGAAATTTTTTAGTATATGTCGTGAATGACAACATTGCCGCATCATATAATGAATTAAAGTTATTACTACTCTTTCCTGCTCTTCTTTTTTGTTGAGTATAATTTACTATTTTAATATCCTCTGCATATTCTACAACTATTCCTCTTATAAAAGGAATTGGGTCTTTAATTTGTTTAAGCATTCTAGTAAATGAAATATCATATAAACCAAACCCATCATATTGTTCTATAAAACTTACAGAACTCCATTTTTTACTTAAACGATAATAAGCTTTTCTAAATAATCTTATAATCTTATTTTCTTTTGACTTATTCTTTACACCAACTACAACCTTATACCCTTTTTCCCATTCACTTACGAACTTATGAATCATTTCAACAGGTTGTTGAAAATCAGCACATAATGTAATTGTACAATCACATTCCTCATTTTCAATCATTCCATAATAAGGAGAATTGAATTGCCCAAAATTTTTAGCATTAAATATCGCTTTTATTTGTTTATCTTCACTACATAACTTTCTAATTTTTTCTCTAGTGCTATCTTTAGATTTATTATCTATAAATAAAATTTGATATTCATAGTTAGGAAGATTATTCTTAAATTCTTCTTTAATAGCCTCTGCCATTGGAATAACATTTTCTTCTTCATTGTATGTTGGAACCATTACTCTAATTTTTTTCATATTCATTTTTCTCCTTTAATATAATTCAATTCTTCTATCTTTATATTCAAACAGTGTATCTAAACTAACATATAACATTAACCCAAATAATGATGGAAATGTTAAATTATACCATAAAGATTCTTCTTCAAGGAATGATAGGATAACAGGATTAGCAATAAACAACAATCCCATTAGAACTAAGAAAACTTTATTTTCATTTTTACTATTCATAAAAATCACAAATGGCACAATTAAATAAATTAAATTGTATACAGTATTACATGCAGGTATATTCAAAATAACTAATGTTATAATTAAACAATTTTTCCATTCTTCTTTTTGTTTTATGAACGCAAATGCAAAAATAATTTCTGTTATAAATAATATTATTTTAGTTGAAATACCATTTTTAACAAAATATAAATATAATGATGATACATAATAACCAGGATTTGACTTATCACTTGAAAAATTTAATATATTTCTTATAAGATATTTAATGCAATCTAATCCGTCATAAAATATAACAGGACCTACGCATATTAAGAAAGTGATACATGTAAGATAGAAAAAATCCTTATATCTTTTTTGTTTTAACAACAATAAAGAATAAAATACAGGATATATTTTTATCGCGCATGAAATACCAAATGAAATATAAGATATTATTCTTAAATATTTTTTATCACTATCTTTATATAGTATAAAACATAAAAGAAATGGTAAACATAACAGTATACTATTTCCTCTTTCAAATGCCCACATAAATGGCATACTAAATATAATAGTAAAAAATAACATTACATTATTCTTTTTCTCCTTAGAAGAAAAGAATAACACAATAAATAATAATATAACATTTATAATGGCATATATCCAAAATACAATCTGACATGTGACATTGTCTTGTAATAAATACCTATCTTGAAATGATGTATAAACAAGTTCTTTTGGCATCATTTTAGAATATATGAAATACATTATATTGATAAGCGGCGGATATATAACATTTTGTTCTGAGTAAACTGTTTTATCTTTCGCATCTCTAACCGAATTATAAAAATCCATAAATGTATCTGATAAATCCCCAAAAAAGAAAGAATTTCTTACTTTCATTGATGCAAAGACACATATAAGAAAAATTGCAATCATTACAAAAGATATAATACAAAATATCTTTTTACTTCCCAATCTCTTCATCAATTTTTTCATTTAGCTTTCGCACCTTAATCCTTTCATAGAATGTGCGAATACACATATATATAAATAGTACCGCAACTATCTTCATTATCTTAAATACATAAAGTATAGATAAAAAAGACGTAAACCAAACAATTGACCAATGTTTCTTATCTTTATCTTCTATTTCTTCAAATTCATTAAAATATAATATTGTAGGTAATATAAATATAATAATAGAATATGAATATGATACATTTTGGCATATTAAATATAACATACCAGCGCCGAAGAATTTATTAGTTTTTTTCTTATCAAATAAACAAATACATAAAGCCATTATAAAAACAACTGCCATGATAGCATAGCTAACCACTTTAGCAAATGTTAAACTTGGAGTAAATCCAAATAATTTAACAACACAAAATATACTATAAACAATTGAAGTAATTCCTATATTAGTTAAATTAGTATATCTTGTTGTTTTACCTGTAAATTTTGTTGTGTTATCTATTAATAATTTAATATTCGAAAATCCACCTTTTGTAAATAAGAATGGTAAAAACACAAGAATAACAGTAAAAATAGCACATATTATAAGATCAACAATAGCTTTTTTCTTATCTTTATTACTTAAAATAACAACTGAGAAAAATACTGGATATATTTTAATTGATATTCCTATAGCAAGTAAAAATAACCCTAATATTTTCAGCACTCTAGATTCTTTTTCATAATAAAAATAATAAAAACATAAAACGCATAATAATAAAATAAATATAGTATTACCACGCACAAAACTATATAAAATCGCGCCAGAAAGTCCAACTGATGTTAGTAGATAAGCTAAGTTTTTTCCTTTAAGTTTAGAAATCTTCGCAATCATAAACAATGATAATGACATAAAAATAATAAAATATAAAACATAACTTATAATAAACATTGGTCTTGTAAAGAACCAATCTAATGAATAAGCTGTACTTGTTGATATATTATCAACATATAAACCAACATCTTTTTTACATATCAACATAAATGGATATACTAACATATATGCAATAGGTGGATATATACACGCTGTTGTTAGATTTTCTGATAAAATTTTCTTTGGCTCAAATGGATTTTTCATATATGCAAAACTTATAGTTTCCGCAAAATCTGAAAATATATGCTCATTTAAAAGTTTATATTCAATATCAAAAATAGATATTATAAAAACAAATACTAAGCAAATAATAAATGATATAATAGATGTTATGAACATCGTTTTTAATAATTTATCCTTATTACAGGATAAGGCTAATATCTTTCTCATAAACTACCTCACCATACAATTATAGCATATAAGTTTCAATTTTAATTATTTTTTTCAATTATTCCATAAATTATCAAGAATTTTAGTTAAAGGCTTATATAAATATAGTATTGTAAATATTGTAGATAGTACAAGTAAGATTTCAAACGGTATATCCGCAATAAAATAAGCCATAAAATTAACATCAAGAAATGTAACATTTACAAGTAGGAATAAATAACAGTATATTAAAGACCCTATAACACCAAACAAAGTTATAAAAAACAAATTTTTGTTTCTTACAATATATATTAAAGATGCATAAATCATATATCCTATTAACATAGGTATAAATACAACTGGCGTTAAACTTCCCATAATCATATTATCTAATATTACATGTACAAATATGCACATAAATGTATATTTTAATTTAAAAACACATGTATATACAGCAATAAGCAAAAATGTAAGTTGAATATTTGGAATAAACGTTAAAAGTTCCTCCTGAACAAATAATAAAACTGTCATAAATGATAAAATACAAAGTTGTCTAACTGTTATTTGTTCTTTTTTTCTCGTGAAAATAATATAACAAATTATTCCTACAAAAAATACAGATAGAACAACATATAAAATTATTTCAATAATTTTATTATTTGTTTCATGGTAATCCATACTTGTCCTTAAAATCGAAGTATTATGAGTATTATCCCGATGATTTATAACAAAAAGCATATCAGGAACAATTTCAATAGAATCTATTCCTGTATCACTATCCTTTATATCATAATCATCTATATCTATATTTTCATTATATTCTCTATCTTCTTTTAGAATTCCAATTTCAATCCAAAGCCAGCCAGAACTATCTCCTTTTGTATCAATACTAAAAGAATCATCAGAAATTCCAAGAATGTAATGACCATAAACTGAAGATTTTGTATTTAGTTTATAATTATCATTAATTAGATTATATAGCGTGTTACCTTTTTTATAGTCTATTCTTTTCTTTGATACCATATTATTATCTAAATCATTAATAATAACAGTAATGCTACCATCTCCAGTAGCATTACTTTTCTTTTTATTATTAATGTTAATAAATACAATAGTACCAATCATTAGTCCTATCAAAATAACCGCAAATACTATCTTTAGTATTTTCTTACGCAAATAAATTAACTCCCTTATTTAAATCCCTAGACTTTTTATATGCAGCAAGTGAGGCATAAATTTGATTTGAAGAATAGTCACTACTACTCTTTTCCATCTCAAATTTTCCAGTTTCTTGATCATAGAATTTATCAAATAATGTCTTAACTATATCATTACCTTTTGTTCTTGGAGATTTATTTGTTGCGGCATATAAAAGTAATACTGATGCCGTTGTAACATCGTTACTAGTATCCGTTAATACTATATTTTGAAATTCAGTATCTTCTATATCTTTATATAACGCAAGACCTGTAAGTTGCCATATAAGTCCATCAATACCCCAAGAAGTGTCAGCTCTATATGTTGTATTAATAACATTAGAATTAATACTCTCTTCAAGTCCAAGTTCTTTAGCAATTGATAACGTAAATGCATATTCATATTCACCATATGATGTATATTCTGTAATATTATTTAAATATGTTGTATATACTTTTTTAAATTCAGTAAAATCAAAATTATCAATTAATCTTGCATGATAATAATATTTTGCAAAATTTGCTTTAGACAATTTACTTACATCAATAGATTTGATATTTTCAATTAATTTATTACTAAAGTCAAAATCAAATACTGAATTTGAATTCATTATATTCATTAGCATTGCTTGCCAATATGTATTAGATTTTAAGATATCTAAATCATCAGTAAAAGATGTTTTTAGCTTATTTTTAGCATAACTATATATAACTTTATCTACTAATAAATCATACTCATCTAAACTCGTGTTAAAGCATTCAACCTTAAATTCAAATAAATCACCCGCATCTATTTTAAGATTATCGATTCCTGTATCAGCAGCTTTTTCATTTTCATAAATAAATATAGCGTAATTTTCATCCTTAACACTTCCATTAATTGATTCTAAAAAGTGTCCATATTCTGTTAAACTAGCTTCAACCTCAAAATTATCACTTAGTGCTTCATATAATGAATTATAATCTCTAATATTTAAAGTTTTATCACCAATTAGTTCTGAATCAATATCATATACTTTGATTTGATATTTTCCAGTCTTATATATTTCAAAATCAGATTTCATATCATCTAGTTCATTTTCTAATTTTGAAATACTTTCATCTTTCTTTTTAATTTGTTCTTCTAAAGAACTAATTCTATCTTCTAATTCACTTATTTTATCATTCTCTGAACATCCCGCAGCAGAAATCATAAATAAACCAAATAGAAAACACATAACTATTTTTTTTATTAATTTTTTCATATAATTCTCCTTCTAAATATTTTTGTTAAATAGATAGGTCTCCTGACTTAGTTTCATCTTTTCTATTGTCTTCTCAGTTTCCCAATGACATTTAATAGAAAATCCACATTACAGTTGCGGGCACAGTTAATGATTTACACATTATTCCCTTACATCTTATTCAACATTAGATATTATAACATATTTAATTTAAATAAAATAAAAATGGAATAAAATTCCATTTTTATATTGTAATATCTAATATTTTATTAGCTTTTATACTATCAAGCCATGTATCATTATTCGCAAATCTTATCGCTCTTACTATATCAGTATCATATTCATCACATAGTGATAAATATATACTGTATTCTCCTTTATCTAAAGAAGATATATCTAATTTATATTCTAAATTATAAATATCATATTCTTTAATTTCTTCTTTATAAAAATAATTATCATTTTTAATAATAATATAAAGTTTCTTTTTTCTTATAAGATTTCCAAATCCTACATTTTCTAACTTAAGTTTAAAATATAGTTTGTTTTCTAAAGAGTATTCCATATTTCTCATTACTAATCTATATCCCATATGATTATTAATATAGTCATATTCTGTTAAATTATGATACAAATCATCATTTCCAGTATACAATGTATTTTTCCATCTATTAATAACAGTATCATTCCATGAAGAATTTAAGTAAGATAAACCTAATTTAAACATCTCGCTTTGAGCATTATTTAATTGGTTATATTCGCTATTAGGCATTGTTACCTCTCCTCCATAATAAATATTGTTGTTAAGTTTACTTAGCCAATCTGTTTCTTTTTTTCTATCAGTATATGTACCAAGGTCGCTTGATGAACCTAAATAGCCATCATTATATACACCAAGTCTATTATTTTCTACATTAAAACTATCTAAATTAAGAAGTGTATATCCATAATACTCATAGACAAATTTTGGTCTTCTACATAATATAATGGTATTATTTGTGTTATCAAGATAACACTTTATAAGTTTATTATATGTCTCTTGGGTTGCGATGGTACTTGAATGCATTTCACCCCAAGGACCTATAAGACCACATTCTACAGCTGTGATAGTTTTTTCAAATTGATTAAAAATAGGACATAGTGATTCAATATGTTTTAAAATCATCGATACTTCTGGTTCTAAATCTTTTTTTCCATCAAAATTATCATATGCAAATCTAATAATAACAGTACTACTTTTATTATCTATAGTAGTTAATAATGTCTTTAGATCAGATAAAGCTTTATCTGTTAATTCTAAGTCCGCTTTATTATTATTCCTCTTTGAGAATGCTGAAATATTCATTCTTAAATGAATAAGACTATTATATTTGAATCGATAATTATATTTATTAATGTTTTCTATCCCTTCAGGCAATATTGTATAAGGAAGAGCATCATAAAATCCTTTATCAGGATTTAGAAATGTTTCAGTTGTTTCTTGATATTCTTTTTTATATGTTATTTCTGGCACAATTATATCTTCATGTTCATTATTTTTTTTAAAACATGAAGTTAAAACGGTAGATAATAACATTAAAATTAAAATAAATAGTTTTTTCATAACATCACCAATATAATTCTACATTACATACTATTTTTTTACAATAAAAGAGTGCTAAAATATAGCACTCCAATATTTATAATATTAATATTATTCTTGATTAACAGTCATAACAATACTTTCAATACGGCATCCTCTACCAGTAGCGCTACTAGGAGATGAAATAGTGTATGTTCCAGCTTCAGTAATAGTGAATGTTAATTCAATATATGTTGTACCTGACATATAGTAAGCACCAGCTGACTCTGCGTCCCAAGTCTTATCAACAGTTATCTTATTCTTATCAGTAGTATCATCAGTTCCACAATCTTGGAAATCAGCATCAGCTACAATAAGAGTAGCTCCTGTACCAACAGTAGTTGCGGCAATATAATTACCTTCTGCATTCTTTAAACCTACCGCAGATACATTTCCAACATAATCTGCCCCAAGCTTGTTTGTTCCAGCACTACCAGTTGATGCGAACTTAATTGTAATTGTACCTGGTGCACTAAAGTTTACTGATAAATCATCACCCTTAATTTCAATACAGAATACTTCACCTGTATTTTTATCAGTACGAGCAGTTACATTCTTTGAATTTTCCTTAATTTGTAAGAAACTATTTTCCTCACCAATAGATTCAGCATTTAATGCTTCTTTATCTTTAGCAACAGTAATCTTAGTTAAATCTAAAGTACCACCAGTTGATGTTGAAGGATTACTTTCAACTGCAAATTCAGCAGTAATCTTTCCGATATAACCAGCAGCAGTTGATTCAATAGTAACAATTCCAGCGCCTGTGATAACGTATGTTCCGGCAGTTGCAGTAATTTCTGTATCATCTAATAATACCTTTATTTTATTCTCATTATTATATGTAGATACTGATACAGTACATGGACCTGAAACTTCAAATTGAGCCTTAGCACCAGCATTAAATTTTAACCAGTCATTATTATTAGAAATTACACCTTGACCATTATCTATTAAAGTAAGTTTATTGAATTCTAATGTAGGATTAATTGCAGAATCATCATATACATAGTATCCATCACCTGCATTAGATGTGTCATCCTTAAATGACCATGTAGTTGTAGTAGATACTACAGGTGATACTTCACCAACATATTTTACATTAAATTCTTTTGTTTTATCTAGTGCACTAACAACTACTTTATATGTTCCAGCAGTTGTCTTGTCAACAGCTGATGTATCAAGAGTAATTTTATCTTCAGATAAATATTCATATGCACCATTTGTATATACAGCTTTTACTTTTAATTTTGATAAATCTAGTTCCGTATTAACTGCGAATTCTTCAGTTGGTGTTCCTTCTAATGCAATATCATCTAAAACTAATTCAGAAGCTTCTGCTTTTGGATCAATTACTAATTTATATAGATATTCATTTTGACTAGTTTCTAATACTACTTCAGTATCAACTGCGAAATATAAAGTTTGTTCCTTATTTCCTAATCCAATACCATTTAAAATAACATATCCATAATATGATTTAACATATACTGAACTTCCTGCTTTAACATTAAATGTAATCTTTGTACCTTTATTAAATTGAACATCTCCTGCACGAGGTGAGAATTTTCCATTTGTCGCATCAATTGCAAGATCTCCTACAGTTCCAGTTGTACCATTAAGTTCTCCTGTTTCAGCCTTATAGTTAGTACCTGTAGCGTTATCTACACCATCAAAGTTATAATAAATCTTTTCATCTACAACAACTTTAGAACTATTTGGATCCCAGTCTGCATCAAATGTAACATTTCCATTTGTCTTAGCAAAAATCTTAGTATAATCTGTATAATCTTGAACCTTATCTGCTTCTAGCACAGTATTAAGGTTTGCTAAATCATCTGTTAATACGAAATCCTCACCACTTGAAGCAAATTTATTTCCAGCTAACTTAATCTTTAATGTGTCAACATTTACATCTTTTAATAATCCATTAGAGATAGCCTTAGATTCTTCTACTACATATTTATCACCAAATGTAGAATTAATTATTGTAACATTAGAATTTGCAGCCCAAGGACGAGCTATAGCTACACCACCAATAAAATCATCTGATGTTGTGAAGTTACATTCGTTGAATATAGCTCCATATGTAATAGTTTCACCTTTTCCATTGTCTCCTTTATATGCTGTAACATATGCACCGATCTTATTATCAGCTTGATTTGACTTCTTAGTTAATAATGCTTCAATTTCACAATTATCAAATAATGTTGTACTATTTGTACCAAAAATGAAGTCTACACATCCTGTAATATGTACATTCTTGAATAATTGACGTCCTGTGAATGTTTCAAGAGTATCTTGCCATCCAAGTAATTCTCCATCTTCCATTATGAACATATCAGCTTGAACTAATAAAGCAAGACCACGTTCTCCATTATCTTTATATACATTTTCATATTTATCAATATGGTTATAGTAATTTGAAATTGTAATTCCCTTTATTGTTACATTTGTTGCACTACGACGTACGGCAACAGTTTGTGTAGAATCAGTAACTTGAGCAAATCCACCTTCATCGGCAATTCCGTATACTGAATCCCATTCAATAATTGTCTTATCTTTTCCAGCCCCAATTAATCTAGTTCCTGGAATTGTAATTTCAAGTTTTTCTTTATATGTTCCTTCTTGAACATAAATATTCTTAAATACACCATCAATATCATCTTGGAATCCAATGAAATCTAATGCTTGTTGGATTGTCTTAAATGTATTACATTCAACACCATTTACAGTAGATTTTGCACCTACAACTCCATCAAATGTTGGATTAACAGTAACGTTTAAATTTCCTTCTGTATCTTTACATGCAGTAGTATCTACTACATAAATCTTATAAGTATCAGATTTAGAAATTCCATTTAATGTTACAGTTACAGTAACTTCTTTTTCTCCTGCAGTAGTCATATCTACATCTGAGAATGTAATTGCTGAATCATTTAGAGCTAACATATAATCAAATGCATTTTCAGGAGCTACTAAATGGATTGATAAACCATCTTTATCTAAAGTATCTCCTACTTTATATACTTGTTGGACTGCATGATTAATGTATGTTCCATTAAATCCATCACTTTTTCCTTGAATAGTAACATTATGTCCTAATTCAACGCTATCAAATGCATAAACAGTAATTGAATATGTCTTTGCTTCAAATTCTTGATATTTAACAGAAACTGTGTAAGTTCCTGGTGCAGTAAATCCCTTAGTAGTATCAATTGTTTGATTTTGTGAATTTAATACTGTAACAGTAAATTCATTACTTTCTAGAGGAGTTGTAGCTCCAGATTCCTTCTTTGAAACAACTGATAATCCTTCAGTATTAAATACTTGACCTTCGAAGAATTCTTCAGTTCCCTTCATATCAATTTCACATCCAACAACTTCTGAATATTCAACAGTTGTCTTAATTTCAAATGCATATACGTCAACAGTACCACTATTTGCAGTTCTTAATATTTGATATTCTTTTCCATCTTCTACATCAAATGAAAGTTGTGCAACTGGGCTATTGTATTCTTCTTTTCCTGGAATTTTATATATTGTTTCAGTTTCATCTGTTAAATTCTTAACAGTTATTTCTACATATTTAGGAGCACTTTCTGAACCATTATGAGCATAAACACTTACATAACCTGTACCATTTGCTTTAAATGAAATACCTGCAGTATTAGTAATCTTAAATGAATCCTTAAATGCTAATGTTGATTCACCTGAAGTTGAAGTATATTTATCACAATTTGCTAATTCAGTGTCTTCATAAGTAGTTTTAGTCCAATTTTTAGCACGTCCACCTCTAAATTCAACTCCTGCTTCAATTGTAAATCCTTTAACTTTAATATCTTCTTCAGTTTTTCCAGCAGGTTTACCAAGATCAATAACATCTACATATTGAATATAATCTTCATTTGTATTTGTTGGAGTTTTAGCTTCCCATTTAGCATATACTTTTACATTGGCAGTAATTGCTGAATCAAAACTAAATGTTTTTGTACAAGCTTCATCAGTATACCATCCTTTAAATTCAAATCCTTCTTTAGTAGGATCTGTTGGTTTTGAAACCTTTGATCCAGATGAAACCACTTTTGAGTTAATTGCAGATCCGCCATTAGTTACGAACTCTACAGTATACTCAACAGTTTGAGAAGGTTCTTCTTGATTGTTACCAGTTTCTTTGTCTTTACATCCTGTTACAGCAAGCGCAACAGCGATTGATAACGGTAAAGCAAACACGCTTTTAAATTTTCTTTTTTTCATTCTATTTCTTTTCTCCTTTTTCGTAATTTATACGATATATAATCACATTATACATTAAAAATAGTTTTTTGCAAGCGTTTTCTAAAAAAATATAGTTTTTTTTATGAAAAATAAATTCGCCAATTTTCGCATAGTAAAGCCAAAAAAAATACAGAAATCAATTAATTTCTGTATTTTCTATATTTTATTAGTCTGTAATTTCAATACTGTAAATCTTATATGTATTATCTACTTTAATTTCGTATACACCTTGTGTTGATGCATCATATTCTAATTTTACAATAGATCCACTTGCTCCGACAGTAGTAGATTCAACTTTTACAACATTATTATTAATCTTTATTTCATTATTTTCACTAGTTATCTTACTTGAAGCTGAAGAAATATACATAACAATCTTCTTTGCATCTGCATTAGTTGTTACTTTAATGCTTCCTGTATTTGATAATTTTACATAAGATTTATCTTTTAAGAATGTAACATTATCTTCAGAACTTTTTTGACTAGTTAACTTGAATAATTCAATATTATTTAAAGTGAAGTTACCAATTTCAATTTTTTCTAAAGCAATATCATCTGGTTTTCCATCTTTATCTACATCATCGTATTCTTTTTCAAATAAAGTTGGATCTAATTTATTATCATTATCATAAATATATGCCCATGAAACTCTATCTTGGATAGGTGCAGCAAATGGTGTTGTTGATGTAAATGATGTAACAATCTTATAAGCTCCTGCTTCATTAAATGTAGGATTTTCTTTTGTTACTCCATTAACTTTATATGTTGCGCTTACACCACTTGGAAGCCCTGTTGCAGCAAACGCTACACTATTTCCAGCTTTAGCGATTATATCCTTAGTAACAACGCCTGACATATCAATGTCAGTTTGTACTGTTAATTTTGCTTCTAATTCAGCATCAGCTGAATCAAATTCATAATATCCAGTTTTATATTCAAATTGAGGTGTAACTGTATACTCACCAACTGCTTTTGGTACACTATTTGAAGATTCATAAGATGTTCCATTAGTTCCTTCATAAAGATAAGATACACTCTTAACACCTTCAGGAAGATTACTACTATTTATAATTTTTCCATCTTTATCTTTAACTAAAACTGCATCCGCAACCTTACCAGACTCAATAGATGCACTTCCGTCTTCTAACTTAATTCCATTTAAGTCAACATCCTTACAAACCTTAACAGTTACTCTCTTTTCTTCTACAGGATTATAAAGTGTTTCATTTACTTCAAATTTCAAAACACATTCGTATTCTCCTTGAGTTTTCATTTCAGCAACTTTTTCATTATCCATATATATAGAAAAATCAATTCCCACAAGTCCTGGTATTAAGTCAGCTCTTAGTGTTTGACTATTTCCATTAACTGCATATTGTGGATAGAAATTAATTGTTTGATTTGTGAATTTTTCTACTGAATCTTTAAAAACTAAATTAGTTAAATCTATATTCTTTTTTTCAAAAGGTGCACCTTCTTCAAAACCACAACTTGATAAAGTAACAAGAGGTATAGCAAGAAGTGCTAACATACTCATTCTTCTTAGAATCTTTTTCATAGTCTTTTCTCCTCGTTTCTTAAGTATTTTCTTATATAAAATACATCTTTCTACAAAAAACACAATCTATATAATTTTATTATATCTTATTAAAAAAAAAATTCAATATATTTAGATATAAGAATTCAATAAATTACAAAAATTAAGTTTTTTTTCATAGAATAAAAATAAAAAAAGATATGAATAAACACATGAATTATATTTATTCATACCTTGATTTTAATAATTATTTTCTAATTCATGTTGAACTTCTTCAGCTCTTTTAATTTGATCATTTAGGTTCCATTTTCCTATATTTTCGCCATTTTTTATTAACATAGAGCCACTTTGATGGAAATAAAATTCAAGATTTCTCTCTTTTGCTTCTTGATAAAGACTTAAAACCCATTCATACATTGTAGGTCTTACATCAGCCTTCGGTGCAAATTCTCCACCTACATTAACACATTTAATTAAACCAGTATCCAAATATGGTCCTAACTTAATTTCTCCGATTAATGGAGAACAAAATACTTCTCTATGTTTTACAGGAGCTTCTAAAAATGCTTTTAATCTAATATCAGCCATTTCTTGATTTTCAATTGATACACTGATATGAACATGTTCCCAACCATCACCCCAGTCTTCTGGAACACATTTTTTTATACGCTCAGGTCTTTTTGTTGTCATAACAAAAATACAATCATTTCTTCTTCTAATAAAATCCCAACATCCATCTCTCCACATATCTGCTTCTTCTAAAAAGAAATCCGATGAAAAACATAGTTTTATTAAAGACCCTTTTGGAACATCTGAATCTTTTAATTCATATGTTGTTTTACCTTTGGTAATTATATTTGTATCTCTTCCATATCTTTTATCCATTTTAAAAACAAAACAGTTTTTACATCCTGGACTTGCTTTTTTACATCCATGCCATGGATTCCATGGAATTGCTTTTTCTATATCTTTATTTTGCATATGTATTTCACCTCATCATAACTACTTCTGTTTTAAAATTACTAAACCACTGTGCTTCAATTGACTCAAACTTTAATATGCAGTATTCTGGATCATTTACTCCTTTTTTATAAAACTTATAATAAAATGGAATCCATAATTTTTCTTTAATTTCTTTATCAGTTATAATTTCCATAGTTCCTTTAATCATTACACCTTGGAAATTTTTACCTTTTTCAAAAAAATATATACTTGCTTTTTCATTATTTTTATAATGTTTTACTTTATTAGACGAAGTATATGTGGCAAAATACAAAGTACTTCCCTCAATAAGTCTTGGTTGAATCAAAGCTCTGCTCCAAGGAAAACCATCTTCATCCACTGATGATAATATAGATGTCTTCTTTGTTTTTATAAATTCTATTATTTCTTCTCTTGTCATATTTTCACCTTATTTTCTATTTTGCAATCCTGAACGAAGTGCTTGTTCTATTTGAGTATTTGTATCTTTTATATGATAGACTTTACCGTCTTTAATGAATGTATTTCCAGTTTGTCCAAATATAAATTCAACATTATATTTAATACATTCATCATATACTTTTTTTACCCATTCATAATGGAGTGGTCTTTCCCCAGCATAATTTTCTCCACCGCAAAGAACAGTTTCTATTCTGCCTGTTTTAAGATATTTTTCTAATGTGATTTCTCCTATAAAAGGCTTTAGGCTTACCCATAAATGTTTAGCTTTTAAATCTAATAAATAAGGTATTCTTTCATCCGCCCTTTTCTGATTTTCACATGATACTGCGATATATATATTATCCCACCCATCATTCCAATCATTTGGTAAGCATGATTTAATCCTATCTGCTCTTTTTGTTAACAAAGAGAATTTAACATCTGGTCTTTTCCTTATAATATCCCATGCATCATCTCGCCATATATCAGCATCTTCTAAAAAGAAATCAGATGCCATGCATACTCTTACAAATTCATTTGATTTAACTTTATAATTACCTTGTCTATCTTTTTTCAGTGGCAAATCCCAATTTGTTTTATTTTTTGATATAACATTCGGCGTAACACCTCTTTTTTCATCAAGAAAAAACATAAAACAATTTTTACATCCTTCACTATATTTATGACATCCATGCCATGGATTCCATGTTCTGTCGTTTCTATTCATAATTTATTCCTCGATACAATGTCTAGTTAATTCTAATAATTCTAATAGTTCATCAAATTTATCAGAGCCTAATTTTGATTCAACTTTCTTAAGTTTTAAGTTTAAATCTTTCTCTGTTTGTAAGACTAACTGTTGAGCTTTTTCTGTTGGTATAACATAAAAACTTCTTTTGTCATTTTCAAGATACTTTCTAAGTATATATCCTTTTTTTTCTAACGATATTATATGTTTTGTAACCATAACTTTTGTTACTTCTAATAATTTCGCAATCATTATAGGAGTATATAGACCATCTCTTTTAGTTATTATATTTAAAACTCCCATTTCACTAGGTCTAATTGGCAAATCCTTTTTTTGTTCCATATATGATCTTGAAAATTTAGAAAAAACTATGTTTGCGTTTAAATATTTATCCATATTTCCTCCATATAGTTAACCTACATTAACTATTATATTCCTATTTAATAATATGTCAATAAAATAAATAAACTCTGTAAATGTTTCATAAATACTTACCAGAGTTTATTTCATAATTATATTTAATTATTGATTAAGAAAAACATCTATTTTTTTACTCTTCTTTCTAATTCAGCTTTTAATAGAAATGTAAGTACAAGATTTTCTTGGTAAACAGGCTCATAGGTTGTATCATCATTTGCACATCCATCAATCGAATACTTGTGTTCGGTATGACCTTCAATTCCGACAAATTCTACGCATGTAGCACCTTGATTAATCATCCATAATAAAATTTCATCGTTCCATAATTCTTTATCTTCTGTATAATTTATAAATGTATTTTCAAAATTATCAATATCGTTTTTTAACGCTTCTTCATAAAAAGCTAAGGAATGTTTGTGTGGGTCAAGCATTTCAAATTCAATATTACCTTTAATTTGAAAATTCTTTTTAATATCGAAATAAATATCAAAATTATTAATATCTAATAGGTCATATACATCAAAGAATATCTTTCCATTAAGATTAATATCTTTTGCGAAAATATCACCACAAAGTTGTGAAATATCATATATACTATCTAACATTTCTGCGCTAATGTCACATTCTAACTTAGTTAAAAAACATTTTCTAATTTCATCGTATAAATCATCCTTAAATAATTTTCTATTCAAAAATTGTATATCAGATTCCGATGTATTTCCATTTAACAAAAATTCAGTAGATATATTATAGATTTTAGAAATTTTTAAAATTTCCTCAACAGATGGTGATATAAAATCTTTTTCCCCATTGTTCTAATTTATCAGCAGTGACACCAATATTTAAAGCAAATTGTTCTTTAGATAAATAGGAACACTTTCTTATTAATTTAATTCTCTCACTTATTTCTTTCATTACTTTAACCTCCAACATTTCACTTAAATTTATAAAAAAGAAGATTTTTTGTGTGCAATAAATTCCTCTTTTGAAATTCTTAAATACGTTATCTCTCCTTTATCACTATAACATGATAATGACACTCATTTTATTTACAGCAGCTGCTGGAAATTTTTTTATCCATTTTAAAGTTACAATTCCTTCTAAAGATAAATCGTGTTTCCCATTAGTATGATTCCTATACCAATAAGCTAAATCATTTTCCTGTTTACCTAATGGAGACATTAAAACTTTTGTAGATTCAAAAAAGGTATGCTTTCTTTATCGCATTTAAATCCATGAAATTTAGTTTTCCATTTATTTCTTCAATCTTAACAATTCTTGGAGCACTAACATTTTGAACACTATCATCGTCCAAATTTTTGCTAATACTACTATATTTCCAGTAGCCCGTTATCATTTCATTTTGAACTTTAAGTCTAGAGCAACTTGAAGTTAATAGAACAATTAATGCAGCAGAATCTATGCCTGCAATTAAAATAGAAACAATCCAAGGCAAATTTAAAAAGTTGGTATAATATATGTACTAAATAAAAAAATTATCGAAATAAATTTCAATATAATACTCACATCTTTTTTTATTAAAACATCTATATTATTTAATATCAATAAAAATAAACCCTATTATGTACTTCAATTTTTTCATCAACCTTATATACAAAAAGTCGATTTATAATAAAGCAAAAGTATTGCTTTCGAGAAAAATGCTATGCTAAAATGAAATTACAAATTACATAAAAAGAGTTTATTATAATGGAAATTTTAAAATTTATTTTAATTATTGTTATTATTATTGTCGTTAGTCTGAGTTTTTTTACAGAATACAATTTTATATTTTAGAGTATAGTTGTTCTTATAGTCTGCACAGCTATAAGTTTTATATGTCAAAAAGATTATGTAACATCTGCGATATGTATCGGGGAGTAATAGTTTTTATTGAAAGGATTAAAAACTCTTAAAAAAAGAAAGGAATTTAAATAATATGAAAACGAAAGAAACAATTTTAAAAATTACTAGAGAGGGGACTTTAATGTCTTCTTATGTTAAAAGTGACGAAGATGATAATGCAAAAATAATAATGAATATTTTACAAGGTTTTGTTCAAGAATGCTTAATGTTAGGACTTAAAAAAGAAGAAATTGGAAATATACTCGTAGGTTTTGGTAAATACATTGGTTCAAAAGATTATAATTCTAAAAGCATTATGAAAGAATTTTCTGATGGCGAAGAACCAACTTTAACTGAAGAAGAAAAAGAAACACTAACACATAATAATACTAAAAGTGTTGCGTAAGTGAAATTATCTATCATCGGAATCTTGAATAAAGGTTTCGATTTTCTTTTGTTCATCACGAGTAAATGCCTCTATTTGCCTACAATCGTCAGGTATTCGTTTTAATCTTAAACAAGGATTATCTTCACATAATTCCATATCAATTGCATATTCAAATGCCATACTAAGTACTGTAAGCATAAGATTAGTACTTGCTGATGACATTGTATCACCACTGCGTAAATTACCATCTTTTTTCTTCTTTGAAAGAAAATCTTGAATCATTCGCCTTTTTAAATCTTTAATAGAAATATCACCAAATTCTGGTACTAAATGTAATTCAATAATACTTTGATACCTACTATAAGTACGAGGTTTTACACGATCCTTTTCGTAAGTTTCAAGCCACATAAATAATAATTCTTTAATAGTCATAGTAAAACATCCTTTTTTATATAATTTTACCAAAAAACACTTAAATTTGGGTTATCGGTACATTACCATAAAAAAGATATAATAGCCAGTTAATAGTTGATAACTTTTTAAGTAAAACAATATTTTTTTAGATTAGTAGCTGCATCA
>CAZJSR010000007.1:0-67584 GCA_964548855.1 uncultured Anaeroplasmataceae bacterium | reverse complement strand
ATTTATGATTTCTTTATTCTAGAATTTAGTATGAGAATTTTGGGGTAGAGTTGAGACTGTATGCCTTCTTTCGCTAAAATAATGATTAATACTTTGTATTAAAGATATTATTAAAAATAAATAGAGAACAAAGAAAAACAAAATAAGGAACAAATAAGGAACTGAAATATTTATGTTGGTTCCTTATTTTGTTATAATATAAGTGGAGTTGATATAATGAAATTAACATTTAAATATACAAATGCTTTAGTAAATTATTTAATTAGAATTGAAAAGTACAAAACCGCTTTAGACTATTTGTATTTATCAACTAGAGAAAAACAAAAACTAATGTATGAAGCTAAACTAAAGAAAACTCATTTTTCTACAAGCATTGAAGGTAATGTGTTATCGTATAATCAAGTTGAAAAAGTAATATCAAATAAACAGGATACAAGACGTATAACTGTAGAACAAGAAGTACAAAATTATTGGGATGCACTAACTTTTTTAGAAGAAGAGAATAAAAAGAAAACTCCAATTGATAAAGAGTTCATTTTAAGATTACATGATATTATTCAAAAAAATGGAAAGCTTGCTAGAATTTCATTTAGAGGTCAAACTCCTCCAGGAGTATTGTTCGCAGTATATGATTCAGTAACAAAACAAGTTGAATATATTCCACCTAAATATGTTGATATTGAACCTTTAATTGATGAACTAATAGATTGGTATTATAATAATCAACATTTACCAGCTCCTATTTTGTCAGCTATAATTCATTATGCAGTTGTAACAATTCATCCATTTATAGATGGTAATGGTAGAACCTCTAGAGCTCTTGCTACATACGTATTAATGCAGCATGATTATGATTTTAAAGGATTTAATTCGTTTGAGGAATATTATATGTCAGATTTAAATGGATATTATGAATCCATTCAAATGGGACTACCGGCATTATTTTATTCTGGTAGAGAAAATCCACCACATTTAGAAATATGGATTGAATATTTCTGTAAAATAATGGTCCTTAACGCCGAAAAAGTATATGAACAAGCGTTAGAGGCATCTAAAAAAGAATCAAATAAATTGTTGAAAGGTTTAAATAAAAAGGATTTAACATTATTAAGATATTGTATAGAAAACGGAATAAAAGTAATTAAAAATAAAGAATTGGCTGATTTGTTTGGAGTCACACCAAGAGCCATTTCTAAGTGGATGATTAAATGGGTAGAAAAAGGAATATTAGTTCCTAATTCGGGTACTACAAGAATAACAAGTTATAATTTAACATACGAATATGAAAATCTTAAGGTTTCTGATTTAGGTTTTATTGAATAAATAGGTGATTTATTTTTATGAATGTAATTTGCGAAAAGTGGTCGCACGTTGAGGTGGTATGTCTGTTATATTTAAATATGTTAAGAAGCATAATATAAACTAGTATTATCTTACAGTAAAAAAAGTTAGAAATATAATCTAACTTTTTTATATTATTCTTCAGGAAGATCTAATGATTGTTGAATCGGATCTTTTCTATTTTTGTTTTTTAATTCTTCATCAATTTCACGCATTTCAGTATATTTTCTAATTAAATATAATATTCTTTTTGATATAGTAATATAAGCGTTTGCAGTAATTGAAAGATTTAAAGCGAGTTTTGATAATGCATCAATATCGTCTTCTTTAATATCTGCAAGAGAATTTTTAGTATGAAGTATAGCTTTTGTAAATTCCTCACTTGAAATATTTTTAAAACTATTAAATGCATCAGCATTATTTCCTTTATAGTCGATGTCTAGAATTTGTTTTATTTCGGAAATAGTTAAAACTTGTTTTAGAGAGCAAGTTTCATTTATTAGTGCTAGATGTTCTTTATTATATTTTTTACTTATAGGTGCACTAACAACTTTACCTTTTACGTAATTATTTATCATAGAAGATGTTATAACTTTATCTAATGATGAAGTTTGAAATACCTTAAGCTCTCTTTCTAAATAGTTAATTACTTGGTCCATATACAATTCTAAATCTGGAAATTGTTCGTAGTCTGGAAATTTGAAGTCATTTAATTCATCTAACCAGTGGTTTAATGTTTCTTTTAATTTGTTCATATTATCACTTTTCCTTTATTTAATTCTAACATATTATCAAAACTATTTCAATTGATATTGATAACTAGATTATAAAAATATTTTGAACTTCATATATTATTATTGGATAGAAAGGAGTATTTGTTTAATATGAAAAATGATCCATTAATGTTTGTTGAAAGTATAAATTTAATAAATGA
Source organism: uncultured Anaeroplasmataceae bacterium (assembly GCA_964548855.1). Classification (GTDB taxonomy): domain Bacteria; phylum Bacillota_I; class Bacilli_A; order Acholeplasmatales; family Anaeroplasmataceae; genus UBA3206. The sequence continues at coordinate 65,309 of CAZJSR010000007.1, read as the reverse complement.
AGGTGCAGAGAATCAAAATATCTATGATAGTAGAAAAGAAGTTAAGGATATAATTCATCATAGAATTGATGATATTAATGCGATGTTAATGTATAACATAGATATTATATGTAAGATAAAATTATTAGATAATAATATTTATGAAGGAATTCCTAAAAAAATATCAGGTGAAAAAATGGAATTATTTATAAATAATAAACCATGTTTTTTTAATCTTAATAGCATTATAGATATAAGTATTAGAAAAAAATCTAACTATTGAAAAGTATTCTTAAAACTTGTATAATAATTATAGATTGGAGTGACTTTTCATGTTTTTAATAAATGTTGGAATTCTAATTTCTATAATTGTTTTAGCGATTCTTGTTGTAGTTGGAATTTTACTTATATTTATTTTAAAAAAGAAAAATAAGAAAATAAAAGTAAATGATAAATTTATAGAAGATGTAATTATTAATTTGGGTAATAAAGAAAATATTAAGCAAATAACTGTAGATAACGCAAGATTAAAAATTCTATTAAATGATATTTCTATAGCTGATTTTGATAAACTTAAAGAAATGTCAGGGCAAGGAGTTTTTATAACAGGTAATAATGTTAAACTTTTATTTAAGTTTGACTCTAAATTAATAAAAAAAGAAATAGAGAAGAGATTATAGGGAGGCAATTATGGTTTTAAAAAAATTTAAGGTTACAGCAGAATCTGGAATTCATGCAAGACCTGCGACTATTTTAGTAAATGAGGCAGTTAAGTTTAAATGTAATGTTGAACTTAGTTTAGAAACAAAAGTTGTTAATTTAAAATCTATTATGGGTGTTATGAGCTTAGGAATCTATAATGGTGAAGTTATAACAATTACTTGTGATGGAGAAGATGAAACGCAAGCTTTAAGTAGTATTACAGATGTGTTCTTTGAAATGAAATTAGGAAAAGAAATTTAAAAATATAACAACTGAGGATACCTTCAGTTGTATTTTTTTGGAGGTATATAGAAGATGAATATCGATTTTTATGAATTAGCTCTTAAATATAAAGAAGAAGCGATTAAGTTATTAGAAGAAATACTTAAATATAATACAGTTCTAGATGAATATAGACCAGACTCTGATATTCCTTTTGGCGATGGGAATAAGGATTGTTTAAATTTCTTTTTAGATAGAGCCTTAAAAGATGGTTTTAAAGTTTCTAATGTAGATAATTATGCAGGTCATATAGAGTATGGAACTGGAAATGAAATCTTAGGTGTTTTAGGTCATTTAGATGTTGTCCCTACACCTGGAGTATGGATGTTTGATCCTTTTACGCCTACAATTGTTGATGGTAAGATGTATGCAAGAGGAGCTTTAGATGATAAAGGTCCTGTAATAGCTTCTTATATTGCTTTAAAGATGTTAAAGGATTTAGGTATTAAAACAAATAAGAGAATAAGACTTATCGTTGGTTGTGATGAAGAGTCTGGAAGTAGATGTTTAGAACATTATTTTAAAAAAGAAGAAATGCCTTCTCTTGGTTTTTCGCCAGACGCTGAATATCCTTTAATATATGGTGAAAAAGCGTTTCAATGTTTTAAAGTACTAGGTAAAATTGATTCAAATATCATTGATACGTGGGAAAGTGGAGAAAGAATTAATATTGTACCAGATTATACTGAGGTTACTTTAAAGAAGGATTATTCTAAAGAATTTTTAAAATTCTTAAGTGATAATGGATATAATGGCGAATTTAAAGACAACAAATATATTACATATGGTAAAAACTCTCACGGTTCTATGCCTCAAAATGGTTTTAATTCAAATACTGTTATGGTGCTTTTTATAAATAGTGTTGAACCTTGTAATTTTACATCATTTTATGATAAATATTTCAGTTTTGATTATGATGGTACAAAATTAGGAATTAATATTATAAAAGACGATATGGGATCTTTAAGTTTAAATCCTGGTGTTATTAAGATTAAGGATGGAAGGATTTTCATGCATGTTGACTGTCGTGTGCCTTCTAATGATCACTTTAAAACAATTGATTCATGTTTATTAAATGCGACTAAGGAATTTGGCTTAGATTACAGTCTTGATGAACCTACTTACATGCATTATGTTTCACCTAATAGTACGTTAGTTAGAACATTATATGATGCATATAAAAGTATAACTAATGATGAAGTAAATAAGCCGTTTACTATAGGAGGGGGTACTTACGCAAAGTTTATACCTAATTGTGTAGCTTTTGGTCCTGTATTTCCTGGTGAGGAAGAATGTATTCATTGTCCTAATGAATATATTATTCTTGATTCGTTTATAAAAAATATAGCGATTTACGCTAAATCTATATATGAGTTGGTAAAATAATGAGATTAAGAAAAATAAAAGATGCAAAAGAAAGATTAGAAAATAATAGTAATTATTATATCATTGATGGAAGAAAATATAAAGGGACTTGGAAGTCAGTGTTTAAAAATGATAATCCTATTTGTATTGAAATAGGGTGTGGTAAAGGAAATTTTGCGATAGGTATGGCAAAAACTTTTAGTGATATTAATTTTGTCGCAATTGAAAAGTTTGATAGTGTGCTTATTAAGGCAGTTGAAAAAGCTAGTGAATGTGATTTGCCAAATTTAAAATTTTTAAATGATGATGCAATACTTCTTAATGAAGTATTTGAAAAAGGGGAAGTTTCTAATATATATTTAAATTTCTCTGATCCGTGGCCTAAAACTAGACATTCTAAAAGAAGACTTACATCACAACTATTTTTAGATGTATATAAAAATATACTTAGCAGTGATGGTGCAATTAATCAAAAAACTGATAATAAGATTTTATTTGAGTATTCTATTGAGTCTTTAAGTCAAAATGGTTGGTATTTAAGTAACATAAGTGTTGACTTACATAGTGAAGAAGGAATTTTTAATGTTGAGACTGAATATGAATCTAAAAAGAAAAAGTTAGGTCCTATTTATCGTTTAGAAGCAAGAAAAATTAAGAATGATTAATAAAGAGTGCATTTTAGTGCACTTTTTTTAAATATTTGGCAAAAGGAATATTTCTTTATTATATTTAATTATGTTTTTTTAACTTTAATGTTATAATAAATTAGAGGTATTTTATGAGAAATATTATATTAGTTGGTGGAAAAGATCCAAATAATTTAGATAATACTATAGAAGATTATATTGTTAGTTTAGAAAATCATCCTAAAATATTGTTTTTTCCTACGGCTTCTAAAGATAGTTTAAAGTCTATTAATAATTTAAAAAAACAATATAAGGATTATGATTCTGATTTTTTACTTTTATATAGTAATCCTTCAATAAAGGAAATTAATGAAAAATTATCTTGGGCTAATATATTATACTTTGCAGGAGGAAACACAGATAACTTAGTTTCAAAAATTAAATCTTTTAAATTAGATGAATTTATTAAAGATACAGATAAACTAATCGTTGGTGTTAGTGCAGGTGCAATAATGATGTCAAATTATGGTATGGGAGATAGTTATAGTTATAATGACAATGGACATACATATAATTACAAGATGGTTAAAGGTTTAGGAATAATAGATATAACAATATGTCCTCATTATGATAATGAAGATTTAGTTATTTATAATGATGTTTTAAAAAATTATAATATGAACGCATTAGCGCTTGAAAACGATACTGCTTTACATATAAAAAATGATAAGTATTATATTATTAAATCCAACAAAAAGAAAAGTGTTTATTTATGGGAAAAGGAAGAAAATTATATTATGAAGTCTTTATATAATAAAAAAAGAATTGCTGCATTAGGTCCTAGTGGTACTTATTGTAGTTTAGCTGCGAAAAAATACATTGAAAGTAAAAAAGAAGAATATGAAATAGAATACTATCCTACCATTAGAAAGACAATTAAGGGAATAGAAGAAGATAATTATGCAGTTATTCCGTTTGAAAATACATTAGATGGTTATGTGTTAGATACAATTGATACATTAATGAAGTCTGATTATCATATTATATGTGATTTAGAAGAAAAAGTTGAATTTGCGTTTGTTTCTAATGATTTAGTAGAAAATGTTAAAAATGTTTTTGTTCAGTTTAAGGCTAAAGCAGAATGTTTGGATTTTCTTACTGTAAATAATAGTTTTAATTTGCTTACAACAGAAAGTAATATGGAGTCTTTAAATAAGTTATTAGAAAAAAATGAAGGATATGGTGCAATAATTCCTAAGCATAAACTTAAGGATTATAACTTTAAGACGGTTATTACAAATGTAGATGATAAAGAATCAAACTATACTAGATTTATAGTGTTAAGTAAAAATGAAGAAGAAATATCCTATAAGGATAAAATTAAGTGTAGTCTTGGTGTGTTTATGGCGGAAGATAGACCAGGTTTATTGTTTGAATTTTTAAAGAAATTTAATGAATATGGTCTGAATTTAAATGCGATATTATCAAGGCCAACTAAAGAAGCACTAGGAAAGTATAATTTTTATATGGAAATTATGGCATATAAGAACGATATTCAAAGTATAAATAAATGTATAAAAGAATTAAGTGATGGTGTATATATTGTTAAAAATTTAGGTATTTATTCAAGTATAGAATAGGTGATATTATGAGAATGGTAGATTTGATTGAAAAGAAACGAGATAATAATGAACTTAATTATGACGAACTTAAATTCATCATTGATTCATATGTAAAAGGAGATATACCAGAATATCAAATGAGTGCATTTTTGATGGCAGTATATTTTTCAGGCATGACAGTTGAAGAAACAACAAACATGGCAATTATTATGAGAGATAGTGGAGATGTCTTAGATTTAAGTCGGGTAGATGGAATTAAAGTAGACAAACACTCTACAGGAGGTGTAGGTGATAAGACAAGTCTTATTATTGGACCTATTGTAGCATCTTGTGGTGCAAAATTTGCAAAAATGAGTGGTCGAGGCCTTGCACATACTGGTGGTACTATTGATAAACTTGAATCTATTCCAGGATACAAGGTTAATATAAGTGAAGATGATTTTATTAAGCAAGTAAATGATATAGGAATAGTATTAGTAGGTCAAAGTGGATGTCTTGCGCCTGCTGATAAGAAAATATATGCACTAAGAGATGTAACCGCGACTGTAGCAAGTATGCCGCTTATTGCATCAAGTATTATGTCAAAGAAGCTTGCAAGTGGTGCAGATGCGATATGTCTTGATGTTAAGGTTGGAACTGGTGCATTTATGAAGAATAAAGATGATGCGTTATGTCTTGCAAAACTTATGGTAGAAATTGGAAAAAAATGTAATAAGAAAATGACAGCTATTTTAACAAATATGGATGAACCTTTAGGTTATGCTGTAGGAAATAACTTAGAAGTCATAGAAGCTATAAATACTTTAAATGGTAGTGGACCTAAAGATTTATTAGAAATTTGTATTTTAATTTCGGGATATTTATTATATGATGCAAAAATAGTAAATAGCATTGAAGAAGGAACACTACGAGCTAAGAAGGCGATTGATGATAAGAGTGCTTTAAATAAATTAGTAAGCTTAGTTGCCTCACAAGGTGGCGACGCTTCTTATATATATGATGTAAGTAAGTTTCCTAAATCAAAATATAAAAGAGTTCTTAAATCAAGTAGTGAGGGTTATATAGTATCATTAGATGCACATAAAATTGGATATTGTGCAATGTTACTTGGTGCAGGTAGAAAAGAAATTGATGATAGTATCGATCAAACTGTAGGTATTGTTCTTAATAAAAAGATAGCAGATTATGTTAAAGAAAACGATGTCTTAGCTTATATATATTCAAATGATGAGAATGATGATGATATAGTTAAAATGGTAGAAAATGCGTTTGTTATAGGTGAAACAAAGAATGAAAATAATTTAATTATTGATATTGTAAGATAAAATGTAAAAAGTTTGCAAAAAAAATGGCCTAGTCATCTATTTTTTGTTGACTTAAAAGCGTTTTCAGTTTATAATATTAGCAAAGTGTTTATGAAACAAAGGAGAAGATAAAATGAAAAAAAGAAAATTAATAGCTTCTATAGCTGTTGCAGGTATTGCAACTGTAGCTTTAGCAAGTTGTAAGAAAGATCCAACTTATACAATTGAGTTAGAACCAATTCAAGCTGGAACAAATATTGATTCAGATGATAAAATTACAGTTAAATCTGTAGATGAATTAATTACAAAATTAGCTGAAATTACACCTGTTAAGGATGGTTATACTTTTAAAGGGTGGTTTATTGATGCAGCATGTAAGACTGAATTTACTAAAGATTCAGCAATTACAGATATTAAAGATGAAAAAGATGGAGAAACAGATGGGGTTCTTACTCTTTATGCAAAGTGGACTAAGAATGAATACACTATAACATTTGATTACAAGGGTAATGCAAGTGTTGCAGGATCTGGAAAGGCATCAGATTCAGCAGAATATAATACAACTGTTGCAGCAAATTTACCTACAACTCCAGGTAAAACTGCAAATGGTGCTGAAATGACATTCGTTGGATGGAAGAATAAAGAAGACAACCAAATGTGGAATTTCACAGATAACAAAGTTACAAAGAATGTTCAATTAGAAGCAGTATGGGATATTGCGACAATTGCAACTGCACAAGATTTTGTTCAATATATCAATTCAAAATCAACAAAGAATGCTGAAATTACTGCAGATATTGATATGACTGGTGTTACAGTTAATAGAACTAAAGAAACTCTTGCAGCAGATGAAGCAACTGCAGGTTTATTAAATTCAAATCAAACTGATTATATCGGAGAATTAAAACATAAAGTGTTTGGGTTAGACCATACTATTTCAAATTTAAACATTACTACTGATTTAAAATATGGTGGAATTTGGGGTAAAGTAACAGCTGGAGGTATTTCTGACCTTACTTTCAAAGATTGTTCAATTACATCATCTGTTACAGAATCAACTGCATTCCTTGGTGGAAGTTTAAAGGGTGATTTTGATTTAACAGACGTTGTGTTTGATGGAATTGATGTTTCTAGTTCAGCTGATAATTCAAAATATGCAGCAGTTATTTTCTCTAGAAGTGAAGGAAATCTATCTGCATCAGGTGTAGTTGTAAAAGGTGCAACTGGTGAATTTAGTGACTATTCTGGTTTATTTATAGGACAAATTAGAAATGCAGGTACATATGATTTTACTGACTGTATGGTTGATGCGCAAATCGATGTTGTTCATAAAGCTGATAATACTACAGTAGGTGGTCAAGGTGTTGGATTATTTATAGGTCAATTAAATTCAGGGCTAGCCGCAACTGTAACATTTGATGGTTGCGTTGCATCAGGTTCAATTAAAGCTTTAAAGAATGTTGGAACACTTATTGGTGACCAAAAGTCTGAAACTGCAACAGTAACAGTTAGAAACTGTATTGTTACAGATTTTGTTGGAGATACAACTGATACAGGTAGCGATAAAGTAGATGTATTTATTGGTCAAGATAAAAATAATGCCACATACGAAAATTCTCATTATAGAAAATATGGAATTTCATTAACTACTGGAAAGAATGGAGCACAATATCCTATTAAAGGTATTGCAAGTACTATTGAAACATTTAAAACTGGTGTTTTAAGTTCAAACTTTGAAATTACAGTAGATGAAACTACAAAGAATATCCAAGTTACATTAAAAGATACTGGTTCAAAACAAACTGATACAGATAAAGTTTCAATTGAAGGAAAACATGATCCAATTGAAACAAATGTAACACAAAAACCAACAATTAAATATGATGGAGATAATAAAGTATCATTTAATTCAGATGATAGTATCTTTATTGGTGCACCAACATTAGCATATTATCAAGCCGCAGTAGCTGGTAAAGCTGGAAACGCAGTACAACTTCAATTTACAAAACCTGAAGATGTTGCAAATTTAGACGGATTTGATGTACTATCAGGAGATTTAGAAAATGTTGAAATGACTGCAAATGGATTTACTGCTTATGTTTTCATTACTGAAGAAGAATTTGCAGCATACCTAGAAGCTAAGAATGCTGATAATAATGCAGCAATGACAAAAACTGCAACAATTCGTTGGTATTTAAATAATGAAACAGTAGCTAAAGAAGTTGTTTATACAATGAAGATATGGACAGGAAAGACTGAATTACCAAAGGATACTACAGTAGCACCTGAAATTCAAGTAATTGAAAAAGATGGTATTACAGCACAAGTAGATACTACTGATGCTAAAAAGATTAATGTTACAGCTGGTACAATTGCATGGAATACTGAAACAAGTTCTAATACTTACCAAGTTAAGGTTTTAAAACCAACTTGGGCAAATGGAAATCCAAGTGTTAAGGGTGGTAAGTTTGTTTTAGATGAATCTGGAGATTTCATTACAGTTACATTAGATGCCGGTAAGGGAGATAATAAGTTCTCTATTACATGGTCAAATGTAGTTGACCCTATTGAATTTGTAGTAAATGTAGCTGATACAGTAACATTAGAAGCTAGACCTCAAACTGGTGAAAAACAAAATATTTCATTGACTGGAACTGAAATATTGGCACAAGCAAAAACTACAAATGATGGAGTTGAAATTGACAAGAAAGCTGCAATTCCAGTTGGCAAATATGGTGAATTTTATTTAGGAGATACTATAACAAGAGGTAACTCAAATACAGATTGTATTGAACTTGTACCAACAAAAAAGGATGGTAGTACAATTCCTGGATATGTTAAATTCTATGCAAATGGTGCAGGAGTGTTAAAGATTAAAGTTGCTTCAACAGGTGGAAGTAATACTTCTAAGGGTGCATTATATGATAATGCTGGAAATGTTGTTGAGGGTAGTGCTGTTGTGATTTCTGGTTCTACATTTACAGAATTCACAATAAATATTACAGCTGCTGGAGATTATAATATTATGTCAGATATTACATTTAGTGAGCGTGGTATTAGAATTTCAGAAATTTCATTTATTCAAGCATAATATAATAAACTAAAAAATAGAACTTAGGATGATTCCTAGGTTCTTTTTTTTGCTAAAAAAATAAGATGCATATTGCACCTTACTTTCTTATATATCCACTTTTAATAGCTTCATCTTTAACGGCTTTACTAACAGCTGATACAACTCTTTCATCAAAGGCAGATGGAAGAATATATTCAGCATTTAATTCATCATCACTTATTAAATAAGCTAAAGCTTTTGCCGCAGCCATTTTCATGCCTTCAGTAATTTTTGTAGCTTTTGCATCTAATGCACCCCTAAATATTCCAGGGAATGCTAGAAGGTTATTTACTTGATTAGGATAATCGCTGCGTCCTGTTCCAATTATCAAAGCGCCACCTTTTTTCGCATCATCATAAGTGATTTCAGGATTTGGATTTGCCATTGCGAATACAAATGGATCTTTCATAGTTTTAACCATTTCAGTTGAAACTAAATTTGGAGCACTTACTCCTACAAATACATTTGCACCTTCAAGTAAAGATGCAAGAGTATTGTTGTGATTTGGTTTAGTATCTATAATTCCATCATCAATTAATTCTTTAATTAAGAAATCATATGAGTCATAATTCTTTTTATCAACAACTCCATCTTTATTTGATGCATATATTGTTTTAACACCAAGTTTTTTTAACATTCTTGCGATATTTGAACCTGCAGCCCCAGTACCAGACATAACTACTGTTAAATCTGATAAATTTTTATTTGTAAGTCTTGCACAGTTTAAAACTGCGGCACCTACAACAATAGAAGTACCGTGTTGATCATCATGCATTACAGGAATATCTAGTTCATTAATTAATCTTCTTTCTATTTCAACACAACGAGGTGCAGAAATATCCTCAAGATTAATCCCCCCTAATGAAGGGGCTAATATTTTACATGTTCTAATTATTTCTTCAACATCAGTAGTATCTATGCATAGTGGAATAGAATCTATATCCGCAAATCTTTTAAATAAGGCCGCTTTACCTTCCATTACAGGAATACCTGCATAAGGTCCTATATTTCCAAGACCTAATACTGCAGTACCATCACTAATTACCGCAACTGTATTTCCTTTTGACGTATATTCATATACTAATTCTTTGTTTTTGGCGATTTCTTTACAAGGCTCCGCAACACCAGGTGTATAAGCAAGTGATAAATCTTCCTTAGTTTCTAATTTACACTTTGTGCTTACTGCAAATTTACCCCCAATATGAGCTTTAAGAGCTTTTTCTTTTAATTCCATACTATTTTTCCTCTCTTTCAAATACACTATTTCCATATGTGTCATATGCTACAATCAACGGAAAATCTTTTACTTCAAGCTTTTTTATTGATTCACATCCTAAATCATTAAACGCAACCTCTTTAGCGCTTATTACTCTTTTTGAAAGTAAAGCACCTGCTCCTCCAGTCGCAATTAAATAAACTAATTGATATTTTTTACAAGCATCAATAACAGAATTATCTCTAGGACCTTTTCCAATCATTCCCTTAATTTTTAGATTCGGCATATAATCAATAAACTTGTCCATTCTACAACTTGTAGTAGGCCCAATAGAACCAACACTTTGTCCAGGTTTAGTAGGTGTAGGCCCTGCATAATATATTAATGAATCGGTAAAATCCACAGGAAGTTCTTCATTATTATCAATTAGATTTTTCATTCTTAAATGTGCTGCGTCACGTGCAGTATAAATAATACCTGAGAAATTTATTACATCTCCAGCTTTTAATTTTTTAAAATCAATCATTAGATAATCACCTCCACATGTCTATTCGCATGACATTGAATATTTAACGCAACAGGAAGTGATGCGATGTGACATGGAACTGTATTGATAAATACATCTAAAACAGTAGTATCTCCTCCTAGTCCCATTGGTCCTATATATAACTTATTAACTAAATCTTTAATTTCCTCTTCAAGTTTTGCGATATCTTTATTTTCACTTCTAGTTTCACGAATTAAAGCTTCCTTGGCAAGTAGACAAGAAGTTTCAAAATTTCCACCTATACCAATTCCTAAGAATAAAGGAGGACAAGGTCTTCCATCAGCTTCTTTTACAGCCTCTACAATAAATTTTTTTATTCCTTCAATTCCATCAGTAGGGTTTAACATTGCCATTTTACTCATATTTTCACTACCAGCACCCTTAGGAGCTAATGTTATTTTTATGTTATTGCCTTTAACCATTTTAATATGTACAATCGCAGGAGTATTATCTTTAGTATTAACTCTAGTAATCGCATTCGCAACGGATTTTCTTAAATAATACTTTTCATATGCATCCCTAACACCATCGTTTATTGCCTCATAAAGATCACAATTGATATGAGTATCATATCCAATTTCAACGAATGCTGTAACTATTCCGGTATCTTGACACATTGGAATACTTTCTTTTTTCGCAAGATTTGCGTTATCTAATATTTGATTAAAAATTTCTTTAGCTAATTTATTTGATTCTTTGTTTTTAGCTAATTTTAAATGATTGATTGTAAAATCATTTAAAATATGACAAGCTTTAAAAATACCATCAGATACAGCCTGTTTAATTTCATTATAACTTATCTCTTTCATAAATAATCACCATCTAAAATATTATACAATATAAAAAATTCTTTTTCTATGTTTATCATTCTAATTCAACAAATAAACGAATAAATTGATATTTTATTGAATATTTATTTTTAGGTGATAAAATTATGAAGAAATTTTTAATGTTAATGATATTATTTTTTTCAATATTTGTTATAAACAATAAAGTTAACGCAACAGAAGATCTTTTTATTAAAAATGCTAAATCTGGAATTTTGATAGAAAGTAAAACCGGAAAAATATTATATGAGAAAAACAAAAATGAAAGACTACCTATGGCATCTATGACAAAAGTAATGACATTGTCAATTATAATGGATGCGATAAAATCTAATAAACTAGATTATCTAAAAAAAATTCAAACAAGTGAAAATGCTAAAAATATGGGAGGAAGTCAAGTTTATTTAGAAACAAATGAAGTACATACTTTAGATGAACTTTTAAAATGTATTTGTGTTTCATCTGCAAATGATGCCGCTGTTACAGTTGCTGAAGCGCTATGTGGTAGTGAAGAAAAATTTGTATCACTCATGAATGAGAAGGCTAAAACCTTAGGTTTAAGTGATACTCACTTCACTGACTGTACTGGCTTGTCAAATGAAAATCATTACACATCTGCACACAATATGGCAATAATGAGTAGTTATTTACTTAATAATTATCCTGAAATAATTAAATATACATCTATAAAGGAAGATTATATAAGACAAGATACAAAAAATCCATTTTGGCTTGTAAATACTAACAAATTAATTGGACACAATAATATTGATGGTCTTAAGACAGGCTGGACAGAAAAGGCAGGATATTGTATAAGCGCAACCTCTATGGTAAATAACATGAGGCTTATTTGTGTTGTGATGGGGTATTCTAATAGTAAGGATAGAAATAAAGAAGTTGTTGAACTATTAAATTATGGATATTCTAATTATGAATTAAAATGTATTATATCTAAAGGCGATGTTATAAAAAATATTAGTGACATCAAATTTAGCCCAAGAAACTTTAAATTAGTTGCGAGTGAAGACATATACATAGTAAAAGAAATTGATAGTAATGTAGATAATATCAAAGTAAAATATTCATATGAAATAGAAGAAAGTAATATCCTAAATAATGATGTTGGAAATGTAGAAATATATGAAAATGATAATTTATTATGTAAAACAAATATAGTATTATCACAAAAAGTAAAAAGAAGAAAATTTTTTAGTATTTTAATTGAAATATTAAAAGAATTATTTATATAAACAAATACTAAAAAAAAGTTTAAAAATGTAATGTATTATCATTTTTTCTTGTATGCGTAAACGTTTACAATATATCCTATATATTTAATTATGTTAATATTTAAATATGAAAGGGGGATATTCATGTTAAGACTAGAGAATATCATAAAGAAATATAAAGTAGGGGACCAAGATGTAGAAGCGTTAAAAGGATTATCATTATCTTTTAGAAAAAATGAATTTGTTTCTATACTAGGACCATCAGGATGTGGTAAAACTACTACACTTAATATCATTGGAGGACTTGATAAATATACATCGGGGGATTTATTTATCAATGGTAGAAGTACAAAAGAATTTAAAGATAGAGATTGGGATATATATAGAAACCATCGTGTTGGTTTTATATTCCAAGCATATAATTTAATTCCACATCAAACTATTTTAGAAAATGTTGAATTAGCATTAACTATTGCTGGTGTAAAAAAAGCTGAAAGAGTTAAAAGATCTAAAGAAGCATTAGATAAAGTAGGACTTAAAGGACAATATAATAAAAAACCAAATCAATTATCAGGAGGCCAATGTCAAAGAGTTGCGATTGCTCGTGCACTTGTTAATAATCCTGAAATATTATTAGCCGATGAACCTACGGGGGCATTAGATACTCAAACATCTATTCAAATAATGGAGTTAATTAAGGAAATTAGTAAAGAAAGATTAGTAATAATGGTTACACATAATCCTGAATTAGCCGAACAATACTCAACACGTATTGTTAAATTATTAGATGGAAAACTTGTAAGTGACTCTAATCCATTTACAAAAGAAGAAGAAATAGAAGAGGTACTTAAAAATAAATCTAATGATGAACAAGAAGTATCTACTAAAGAAAACGCAAAAATGAGTTTTTGGACTGCGTTTAAATTATCTGCACGTAATTTAGTTAGTAAATTAAAAAGAACAATTATGGTGGTACTAGCTGGCTCTATAGGTATAATAGGAGTAAGTGCTGTACTTGCTGTATCTAGTGGGGTAAAAGGGTATATATCATCTATGCAAGATGATATGTTGTCAGGAAACCCTATAACAATTACTAAATCAGGAATAGATTATAACGCTATGATGGATCAAGCATCATTCTCCGATAAGAGAGAATATGTTGAAAGTGGAGATTGGGTAAAGGTTAACTCAATGATTCAGTATTTAGTTGGAAATCAAGATGTTTTATTAAATTTAATGTATAATAATGAATTTGATAAAGACTATCTAGATTATATTAAGAGTATGCCAAAAGAAATTTATAATGCGATTTCTTTAAATTATGGTATTGATGTAACAACTAATATTTATACTGACTTTTCAATTAATTCAACACCTGATTATATTGATAGTGAAATAAATTATAATAAAAAAGTTTCTCTTCATTCAATTACACAAACATATACAGCTTTAATCGAAGAATTAGATGATTATAAAGATTATGCGGAGGCTATAACATCATTAACTGCAGTCATGAGTCAATCAATTGATAATAATGATTACATTAAATCACAATATGATATTGTCGCAGGAAATCTTCCTAAAAATTATAATGATATAATTATTGTATTAGATGATGAATCACAATTAACAGATTTAATGTTAGCACAACTTGGTTATTATACACAAGAACAATTCTTTACTTTGATTAATAAAGGACTTGGTGAAACTGATAAGGTAAATCAAGCAATTTATAAAAATAAGTTTACATATGAAGAATTAATGAATAAAGAATTTACATGGTATCCTAATGATACAGTATTTGGAAATATTACTAAGGCTGGAACTTTAGTAAATTGTAAGTATAATTATGAAGCTAGTGAATCATGGAATAATGGTGTTAAGTTAAATGTTTGTGGTATTGTAAAACCTAAAAAGGGAATATCTTATGGAGCATTATCACAAGGATTCTTATATACAGAAGACCTAGCTAGATATATGATAAGCCAAAACATTAATTCAAAAATCGCGAATTATATAAAAGATAATGGAACAATTATGAGTATGCCTAATGAATATAATATTGGTGTAAATTATGAACTTTCTTATTATTATGAAAGAACAGATTCAACTAAAGACCAAAAGAAAGTTGTTTATGTAGGTCAAAAGAATCAAATGTTACAAATGTTAGAATCAATGGGAATGGGAAGTCAAGGAAATGCGTTGTCGTCTGCTGTAACTATTGATCTATCAAGTGTTGCGGGTACATATATGCCTACAGGAATAAGTATATATCCACTTGATTTTGAAAGAAAGAATCTAGTTACAGATTACCTTGATAAATGGAATTCTAAGGATGACCTAACATTTAATACATATAGTGATGATTTTAAAACAATCACAGGTACTAAAACGTTAAAGTATTATACAACTGATGAAAGTGGAAATGAAGTCGCAAGACATGAAATAAAATATACAGATCAAGTAGGTTTAATCATCGGAATGATTAATACAATGATTGATATTATTACATATGCATTAGTTGCGTTTACTGCATTATCACTTGTAGTATCTACTGTAATGGTTGGAATAATTACATATGTATCGGTTGTTGAACGTGTTAAGGAAATTGGAGTAATTCGTTCACTAGGTGGTAGAAAGAAAGATGTAAGTCATTTATTTAATGCAGAAACATTTATGATTGGTCTTTCAAGTGGTGTATTCGGTATAGTATTTACAGCTATAATATCTCTTATTATTAATATTGTAGTAAAAAATGTATCAGATGGTGCAGTTAGTGTAATCGCTGATTTAACATTACCTACATCTCTTATAATGATAGTACTAAGTATTTTATTAACTTTAATTTCGGGATTAATTCCTGCGAGAAGTGCAGCACATAAAAATCCAGTTGATGCACTTAGAAGTGAATAAAAATAAAAAGCCAAATTTAAAATTTTGGCTTTTTGTTTTTTTTATTTAGTAAGAAATACTTTATATGCTTTATATGCTTCATAAATATCAGCTTTTGAAACAATTTCCATTGGCGCGTGCATATTAAGTACCGCAACACCTGCATCTACGACATTCATATTCATATTACCTAAAATATATGCGATAGTACCTCCACCACCTTGGTCTACTTTACCAAGTTCTGCAGTTTGGAAGTTAATATCATTATCGTCCATAATGTTTCTAATCCAAGCGAAGTATTCAGGCATACAGTCATTTGAACCACTCTTTCCACGAGAACCTGTATATTTATTAAATACAATACCGTTTCCTAGGTATGCACAATTCTTTGAATCATTTACCTCAGGGAATAAAGGATCAAATCCTGCAGAAACATCACTTGATAACATAGATGATTTTTCAAGAGTTTTTCTTAAATCTAGGATAGAATTATATCCTTGTTTACTTAATATTTCTATAATAGTATTTTCAAAGAAATAACTTTCAGCCCCTGTCGCACCGACAGAACCTATTTCTTCTTTATCTACTAATATACAACAAGAAGTATATTCTGGATTTTCAATATCTAATAAAGCTCTTAAAGAAGTATAAGCACAAGATCTATCATCGTGACCATATCCTGCCACCATACTTCTATCAAGTCCGTAATCACGAGCTTCCCCAGCAGGTACAACTTCAATTTCAGATGATAAGAAGTCTTCATCAGTTATATCATATTTCTCTTTTAAAAGTTTTAATATATTAGCTTTTACAGCATCCTTAGATTTATCATCTAATGGCATATTACCTACAGTAACATCTAAATTTTCACCTTCAATTACTTTTGCGGCAGTTTTTGTAAGTTGATCTTGAGATAAATGGATTAATAAATCACTAATTCCGAATACAGGATCACCTGGATTATCTCCGATATTTACGTTTATAACGCTACCATCTTTTTTACAAACAACACCATATAAAGCTAAAGGTATTGTTACCCATTGGTATTTTTTAACACCACCATAATAATGTGTATCAAGTAAAGCGAAACCGTTATTTTCATATAAAGGATTTTGTTTTAAATCTAATCTTGGTGAATCTATATGTGCACCTAAAATTCTAATTCCTTCTTTAATTTCTTTCTTTCCGATAACATAGGCAATTATATTCTTTCCCATGTTTGTTTTATATACTTTGTCACCACTTTTTAAAGTATCCAAAGTATCTAATTCTTTAAATCCTTTGGCTTTTAATAAATTAATAGCTTGTTCTACACAAAGTCTTTCTGTTTTTCCTTTTGTTATGAATAATTTATAGTCTTCATTAAAATCCATTACATTTTTAATGTCTTCTTGGCTATATTTATTCCATGCGTTTTTACTATACATAAAATTACCTCCAATATCTATATTATAAATAATATTTAGAATTAATGCAAATTTAATACAGTATAAATTAATATAAATAATGACATATTTAGTGTGCATTATTTATATTATTAGCGATTTTTAAAAAAAATATTCTAAAAAGATTTAGAAGTTATGTCGAAAAAATCTAATTTTAATTTTTTTGATTTATACTCAAATTAAGGAGGAATAAATATGGGGATTCGTATTAATATGAATATTAGTCATAATACTATTTTCGCAAGATTAATTGGGGAGTTAGATGAATCAACTATTAATGAAGTGAGAAATAGATTAACAAATATGATAAAAAAATATGAGATTGAAAATTTAGTATTAAATATGAAAGAATTAGAATTTATGGATTCGAGTGGGATAGGTCTTATTTTAGGTAGATATGAAGAACTCAAAAAAAGAAATGGAAAAATAATATTATGTAATTTAAATGATAATGTAAAGAAAATAATTATGTTATCAGGATTAGTGAAAATTTGTACTTTAAGGGAAAATGAAGATAGTGCAAGATGGTTTTTAGGAGATAATAGATGATAACAATATTATTAGATGCAGATGTTTCAAATGTACAAGTCGCAAGAAATTTAGTAAGTGTAATAGCCACTAAATATAATCCTACAATAACTTTATTAAATGAACTTAAAACAATAATAAGTGAAGGTGTTACTAATTCAATCATTCATGGTTATGAAAATGATATTAGTAAAAAGGTCAGATTAGATATAGTTGATGATGAAAATGGAATATCTATTGATATAATAGATGAAGGATTTGGAATAAGTGATATAGATTTAGCTCTAACTCCGATGTACTCAACAAAATCTTGTAATGATAGAAGCGGCTTAGGATTTACTATTATGGAAATATTTAGCGATGAATTTAATGTTGAAAGTACATTAGGTAAGGGGACAAAGGTTAGTGTTTTAAAGAAATGGAAATATAAGTTGTAGTATAGAATCACCTCATTATGGACAAATTAAATATGAGGTGATTTTTTTGTATTATAATAAAAAAGAATATAAAGAGATGTTAAAAGTAAAAAGAGATTATAAAGTAATATTTAAAAATGCATTAATGGCATTTTTAGGAGGTGGTGTTATTTGTCTTATTGGACAAATAATATATTACATATTTAGCAGATGTTCTAATTTTGATGAGACTGATTTAAGAACATGTACAGTAGGAATTATGGTTTTAATATCAGCAATTTTAAGTGCGTTAGGGATTTATGATAAAATAGGGCAAGTTGTTAAATGTGGTAGTGTTATTCCAATTACTGGATTTGCAAACGCAACAGTATCATCTGCAATGGAGTATAATCCTGAAGGATTTATATTAGGAATAGGTGCGAATGCTTTTAAGTTAAGTGGTGCAGTGATTGTGTTAGGCGTTTTTTTTGCGTATTTAGTTGGGCTTATAAGATATTTGGTGTTTTTACTATGAAAAAAATGAAATCTTTTGAATTTGAAAATGTATATGTTCTAAATACATATACAGTATGTGGTTCTTTAGAATATGAAGGTAAACTTGGTTCATTTTTTGATAAGCATTATGAAGATTATAGTCTAGATGAGTCTAGTTTTGAAAAAGCAGAGATAATGATGCAGCATGACGCGATTAATCAAGTTTTAAAGAAAAGTGATCTAACTGAAGAGGATATAGATATTGTAATGGCTGGTGACCTAGTCAATCAAAATGTTATTTCTAATTATACAATAAGAGATTATAATATTCCTTTTGTAGGGTTATATGGAGCTTGTTCTAATAGTATGTTAATAACAATAAACGCAGCCGTTTATTTAGAAGCTAATTATGCAAATTATATTTTAGGAGTTACATCTAGTCATAATCTAACAAGTGAAAGACAGTTTAGAAATCCTATTGAATATGGAGGTGCAAGAAAGGAGAGTCAAACATTTACTACAACAGGAGCTGTATCTTTTATACTTACTAACAAAAAGTCTAAAATTAAGATTACTAAGGCTACATTAGGAAGAGTGATAGATGTAGGATTTAATGACCCTTTAGATATGGGCCGTGCAATGGCACCAGCTGCGATTGAAACAATCTTTGATTTTTTTAATGATTTTAACATGAAACCAAGTGATATTGATTTAATACTTACTGGAGATTTATCGTTTTATGGCAGTGAGATTGTTTATAAAGCATTAACTAAGAAATATGGAATTATTAAAAACTATAATGATTGTGGAAATATGATTTACTATAAATCACAAAATAAGGCGATTATGGCAGGAGGATCTGGATGTGCATCTATGGGGCTTGTTGGATATGGATTTGTTATTAAAGAAATGTTAGAAGGAAAGTATAAGAAAGTATTACTTTGCGCTACAGGGGCACTTATGAATAGTGACATTATGCTTCAAAAAGAAAGCCTTCCTACAATTTGTCATGCGGTTTTATTGGAGGTTATAGAATGATATTTTTATATGCGTTTTTAGTAGGTGGAATTATTTGTTTAATAGGTCAATTAATTTTAGATATTTTTAAATTAACACCTGGTCATATTACGGTACTATTTGTTATATTAGGAACATTCTTGGATTTTTTTTCATTTTATGACAAACTTATTAATATTGCAGGAGCTGGAGCTTTTTTGCCAATCACAAGTTTTGGACATAGTTTAGTACATGGTGCATTTAATGGAGCTTTAAAGGAAGGATTTTTAGGTTTAAGTAATAATATTTTTAATTTAACTTCATCTGGAATTGTATGGACACTTGTTTTAAGCATCATTATTGGAATTATTTTTAAACCAAAAAGTTAATAATGTGATATAATTATCGTGGTGATTATTTTTATGCAAGAATTAGAAGAAATAAAAAGAAAATCATTATATGCGATATTTGTATACATTGGAGTTTTTTATTTAGTTGGAACTATAATTTTAATGGTTATAACTAAAATTGTTTCAACTGAAACACTATATGATTATAAGGTTTTACTTGAGGCGATGGAAGAGTCTACAATAGATCAAAGATTAAATAAAATCGCAACAGGTATTAATGTTTATGGAAATTTACTGATTTATGTAATATGTGCGATTTTTTTATTGGTTTTAATGTATAAAGTATTAATTATAGATTTAAAAAAATATAAAAGTAATTTAAAAAAGAATGTAATATTATCTATTTCTTTAGGAATTGTTTTTTATTTAGTAGTTATTCTCGTTGATTTTTTGACAACTAAAATAGGAGTAAGTGAAAACCAAAGTATAATAGAAAATGCATTTTCTTATAAATGTTATATTCCGCAAATGATTATATTTGTTGTTATATTAGGTCCTTTAATTGAAGAATTAATCTTTAGAAAAGCGATATTTAATTTATGCAGTGGTTATAAAAAATATGTACCTATTATAATATCAGCTATAGCATTTGCATTACCACATATGTTATCAACTACGTTTAGTTATAAGTGGTTTATAATGCTTATTCCTTATTTATCTAGTGGTTTAATGTTAGGCGGTATATATACTTATTCTAAAGAAAATATATATTATACATTAATTGCACATGTTATAAATAATTTAGGTGCAGTAATAATGATATTTGTGTGAGGTATGAAATGATTAAGAAGAATATAAATTTAGATTATAATAAGAATGTTTTTAATGAAATAGGTCAAGATTGGGCCTTGATTACAGCTGGAGGAAAGAATGGTTTTAATCCAATGACCGTATCTTGGGGTGGTCTTGGAGTACTATGGAATAAAAAAGTAGCTATTTTATTTGTTCGTCCTCAAAGATATACAATGAAGTTTTTAAATGAAAATGAAAAATTTACGCTATCTTTTTTCTCAGGAAAGTATAAGGATGAATTGATGAATGCTGGAAGAATTAGTGGTAAAGGAATTAATAAATTTGAAAGTATTAATTTAACACCGATATATGATGTTGATGCTGATATTTATTATGCTAAAGAAGCAACTCATGTTTTTAAACTTAAAAAATTATATGTAGGTGATATTAAAGAAGAAGATTTTATTGATAAATCATTAATTGATATTAATTACCCTAATCGTGATTATCATAAAGTGATAATTGCAGAAATTTTCCAATATCTAGAAAATGAAGAATAGCCATATCAATAAGGCTATTTTTTTTTATATAATTATTATATAATTATAATGATAGGAGATGAAATGTGGTGTTAAATAATTATAAAGAATTAAAAAAATATTTAAATACACTTAAGATTAAACCTAAATTATTACTTCATAGTTGTTGCGCGCCATGTAGCTCTCATACTATATTATTTTTAAAGGAATATTTTGATATTGATATTTTTTATTCAAACGATAATATATATCCTAAAAGCGAGTTTGAATACAGGCTTTTAGAACAAAAAAGATTATGTAAAGAAATAGATGAAAATATTAAGATCATTTCAAATGGATATAATGAAAAAGATTATTATGATTCAGTAAAAGGACTTGAACATCTTGGAGAGCATTCTTTAAGATGTTATGAATGTTATAAACTTAGATTAGAAAAAACGGCTAAAATGGCGAAAAAATTAGGTTATGATTTTTTTACAACCACTTTATCTATAAGTCCTTATAAAAATTCAGAGTGGATAAATCAAATAGGTTATTTACTTGAAGAGAAATATCAAATTAATTTTTTATATTCAGATTTTAAAAAAGAAGAAGGTTATAAAAATAGTATTAAATTAAGTAAAGAATATAATCTTTATAGACAAGATTATTGCGGTTGTGTTTTTTCATATAATGAGGCTAAAAGTAAGAAAGAAGGATAAAAATGAAAAAGGGTTTAGTGTTTTGTGGTGGAGGTGCTAAAGGGTCCTATGAATGTGGGGTTTGGAAGTATCTTGACGAAAAGGGGATAAAATTTGATATTGTTACAGGTACATCTATAGGTGCATTAAATGCGGCAATGTATGCTCAACATGATTATGATAGGTGTATTGAACTTTGGAATAAAGTGAAGTTTGAAATGATTTTAAAAAATGGATTTTCATATGATGAAAATGTAAGAGTTAAAGTTTCACTTAAACAAAGAGATGACTTACTACATTTTATTGGCGGATATATTAAGACTAAAGGAGGAGATCCGGCTCCTTTTTTAGAATTATTAGATGAATATATAAAGCCATCAATTATTAAGAATAGTGATGTAACATTAGGAATAGTTACAGCTATGTTTCCATCTTTTAAAGGTGTAGAGGTTAACGTAAAAGAGTTAGATGAAAAATTAATAAAGAAATATTTACTCGCATCCGCAAGTGCTTTTCCTGTTTTTAAAACATGTAAAATTGGAAATCAATCATATGTAGATGGTGGATATTATGATAATTTACCTATTGCGTTTGCGCTTGATTTAGGTGCTGAAGATATTGTGTGTGTTGATTTAAATCCAAATATTACGCATAAGGAATATCTAAATAAACCATATATCAAATATATCCATCCTTCATGGCCTTTAGGTGGTTTTTTAAAGTTTAATACTGAGGTGATTCTTAATAATCTTAATTTAGGTTATAATGATGCGAAAAAGGCGTATGGAGAACTTTTAGGTTTTAAATATGCATTTAATAAAGTAGAAGATACAACTAGTGTATCTAGAAAGTTTGTAATAGGTATATCTAATTACTTAGTATATATAAAGAAACATAAGATTAAAACAAATGTTAAACCAGAAATAGAAGGAGATATTTTTCATATTTTAGAAAAATCTACATATAGACCACTTAGTGATTTTGATTATTATTTAAGAGCTGTAGAGGTTGTGGCTGAGTTTTTTAATATTGATTATTATCCCGTTTATAATTTAGATGAGATGATTAATATTTTAAAATGTGAAATAATGAATATTTCATATAATGATGTATTAAAAGATTATGATAAAATAAAAAGTGAACCAAGAAGAAGGGATTATATTTCTAAGATTGACGATAAGAGTTTGTTAAAGTATCTTTTAAAAAAGAATAATGATGGAGAAGCCTTAAATCAAGAATTTCTTGCGAATGTTCTTGCGTCTAAACCTATTGTTTTTATCGCTTTTAATGTTCTTTGTGAAAATAATTAATGGAAGGATGATTTAGTATGCAAATAAAACTTCAAAATATAAATGTTCCTGATGATGCGAGACTGCTTTTTATAAGTGATGTACATGGTGACCTTGATGGTTTTATTCGCATATTAGATAAGGCTAAGTTTAAAAAGTCAGATTATTTATTTATTATAGGGGATATTATAGAAAAAGGAAATAATTCTTTAGGACTAGTAAAACATATAATGGAATTAATAGAATCTGGATATAATATTTATTGTGTAATGGGAAATTGTGAAGAATTATTAACTTATATGCAACCACCAGTAAATAAAGAGTCTTTATTAAATTATGTTCTTACAAAAAAGACTATTTTAAATGAATTTGCTAGTAAATTAAATATAAAGATAAATAAAGAAAGTAATCTTAATACTATATGTTGGTATTGTTCTAGAGATTTTAAGAAATATTATGATTTTTTATTAAATTTACCACATATTTTAGTAATTAATGATAAATATGTATTAGTTCATGGCGGAATTGAGGATATAAATAATTTGCCAGATGATGCGAATAAAATTATGAAAAATGATAATTTTTATGAAAAATGTACGAGAAAACAAGAAAGAGTTATGATAGTAGGACATTATCCTACTATTAACTACCATAATGATTATCCTAATTTAAATCCTATAATCGATTTAAATAAAAATATTATATCAATAGATGGTGGAAATAATGTTGTGCCTTGGGGGCAACTTAATTTATTAATAATCGATGATATTATTCATAATAATATATCATATATTACTCATGATAATTATAGTGAATTCAAATTAACGGATGATGTTTTAGGAAATAATTTAAAGTTATTTAATATGCCACCTATTGATAATGAAGTTACAATAGAAGCAGAAAAAGAAGATTATTATATATGTAAGCATACTAAAAGTAATACATATATTCCTATTCTCAAAGTCTTTGTTTTATATTCGGTAAAAAGAGATTCATATTATGCATATGATGCCTTTAATTATATGCCATCATTTCATAAAGGAACAGTTTTAAAATTAGTATATCAAGCTATGCCTTATAGTGTAGTTAAATATAATGGTGTTGTTGGTCTTATAGATTCTAAGTATGTAAAGAGGAATTAAACATGCAAACAAATTATGTTGTTAATGAGTTTTTTAATAATAAAAAGATTTCAGATTTTTTTGATTATTATCATTTATCTAAAAGTAAAATACATGATGCGATGATTTATCATAATAATAATTTAGTATATAATAATGTAGTTTTAAAAACAGGGGATATTATTACTATTTCAAAAGAAGAAGAAATCGATTTTATTCCAATGAAGGGAAAAATTGATATAGTTTATGAAGATGATTATCTTCTTATTATCAATAAAAAAGCTGGAATAATGGTTCATCCAGATTCAAAAGATAAAAGCGGTTGTCTAGTTAATTTAGTTGCGAATTATTATCTTGAAAAAGGATATAATATGCAAGTTAGATATCTTCATAGAATTGATACTGATACATCAGGTCTTATAATGTTTGCGAAAGATATTTTAACGGCATCGTATTTTAATTATTTAATTTCACTACATCAAATAAAAAGATGTTATTTGGCTATTGTTTGTGGAAATATTTTAGAAAGAAAGGGTACTATTGATAATCCAATAGGTGAAGATAGACATCATAATCAAAGAAGAAGAGTTAGTAAAACTGGTAAGAAAGCTATTACGCATTATGAAGTTATAAAAGAATTGAAACATAATTTTAGTTTAGTTAAAGTCTTATTAGAAACAGGAAGAACTCATCAAATTAGAGTTCATATGAAATATATTGGACATCCACTTGCAGGCGATGAACTATATGGCGGTAGCTTAAAATATATTAAAAGACAAGCACTACATTCTTATTCTTTAGATTTTCTTCATCCGTATGATTTTAAAGAAATGCATTTAGAAGCTTATATACCTAGTGATATGAATAAGTTAATAGAATAAAAAAATCGGCTTTATTAAGCCGTTTTTTTATGTTTATTTATGACATATTCTTCAATTTCTTTCGCAACAATTTTAGTGAATGCCACAGCCTCAACTACTGTCTTAGCACCACTTACAACATCTCCTGCCGCAAATACTCCAGGTTTTGAAGTTACACCAGAAGCATTAGCTTTAATTAAACCTTTTTCTGTTGTTTCAAGTTTTTCTTTGGATGCAAAATTATCTTGAGGACCTTGTCCAATTGCGATAATTACCGATGTTGCTTTAATTTTATATTGATTTGAAGAATCGTTACGATATACATATGAACCATCAGGAAGTTCTTCTTTAACAACTGGTTCAACTATTATACCATCTTCTTCAATTTTTACAGTATTTGCATAATAAATCATTTGTACTCCATCTACTATTGCATATTCAAGCTCAATTCTATTGCATGTTACTTCATCCTCACCACGGAAGAAGATGCATTTTACTTGTGAATGATTTTGTCTTAAGATTGTTCTTGCAACATCCATCGCAACATTACCAGCACCAATTACAACGACATTATTTCCTAAGTGTTCATAAGAATTAGGATTTTTTAAATAATCAATTGCGAAATGTACATTACCTAATGTTTCACCTGGAATTCTCAATCTATTAGGTTTCCATACACCAGTACCGATAAATACCGCATCATATCCATCTTCAAACATATCATCAATAGTTATAGTAGGTCCTATTAAAGTATTAGGTCTAAATTTAACACCTAAAGATACCATTTTTTCAAGTAATTTATCAAGTAATACTTTTGGTAATCTGAAAGCTGGAATTCCATATCTAAGTACTCCACCTATTTGATCTTTTGAGTCAATAAGTGTAACATTCCAACCTTTTTTCGCCATCATAATTGCAAGAGTAATTCCTGCAGGACCTGCTCCAATTATTCCTAAATTGTAAGGTAGTTTTTCAACTGTTTGTAGCGTGTTTTTTTCTAGATAAAATGTTGAAATATAATTTTCAACTTCATAGAACTTTATAGGTGCGTTTTTATGATTTAAAACGCAATGCCCAAAACAATTACTTTCATGAGGGCATATTAAAGAACATAAAGCGGTTAGGGGGTTGTTGTCAAATAGTATTTCTCCTGCTTCATACATTTTGCCATCTAAAAATAAATTCATGATTTCTGGAATTGGTGTTTTGACAGGACATCCTTCTTGACATTTTGGCTTTTTACATTTTAAACATCTTTTTGCTTCTTGAATTATATCAGCCATTTAAATCACCTCTTAATTATTTTATCATTATTTGTAAATTATTTAAAGCGTATATGTTATAATTGTTTTATGAGAACATTAGAATTTGAAATAAAAAATGAAATAATTATTAAAGAATTTATAAAACAAAATATCAGCAAAAAATTTTATCGTTATTTAAAAAGAAGTAATTATACTTTGTTTTTAAATGGTAAAACTACAATGTCTCATTTTAAAGCATATAGTGGTGATATTTTAAGAATTGAATATGTTGAAAATAATATTGAAGATACTAACTATTATCCAATGGATTTAGATATAATCTATGAAGATGATGATTTCATGGTTTTATATAAACCAAGTGGTCTTAAGACTATTCCTACTGGGTATAATGATTTTAAGAGTTTATATAACGCTCTTTTATATTATTATAAAGAAAATAATATAAAAGGAACAATTCATTTTATTAATCGACTTGATAAGGATACAGAAGGTATCTTACTAGTTGCGAAAAATAAGATAACTGCAAATATTTTTAGTAAGGATTTAAATAATATTAAAAGAAAATATATAACTCAAGTGACTGGAATAGTTTGTGAAGACGGAAAAATATCTCTTCCTATAAAAAAATGTGATGACAGTATAAAAAGAATAGTTTCTAGTGATGGTAAAAAATCTATTACGAATTATAAAGTATTATCACATAATAATGATTCTACATTTCTTGAGGTTAGTTTAGAAACAGGTAGATGTCATCAAATAAGAGTGCATATGGCATATATCAATCATCCTATAGTAGGTGATGTATTATATGGTAGTGGTAATGGTCTTATGTTATGTAGTTATTGTATTAAATTTAAAAATCCAAGAAATAATAAAATGATGGAGTTTAAAAGATATCCGAGGTGGTATAGTAATGAAGAATAAGAAAAGTATAATAATAAGGAGTATAATTATTTTTATTGTTGTTGTAGCAATGATTGTCTTAACAGTTATCGCTCTTCCTTATGTTTATAAGTTAAAAGATCCAGTTTATAAAGAAGAGTTTATTGTATCTTTACAGTCTAAAGGAATTTTAGGAGCCTTATTATTGATTCTTTTTGGAATTGTTCAAGTAGTTTTAGCTATAATACCTGGAGAAATTTTAGAAATAATTTCGGGGTTAATGTATGGACCTTGGATAGGACTTTTAATATGTGAGGTAGGAATTTTAATTGGTAGTATTCTAGTTTATTATTTGACAAAAGTACTTGGAAAAGGTTTTGCAGATTGTTTTTTAGATACTGATAAATATCAAGATAAATTCAAACTTTTAAACAATTCAAAGAGGGTAGAGGTATTAATGATATCTTATTTGTTGTTTCCTGGATTACCAAAAGATTTTTTAGCATTTGTCGCCCCATTTACTAAAATAGGATTAATTAGATTTTTGATTATAAACGCTATAGGAAGAATACCGTCTATTTTATCTAGTACTTATTTTGGAGGTTCTTTATTTAGTGGGCATTATAAAATAGCAGTGACAATTTATGTTATTGAAGGTGTTTTAGCTCTTTTAGGATTTGTTTTTAATAAGCAAATAAGTCAATTAATTGATAAGAAGAATGAAGATGTATAAAATTTAGTAAAAATCTCATAATATAGATGGAGATGAATATTATGAGTGAAATTAAATGTAATGCGACAGCTTGTGGTTTTAATAAAGAAAGATATTGTAATAAGAAAATGATAAAAATGGAAGGTCTATTTTCAAGAAGTAAAATGGGAACATTTTGTCAAAGTTTTAAAAATACAATGCTTGATAATATTACAAGAGAAGAATTAGCGAGTGATATGCATTCAACAATAGTAGATGATAAGATGGATGTTTCTATTAGTTGTAGTGCTAATTATTGTGTGCATAATAAAAATGATAAGTGTCAGTCAAAAGAAGTGAATGTACTAGGGTCAAATGCTAAGTATAGAAGTGAAACAGAATGTGACTCTTTTAAATTGAGATAAAATATGCAAGAGCTATGCTCTTGTTTTTTTTCTAAAAAAATAGTAAAATAAAATGAGATATTTTACGATAAAAAGGAGGTAATCAATTTGAGAAAAATACATGTTTTTTTATTAATTTTGATATCAACATTCATTTTTTCTTGTTTAAATGTTGATGCTTCTAGTGAAAAAATTATTAATGTTTTAATTCAAAATGGTAATGAAAAAGGATATTTTGAATATAAAGATGGGGAGTATTCAGGATATTATTATGATTATTTGATGGCAGTAAAAAAAGATAGTTGGCAATATAATTTTACAACTGATAAAACAAAACCTTATGATATAGTTGTTGGTACAATATCTAATGCTGAAAATAATAAAACAGGTGATTATCAAACTAAGTATCCTATTGTTTCTAAGGATTATATTGTTGGATTTAGTAATACTAATTATGATTTTACTGTAAATGATATAACGAGTTGTTATAATAAACTTATTGGAGCAGGTATGAATGATTATATATATGGTACAACGACCGCTCTAAATTCTTCATTTAAAGATTTTTGTAAAAATCAAGGTATTAACTGTGGTAGTGGAAGTGATAGAAATAATTCTAAGATTACTTATAGCGTTGTAGATGATCCTATTGAATATTTTTTAGAAGATATGGTTGATGGTATTTTAGTTGATGATTCTAAGGCTTTAGAATATGAACTTTTATCAGCAGTTAAATTCTCATCTATATCTTTATATATAGAATCAAAAAATAAAGATTTAATTGATACTATTGATAATAATGTTAATTTTATAAATAGTATTGATAGTGATTATATTTCAACTTTGAAAAATAAATATTTTAGTTCTATTTATCAAAGAACATTAAAATTTAATGATGAAGAACTTGAATATATGCAAGGTCGCAGTGAAATTAATGTAGGAGTTTTAAGTTGTTCAGCACCATTTTCGTATGTTGAAAATGGTCAATTAAAAGGAGTTATTACTAATTATATCAAAAGAATAGAAGAAAAATTTGAAAATGTTAATTTTAAATATAAGACTTATGATTCAATAGAAAATGCAAGAAAAGCTTTACTGTCAGGTGAAATTGATATTAATCTTGTCAATGTTTATTATATTGGAAATTCAAATGGTGATGTAAGTTCGTCATATTATAAAGATAAAATTGGTATATATTTAGATAAACACGAAAAAAATGGGAAGATTGCTGCATTTAGTGAACATACTTTTGAATATGCTAAATCAATTGGATATGGTGATAATTCGGTTATTTTATTTAAAAATATAGAAGAAGCTATAAAGGAATATAAAAATGGAAATGTTAGGGGTATAATTGGAGCAACTAGTATTTGTTCTTATTATATAAATAAGGAACAATTATTTAATTTGGAATTATCCTTAACAAAATCAGAAACAGTTTATTATTCTTTTGAATATGGTTCTACTATATCGTCTATTTCTAAATCAATTATAACAAAAATTACATCACAAATTGATGAACAACTAATGAAAAATGAAATTACAAGTGAAATTATTAACGCCTATACTCCTTCTTTAGTAGAAAATTTCAGACTTAAGGATTTTATTAATAAGTACGCAATTGTATTAGTGACTGTTTTTGTTATTATAATATGTATTATTGTATTTTTAGCTAGTGTTATCTTATTTAATATTAATAGAAGTAGAAAGAAAGCATATGATGAAATATATGTAGACCATCTAACAAAAGGGAATACGTTAAAAAAATTCTTACTTGATGTTAATAAAATTGTAAAAGATGAAGAAAACTGGTCAGTTATATATTTTGATATTATAAATTTTAAAAATATTAATACAATGTTTGGTGAAAAAACAGGAGATTATGTAATTGTTAAATTATATAATAAGCTTGTAAGTATGGCACTAGATAGCATAGTTGCAAGAATTTATGCTGATAGATTTGTTGTTGCGGTAAAATACTCAAATGAAAAGAATTATATTGAAAAACTAGATTATTACGCTAAATTATTTTATAGATATTTAATTAGTGAATTTCCTGATTTTAATGTTTCGCTTAGATGCGGTGTTGCGTATGCATCTAGTAGTGAAGATATATCAATTACTATTGATCATGCATCTCAGGCTGCACATATATTAAATAAAACTACTGGTGTAAATTATTTGGTATTCGATGATACGATGGCTTTAGAAATTATAAAGAAGTCAGAAATTGAAAGAGATATGGAAAAAGCATTAGCGTCTAAAGAATTTGAGGCTTTCTATCAACCTAAAGTTAACGCTCTAACAAACGAAATAGTAGGTGCAGAGGCGTTAATAAGGTGGAATCATCCTACAAAAGGACTTTTATCACCTGGCGTATTTATTGATATTTTTGAATCTAATGGTTTTATTGTTGATGTTGATTTTTATATTTTCACTTTAGTTTGTAAGCATATTAGAAATGAACTTGATGAAGGTAGAAAAGTAGTTACGATTTCATCTAATTTTTCAAGAGCTCATATGATGTCTTATAACTTTGTTACAAAATTAAATGAAATTGCAGATAAATTTGAGGTTCCACATAAATATTTGGAAATAGAATTAACAGAAACAATGTCTTTTGATGCTCTTAGTCAATATAAAGATGTTATAGTATCTCTTCGAAGTGCTGGGTATAAGATTGCGATTGATGATTTTGGTTCGGGTTATTCATCTATTCAGTTACTTTATAATTTACCAATCACAACGTTAAAATTAGATGCGACATATGCAAGGAAAACTAATAAGAGTGATTTTGAAGATTCTTTAATGCAAAGTATTATCGATATTTGTCTTAAAAATGATATAGATATAATTTGTGAAGGTGTTGAGACTAAAGAACAGTTAGATTATGTTTTAAGTCGTAACTGTACAAATATTCAAGGGTACTATTTTTCAAGACCACTTCCTGAAATTGAGTATATTAAATATAAAGAGGGTAAAAAATGAGTTTGTTAGAGGTTGAATCTATAAAATTTAAATATACGGATAAGGAATTATATAATAACGCTTCTTTTAGAATTTTAGAAGGTGAGCATATTGTTATAGTAGGACCTAATGGATGTGGAAAATCTACATTCATGAATATTATTTCAAAAAATATTACACCTGATAGTGGTTCTATTTTATGGCAACCTAATATTTCATTTTCTTATTTAGATCAACATTTAGTTGTTAGAGATGATTTAACAATAGAAGAGTATCTATATGGTGTATTTAAAAGATTATATGATCTTGAACGTGAAATGAATAGGTATTATGAAATGCTTACAACTGCTGATGAAGCGGATTATGATAAGATATTATCAAGAGCTTTATCTATTTCTGAAACATTAGAAAAAGAAAATTTTTATGCTATAAATTCTACTATAGGAAATGTCATTAATGGACTTGGAATTAATCTATATGGTATGGAAACAAGACTTAAAAATTTAAGTAGTGGTCAAAGAGCTAAGGTTTATTTAGCTAAATTATTACTAGAAGATAATGATGTTTTATTAATGGATGAACCTACTAACTTTTTAGATATTGAGCATGTAGAATGGTTGATTAAATATTTAAATTCATACAAGGGTGCATTTGTTGTGATAAGCCATGATGAATATTTTATTAAGAATATCGCAACTGTTGTTTACTCTATTTATAATAAAAAATTAACTAGATATAAAGGAAATTATGATTTTTATTTAAAAGAATCAGAAATCCGAGAAGAACATATGAAAAGAGAATATGAAAATCAACAAAAGTTTATAAAACAAACGGAAGCTCTTATTGAAAAAAATAGAGTTCGTGCAACATCTGCACGTATGGCTCAATCTAGAATTAAAATGCTTGAGCATTTAGATATTATAGAAAGGCCAGAAGAAACAAAAAATATTCATTTTTCTTTTCCTTTTAGTAGAGGTCTTGGACAAGAAGTACTTGTTACTAAAGATTTAACAATTGGTTATAATAAGCCGATTTTAGAAAGTCTTAATATATTTATAAAACAAAATGAAAAAGTCGCAATTCTTGGGAAAAATGGTGTAGGAAAGTCTACTTTTTTAAAGACTATACTAGGAGTTATTGATAGTCTTTCGGGAAGTTTTAAGTTTAACCCAAGTGTTGATATAAATTATTTTAAACAAGAAGACGAGTATCCTGATTTAAACGCTGTTAATTATCTTAGAGGGTTTTATCCAATGAAAACTGATGGAGAACTCCGTAGTGTTTTAGCTAAACTTGGAATAAAAGGTGATGTAGCTATTAAAAGTATGAAAGAACTATCAGGTGGAGAACAAACAAGGGTTAGAATAGCTTTAATGACGATGAAAAAAAGTAATTTACTTATCTTAGATGAACCTACTAATCATTTAGATATGAATACGAAAGAGGCTTTATATGAAGCAATTAGTAATTTTCAAGGATCTGTAATTTTAGTTAGTCATGAAAAAGATTTTTATGATGGACTATTAGATTATGAAATTAATTTTTAATGTGATTATTCTTTTTGAATAATCATATTTTTTTATGAGCATTTTATTTTACAAATAAAAAAATATGTGTTAGTATCAACTAACAGGAGGGAACATATGGAATTAATGATGGCGTTATTATTGCCTTTTATAGGTACATCTTTAGGGGCATTAATGTGTTTTTTTGTAAAAAATAATATAAATTTAAAATTAGAAAAATGTTTACTAGGTTTTGCGGCAGGAGTTATGATTGCTGCAGCTATTTGGTCGTTAATCATTCCGGCAATAGATTATAGTAGTAGACTTAATAAATTATCTTTTATGCCAGTATCGATTGGGATAATTATTGGTGTTTTATTTTTACTTTTTTTAGATACTTTTTTACCACATCTTCATGCATGTAGTAATCGTCCTGAAGGTAAGAATTCTAAGTTAAAGAAAAATACTATGTTATTTTTAGCTGTAACTCTTCATAATATACCAGAAGGTATATCAGTAGGAGTTGCGATTGCAGGAGCATTGTATGGAAATGGTATAATGACACTTTCTGGTGCTTTTGCGTTGTCTTTAGGTATAGCGATTCAAAATTTTCCAGAAGGTGCAATTGTTTCAATGCCTTTAATTTGTGACGGTAACTCTAAGAAAAAATCATTTTTATATGGGATTTTTTCAGGAATAGTAGAGCCTATTTTCGCATTTATAACAGTTTTATTGTCATCATTTATGATTCCTGTTTTGCCTTATGTATTAGGTTTTGCGGCAGGTGCGATGATATATGTTGTAATTGATGAACTTGTACCACAATCACAAGAAGGAATTCATTCTAATTTTGCGACGTTGTTTTTTGTTTTAGGATTTTTAGTTATGATGATACTAGATATAACTTTAGGTTAAAAAAAAGCGCATTTAGGCGCTTTTTTCTGTCATTAGGAGGATTTCTTTTTTTAATTCTGCTAATATGTCTGTTTCTTTGATTTTTCTTATAGGTACACCTTTTTTAAATAGAAGTGCTTCACCTTTTCCACCTGCAATTCCTATATCCGCTTCTCTTGCTTCACCTGGACCATTTACAATACATCCCATTACTGCAACTTTAATGTTTGATTTTATTTGGTATAAGAAATTTTCAATCTCCTGAGCAATTGGAATCATGTTATATTGTGTTCTTCCACAAGTAGGACAAGATGTAAGAAATGGCGTGTTTTCTATTAAATTTAGGTTATTAAGTATTTGTTTTGCAGCACGTACTTCATAAATAGGATCATCAGTAAGAGAAACTCTTATCGTGTTTCCTATACCTTGGTTTAATATTTCGCTTATTCCGATTGCAGATTTTATTACCCCACTAAATAAAGTTCCTGCCTCGGTAATACCAACGTGAAGTGGATAATCCCATGTTTTTGCAGCAAGTATGTAGGCTTCTTTTGCAATGTCTATATTTGAGGCTTTTAATGATAATACAATGTTATGAAAGTTGTATTTTTCTAATATATCTATATGATATTTAGCAGCTTCAATCATTGCACTTGCGGTAGGCTTTTGTTTAAGAGGAAGAGAGCCTGCATTTACTCCGATTCTAATTGGAATATTGTGTTCTTTACATAAATCTATTATTTCTTTAATTTTTTCTTCATCTCTAATATTACCAGGATTAAGTCTTATTGCATCTACGTTATTTTTTATGCTTAATATCGCAAGGAATGGATCAAAGTGAATATCAGCAACGATTGGTATATTTATATTCTCTTTGATTATTTTTATGGCATTTGCGTCATCTATATCAAGTACAGATACTCTTATTATTTCACAACCTTCTTTTTCTAGGGTATGTATTTGCTCTATAACTTCTTTAGTATTTGATGTTTTTATATTACACATACTTTGTATATAAATATGATTGTTTTTACCTAAAAGTAAATTTTTTACTTTAATTTCTCTTGTGTTTTGTCTTAAATTCATTGTTAATCACCTGAAAATATTATACCATTTTATGAATAAATAATATATAATATTTTTGGTGATTATAATTGAAAGATAGAGTTTTAAAAATAAGGGAAGAATATATAAATAAAAATATTTTAACACCTACTGTCCAAATGATAAAATCTTTAGAACAAATAGAAGGCATTAAAGATGCTGGGATTGTTAATAGTAAGATATTAGATTTTGCACAAAAAAATATAAAAGTAGGGATGACTACTTTTGAATTAGATAAAATGATTCTTGATTATACACTTAAAAATAATGCTAAATCTGCGATTTTAGGTTATGATGATTTTAGTGGTGCGTCATGTATTAGTATTAATTCTTGTGTAGCACATGGTCTTCCGAGTACTAGGATTATAATAAATGAGGGTGATTTAGTTAAGATAGACTGTACGACTATTTATAATGGCTATTATGCAGATGCGTGTAGAAGTATCGTTGTTGGAAAAAATGAAACTGCATCAAGATTAGTCGAAATAAATAAAATAATTATAAATGGATTAGTATCTATAATTAAACCATATGAAACGTATCTTGGAGACATAGGTGCATATATATCTAAAGAAGCAAAAAAATATGGATTAAATGTTATTTTAGAACTTGGTGGACATGGTGTAGGTTTAGAATTTCATGAAGAACCGTTTATTGATTCATCTGCAGAAGAAAAAACAGGCATTTTATTAATGCCAGGGATGGTTTTTACATTAGAACCTATTTTTGTTTTAGGTGACAATAAAATTAAACAATACGCTGGTGGTATTCATACTGTTGATAAGTCTCTATCTTCTCAAATTGAATATACAGTAGTTATTTTAGAAGATAAAGCTCATGTCATATCAAGTTAATTGATGTTATTTAATGTAAATTTGAAGATAAAAATATGATTTTTTTAAAAATATATATTGCAAACATTAAATCGATTTGATATAATACTTTAGGAACGAATAAATATGTCTGGAGGGATATAGATGCGTGATTTAGTAAAACTAGTATGTGAAGAGTGCAAGAATGAAAATTACTATACAGACAAGAATAAGAAGCTTAATCCTGAAAGAATTGAGTTCAAGAAATATTGTCCAAAATGTCAAAAACATACAGTTCATAAAGAAAAGAAGTAAGCCTAGATTTAGGCTTTTTTCTTTAATTGGAGGTTTTTTATGGTTGAAAAATATGTAACAGGTCCCTTTCTTACAAATACATATGTTTTAAGTAAAGGAAATGATTGTGTTGTAATAGACCCTACTATTGGTTTTGAAGCGAGAAGTATCGAGATTAAAAATAAGTATAATGTTAAAGCTGTGCTTATAACACATGCACATATTGATCATTTAGATGGCATAAAGTATTTTAAAGAAT
Organism: uncultured Anaeroplasmataceae bacterium; assembly: GCA_964548855.1. GTDB lineage: Bacteria > Bacillota_I > Bacilli_A > Acholeplasmatales > Anaeroplasmataceae > UBA3206. The sequence continues at coordinate 29,039 of CAZJSR010000007.1, read as the reverse complement.
GTCCTATTTATATATCTAGCATTGATTATAACTATATAAAAGATGATGACTATACCTTATATAGTTATTTTAAATCTGGTAAAATATTTGATTTGTCAGATTATAAATTTATTTTAGTAAAAGATGAAAGTATTATAAATATTTTAGATTCGGAAATTAATGTGATTATTACACCAGGACATACACTTGGTGGAGTGTGTTATAGTTATAAAAATATTTTATTTACAGGTGATACGTTATTTAAAGGTTCAATTGGGAGAACTGATTTTAATGGTGGAAATGAAAACAGTATTTTATTAAGTGTTAAGAAAATAATTGAAACATATCCTGATGATACTAAAGTATATCCTGGTCATGATGAACAAACAACAATTAGAGAAGAAAGAAAGAATAATGTATATTACTTACAAGCAAAGAAGAGATTTTAATATCTCTTCTTTTGCATATTTTGTTGATTTTAAGCATATAATTTTAATAAATTGGCACAAAAGTCTTGACAGTGCAAACAAAAAGACATATACTATATTTGCACTTGGATAAAAAGAGTGCAAAAGAGGTGACTAAATGCTGACAGATAGACAAAAACTTATATTAAAGGCGATTATCGAAGAGTATATAGCTACTAATGAGCCAGTTGGATCTAAGGTTTTAACTGATAAACCATATCTAAATTATTCATCCGCAACTTTGCGTTACGATATGCAATTTTTAGAAGAAAATGGTTATCTTGAAAAAACTCATACTTCATCAGGAAGAATTCCTTCACACACTGGATATAAATATTATGTAGAGCATTTAATTACTAGAGATGATGAATTATTAACTGAATTAAAGGATTTTGATGAAATCATTGAAAATAAGGATTTATCTCGCGAAGAAGCATTAAAAAAAGTAGTTGATATGTTAAGTGATAAAACCGGATATATGGCGGTTATTAATGGTTCGGCTGCAAATTATGCTTTAGTAAAGAAACTAGAAATTGTTCCACTTGGAAAAAATGAAGCATTACTACTTGTAGTAACAAGTAATGGCGGAGTTGAAAGTCAACTTATTCAAATTCCGGAATATGTTAATTCTGATGATTTATTAAAGCTAATTGATATGTTTGATAATGCTATGTACGACAACCCAGTATATGAAATAAGAGACATTCTTAGTAAGGAAGCAAGTAAACCTAGAATTAGAAAAATCGTAGATTTTAGGGATGATATTTTAAACTTTATTATTAAATGTTTCTCAAGATTTCAAAATAGTGATTACTATACTTCAGGGTTATCTAAAATATTTAATCAACCTGAATTTCATGAACATCAGAAAATGCAAAAGTTCATTGATATAGTTGATCAAGGTGTATTATCTAGCCTATTAAGTGAATTTTCATTAGGTCTAACGATAAGAATAGGAATTGATAATGTAAATCATACATTAAAAGATTGTGCAGTTATAAGTATTCCCTACATCATTAATGATGATGCGTATGGAACGCTCGCAATTGTAGGACCTGTAAGAATGGATTATAAGAGAGTTATTCCTACTCTTGAATATGTGGCTAAAAGTATGTCTAAATTATATGATAGATAGGAGCTATGTGATTTGAAAACAGAAGATGTTAAAGAAGAAGAATTCGTAAAAGCTGATGAGGTTTTAGAAGATAGTTCAAGTGAAGAAGAACTATTAGAAAAACAACCTAAATCAGCTAAAAAGGAAGCGAATAATAAAAAGAAGGCTGAAATTGAAAAATTGAAAGCTGAGATTGAAAATCTTAAAAACGAAAATCTTAAAATGAGAGATGAATATTTAAGAGCAAGAGCTGACATGGAAAATACCAAACGTCGACTTAATGATGAAGCAATTACTAATAGAAAATATGCTTCAATGAAACTTGTAGAATCATTAGTAAATCCAGTTGATATGCTTGTTAAGGTATGTGCTGTAGAACAAGAAAATCCAGAATTAAATAATTTCTTAATTGGATTTAAGATGATTTCAAATCAAATTGTAGATGTACTACAATCTGATGGACTTAAGGAAATAGAGGCCTTAAATAAAGAATTTGATCCAAATGTTCATCATGCGATTGCTAAGGAGCATGTTGATGGTGTAGAACCAAATATGGTAATAGAAGTTTTACAAGTTGGATATAAATATAAAGATAGATTATTAAGACCTGCAATGGTTAAAGTTAGTGAATAATTAAAAAGGAGATAATTAAAATGGCAAAAATAATTGGTATCGATTTAGGAACAACAAATTCATGTGTATGTGTTATGGAAGGAGGAGAAGCAAAAGTTATTGCAAATCCAGAAGGATTTAGAACTACTCCATCTGCAGTAGCATTTAAGGGTGATGAAATCATCGTTGGAGATGCAGCAAAACGTCAAGCAGTATCTAATCCAAACACAATATTATCAATTAAAAGACATATGGGAGAAGATTCTTACCGTGTAGATATTAACGGAAAGAAGTACACTCCACAACAAATTTCAGCAATGATTCTTCAAAATTTAAAAGCAACTGCTGAAGCATATTTAGGAGAAAAAGTAACTGAAGCTGTAATTACAGTACCAGCATACTTCAACGATGCACAACGTCAAGCAACAAAAGATGCAGGAAAAATTGCTGGATTAGAAGTTAAGAGAATTATAAATGAACCAACAGCTGCAGCATTAGCTTATGGTATTGATAAGCAAGAAAAAGAACAAACAATCTTAGTATTTGACTTAGGTGGTGGAACATTTGACGTTTCAATTTTAAGTCTTGCTGATGGAACATTTGAAGTATTATCGACTGCTGGAGATACAGTACTTGGTGGAGATGACTTCGACCAAAAGGTTATTAATTGGTTACTAGGTGAAATTAAGAAGGAACATGGTGTTGATTTATCAAATGATAAGATGGCTCTTCAAAGATTAAAAGATGAAGCTGAAAAAGCTAAGAAGAATTTAAGTGGAGTTACTTCAACTGTAATAAGTTTACCATTTATTGCATTCGGTCAAAGTGGACCAATTAGTTTTGAAACAACTCTTACAAGAGCTAAATTTGATGAACTTACTCATGATTTAGTTGAAAGATGTTTAATCCCAGTTAAGAGAGCAATGAAGGATGCTAAATTAACAGCTAACGACATTGATCAAGTATTATTAGTTGGTGGTTCTACACGTATCCCTGCTGTACAAGAAATAGTACGTAAAGAATTAGGAAAAACTCCTAATAAGTCAGTAAATCCAGATGAAGCAGTAGCTCTAGGTGCTGCAATCCAAGGTGGAGTTTTAACTGGTGATGTTAAGGATGTATTGTTACTAGACGTAACACCACTATCATTAGGTATTGAAACATTAGGTGGAGTATTTACAAAACTTATTGATAGAAATACTACAATTCCTACTTCTAAATCACAAGTATTCTCTACAGCTGCAGATAATCAACCAGCAGTAGATATCCATGTTTTACAAGGTGAACGTCCAATGGCTGCTGATAATAAGACATTAGGAAGATTCCAATTAGGAGATATACCACCTGCTCGTCGTGGTGAACCTCAAATTGAAGTTAAGTTCGATATTGACGCAAATGGTATTGTTAACGTTTCTGCTAAGAATTTAGGAACAGGAAAAGAACAAAAGATTACTATTCAAAATAGTGGTTCTTTATCTGAAGATGAAATTGAAAGAATGGTTAAAGAAGCAGAAGAAAATGCTGAAGCAGATAAGAAGAGAAAAGAAGAGGCTGATTTAGTAAATGAAGCATCACAATTAATCTTCCAATCTAAAAAAGCATGTGATGATTTAAAAGATATTACAGATGATGAAAAGAATAATATCAACACATTATGTGATGAAGTTCAATCTGCAATCGATAATAAAGATATGGAAACATTAAAAACAAAGAAGGCTGAGTTAGAAAAGGTTGCTCAAGACGTAGCTAGTAGAGCTTACCAACAAGCACAACAAGCTCAAGGTGATTCAAACGATTCTTCAGCTAATAAAGATGATGTAGTTGATGCTGACTTCTCAGATGTTAACTAATTAAAAAAAAATAACTTATAGGGCCTTTATGGCCCCTTAAGATTTTAGAGGTGCATTTATGGCAGATAAAAGAGATTATTATGAAGTACTTGGTGTAAGCAAGAGTGCAAGTGCTGATGAAATAAAAAAAGCATATCGTACACTTGCAAAAAAGTATCACCCAGATATTAATAAAGAACCTGGTGCTGAGGATAAATTTAAAGAAATTAATGAAGCTTACGAAGTTTTAAGTGATGAACAAAAGCGTTCAAATTATGATAAATTTGGTTTTGCAGACCCTAACCAAGGATTTGGTGGTGCCGGTGGATTTAGTGGATTTAGCGGTGGCTTTGGAGGCTTTGAAGATATTTTTAGTTCATTCTTTGGTGGTGGAAGACAACAATCAAGAGGTGGACGTCAACGTGGTGAAGATATTGAAAAAACAATGACTATCACATTTGATGAAGCTATTAAAGGTACTAAAAAGATTATAAGAGTTACTGTTGATGAAGAATGTTCTTCATGTGCAGGAACAGGTGCGTATTCGAAGAGTGATATTCATACATGTGACCGTTGTAAGGGTCAAGGAAGTGTATATGTTGACCAAAGAACAATTTTTGGGATGGCAAGAACACAAACAATTTGTCCATCTTGTGGTGGAAAAGGTCAAACTATTACTAAGAAGTGTGAAAAATGTAATGGTAAGGGACGTATTAGAAAAACTAAGGATGTTGAGGTTAAAATTCCAGCAGGTATAGATTCTGGTATGACTCTTCGTATGGAAGGTTATGGAGAAGCTGGAACTGATGGAGGACCTGCAGGTGATTTATTTATTTCATTTAAGGTAGAACCTCATAAAGTTTTTGTAAGAGATCATAATGATATAATTCTTACTATTCCAATTTCTTTCTCTCAAGCAGCATTAGGAGACCAAATTGAAGTACCTACAATTGATGACCCTGTTAGTTTGAAAATTCCAGCAGGAACTCAATCTGGTACTAAATTCCGTTTAAGAGGAAAAGGTGTAAAGAGTGTTAAGAGTACAACAAGAGGAGATCAATATGTAATAGTTAAGGTTGAGACTCCTACTAATTTAACAAAAGAACAAAAAGAGTTATTTGAAAAATTAGGAAAAGTTGAAAGTGCTTCTAAACAATCACCTTGGGAAAAATTTAAAAATTTATTTAAGTAATTAACATATCCTTTTAAGGGTATGTTTTTTTATATATTATTTTAAAAAAATATTCAAATATTTTTAATTTATGATATAATCAAGTTATATTTAATAGGAGGACTAATATGCAATCTGAAAATATTGAAATTGAAACATTAGAAGTTTCACAAAGTTTAACAAGTTCAAAAAAAGAATTTGAAAAGATTATTAAAAAAGAAAGAAATAGACAACTTTGTTTAAAAGCAGAAAAATTAATTAAAATGGGTTGTTTTGAACAATATGATAGAAATACAATCGATTTTTCAAAATTAGAAAAAATAACATATGATAAATTATATAAGAAGGTTTATGATTTATATATGGATGAAGCTGGAAATTTATTTTATATTTATCCAAAAACAGAAGGTGAATCAGAAAGTCCTTATGCATATGATGTTATTGCAGTAGAAACATTAACAGATGAAGAGTATAAGCAATTATATCAAGCATCAAGTTATGAAGGAGCTAAATTAGTTAAAGGTTTATTAGTTACTTCAATTGTTTTATGGGCTTTAATTATACTTATCGTTGTAGCTGCAGTAATAGTTGAATTAGTTAACGGAGCTACTGTAATTGATACTTTAATCAATTTAACAAGTTATTTCTTTAATATTGCACTATTAAGTGGGGTTATCGGAATTTTATCTATTGTATATCGTAAATTTATAGGAAAGTAATATGCAAAAATATTTTATTTCTCAAGAAGAGTTTAATGAAAATGTTATCACAAGTGATGATGTTCATCATATAAGTGTCGTTATGAGATTTAAAATAGGTGATTATATTATAGTTAGTGATGGTTATAATGAAGCATTAGCAAAAATCACCTCAATTACCAAGAAAAACGTATGTTTTAAAATTGAAAAGGCAATTCAAAATAATAATGAATTGCCATTTTTAATTGATATTTATCAAGGTTATCCAAAAGGTGATAAGATTGAAGATATTGTAAAACATTCTGTTGAACTAGGTGTTAATGATATTTATGGTGTAATTACAAAAAGAACTATATTTAAAGTAGATAATGATAGATTAAAAAATAAAATAATTAGATTTAATAAAATAGCAAAAGAAGCTGCAGAACAAAGTAATCGTGCAAAATTATCACGATTTGTAGATGTTAAAGAATTAAAGAAATATTATTTTAGTGATTATGATATAAAAATAGTTTGTTATGAAGAATCTGCAAAAGAAAATGAGCATAGTAATTTTAAAGAAGCAATCAAGAAAATAAAACCTAATTCTAGGGTTTGTGTATTAATAGGACCTGAAGGTGGAATCGATGAGACAGAAATTAGTTATTTAAAATCTTTAGGTTTTGTTTTATGTGGTTTAGGACCTAGAATATTGAGGACTGAGACTGCAAGTATGTATGTGCTAAGTTCTATATCATATGAATGGGAGTTGAAATAATGCCTAAAATTGCGTTTGTAACATTAGGTTGTAAAGTAAATATATATGAATCAAATGCCCTTATGAATAAATTTAAAGAAGAAGGGTTTGATATTGTTGATTCAAAAGATGTTGCGGATGCATATGTAATTAATACATGTAGTGTTACTAATATGGCAGATGCTAAATCTCGTAAAATGATAAGACAATGTCAAAGAACAAATCCTGATGCGGTTATATGTGTTATGGGATGTTATTCACAAACAAATCCTGAAGCTAAGGAACTTGAAGGTATTGATGTTTTAATTGGAAATAAAGAAAAAGATATTGCTGTAAGTAAGGTAATAGATGCGTTAAATGGAGCTCCTAAATTTACGCATATTGTAAATATGAGAATGCATAGAGAGTATGATTCTATGGAAAATACAGAATTTGATCATACTAGAGCTTTTGTTAAGATAGAAGATGGATGTAATAACTTTTGTTCATATTGTATAATTCCTTTCGCAAGAGGTCCTATTCGCAGTAAAAGAGCTAAAGATGTAATAGAAGAGTTAAAGAAAATTGCCGATATGGGATATAAAGAAGTAGTTCTATCAGGTATTGAAACAGGTTCATATGAATCAAATGGTCTTAGACTTTCAGATTTAATTGAACTTATATTAATAGAAGTTCCTAAAATAGAAAGAATTAGAATTTCATCTATTGAAATGACAACAATTGATGATAAGATGATTGAATTATTTAAAACTAGTAAAATCATAGCTAATCATATTCACTTACCACTTCAAAGTGGGAATGAACGTATTTTAAAATTAATGAATAGAAAATATAGTCCTTCTGAATTTATAGCTAAAGTAAATAAACTTAGAGAAGTAAGGCCTGATATTTCTATTACAACTGATGTTATAGCAGGTTTTCCTGGTGAGACGGATTTAGAACATAAAGATACAATAGAATTTATAAAAAAAGTAGGATTTTCTATGCTTCATGTTTTCCCATTTTCTAAAAGAAATGGAACAGCTGCAGCAAAAATGAAAGGTGTAAACGATACAGTAAAAAAACAAAGGACTTTAGAGTTGATAGAATTATCTAAAGAATTAAATGATGAGTATAATAAAAAGTTTATAAATACTGTTCAACAAGTTATAGTTGAAGAAAAAATTGATGATAACTATATGGTTGGTCATACTTCTAATTATTTAAAAGTCTATTTACCCCTTGATGAAAAATATTTAAAAAAAATGGTAAATGTTGAAATTGAATCGATAAAAAAAGATAAAATTTTCGGAAAAATGAAAATATTTTAAAAAATATCTTTACACGGTTTGTTCTTTTTAGTATAATAAAAAAGACTTTTAAAGCGGAAGGAGGCCTAGAATATGTCTAAAACAATAGTTCGTGAGAAAGAAAGCATTGAAGATGCTCTACGTCGTTTTAAGCGTGATGTTTCTAAATCAGGTAACCTTCAAGAAGCTAAGAAGCGTCAATACTTTTTAAAACCATCTGACGTTAGAAAACAAAAACGTCAAGAAGCTCGTAAGAGATTCAAGTAAGAATTAAAGCTACTTTGTAGCTTTTTTTTTATGTTTTTTTAAATTATTTAATGATTATTTAATAATTAGATTGCTAGAATACTCTTGTAAAAAGGAGGAAGTAAAATGTATTTAAACATTTTAAAGAAAGATTTAAAAAGAAAAAAAGTAATGAATATTATTATATTTATATTCATTATATTATCTAGCATGTTTGTTGCAAGTAGTGTAAATAATATTATAACAATAACAACATCACTTGATAAATATTTTGAAATTGCAGAAGTGCCTGATTATTTCGCTGTTACAAGAGATAACTCCTTAGAAGTACCTATAACAAATTTTTTAGATGATATAGAAGCTATTGATGATTATGGTATAGAAACTGTATTATATACTAGTAATGAAAATATAATCTATAATAATAAAGAATTAGTTATGGATAACATTGGAGTTGTTATGGCTTATGAAGATAGAGAAATAAATTATTTTTCGAAAAATAATAAAAAGATTACTGGTGTATCTGAGGGAACAGTTTTAATATCGGATAAATTAATAAAATCAAAAGATTTAAAAATAGGCGAAAATATTACTATTAAATTTGATGATACATATATTGATTTAAAAATCGCTGGTTCATTTAAAGATGCTATGCTAGGATCATCATTAATGGGTATGAATAGATTCATGCTAAATCAAAATGATTTTGATAAACTTGTAAAAATAAATGATTTAAAGGATTATATAGGAAGTTTAATTTATGTAAATACAGATAATGTATATAAGGTAGAAAAAGCGTTTAGTGAAAGTAATATAAGTATTATATTTAATGGAGATAAAAATTTAATAAAAACGTCTTATGTCTTAAATATGGTTATTGCGGGAATTATCTTAGTTGTAAGTATTTCTCTTATATTAATAGCTTTTGTAGTTTTGAATTTTACTATTTCGTTTACTTTAAAAGAAGAATATAAAGAAATAGGGGTAATGAAGGCTATAGGAATTTCTAATAGAAGAATAAGAGGTTTATATTTAATAAAATATTTAGCTCTTTCAATTATAGGTTCATTAATAGGATTTATATTTAGTATTCCGTTTGGTGATATGCTTATCTCAATTGTATCAGATACAATTGTAATGCAAAATGATAATTATGTATTTGTTAATTTCTTATGCTCGTTACTTGTTGTAATTATAATTTTAATGTTCTCATATTGGAGTAGTAGAAAGGTTAAGAAATATTCTGCTGTTGAAGCTATTCATAGTGGTACTACAGGAGAAAGATATAAAGCTAAAAGCATATTAAAGTTAAATAAAACTAAATTAAATTCATCATCTTTCTTAGCTTGCAATGATATAATAAGCAGTCCTAAAAGATATATAGTTATATCTCTTATTTATTCTTTATGCTTACTTCTTGTACTTATATTAGCAAATACAGTTAATACACTTAAAAGTGAAAAGTTAATTTCTACATTCGCTTTAACAGAAACTGATTTATATATGACAAATGATTCTGTTCAAATGAATTTTTTAGTAGAAAATGGTAAAGAAATAGCTAATAAAGAAGTGGAAAAGATAACAAATAGTTTAACTAATAATGGTATGCCGTGCGAAATAGTATATGAGGCTTTATATAAATTATCTATATCTTATGAAGATAAATCATATAAGTCAATGGCATTCCAAGGAATTGGTACTGATTTATCTTCATATAAATACCATAAGGGGAGTGCACCACAAAACGTTAATGAAATTGCAATTACACCACTTGTGAGTGAAAAAATAGGTGCAACTATAGGAGATAGTGTTATTCTTCATTTGCCAAGTGGAGATGAAGAATTTATTATTACTGCAATATTCCATTCTATGAATAATCAAGGTGAAGGAATTAGAATATCACAGGAAGTAGAAATATCATATAAGTATTTATCTGGTGTTTCTCCATTTCAAATAGATTTCATTGATAGTCCTAATAGTAAGGTTATTTCAAAAAGAATAAATAAAATAAAGGAGTTATATCCTAGTTGTGATATTTATACTGCAGGAGAATATGTAGAGAAATTAGTAGGTGTTGCGGCTACTTTAAATAGTGTTAAATATTTAGTTGTTGCGCTAGTAGTAGTAATAGTGATACTTGTTACTGTACTTATGGAAAGATCATTTATAACTAAAGAAAAAAGTGAAATAGCACTGCTTAAATCACTTGGTTTTAAAAATAAAACTATTATTTCATGGCATACCTTAAGATTTTTTGTTGTTGCACTTGTTTCTGTAATATTAGCACTTATCTTATCGTATCCACTCACTTGTATAACTATTAATCCTATCTTTAAGATGATGGGAGCTTATTTTGGTATTGAATATAAAATAAATTATTTTGAAATCTGTTTATTATATCCAATAGTAATATTTGTTGTTTCAATTTTAAGTGGAACTCTAACTTCACTTATTACTAAAAAAATAAAAGCATCTGATGCTTCATGTATTGAATAGGGGGAATATTATGAATAAAATATTAAATGTAGTAGATTTATGCAAAACATATATAGCAAATAAAAGACAAAATAATGTCTTGAAAAATGTTAATTTTAGCGTTTCTGAAGGTGAAATGTTAGCTATAATGGGACCATCTGGAAGTGGTAAATCAACACTTCTTTATGCAGTGTCAGGTATGGACAAACCTACTTGTGGAACAGTAACGTTTTTAGATAAAGAAATAACTAATTTAAAGGATTCTATGCTCTCAAATATTAGACTTGATGAAATGGGATTTATTTTTCAACAAATGTATATGCTTAAAAATTTAAGCATCTTAGATAATATTATTCTTCCAGCAATAGAATCTAAGAAGGCAAAAGATAAAAAAGAAATAGTAGAAAATGCAAAAGAATTAATGAGAAAACTTGGTATTATTGATATTTGTGATAATGATATTAATGAAGTATCAGGAGGTCAGCTTCAAAGAGCTTGTATATGTAGAAGTTTAATAAATAAGCCTAAAATAATTTTCGCTGATGAACCAACAGGTTCACTTAACAGATCATCAAGTGATGATGTTATGAATGAGCTAGTTAAAATAAATGAAGAGAATACATCAATCATGATAGTAACACATGATGTAAAGGTTGCAAGTAAATGTCAAAGAATATTGTATTTTGTTGACGGAAATATTGCGGGAGAGTATACTTTAGGTAAGTACACTAATCAGTCTGATTTAAAAGAGCGTGAAAGAACGCTTAATAACTGGCTAATGCAAATGGGTTGGTAAAAAAGGAGTAGTATATGATAGATATTTTAATTGTTGAGGATAATAAAGAAATTGCAAATTTATTACATGACTTTTTAGAAAAAGAAAATTATAAAGTATCTATCGCTTGTAGTGGAGAAGAAGCTTTGATTTTATATGATAAATATGGGGCAAAACTTGTTGTCTTAGATATTATGCTTCCTAATATAGATGGCTTTTATGTTTGTGCGAAGATAAGAGAAAAAAGTGATACACCTATTTTAATAGTAAGTGCCAAAAATACTAAGAATGATAAACTTAATGGACTGATGCTTGGTGCTGATGATTATATTGAAAAGCCATATGATATTGATATTTTATTAGCTAAAATAAAAGGTATATTTAAAAGAAAATACAATATTTCATTATTAGTAGACAATGATATAAAAATAAATAAAGAATCTAGGGTTGTATATAAGAATAATAAAGTGATTGAAATGACTGCAAAGGAATTTGAATTGTTAGTAATGTTAATAGAAAATAAGGGGAAGGTTTTAAATAAAGATTATATTTTTAATCGAATTTGGGGAAATGATAGTTTTTCAGAACAACAAACGCTAACTGTACATATTAAATGGTTAAGACGAAAGATAGAAGATGATTCAAAAAATCCCACTAGAATAATTACAGTGTGGGGAGTTGGATATAAATATGAAAGCATTTAATAAAATTTGTATTATAATATCATTTTTTGTTGTTTTGATTTTTACATTATCTAACATATTAATGTTGAAATTGAATAATAAAAAAAATGAAAGAGAATATAGAGTTGAAATTAATAGAATTTCATATATTATGAAAAATGAAGGTTTACATAGTGTTAATTTAGATGATTATAAATATGTGTTTAATATAGAAGAATACTCATCAGATTTTTATAATACAAATAGTGATTATATAATAAAGGATATTGATGGTAATTTATATAGATTCGATTATAAAATGAGTGATTTTAATAATAATCTAAATATTATTTATCTTAATATATCACTAGCAGTAATGACTATATGTGTTATATTTGTATTATTGTTTGTAAGATATAAAATATTAAAATCATTTTCTAAATTAACAAATATGGCATATGAGATTGCAAGAGGAAATTTAAATATACCGCTTAAAGAAGAAAAAAATAAATATTTTGGGAAATTTGTGTGGGGACTTAATTTATTAAGAGAAAAACTTGAGGAACAAAAACAAAAAGAATTAGAACTTGAACGTGAAAAAAAGACTTTATTATTATCACTATCCCATGATATTAAAACACCATTATCAGCTATAAAACTATATTCAAAGGCTATTGAAAAAGGGCTTTATAATGTTGATAAAACTAAAGAAATAGCGCTTTGTATAAATGATAATGTAAGTCAAATAGAAACATTATTATCTATGATAGTTTCTGCATCTAAGGAAGATTTTTTATCAATAGAGGTTAAAGTACAGGAATTTTATTTGAAATTTTTGCTAGATGAAATACAAATGTACTATAAAGAAAAACTTAAGCTTGTACAAATCCCCTTTATTTTAAATGGATTTAAGGATTGTCTATTAAAGGGGGATTTAAATAGAAGTGTAGAGGTTATTCAAAATATAGTTGAAAACGCTATAAAATATGGAGATGGAAAACTAATAGAAATATCTGCATATGAAGAAGATTCTTCTATATTAATAGAAATTAAAAATAGTGGTAATACATTATCTGATAATGAAATATCTCATATTTTTGAAAGTTTCTTTAGAGGAAGTAATATAAAAAACAGTAAAGGTAGTGGACTTGGTCTTTATATCGCAAGAGAAATTATGTTTAAACAAAAAGGAGATATTTTTGCGAAAATAGACGATGAAAATATGATTATTACATTAGTTTTTTCTAAAGCATAAAGGGATTTAATCCCTTTTTTTAGTAATTAGATATATTTTAGTCTAAATATATTATGGGTGAGCCTTAATTAACCTAATTAAAATTAGAAAAAAGACTGTGGTAATAATCACCCAAAAAAGGTCTAAATATTTAATTAGCCTTAGTAATACAGATAAAGATCCACAGTGCATTTATATTATAAGAAAGGAGTAATAGTTGGTTTAGTTATTAATTATTACTAAATTAATTATACGTGATTATATGAAATGCATAGCTTGTAATAATGAATTTATAATAAAAAGAAAAATTAAAGATTTATTAGTAAAACAAAAATATTTAGTATGTAATAAATGTTTTTATGAACATATTAATAATATTAATTTATTAGCGCTTCCTTTAGATAATAAGAGATTTTGTTATATTGTAGAAATACTTAATGAAAATGATAAGGTAAACATGAATGCTTTTTTATTAGAATATTCTAGGGTAGTAGAAAAGCTCATATCTAAATATTTAATTCTAATGGATAATCTAACTATTTTTAAAAATAAGATAGAAGAACTTGATATTATATCTAATTTAATAGATGATGATATTTTTGTTATATGTTTTAGGTGTCGAATAGTGTAGTTATTTTTGGTACGAAAATCTTTGATATCTTATACATATAATAATAAAATATAATTGTAAAGCAGGGAGGTAAATTATAATGCTAAAAGGAAAAGTAAAGTGGTTCAATAATGAAAAAGGATATGGATTCATAGTAAAAGAAAACTATGATGATATTTTTGTTCATTATAGTTCAATTCAAGATGATGGATTTAAAACATTACAAGAAGGAGAAGTCGTTGAATTTGAATTAGTATTTGGTGAAAAAGGTCTGCAAGCTCATAATGTTTATAAAATTCACTAATATGACTGTAAGCGAAATGCTTACAGTTTTTCTTAAATGTTTAAAGTTATATTATTTTGAAAAATCATTGAAAACGTTTTAGTTTTTTGGTATAATAAAAGTGACCTAAAGGAACACATGGTCGATATGAATGGAGTGATATATATGAAGGTTGAAGTTGTAGGAAAGAATGGATTTAATCCATCAGAAGCAAATGTAGAGTTTGCTACAAAGAAATTATCAAAACTTCAAAATTATTTTCAAGAGGAATTAAATGCACGTGTTGTATGTAAGGTTTACCCTAAGTTCCATAAGGTAGAAGTTACTATTCCAACAAAGAACGCAGTTTTAAGAGCTGAAGTTGCTGATGAAGATTTATATTCAGCAATTGATAAGACAATTGAAAAATTAATTTCTCAAATTAGAAAATATAAAACAAGAATCAAAGAAAAATCTGATAAAGAGGGAATTAAGGATGTATTCTACGATGCTAATTTAGATTTAGAAGCTCTAGATAAAGAAATGAAAGCGGCTCAACTTGTTCGTAATAAGCAAGTTGAATTAACTCCGATGACTTTAGAAGAAGCTATGGGGCATATGGAATTATCAGGACACGATTTCTTCGTATATTTAGATAAAGAAACAGGAAGAATTAATGTATTATATCTTCGTGAAGATGGAGATTATGCAGTAATTGAAACAAGATAATAATTGAAATAAAGACCATAGAAATATGGTCTTTAATTTATGGTGATTAAAATGTGGAATGATTTTTTTGAAACTGAAAAGAATAAAGATTATTTTAAAGATTTAATGATTTTTGTTAAAGAAGAATACAAAAATTATAAATGTCATCCTGATTTTGATGATATATTTAATGCTTATAAATACACCGAACCAGAAAAAGTAAAGGTTGTTATATTAGGACAAGATCCTTATATAAATGATGGAGAAGCACATGGATTTAGTTTTAGTGTTTATGATAAACATCTTACACCTTCATTAAGAAATATATATAAAGAAATGTCAGATGATTTAGGTGTGGAGGTAGAACAAGATGGTAATCTACTATATTTAGCACAACAAGATGTATTCTTACTTAATACGATATTAACAGTAAGGGATAAATTATCTATGTCTCATAAGAAAAAAGGTTGGGAGATATTAACTGATAACACAATTATGTATTTAAATAATGAACAACATCCGATAGTATTTATATTGTGGGGAACGCCTTCAATAAAAAAAGCATCTTTAATTACAAATCCAAAACATTTGGTTATTACATCACCTCATCCTTCACCACTTGGTGCATATAGAGGCTTTTTTGGTTCAAAACCATTTAGTAAAACAAATGAATTTTTAATAGAAAATAATATAGAACCTATTAAATGGTATAAAGGCCTAAAAGCTAAAACTTTATTCGACATATGATAGATTGGGTGAAATATATTGAATAATTATAGTTTTGAAAAATTTGTAAATAGTAAGGAATTTGATGGGGGAAATACATATGTTGTAAAGCCAGGAGATACTTTATATAAAATAGCTAATATGTATGGAATAAGTGTTGATGATCTTATCATGCATAATAAAATGCAATCTACAACAATATATCCAAATCAAATAATATTTATTCCTACATGTAATAAATATTATACTAAACCTGGAGACACTCTTTCAATTATTTCTGAAAGAAATGGAATAAGTGTTGATTGTCTGATGAAGAATAATTGTGTTAAAGATTTATATTTAAAAGAAAATCAGGCTATAGAAACAAGTGCTAAGGAAATAATTATAACTCCTGGAATTACTGTTGATGACATCTTAAAAAATTATAAAATTGACTCATATAACCTTCTTGTTTTGAATAAAGATAAGTGGTTTAAAGTAAATGAAAAGATAATTATTAAATGATTATCTTTTTTATGTTATAATTGATTTGAAAGGGCGTGAATTCGAGTTATCTCGGTTATTATGATATATATTATAGGTGCAGGATTAGCTGGATGTGAAGCTGCTTATTATTTAGCTAATAAAGGATATAAAGTAAAATTATTTGAAATGAGACCAAACAAAATGACACCGGCTCATAAAACAAGTAAATATGCAGAACTTGTTTGTTCTAATTCGCTTAGGGCAGATTCATTAGAAAATGCTTGTGGTATTTTAAAAAAAGAAATGGAAGTTTTTGATTCTTTGATTATTAAAACAGCAAGAGAACATAGTGTAGAAGCTGGTGGTGCACTTGCGGTTGATAGAGAAGGTTATAGTCAAGCTGTAACAGATGTTATTAATAATCATCCGAATATTACTGTTTGTCATGATGAAGTTACACAAATTGATGAGAATATTCCTACAATTATTTGTAGTGGCCCTCTAACTTCGGATTCATTAAGTAGAGAGATTAAAGAAAAATTTGATGCGGATGATTTCTATTTTTTTGATGCGGCAGCTCCGATTGTTTTAGCAGATAGTTTAGATTATTCGAAGGTTTATTTAAAAAGTAGATATGATAAAGGTGAAGCTTCGTATTTAAATTGTCCTATGACAAAAGAGGAATTTGATAAATTTTATAATGAATTAATTAATGCAGAATGCGTAGAAGCGCATGATTTTGAACTAAAAGTCTTTGAGGGATGTATGCCTGTTGAAATAATGGCAAAAAGAGGGCCTCAAACTCTTACATTTGGTCCACTTAAGCCTGTAGGTCTTGAAACTCCGGATGGAAAGAAACCTTATGCTGTTGTTCAACTTCGTCAAGATGATGCGGCTAAAACTATGTATAATTTAGTTGGTTTTCAAACACATTTAAAGTGGCCAGAACAAAAAAGAGTATTCTCTTTAATACCAGGCCTTGAAAATGCTGTTTTTGTTAAATACGGTGTAATGCATAGAAATTCATATATTAATGCGCCAAAGATTTTAAATCCGACAATGCAAACGAAAAAATATAAAAATATCTTTTTCGCTGGACAATTAAGTGGTGTTGAAGGTTATGTTGAGAGTGCAGCAAGTGGAATACTTGCGGCTATAAATATGGATAGATATTTGAAAAATAAAGAATTATATAATTTCTCAAGAAAAACAGTTATTGGGTCAATGTCGAATTATATATGTAATGCAAATCCAAATGGATTTCAACCAATGAATGCGAATTTTGGAATTATGGAAGATTTGGATTTTAAGCATAATAAGAAAGAAAGAAAATCTTTATATGCAAAGCGTGCACTTGATGAGATAAAAAAAGCTAAGGAGTGGTTAGATGAAAACTGATGAAGAAGCAATCGCTGAGTTTTCTAATTACCTTGAAAGTGAAAAAGGATATTCTAATAACACAATTAAAGCCTATGTTAAAGATGTGGTTGATTTTTCCAATTTTATTCATGCTGAAAAGTTTGCTCCTAATTTAATGTCTATTAGAAACGAAAGAATAGCTAAGAATTATCACAATTATTTAAATAGCCAAGATGAAAAGTCTTCTACTGTTAATAGAAAAATGTCAAGTTTAAGAGCTTTTTATGATTTTCTTTTAAAGGAACATGTTGTCTCTTTTAATTTTTTTTCAGATATTAAAAGTGATAAAGTACCTAAAAGACTTCCTAAAGTTTTGACTGATGAAGAAATAAAGATGATGTTTTCGTCTATTGATAATAAAACAACATTAGGTTTTAGAAATCTTGTTATTTTAGAAATTTTATATGGATGTGGACTTCGTGTAAGTGAATTATGTTCTCTTGAAATTAAAGATGTTGATTTTAGTAATAACGTAATTTCTATTAGAAGTGGTAAGGGTAAAAAAGATAGAATTGCTCTAATGTATAATAAACTAGCACAACATATTAAACATTATATTAGTTATGAAAGAATAACCTTATTGAGTAATTCAAAAAATCCTTTAGAAAGAACCTTAATGTTAAATAAAAATGGAACACCACTAACTCCTAGAGGTGTTAGAGTAATTCTAAATAGTATAATTGAAAAAATGGGTGAAACATATAAAATTACACCACATATGTTAAGGCATAGTTTTGCTTCGTCTATGTTAAATAATGGTGCTGATTTAAAAGTTGTACAAGAATTATTAGGGCATGAAAGTATTTCAACAACGAGAATATATACTCATGTAACTACAGAAAGAATAAACAAAAGTTATTTTGAAAGTTTTCCAAGAGCTAAAAAAGAAAAATAAGCTATCACTCATTAGTGGTAGCTTTTTCTAATTCTATGGTCTTTTCTAATAATAATAATAATACTCCATAATGTATTCCAGGCCCTATGTTAAAGAAGTGACAATCGAGAAGTGATGTAAGAAGAATTCCAGATATACAAAGTCCTATAAATATCTTTTCTAAACTTGGCTTTTTACAAATTGCTAAGAGTGTATCAAAACGATGATATAGATAACTTAATAAACCTAATATTCCACATGAGGCAATCATTTGTACGATTGTATTATGGTATCTTGGAGGTAAGAAGGATGTTTTACTAAAATGTACAGAGTATGAATGATCATAATCATAAAAACCAGTACCGAAAATTGGATTTGTTTTAAATGCATTCCATCCTCCTTTATATAATTCGAATCTACTACTATCATCAAATTTCGCAATAAATAGTGAATTGAAAATGTTTTTTATAATATTAAAGTTTATAATAGATATCAATCCTATTGTTATTAATATCGCAAATAACATTACTAAATGATTAAGTATTTGTTTTTTATTTGAGAATATTATAAGTAATATAGTACAAATAATATATAAGAATGTTCCCATTAATATACCTGCTCTACTTTGTGTGAAAATAAGGGCAATGTATATTATGTGAGTTATAATTGAATATACTAGATTTTTTTCGTTTTTAATTGATAAATAAAACGCAGCAGGTAAACAAACGCACATAACGCATCCCACGTTATTGTATATTCCCCATCCAGTTCTTAATAACCCTCTATCAAAAACATCATTTGTAAATCCAGCGTTGTAATACATATTAATTATTTGTATTGTTATACCAAGACCAATATACATAAATACTCTAGCAAAGTAATCTAATTTTAGATTTTTTGAATCAATTGTAAAATGTAAGAATAAATAAACAAATCCGAAAGATATCCCTACTAGCATACCATATATTGATGACATTCCTTTATAGTAATCTGAACCAATTCCACCTAAAACTAAGAATAGCGATAAAAGAGTTATGCTCAAAAGAAATTTCGGTTTCTTAAGATTCTTTTTTCTATAAATATCTATGATAAGTCTCGTAATAAAAGAAATAGATAATATAACTATTATAATTATCATATTAATTTTAAATGAAGAACCGTATATAAATGATGCCGTTTTATCTATTGGATTATTTTTTGTGGAAAACGTCATATATCCAATACATAAAAGTGGTATTATAGGGATGGTATCATCACATAATAAGAGAATTCCTAGTGCAAATATTACTATAATATAATAAATAAAAATTTCAAATCCGAATAAACTTGAAAAAGTCATGAGTATTACGGAAAATATAATGAATAAATTTGAATAAAGAAAATTTATTATATTATTAATTATTTTATTATCCTTTAATTTAGGAAAAAAATATAAAAGCATATTCCCACATCCTCAAAAAATATTTATGATAATATTATATTCTACAATTGTTGTAAAATAAAGAGAATGGTAATAAAAAAATAGTAGATTTAATTAAATTGTTATGTTATAATCACCTTGTTAATGAATTTATGAGGTGAATGATAATAAATGAAAAAAATACTTTTAGGTTTATTTGCTGTTCTTGGAATAGTAAGTTTAAGTGGATGTAAAAAAACTAAAGAAAGCTATGATTTAGATGAAAGTGCTAAAAATCATGATATATCTAATGTATGGTTTAATAATATTGAATATAATGAAACTGCAATAAATAATGTAGCTATTACTAATAAAGAAGATGGATATGATACTACAAAAACTGCTCATTTTGAGGTGTTTTTACCAAAAAATATTCAATCTGAAGCAAAAATGAATATTTTAGATATTCCATCATATAATTCAAAATCAACTATATATGCAAATTATGCATCAACAACAGCTTTTAGTTCTGGTGATTTAGCTACAATTATTGATATCTTAAGTGAAGATACAACAATTAAAACAGCAGTTGGTTATGAAATTTTCAAAGAATCTTCAACATTAGTAGAACCAAAAGAAGGTTTTTGTGATGCTTCAAATGATGAAAAGAAATTTGCAGTATTATATGTACCTATGCGTGTAGACTATGTTAAGTATATTGCAGATGGTGATAGTTCAACAAGAAGAATTACACTTATTACATATGTAATTGCACCTGTATACGCAACTACAACAGTTTATAAAGATTCAAAATATAGTGATTCAGTTGTTGAATCATATAAAGATGAATCAAAGAGAATATCATTTACTATGCAAAATGGAGCTATCAAGTAAGATGGCTTTTTTTGTTATAAAAGTAGAAATAAGTGAAAAATAGGTGTTGAAATACGAATTTTAATATGATAGAATATAAAAGGCATAAAATACACATGTTGCACGAGTGTATTGTCAGTGCAGTGAATATATATTCATTGTGGCAATATATGTTGACGGTAACAGAGGCTAAAAAAACAAAAATAGATTAATGGAGGAATTTAAATTATGTCAGTAGTTTCTATGAAACAATTATTAGAGTCTGGTGTTCATTTCGGACATGCAACTCGTAGATGGAATCCTAAGATGGGAAAATACATCTATACTTCAAGAAATGGTATTTATATCATTGATTTACAAAAAACAGCTAATGAAATCGAAAAGGCTTATGCAGCTTTATTAGAAATCGTTAAGAATGATGGAAAAGTATTATTCGTTGGTACTAAGAAGCAAGCTCAAGAAGCAGTAAAAGAAGAAGCAACAAGATGTGGACATTTCTATATCAACAATCGTTGGTTAGGTGGATGTTTAACAAACTTCAAGACTATCAAGAAGAGAATTGCTAAGTTAAACCAATTATATAAGATGGAAGAAGATGGAACATTCGATGCTCTTCCTAAAAAAGAAGTTGCTAAATTAAAGGCAGAAAGAGAAAAACTTGAAAAGAACCTTGGAGGAATCAAGGAAATGAAGAAGGCACCAGATGCTTTATTCATCGTTGATCCTCGTAAAGAACATAATGCAATTTTAGAAGCACGTAAGTTAAATATTCCTGTATTTGGAATTGTTGACACTAACTGTGATCCTGATGATGTTGATTATGTAATCCCTGCAAATGATGACGCTATTAGAGCTGTAAAATTAGTTACATGGGTTATGACTAACGCTGTAATTGAAGCTCAAGGTGGAGTTGTTGAAAAATTCGAAGACGAAGAAGTAAACCTTGGAGAAGAAATCGCTAAGGAAAAGAAAGAAAATAAGGATCAAGCTCCTAGAAAACCATATAATAAAGATGGAAAGAAACCATTCAATAAAGATGGAAAGAAACCAGCTCAAAAGAAAACTGAAAAAGCTGAATAATAAAATATAAATAGGAGGAAATTTAAATGGAAGTAAAAGTAACACCAGCAATGGTAAAAGAATTACGTGACGCTACAGCTGCCGGAATGTTAGATTGTAAGAAAGCATTAGAAGCATGTGAATGCGATATGGAAAAGGCAATCGTATGGTTACGTGAAAAAGGAATTACAAAAGCTGCTAAGAAAGCTGACCGTGTTGCTGCTGAAGGATTATGTTCAGTTGCAGTTAGCGGAAATGAAGCTGTTGTATTTGAATTAAATTCTGAAACAGACTTCGTTTCAAAGAATGATAAGTTCCTTGCTTTATTAGAAAAAGTTGGAAATATCTTAATTAATTCAGATGCAAAATGTACTGATTGTGCATTAAAAGTAGATGTTAATGGTAAGGATTTAGCTACAGTTATCCTTGAGGATTCTGCAGTTATCGGTGAAAAAGTATCATTACGTAGAGTTCAAAGAATTGTTAAGACTGATTCTCAAGTATTTGGTATTTATAAGCATAATGGTGGAAATATTGTTGTTGTAACAATTTTAGAAGGAACAGATGAATCTGTTGCTAAAGACGTTTCAATGCATATTGCTGCAATTAGTCCAAAATATGTTTCAAGAAATGAAATTCCTGCTGATGAAATTGAAGCAGAAAAGAATATCATTTTACATGAAGCTTTAAATGAAAATGCAAATGCTGCTAAGCCAAAACCAGAAAATATTATTCAAAAGATGGTTGAAGGACGTTTAAATAAATCATTACAAGAAATGTGTTTATTAGACCAACCATTTGTTAAGAATCCAGATCAAACTGTAGAAGCATATGTTAAGGGAAATAAGATGACTGTTGTTTCATTCGTTCGTCTAAAAGTTGGAGAAGGAATTGAAAAGCAAGTTGTTGATTTCGCTGCTGAAGTAGCTGCTCAAGCTGGATTAGCTAAGTAATTTATTGAGGAGCTACTAAGTAGTTCCTCTTTTTTAAAAAAGTTTAGAGGAGTGTAGGAGTTATGTATAAAAGAGTACTATTAAAACTTAGTGGAGAAGCACTAAAGGGTGAAACATCTTTTGGTATTGATCCTGCAACTGTTCATAAAGTTGCGCTTCAAATAAAAGAAGTTTATAAATTAGGTATTGGAATCGCCATAGTTGTTGGTGGTGGTAATATTTGGCGTGGTAAAACCGCCAGTGACCTAGGAATGGAAAGAGCCCAAGCTGATTATATGGGGATGCTTGCTACTGTAATGAATGGACTTGCTGTACAAGAAGCATTAGAAAAAATAGGAGTACCTACACGTGTTATGTCAGCACTAGATATAAAAGAAGTGGCTGAAATTTATATAAGACGTAGAGCTATTAGACATCTTGAGAAGAATAGAGTTTGTATTTTTGTAGGTGGACTTGGTTCACCATATTTCTCAACAGATACAGCTAGTGTTTTAAGAGCTACTGAAATTGGTGCTGAACTAGTATTAATGGCTAAAAATGGTACGGAGGGAGTTTATGATTCTGATCCTAAAACAAATCCAAATGCCAAATTATATGAAGAATTAACATTTAGTGAAATTTTAAATAATAAATTAAATGTAATGGATATGACAGCTGCAACTTTATGTCGTGATAATAACCTTCAAGCAATTGTATTTAATATGAATAAAGAAGGAAATATCGTTAAAGCTGTTAGCGGTGAAAAAATAGGAACATTAGTAAAAGAATAAGGAGAATACAAATATGCCAGATATGATTTTATTAGAAACTGAAGAATCAATGGATAAAGCAATTGCAAACTATGAACGTGAACTATCTTCAATTAGAACAGGTAGAGCTAATCCAAATCTTTTAGATTCTATTTCAGTTATTTATTATGGAGCACCAACTCCAATTAAACAAGTTGCATCAGTTTCTGTTCCAGAAGCAAGTCAACTTTATATTAAACCATACGATAAATCAGTTTTAAAAGAAATTGAAAAAGCTATTAGTGCATCTAATTTAGGATTAACTCCACAAAATGATGGTGCTGGAATTCGTTTAGTTTTACCACCTATGACTGAACAACGTCGTAAGGAATTATGTAAAGAAGTATCAAAAATGTGCGAATCAGCTAAGGTTGCAGTACGCAATATTAGAAGAGATGCAAATGATGCTCTTAAGAAACTTGAACTTCCAGAAGATGATGAAAAAAGTTATTTAGAAGATGTTCAAAATCTAACTGACAAGAAAATCAAGAAAGTTGAAGAATTAACATCTTCAAAAGAAAAAGAATTATTAACAATATAGTTTATTATGTGCCGTTATTATATGCGGCACTTTCTTTTTTTTAAAACTGTATTATATATTTGAAAAATACTAATAATTATTGTATAATTATTGTATTATGGAAAGGAGCCATATAATGAATAAAGAAATTGATATGCAAAGAATACCTAAACATATTGCAATCATATTAGATGGTAATGGTAGATGGGCAAAAGAAAGAATGCTTCCGAGATTTCTTGGACATAGACAAGGCGCTCTTAACATAATTAAAATTGCTAAAAGTTGTCAAAAATTAGGGATTGAATCATTAACTTGTTTTTGTTTTAGTACTGAAAATTGGAAAAGACCTCAAGAAGAAGTTGATTACCTAATGAAAACACCTATTAAGTATTATAAAAGATATAAAGAAAAAATATTTAATAGTAATTATAAAATACAGATATTAGGAAGAAAAACTAATATTTCTAGTGAACTTAAAGAGATTTTTGATAATATTGAAACTAAAACTAAAAATAATACTGGACTCGTTTTAAATTTATGTGTCGATTATGGATCATATGAGGAAATTACAAGTGCTGTAAAGAAAATCTCGATGATGGTGAAAAATAATGAAATTCAAATTGATGATATAAATGAGAATTTGATTGAGAATAATTTATATACTAAAGGATTACCAAAACTTGATTTACTTATTAGAACAAGTGGAGAACAGAGAATTAGCAACTTCATGTTATGGCAATTAGCATATGCTGAATTATATTTTACTAATGTATTTTGGCCTGATTTTAATGAAAATGAATTAAAAGAAGCTATCATTTCTTATCAATCAAGAAATAGAAGATTTGGCGGACTTAAGGAGAATAAGTAGTATGAAAAAAAGAACTATTACAGGTATTGTTTTAATGGCAATATTTATACCTTTATTGATAGTTGAAAAACTATTTGTATTATTTCAAATATTAATGTTAGGATTGTCTATTATGGCATCAATTGAAATGATAAATATGTATGGAAAAAGACATGAATTTCCTAAAGGTGTTAAAGTGGCGATAATTATTTCAACGGTGTTGTTATATTTGTCGTTTCTAACTTCTTATAATATAGATAGTGTTGGAAACAATGTTTTAAAATTATTTAATATTAGAATAGAATTTGCGCCTACTCTTATGATTATTTTATTAGTATTTTTAAGTTTAATGGTTGTTTATAGAGATTTTAATGGTGCTTCGATTGGTAGGGCTCTTACTTCAGTTTTATATTGTTCTTTTGGGTTTGGTACAATAACAATACTTAGATTTTGGGGTCTTGAATTTGTACTTTATCTATTTTGTATTACAATATTTACAGATGTTTTTGCATATTTATTTGGTATGGCCTTTGGAAAACATAAAATGTCACCTAATATTAGCCCTAAAAAATCTTGGGAAGGTGCAATTGGAGGAACATGTGTTGCGACTATTGTAGGTGTTTCATTTGCACTATTTTATAATAAAATAGCTGGAAATCCGGGGTTTAGTATTTTTAGTAATCTTGCATATATGAATTTTGAGTGGTTAAATAGACCAATGCAAATTGTATTTATAATAATTTTAACTATTGCATCATCTATATTAGGGCAAATTGGAGATCTTGTTGCGTCTAAATTTAAAAGAACATATGAAATTAAAGATTTTAGCAATATATTCCCTGGTCATGGGGGAGTATTAGATAGACTAGATTCAGCAATCTTTGTTTCAATGTTTTTGTGTACTGTAATATTATTATTTAATAATTTCTTGTTATAGGTATTTATATGAAGGATATATATCTTCTAGGAGCTACAGGCTCAATTGGAACTCAAACATTAGATATAGTGAGACAAAGGCCTGATTTATTTAGAATTGTTGGGATGAGTGTTGGCAGAAATATAGAACATAGTTTATCTCTAATTGAAGAATTTAAACCAGAAATTGTTTGTTTTAGAAATGAAGTAGATGTGAATTTATCTTATAAACCACGTATTGTGTACGGGGATGATGGCTTAAATGAAGTGGCTTCATATAAATCTTTAAATCAAGGCTTAGTTGTAAATGCATTAGTTGGACATGTAGGTTTAAAACCAACTATTAGTGCAATAAATGCTTTTAATGATGTTGCGCTTGCAAATAAAGAAACCTTAGTTATGGCAGGCTTTATTGTAATGCCTCTTGCTAGAAAGAATAAAGTTAATATTTTCCCAATTGATTCTGAACATAGTGCTATATGGCAATGTTTAAGAGGAGAAGATCATAGTGATATTAAGAATTTGATTATTACTGCATCTGGTGGATCATTTAGGGATAAAACAAGAGATGAACTTAAAGATGTTTCTATTAATGATGCATTAAATCATCCTAATTGGAGTATGGGAGCGAAAATTACGATTGATAGTGCAACTATGATGAATAAGGGGTTTGAAGTTATAGAGGCTCATTATTTATTTGATATTCCAGTTTCTAATATAAAGACAGTTTTACATAGACAAAGTATTATTCATTCACTTGTTGAATTTAATGATTTAAGTGTTAAAGCTGTTTTATCAAATCCAGATATGAGAATGCCTATCCTTTATGCACTATCATACCCTAATCATTTTAAATATAATGGTAAAGAATTAAATTTACTTGAATATAATTTGACGTTTGAAGAACTTTCGACGAAAAGATATAGATGTTTAGGTTTTGCTTATGATGCAATTAGAAAAGGTGGATTATATCCAACTGTTTTAAATGCTGCAAATGAAGCTGCAGTTAATTTGTTTTTAAATGGGAAAATCAAATTTTTAGATATTGAAACTATAATAGAAAAAGAGATTAGTAAAAATTATGATAAGGAAAATATAACAATAGATGACATTATAGATGTAGATAATGAAATTCAAAATAGGATTTTAAATGAAGGGGTGGATTTATAATGATTATTTTAAAAATATTGGTTTTTATTATGATTTTGAGTGTCATAATTTTAATACATGAATTCGGACATTTTTATTTTGCTAGAAAAGCTGGTGTTTTATGCCATGAATTTTCTTTAGGAATGGGGCCTGCAATCTATCAAAAGAAAAAAGGTGAAACAACATATAGTATAAGACTTATACCAATAGGTGGTTATGTTTCAATGGCCGGTGAGCAAGTTACATCTGATATGATTAAACCAGGCGACGAGATTGGAATTAATCTTTTAAATGGTACTGTAAATGAACTTGTTTTATCAGAAAAAAGAGATGCTGAAATTAGGGGAAAAGTTAATAGTATTGAATTATATGGAAAACATGGAGAGTCTTTAGAAGTATCGCTTGAATTAGAAGATGGTACAATTAAAACCTATCCAGTTTTGAGAGATGCTTTTTATGTGTTTGATAAATCTACATTACAAATTGCTCCATATGATAGAAGTTTTGAATCTAAGACATTATGGCAAAGATTTTTAAGTATTTTCTTTGGACCTTTTATGAATTTTGTGCTAGCGATGATTATTTATATGTTGGTCTTTTTTATTCAAGGTACTCCGAAGTATGATTCGACATCTGTTGGTGAAATTGATAATGTTTATCCAGCTTATGGAATTATCGAAGAAGGAGATAAAATTGAATATGTTAATGGTGTAAAGGTAAATAACTGGTCAGAATTTACTCAAAGAATGACTGAACTTGCTTATGAAGGAACTATTGAAATAAATTTGAAGGTAACAAGAAGTGGATATGAAAATCTAATTGAATTAGATACAATTTATAATTATATTGCAATTAATTCTGTAGGTTTGTCTAATATAGAAATAAATAAAGATATAAAAATACCTTTAGATATTACTGGTGCTCAAGTAGGAAATGTTAGTCTTCGATACAAGGATGAAATAAAAAAAGAAGTGACTCAAATATCTAATGGAGATGTTTTGACTAAGATTAAAATTGGAGATAGTGATTGGAAAACTATTAATTCTTGGAAAGATGTAATACTTGAACTTAAAGATTTAGATATTGAAAATGTTTATTTTGAATATTATGATAATGAAACAAATAAATTATGCAATACATTAGATGATAAACAAGTAGTAGAAACATATGGAGATACTGTTCTAAATAATCAAAGAATTGATAAGATTAAATTATATTTAGGGATTACACCTACATATCATCATAACTTTTTTGAATCTATAGGTGCTGCAGCTAAAGGTTTTTGGGAAGATTTTACGTTGATTTTTAGAACTCTTAAACTTCTTATCGCGCCTGGTGATGTAAGACAAGTTGGAGTAAATAATTTATCTGGTGTTATTGGTATATTTTCTTTAGTAAGTCAATATTTCAGTCAAGGAATTTTAGCGTTACTATTGTTTATGGCTATGCTATCTGTGAATATAGGTGTGATGAATTTACTTCCAATTCCTGCTCTTGATGGTGGTAGAATTTTATTTATAGCAATAGAAGGAATAACTAGAAAACCTTTAAATAGAAAAGTTGAAGCTACGATAAATAATATTATGTTTATTTTGCTTATGGTTTTCATGGTTTATATAGCATATAATGATATAGTCAGGTTGATAAAGTAGGTGTTTAAATATGGGATATTTTAATTGTGGTGCAAATATTGTTACTATAAAAAAAGAAGATAAAAAATATGGAATGTGTTGTGCATGGGCTATGCAAACAGATTATGATAAGGTTATGTTAATGGTTGGTAGCCAAAGCATAACAGGAACAAAGATGAAAATTGGAGATTTGATTGGCGTAAGTGCTTTATCAGTTGGACAAGAAGATGTGGCTTTAATGTTTGGATGCAATCATTCAAATGAAGTTGATAAATTTCAAAGTGATAATTTATATGAAAAGAATGAAGTTGTTTTAGTAAAAGGCGCGAAAAGTGCATTGGTATGTAAAATAAATAAAATCTTTGATCTTGAGGGGACAAATGATTTATTAGTATATGCTAGTGTAGTTGAAGAATCTATTAATAATACTGATTTTCTTGATTATATGGATATAAAATATTAATTAAAAATGACTCTTGAATTAGAAAAAATTCAGGAGTTTTTATTATGTCGTTCGAAGAACAATATAAAACCACCTGCTATGCGGGTGGAAT
>CAZJSR010000006.1:0-67786 GCA_964548855.1 uncultured Anaeroplasmataceae bacterium | reverse complement strand
AACCCTCGTAGTCAGCTTGGAAGGCTGAGGTTCTACCATTAAACTACACCCGCATATATGTGAACAAATCATATAATAGAAGTTACTGGTTATTAATATCACGATTTAAATTATATATAATAATTACCTTATTGTCAACAAAAAAATAAAAAAAATTCAAAATTTTATTTCCTTCAATTGTAAGCATATTAATGGATAACTTTTTTATTATGTTATAGAATATAGATAAGGAGGTTTTATTATGATTATTAAAGTAACAAATGAAAATTTTAAAGAAGTTATTTCTCATAATAAGAAAATATTAATAGATTTTTGGGCACCATGGTGTAGTCCTTGTAGAATGTTAGGACAAATTATTGATTCATTAGGAGATGAATACATTATTGGTAAGATAAATGTTGATGAACAAATGGAATTATCTTCTTTATTTAATGTAGAGTCTATTCCAATGCTATTAATGTTTAAAGATGGAAAAATAACAAAAAAAATTAATGGTTTTGTACCAGTAGATGTTATTTATGATGTATATAATAATTAAAATTTGTTTAAATTTTGCATATAATATAAAACTTTAGAGAAATCTAGAGTTTTTTTTATTAATTATGGTATAATTGTTTTAAAATAAGGGGGATTTAATATGAAGGTAGTTTTCAAAAGTAAAAGATGCATAGCTATTTTGATATTTTTAGCATTTGGATTAATGTATGCATTAGCCCCTAGTGATTTGACTTATAGCATTACTCTTAAGATTGTTTCAAGTTTTCTAGTAATTGATGGACTTATAAGATTAATTTTTGCGGATATTAATTTAATGGGAAAAAAAGAATATATTTTCGATATAATAGAAGGATTTTTCGCTATAATTATTGGTGTTGTATCTTTTAAATTTTCAAATTACAAATATGTTACATTTACCTGTGGTATTTTATATATTATTATTCCAGTTATGAGAATTGTTGTTGCTGAAAAAAAATTAAATCAATTATTAATTGATTCTTTAAAATATTTAGCAATGATTGTGTTGATTTCAAGTATTAATCATACATTTATGTCAAATATTGTTATTAGTAGTTTATTTTTTATAATTGCAATTGTTATATTTATTACTTTAATTAAGAAAATCATGAAATATAAAAAAGAAATTGGAGTTGAAGATAATGAGTAAAAAAATTAAAAAGAAAAGAAAAATTAGTCCTATATTTTATTGTTTAGGAATTGGAGCATTAATTATTTTTATTTTAATGCTTATAAGTTCTGTGATAACTGTTGGTGAAAAACTAGGCAATATTGCCAAATTTGGCAAATATATTGAATGGACTTTTTATATTTTAGTTGTTGTATTAGTTTATTTCTTATTCTTAAATCCAATAAGAATTATTGTTTTTTCACCTTCACTTGATGTTATAACAACTTTTGATGATCCAAATAATAGTAAGTATAATCATTTATATAAGAAGGTTGCAAAAAATATTGTTAAAAATAATAATTTAAATGAACATGATGTGAATTTATTAACGAAATATCACAACATTGACGAATTAAAGATTAATTTACAAGTTGTTTTTGATACTTCTATAAGAAAAAATTTAAATGAAATTATTATAAAAAATGCAAAAACAGTTATGATTTCTACAGCTATTAGTCAAAATGAAAAAGTTGATATGTTTACGGTTTATGCAATTAACTTAAATTTAATTAAAGAACTAGTTATGAAATGTGGTTTTAGACCAAATATGAGAAATTTAAGTAAACTATCTATGAAGGTTTTAACTACTGCCTTAATTGCAAATGGTCTTGAAAGCTTATCTTTAGATGATATTTTACCAAATAGTGCAGTTACTTCCTTAGGAGAAATACCTTTTATAAAACCTGTAATCGCTTCTATTATGCAAGGTGTTACAAATGCTCTTTTAACATTAAGAATTGGTGTTGTAACAAGAAAATATTTATTTAAAGATGGAGAAGTTATTTCTAGAGAATCAATCAGACATTCAGCATGTAAAGAATCTGCAAAATTGATTCCACAATTAATATCAGATTCATTTACTTTTGTTCCTAAAAAGGTCATTAGTCTATTTAAACCAAAAAATAAGGATTCAAAACTTGAACCAACAGAAATAGTGGTGGAATAAAATGAGACTATTAGGTAAAACAGACTTAAAAGATTACGATATGTCATTTGATTTTATAAGAAGAACTTCTGCAAGAATTATTATAATTAAAGATAAGAAAATCTATTTATCACATGCTAGTAGGAATAATACATACAAGCTTCCAGGTGGTGGTGTAGATAGTAATGAATCTATATTAGATGCTGCGATTCGTGAAACTAAAGAAGAAGTTGGAATAATCGTTGATGAAAAAAGTATTAAAGAATATGGATACTATGTTGACACATGGAAGAGTGTAAAGTTTTCTGATGGAAATAAAATTTGGGAAAATACAAGTTATTATTTTGTGGCAAAACCTCTTGAATTAATAAAACCATCACCAACAAAATCTGAAATAGAAGATATGTGTGAGTCTGTTTTAATTGACATAGATACTGCTATTAATGCTAACTTAGAATATATAAACAAAGAGGGAAATAATCTAATCGAAAGATTTCTTATAAGAGAAGTAGAAATTTTTAAATTAATTAAAGAAGAATTAATAAAATAATCATTGACAATCGAAAATTGTTATAGTAAAATTAATTTGTTGTAACATGCACCACTTAGAAAAGGTCAAAAATGATTTAAAATCTACCTTAATAGTGAGTCTTAAATTTTATCAGGAGGTGTAACGACATGTATGCAATCGTAGAAACTGGTGGAAAGCAATACAAAGTAGAACAAGGGTCTGCTATTTATGTTGAAAAGCTTGAAGCTGCTGAAGGTGAAACTGTAACTTTAGATAAGGTTCTTTATGTTAATGGAACTGTAGGTGCTCCTTATGTTCAAGGTGCTACTGTAACTGCTAAAGTTGAAAAACAAGGACGTGGAAAGAAAATTATCGTTTTCAAGTACAAACCTAAGAAAGATTATCGTAAAAAACAAGGTCACCGTCAATCTTATACTAAGCTTGTTATTGAATCAATCAATGCTTAATTTATATGACAAAATATAAAATTATTAAAAATAATAAAAATTACAATATAATTATTGAAGGGCATGCTGATGCATCCGAATATGGAACTGATATAGTATGTGCTTCGATTTCAACTGCAATTTATATGACTAGAAATGCAATTGAACTTTTAGAACCAAGTTACAATTTATCTAATATCATTTTAGATGTAGGTTATACTTCATTTTGTGTTGATTTAGAATATAAAATTGCGTGTAAACTTTTAGAAGTTCTTGAGTTTACATTAAAAGATTTGGAAAAACAATTTCCTAAGTATATAAAATATAAAAAATAGGAGGTGCTCTTATGTTATCATTAAATATTCAATTATTTGCTTCTAAAAAAGGAGTAGGTTCTACAAAGAACGGACGTGACTCTGAAAGTAAACGTCTTGGTGCTAAGAAATCAGATGGTCAATTTGCCACTGCGGGGTCAATCTTATATCGTCAAAGAGGAACTAAAGTTTTACCTGGAAACAATGTTGGACGTGGTGGAGACGATACATTATTTGCGAAGATTACAGGTGTTGTAAAATTTGAGCGTGTTGGACGCGATAAGAAACAAGTATCTGTTTATCCTTGTGAAGAATAATTAATATGAGATACCCAAAACGGGTATCTTTTTTCAATAAGGAGGTCTTATTATGTTTATAGATGAAGTAAAACTTGAAGTTAACGGTGGTAAAGGTGGTAATGGTATTGTTGCTTATCGTCGTGAATTAAAGGTTGAAAGAGGGGGACCATTTGGTGGTTCAGGAGGTAAAGGTGGAGATATCATTTTTATTGGAGATGAAGGACTATCAACACTTTTAGATCTTAAATACATGAAAGTTATTAAGGGTAAAGATGGAGAAAATGGAAAGAATAAGGGTATGTTCGGTGCCAAGGCTGAAGATAGTTATATTCATGTACCGCTAGGTACTACTATTTATGATATCGATACAAATCAAGTAATTGGTGATATAACAAAAAATGGTCAAAAATTCATCGTTGCCGCTGGCGGTAGAGGTGGTAGAGGTAATATGGCCTTCGCAACTGGTATTAATAAATGTCCTGATTTCAGCGAAAAAGGTGAACCAGGTGTTAAAAGATTTATTCGCTGTGAATTAAAAGTTTTAGCTGATTGTGGTCTTGTTGGATTTCCTAGTGTTGGGAAATCTACTTTAATTAGCGCTGTAAGTGCTGCAAGACCTAAGATAGCTGCATATCACTTTACAACATTAGTTCCAAATCTAGGAATGGTTCGTGTACCTGATTTTAAGCGTAGTTTTGTTATGGCTGATTTACCTGGAATAATTGAAGGTGCTAGTCAAGGACTAGGGCTTGGGCTTCAATTTTTGAAGCATATCGAAAGATGTCGCGTTATTGTACATGTTATTGATATGGCTGGTAGTGAAGGAAGAGATCCATTAGATGATTATGAAATTATTAATGCTGAACTTAAATCTTATAAAATGAATTTAAGTAAACGACCTATGATTATTGTTGCAAATAAAATGGACTTAGATGGAGCTATGGAAAATTTATCAAGATTTAAAGAAAAATATCCTGATACTAAAGTTATTCCTATTAGCGCTTATACACATGAGAATACTGATAAACTAGTATATGAGATTGCTGATTTATTAGATGTAACAGAACAATTTAGTTTAATTGAAGAAGATGAAAAATCTGATTTTGTTGAATATACTTTCAAAGAAGAAGAAAAAATATTCGAAATTGTTCGTGATACTGATGGAGTATTTAATGTTGTAGGTAAACCACTTGAAAGAATTTTAGCGATGACAAATTTAAATCAAGAATCTGCCGTTATTAGATTTACAAGACAACTTAGAAGTTTTGGTGTAGATGATGAACTAAGACGTCTTGGATGTAAAGATGGAGACATAGTTAGAGTATTAGATTACGAATTTGAATTTAGAGATTAAACCACAATTTTGTGGTTTTTTTGTTTATTTAAATAAATAATATCATATTTTATTCATTCTATTTTTAAAAAAAGAAATAAATTACCTTTTTTTGTTAATAATTACTTAGAATGCACATTACAATTGACAAAAAATACGAATAATTCTATAATAAATAGGTAAACAAATTATTTTAGAAAGAGGATATAAAAAAATGAAAAAATTTGACGCTTTAAATCAAATCTCTAATATCGGTGTTGTAGCTGTAGTTAGAGGAAAAAGTAAAGAAGAAGCTATTAAAATAGCAGATGCTTGCATCGAAGGTGGAGTTAAAGCAATTGAATTAACTTATACAGTACCTAGAGCGCGTACAATTATCGAGGACTTAACTGAAAAATATGCTGATCGTAAAGATGTTATCATCGGTGCTGGTTCAGTTTTAGACCCTGAAACTTGTAAAGGTGCAATTGAAGCAGGAGCACAATTCATTGTTGCGCCATCATTCAATTTAGAAGTTGCGAAATTAGCAAATCGTTATCAAGTTCCATATATTCCTGGAATTATGTCAATTAAGGAAGCTGTTACTGCTATGGAAGCTGGATGTGATGTAATTAAGGCATTCCCTGGAGATATTTTAGGACCTAGATTTGTTAAAGATATTAAAGGACCTATTCCTTATGCTAATGTTATGCCATCTGGTGGTGTTGATATTGACAATATTAAAGACTGGGTTAAGGCTGGAGTAATCGCTGTATCTGCAGGTTCAAGTTTAACTGCTGGTGCGAAGAAAGGTGACTTTGAATTAGTTACTGAAACAGCTAAGAAGTTCATAGCTGAATACCAAGCTGCTAAAGCTGCTTAGTAATAATATTTACCGCCTTAAAGGAGGCAATTATGGAAGAAAAAATTATAACTTTTGGTGAGATAATGTTAAGACTATCTACACCTGATAATTATACAATCAATCAAACTCATTCATACATCGCTAATTATGGTGGTGGAGAAGCAAATGTTGCAGTTGCTTTAGCGCATATGGGACATAAAACATATTTTATGTCAAAACTACCTCCTAATCAACTTGGAGATGGTGCGATTGCTCATCTTCGTTCTAATGGGGTTAATACTGACTATATAGTTCGTGGTTCAACTACTATGGGTATATACTTCCTTGAAACTGGTTTCGGTGGAAGACCTAGTAAAGTTATTTATAATCGTAAACATTCAGCAATAACACGTATTCAACTAGATGAGTTTAATTTAGATGAAGTATTTAAAGGTGCAACTTGGTTCCATGTTTCTGGTATTTCTCTTGCATTAAATGAAAGAGTAAAAGTATTTGCAATTGAATGTGCAAAATATTGTAAAGAACATGGAATAAAAGTATCATTTGATTTCAATTATCGTGCAAAATTATGGACAATCGAAGAAGCTATTCCTGCTTATCGTGAAATGATTAAATATTGTGACATTGTATTTGCAAGTTTCTTTGATTGTAATACTATTCTTGGAATAGAATTAGATGAAGATAAGAAAGATGCTTCTATGCATGAAAAGAGAAAAAATGTATTCCCTAAGATGATGGAAAAATATGGTGTAACATATGTATTTGGTACAGATAGAGTTGTTTATAGTGCTACTGAAAATTCATTAGCAGGATACTATTACTCTAAGAATGAAGACTATATTTCTGATCCAATTAGATTTAATATCTATGATAGAATTGGTGGAGGAGATGCTTTTGCATCTGGAGTTATCCATGGATTATTAAAAGATTTTAAAAATCCAACATATGCGGTTTCTTATGGTTTAAATACTAGTGTATTGAAACATACTATATATGGAGATGCTTGTGTACTATCTTGTGAAGATATTGAAACATTTATGGCATCTAATGGTACTGCAGAAGTACAAAGATAGGAGAATATAAAATGATTATTGGAAAATTAAAGGATATTCATAGATATAAAGGAATTTCTAAGAATATTGATACAGCTATTGATTATTTATTAAATAATGATGTTTTAGCTATGGCTCCTGGTAAATATTTTATTGATGGAGACAATGTTATATTAAACCGTGATTCATATGTTGCAAAACCAAAGGAAGAAACTTTCTTTGAAAATCATGAAAACTATATGGATTTACAGGTTGTTTTAAAGGGACAAGAATATTTTGCATATACAGATATTTCTAACCCAACTCTTAAGGTAACTACACCTTATAATGCTGATAAGGATGTTACAAAATATAACGGTGGAGATGTAGATTCAGTTAAGGATGCACAATGGTTCGTTCTTGAAGAAGGATATGCATTAGTTTACACTGAAGACGTGCACTTAGCAAAGTGTGACGTAAATGGAAATACAGTTGAAAAAGCTGTAATAAAAATTAAAATTGAAAAATAATTAAGGAGAAAGTATGAAAAATTTAGTAATCAAAGATTCTAAGAAAGTAGTAACTATGGGAGAAATCATGTTACGTCTTTCAACACCTGCTAACACTCGTTTTGTTCAAGCAAATCAATTTGACATTATTTTCGGAGGAGGAGAAGCTAACGTTGCTGTTTCATGCGCAAACTATGGACTTCCTGCAACTTTCGTAACAAAGTTACCTAATAACCCTATTGGTCAAGCTGCAGTTAACTCTTTAAGAAGATATGGTGTTGATACATCAAAAATCGCTCGTGGAGGAGATAGAGTTGGTATTTACTACTCTGAAACAGGAGCTTCAATGAGAGCTTCTCAAGTAGTTTATGACCGTGCTCATTCAGCTATTGCTGAAGCTTCAGTAAATGATTTCAATTTTGATGAAATATTTGCAGATGCTGCATGGTTCCACTGGTCAGGAATTACTCCTGCTATTTCAGATGCTTCAGCTGAAGTATTAGAAGCTGCATTAAAATGTGCTAAGAAACATGATGTTATCGTTTCTGTTGACTTAAACTTCCGTAAAAAATTATGGTCTTCTGAAAAGGCAATTTCTATTATGAAACCTTTAATGAAGTATGTTGATGTTTGTATCGGAAATGAAGAAGATGCTGAACTTTGTTTAGGATTCAAGCCAGATGCTGACGTAACTGGTGGAAAGACTGATGCTTCAGGATATGAAGGTATCTTCAAAGCTATGGCTAAAGAATTTGGATTTAAGTATGTTGTATCTACATTACGTGAATCTTTCTCAGCTACATACAACGGATGGAAAGCATTAATCTATGATGGAGAAGAATTCTATCAATCTAAGAGATATGATATCAATCCAATCATCGACCGTGTTGGTGGTGGAGATTCATTCGCTGGTGGTTTAGTATATGGTATGATGACTAAGGCTACTCAAGGTGAAGCATTAGAATTCGCTGTTGCTGCATCTGCATTAAAGCACACTATCAATGGAGATTACAACTTAGTTTCTGTTGAAGAAGTTGAAAAACTAGCTGGTGGAGATGCTTCAGGACGTGTATCTCGTTAATTAAACTTAAGGATGGCATTATTTGCCATCTTTTTTTTATAAGAAGCTTTTAAATATATAAAAATTAATAAATTTATGGTATACTATTTAAGAACATAAATGGAGGAAATTAAAATGAAATTAGATGTTAGATATGCGAATCATCCAGAAGATTCAAAAAAATATGATACTGAACAATTAAGAAAACATTATTTAATTCAAACTGTTTTTGAAGCAGATGAAATTGTTTTTACTTATTCACACCAAGATCGTATGATTGCAGGAGGAATTATGCCTGTAAATAAAGCGGTAGTTTTAGATTCAGCCGATGAATTACGAGCTGATTATTTCTTACAACGTCGTGAAATGGGATTCATAAACGTTGGTGGAAAAGGTAAAGTTACATTAGATGGTAAAGAATATGAAATTTTACCAAAAGATGGAATGTATATTGGAATGGGAACAAAAGAAATTGTATTCGAATCAATTGATCCTAATAATCCAGCAAAGTTCTATGTAAATTCATCACCAGCTCATAAAACTTACCCAACTATTTATATTAACTATGAAAAAGCTAATCATAAGCCACTTGGTGATGTTGAACACATGAATAAACGTGTAATTAATCAATATATTCATAAAGATGTATGTCAATCTTGTCAATTAGCTATGGGTATGACTGAATTAGCTCCAGGGTCTTCTTGGAATACAATGCCATGTCATACACATGAAAGAAGAATGGAAGTTTATTTCTATTTTGACTTCCCTGAAACTGAACGTGTATTCCATATTATGGGACGTCCTGATGAGACTCGTCATATAATTATGGCTCCTGAACAAGCAGTTATATCACCTTCTTGGTCAATTCACTGTGCAGCTGCAACAATGAACTATACATTCATTTGGGGAATGTGTGGAGAAAATCAAGAATATGATGACCAAGATTGGTTTAAAACTTCTGATTTAAAATAATATTTTTTAGGAGGATATAATTCCTCCTATTTTTTTAAGGAGAAATTTATGATTAAAGATCCAAATATTTTATTATCCATAATAAATACAAAACTAAGAGATTTTTATTCATCACTTGAAGATTTATGTGATGATTTAGATTATGATATAGAACAAGTTAAGTCAATTTTAAGTGATATAGGATATTATTATAATCTTGAACTTAATAAATTTATTTTAAAGTAGGTGTTAGTATGTTTGAATGCTTTAAAGATAAAGCATTTTTAAGAAAATTCTTTAAGATTAGTATCCCTGTAATGTTATCAGCTTTTATTACATTCCTTGTAAGTTTCGTTGATAATATTATGGTTGGTACGGTATCAAATGTTGCGGTATCAGGAGTATACGCAGCAAACGAGGTTTCATATATTATCAATATGATGATTTTTGGAATAATTGAAGGTGCTGGAATATTTATTCAACAATTCTTTGGAAGTGGTGATGATGAACATCTTAAACAGTCATTTTGTTATAAATTAATTGTTTCTACTTTATTATTAATAATTGTTATTCCAATTGTATATTTCTTTGGAAATAAAATGGTATATTTATTTTGTTATAAAGATGCTGAATGTGATTTAATTTTATCAGAAGGAACAAAATACCTAAAAGTAGTATTGTTTTCATATATTCCATATGCAATAGGAATGAATTATTCATCTTCATTAAGAGAAATTGGAGAAACTAAATATACTTTTTATTCATCTTTATGTGCAATAACATGTAATATTGTTTTTAATTATTTATTTATTACAGTATTAAATAAAGGAGTAGTAGGAGCCGCAATCGCAACTATATTAGCAAGAACTGTAGAGATGTTAATATTATTTTTAATTTCATCTATTAAAAAATTTCCATTTTGTAAAAAATCATTTGTTAACTTTAAATGTGAGTGGAAATTATTTAAAAATATAACTAAAATTGGCTGGATTTTATTCATTAATGAAATTGGATATTCTGTAGGTATGGTACTACAAAGTATGGCATTTTCACAGCGAGATGGAGTATTATCAAGTATTTCAATAGTCACAACCGTCAGCAACATATTCTTTATATTAATCCAAGGATTATCTGTTGGAATAGGTGTAATGGTTGGTTCAAGACTTGGGGCTAACGAATTTGATAAAGCTATAGATGAAAATAAAAAATTATTAATGTTAGGATTTTATATGTCAATAATTAGCACATTAATTTTATGTGCCTTATCGTTTGTGATCCCTTATATTTTTAAAGAAGTTACTCCACAACAAAAAGAACTCGCAACTCAATTAATTATAATTTATGCAGTATTTTTAGTTGGTCAAACTATGGCAGTACTTTCATATTTCACATTAAGAGTTGGCGGAAAAACTAAAGAAACGTTCTTTTTAGATACAGGACTTATGATTATATTATATGTTCCAATTTCTTGGATTTTAGCCATGAAGACAAATTTAAATATATTATGGATTTACTCAATTGTAAGAAGTTTAGATATATTCAAAGGAATAATAGGTATTATTTTAGTTAAAAAGAAAGATTGGGTTGTTAATTTAACAGACAACAAAAAAAATGAATTTGAAAATGCTTAGAAAACTAAGCATTTTTTTTAACATTATTGTATAATAAAAATAGGTGATTTAGATGCGAGGCTTATATATTCATATTCCATATTGTAATAGTATATGTAATTATTGTGATTTTCATAAAACAGTTTCATTTGATAAAAATAGGATATCAAATTACATTGATTTATTAATTAAAGAATTAGCTTCATATAAAAAATATTTAAATGAAGAGATAATATCAATATATATTGGTGGTGGAACACCTAATGTCCTTGATTTAGATAATTTAGAAAAATTATTACTATATATTAATAATTTAAACTTGCATTTTAAAGAATTTACTATTGAAATTAATCCAGAATTACTAACACATGAACAAGTTATTTTATTTAAAAAGTATAATATCAATCGAGTATCAATTGGAGCGCAATCATTTAATGATGAACATCTAAAATATTTAGGAAGACATCATACATATAAAGATATAGTTAATTCTATAGAACTTTTAAGAAAAGAAGGAATAACTAATATAAATATCGATTTAATGTATGCATATCCCATCGATACAATCGGAAATGTTTTAAATAATATTAAAATAATAAAAGAATTAAAAATTCCACATATATCACTTTATTCATTAATTTTAGAAGAAAAAACGGTATTTTATCATAAATATTTGAAAAATAAATTCAAACCATTAGATGATGATTTAGTTTCTGATATGATGGATTTAATTAATAATAAATTAAAAGATATTTATCATCATTATGAGATTAGTAATTATTCATATCCAGGTTATGAATCTATTCATAATATGTTATATTGGAAAAGTCTCGAATATATAGGTGTAGGAATAGGTGCGTCTGGATATTTAAATTCTATTAGATATGATAATAATATTTCATATAATAAATATATTAAAAATTATATTTATGATGAGACGAAGCTTGATTTAAATGATAAAAAGAAGGAATTCTTTTTATTAGGTTTAAGAATGTTAGATGGAGTATCTATAAAAGAATATAAAAAAAGATTTAAATCAGATCCTTTAGAAGATTTTGATTTTAGTTATTTAATGAATAATAATTTAATTCAAATAAATAAAGATATAATTAAAGTAACTAAAAAAGGATATATGCTAGAAAATGTTGTTGCGAAGGAGTTTATTTAATGAAAAAATACATAGAAGATGAAGATGATGTAGTATTTTATGAATTTAGTGATTTTGTATCTTATCTTAAAATTGAAAAAAGATTAAGCGATAATACAATAAATAGTTATTTATCTGACATTAGACAATATGGAAAATTTTTAAAAACTTATCAAGATGTATATGATGTTAGAGATATCACAGAACTAATGATAAAAAGGTATATTACATCTTTAAAAAAACAAAAACTTACAAATAAAAGTATCGCAAGGAAAATAACTGTAATAAAAGACTTTCATTCATTCTTATGTCAAGAATACAGAGATATTAATGATAATCCATCAAAACTTATTGATTCACCTAAACCTGAAAAAACACTCCCTACTGTTTTATCGCAAATTGAAATTGAACAAATGATAGATTCAATCGAAACAAGTACAGAATTAGGAAAAAGAAATAAAGCTATTATGGAACTATTATACGGATGTGGTCTTAGAGTATCTGAACTTGTAAATTTAAAGGTTTCAAATCTTCATATTAATGCAAAATACATTGATGTGATTGGGAAAGGTGATAAAGAAAGAAGATTACCATTTGGTGATCAAGCGATTATTGCAGTAAGAGACTATTTAGAAAATGCTAGACTTAAAATTTCTAAGAATGCTGGTAATTTATTGTTTTTTAATTATAAAGGTGGTCCTTTAACTAGGCAGGGGGTTTTTAAATTTATTAAGAAACTTGCAATAGATAATGGTATAGATAAAGAAATATCGCCACATACTATAAGACATAGTTTCGCAACTCATCTTTTAGAGGGTGGTGCTGATTTAATAGTCGTACAAGAAGTATTAGGTCACGAGAGTATATCAACAACACAAATATATACTCATTTAGATAAATCCCATATAAAAGATGTTTATATTAAAACCCATCCACTTGCAGATGATGATAAGGAGTAAAGAAAATGATTATTAATAAGGCTTTATTAAATATAATTGATACTGAAAATGATATGTTAATTAATTCTAATAATGAATTAGAATTAGAAATTGGTCTTTCTACCTTTCTAGATAAAATGATTGAACGTATTTTTGAGGATTCAAATAAAAATTTAGGAGAAATCAGCATAAATTCAAATATTTATCAATTACTTGATAAATATGAAAAAGAAGAAATAACATTTGTTGAACTAAGCAAAGAAATAACAGAGAATTATTATGGTTTTATAAAAGAAACTGAGGATCTTAAAAAAACTGATATAATTGTACTAGATTTTTCACATTTAGGAAATAGATATTTTGCCTCTTTATATTTAGAAAATAAAGAGAAGTTTATTCATAATGTAAATATGACAGAAAATGGTGTTTCTAATTCTTTAATTGTTAATAATTCTATTTTGCCAGCTAGCGCAAATATTTATATGCTTATAAATTTAGATACTAATTCTTTAATATTTAAAGATAAAAAAAGAAAAATTAATAATGAAACTAAATTAATTATTCCTGATTTATTATGTAGGGCAGGATATGAAATGTCTACAAAAAAAGGACTAAATATAATTAAAAAAGCCGCAATAGCAATTAGCGAAAAAGTAAGTGAAAGTAATAATATAGTTGCGGCTACTAAAGCATATATTTACGAAAATTCAAAAGAAAATTTAGTTTTAGATACAAAAAAACTTGCACAAACAGTTTTTAAAAATAATGATCTTTTAAAAGAAGAATTTGAAAATACGATTACAAAATATAATGTGCCAGAAGAATTACCTCTTCCAAGAGAAGTTGCAGCAAAAGAGGGAATTAATCATAAGATAACAACTGATACAGGAATTGAAATTACATTTCCTAGTGAATATTTTGACAATGATAATTATATTAATTTTATTAATAATCCTGATGGTACTATATCTATAGAAATCAAAAATATTGGTAAAATAACAAATAGGTGAAATTATGAGAAAATACAAAAGAATTTTTTTAATAGTTGCGGATAGTGTTGGTTGTGGTTTTTTACCTGATAGTGTTCTATATAATGACTTAGGTAGTAATACCCTTCTTCATATATTAGAAAATTGTAAGGATTTATCACTTCCAAACTTAAAAAAACTTGGTTTATATAATATAATTTATAATAAAAATGATGAAGTATTAGGTTCTTATGGAAAATGCAAAGAAATTTCAAAAGGAAAAGATACTCTTACAGGACATTATGAAATAATGGGACTTTTAGTAAACGAACCATTTATGACTTTTACAGATACAGGTTTCCCAGATGAACTTATAAAGAAAATAGAAGAAGAAACAGGATATGAGATAATTGGAAATTATAGTGCATCTGGTACAGAGATAATAAAAGATTTAGGGCCTACTCACATTAAAACTAAAAAATTAATTGTATATACATCAAGTGATAGTGTACTACAAATCGCAGCACATGAGAAATATTTCGGACTTGAAGAATTATACCGTGTATGTGAAATTACAAGAAAAATATGCTTAGATCCTAGATGGAAAGTCGCAAGAATTATCGCAAGACCTTTTTTAGGAGAAACTCTAGATGATTTTTATAGAACTCCTAATAGGCATGATTATGCATTAGAACCTTTTAATATAATGACATTAGATAATTTAAAACAAAATAATATCGATGTTGTAGCATTTGGAAAAATTAATGAT
The DNA here is from genome assembly GCA_964548855.1 of uncultured Anaeroplasmataceae bacterium. Classification (GTDB taxonomy): domain Bacteria; phylum Bacillota_I; class Bacilli_A; order Acholeplasmatales; family Anaeroplasmataceae; genus UBA3206. The sequence goes on along the minus strand of CAZJSR010000006.1, from coordinate 52,945 downwards.
ATTTATAATGCACGAGGTATTACAAAAGCTATAAAGACAAATAGTAATCTAGATGGATTAAATAAATATATTGAATCAATTAAAAATAACCACAATAAAGGGCTCTATTATATTAATCTCGTTGAATTTGATTCACTATGGGGACATAGAAGAAACGTAATTGGTTATGCAAATGCTTTAAAAGAATTTGATGAAAAAATACCTGAAATCCTTGAAAATATGTTAGATGATGATTTATTAATTATAACTGCAGACCATGGTAATGACCCTACATGGAAAGGTACAGATCATACTAGAGAATATACACCTCTTTTAGTATATAGTAAAAATATAAAGAGTAAAGATTTAAAAATAAGAGAAACATTTGCTGATATAGGTCAAACTATCGCATCAAATTTTGACGTAGAAAAACAAAAAATAGGTACGTCATTCTTGGAGGAAATAGATGAATAATTTTATATACTACACACCAACAAAAGTATATTTTGGTAAAAAAGAAGATGAGAAAATAGGAGAAATTATAAAAAGCTATGGTTTTAAAAATGTCTTAGTTCATTATGGTAAATCTTCAGTAAAAAAAACAGGGTTGCTTGATAAAGTTATATTTAAACTAAAAGAAAATAATATTAATTACATAGAACTTGGAGGAGTTAATGCTAATCCAATTAATGAATTAGTATTAGAAGGTATAAAATTATGTAAAGATAATAATATTGATTTCATACTCGCAATTGGTGGAGGCTCTGTAATCGATAGCGCTAAATCTATCGCAGATGGAGCGCTAATAGATTTTAATCCATGGCTTTTCCATATAAAAGAAAAAACTTTAACTTCATCACTCCCAGTAGGTGTAATACTAACACTAAGCGCTGCAGGAAGTGAAATGAGTGAATCATGTGTAATAACCAATGAAAAAACAAAAGAAAAAAGAGGTTTTAATAGTGAATATCATAGACCGCTTTTCGCTATTTTAAATCCAGAACTCACATATACAGTAGATAAATATCAAACAAGTTGTGGAATAGTAGATATAATGATGCACACAATGGAAAGATATTATTCTATAAATGATAATACATCTCTTACAGACGCGTTTGACTTAGCTTTGTGTAAAGAAGTACTGAAAGCTGGTAAAAAAGTCTTAGAATGCCCTACAAACTACGAAGCAAGGGCAACACTAATGTGGGCTTCAAGTATATCACATAATGGATTTACAGGTGCAGGAAAAGAATATTATATGCCTGTTCATCAAATAGAACATGAACTCTCTGGAAAATATCCTGAAATTGCACATGGAGCAGGACTTGCGGTTATCTTTCCTGCATGGGCAAAAGTTGTATACAAGAGTGATATTCAAAGATTTAGAAGATTTGCAATAGAAGTACTAGATGTAACTCCTACTGAAGATTTTAGTAATGATGCATATAATGGAATAATAAAATTAGAAAATTTCTATAAGGAAATAGGTATGCCTACTAGATTAAGTGAACTAAATATAGATCCAGCAATATTTCATGAATTAGCGTATAATTTTACATTTAAAGGTAAAAGAACGGTTCCTGATAGAATAATTATTGATTATGATAAATGCATAGAGATATTAAATCTCGCAAAATAATATTTCAAAGCTCTACTAGTTATGTAAACTAGATTCTTTAAGAATCTATACTAAATAATTAAGTTTTAAAAACTATTGTTTTTTTTGAAAAAATAAATTTTGTCCATAAAATAGATTATTTAAGAACTTTTATACAATAAAATCAATTTAAACGCCTATTTTAGGCGTTTTTATTATATTCCGCATAAATTATCTCTAAAAGTGGCAAATAAGCACTTTTAAATTCTTCATTTTTCTTATTTTTTTATCTTTTTTAATATTTTTCAGCTTTTTTTAGTTAGAATCAAAATTCAAGTAACATACAATTGTTATAAAATACATTCTTACAAAAAATGTATAAGCAAGACACCGACAAAAGAAACAAATATAAAGTCAATATAGTAAAAGGTTCTAATTTGCAAAGTAAATATTTTTTTATATTTTAATCATCGACATTAATAGTTATATATAAAACACTATATTTTTTTCTATTAATAAAATAGTTAATAGCTTATTGAAAAATGATACTATTTCACTTCAATCAAACATTTTAGATTTAATAAAATCCGTTTTTTTAACAGTTCTTCAAACCACATTTTAATTTGTATTATAATCTTGAAAATATTTTTTTATAAACCTAACTATACATGCTTTTTTATAATATAAAAAAATATAAACATACAAATCCACAGTAAACCAGAACACTTTAAAAAAAACAATCGAAGAATAAATCTATAATATTTTTTTCAAAGTACAATATAGAAAATTAATAATCGCAAACAAAAAAAATATAAAACCATCCAAAGTAAGAATATTCATTTAATACAAATCATAAAAGAAGTTGTACTAATAAATACAAAAAAATAATAACACATTGTAAAGGATTATATGCATCAATAAAAACAAATTCAAAAGTTCATAAAACTAGAATTAAATTACTAATAAAATTGGTATATACATCATCAAATTTCAAAAATAAAAAATTAAGGCCAAAATACAAACTAACGATCTAATTTGAATAGCATCATCTGCAATAAAAACATTTTTAAAAAAAACAAAAGATTCATCTCACAACAATCTATTTTTTTATAACATTTTGCATACTTAAGTAATATCAAAAACAAGGGAAAAAATATTTCAAAATATTTCTAGTATATCAAACTAGATTTAATATTTCGAAACAAAAGGAATCGAGTTTTACAATATCATATTGAGATAAATTGTACATAGTAGAAAGACACGATGGATGAGAAAACTTTTTTCATTCCAATATCTCTTTTTATAAAAATTAAAATGAATTACACCTTTATTTTTAATAAATCTTATTATAGTTTTTATATATACATTTGAGATTTCTCATTTACAAAACCTGTAACGATATAGATCTAAAAAACTAAAATTATAACAATTGTATGAAATAGATACATCAATCATCCCATCAATTATCCTGGCAAAAGATATGCTATTTCATTTCCTATCTAGTTTTGCAAACTATTTATATAGTCATAATTAAACATTTTAGTTAGTTGTAAAAACTATTTATAAAACAAAATTACAATTTAAGTTCAATCATCTGAACATACAAAACAGAACAAAATACCATATCATAACATAATGTCCGTTTTTATACCCTGAAATACAAATTATAGTTAAAAACAGATATTTAAGCTTATAAATAGCATTTCGATATCAAAAACATAAGTTTTTCATTAAATTACGTGATTTTATGTGTAATTGAGCGTTTTTTTTACCAGTTATTTCAGAAATCGAATCGAGTAAATCATCATCGATCAATTTCTCGATTTGTCGTAAAATCAAATAATGGCTAACTGTAGCGATTTTTCATTGAAGTAGTGTTTTATACAAAATACACATTTATTTACTTTTCAACACCAAAACAAAAAACCGCTACGTCAAGCCATTTATTAATGGTTAACATAATATACATTATAGGAACTTGTTTTAAAATAGAAAAATGCGATTTTTTGATTCAAAATAAATTTAAAATATCATCATGACTATGTTTATCGACTTTTTATACCACTTCTTCTACTTAAAAACATAGTCATTTATAGAAATTTGACTATGTTTATTCAAAGTTTTTGCAAAAAATGAGCCACCTAAATCTTTTAATTCGACCATTTGTCCATCTCAATCTCTAAAAAATTACATTTTTTTATATTGACCGATAATTTACTCACCAACTTATTTCTACTTCTTCTTTCTAATTTTATCAATCTATATTTTTTTCAATATGTAAAGCTTGAATTCTTGAATTGTCCATTTTTTTTGACTTTAGACTTTTTTCATTACGTTTTTATTATAAATCATATAAAAAATAAAGGTGGGTAAAAATTACCACACTAACACATTTTATTCATTTTATAACTTCTTCTTCTATTGTTAATATTAAATTCTTTTTTTTGATTACTACTTTACGCGATAAAACTTATTTTTTTTCTAATTATTGAATTTATAAAAAATGTATGGTACAAAAAAAATCCCACTTCCGTGGGATTTCTATTTTTTTAAAATTCATCAAGTTCATCAAATAATGTCATCTGTTTAACATTCGAATCAAATTGTTCTGTTTCTACTAACTTAGACCAAGTAGCATTTCTTCCTTGTCCGTTTGCTCTAATAATGTTTTCGTCTCGCAAACGCTTTAATGTTCTATCAATTGTAGAAGAGCTAACATTCGGATGCCTAATCATAAGCATTTCTTTAGTAAAAATATTCGGCATATACTTATAAATAGTACTTTCAATTATATTCGTTTTATTATTTTCACCAGTGATTTCAAGTGCTCTTATTCTATTATCAATTTGTTGATAACCTTCATTTAACATATTAATTATAACCTTTGTAAGTTCATATGGATTTGGAAATCCTTCGTTCCAGTGAAAGCTACCTTGAAGAGTTGTGTTTTTAAATTCTTGTTCATGCGAAACATATATTTCAAAAAAACAAACATACTTAAACAAATTAAATTCTTCACGATATAATAATGAATAGATTATAAATAATCCAATCAATTCATTTTCTTCATTGAATATATCTGAGTTAATAAAATCAATATAAAACGAAGCTACCAACGATACTATTTCATAATTCCCTGATCTTAATAATTTTAAATATTTTTCAATAATTTGATCTAATATTTGACGTTTTGATTCTTTTTTATTTTCATTTAATAGATTATATTTAACTGTCTTTGTTATAGTGTTAAATTTAATCTTTTTAACTCCTGAAAATAACCTTTCACCAAGCCTTAAAAATTGATTTGATATTAAATCAAAATTACTTATTTTTTCATTAAATGTAATGAATATATTTTTAATATTAGATAATATTTTTTCATCATTAGTTTTAGGAGTCGAATCTTTTTTTATTATCGCTTTTTGTCTACTTTCAGATACTTTTAAATTTAAGTATTTTACAAGCACATAACATTCTTTTTCAATTGAGGCTTTAGATATACTTTTTATATCTTTTTTTAAAACATCTTGATAGTAAAAATCTTTTCCTTTATATTGATATAATTTTATGATATCTTTAATTTGTTCAGGTTGAATTATCATTTTATCGATGTTATTTAAGCAATTCATAATATAATTCACCTCCGCTCTTTTCATACAATAATTATAATTTAAAAAAAATAAAAAGGCAATTAAAATTGCCTTTTTTACCATTATTCATCATAAAATATACTTCCACCAACAAATTCCCTTAATATAGAATTACATGGAACCCATTTTTCAGGAATCGATTCAATATACTTAAGCATAGTAATAAGTTTATTCGCCATAGGATATTCTTTATCCCCTTTTTTTATTGTACTAAGTATTTCTAATGCAGGTTCTTTTAAAACTGCTAATTCATAGTTTAATTCACTATTAAATACATAATTAGCATTTTCTTGATAAGGATAGATCCATCTAAATTCACCACGACGCACAGAAGGCCATACAGAGATAGTTTGATGAGGTTTACTATTACGAGTTCTATAATCTCTAACTAAACGTCTTAAAAGCCGTATTTCAGTCATAGAAATTGGTGTTTGACTATCTAGATGTAGTTGAGCATGTGGCGCGATATATATATTATATTTATTAGATTCAGGTATTGTTTGTGTAAGCCTCTTATTAAGAGCATGGATTCCTTCAATTAAAATAGGTTGATTTTTTTCAAGTTTTATAGGATTTCGATAGCTTACTGTTCTAGATGCAAAATCAAATTCTGGAAGTGATACTTCTTCTCCTTGAATTAATTTTAACATTTGTTCGTTAAATAACTCGATATTTAATGATTCTATATGTTCCCAATCAGGCGTTCCATCTGGGTTTAAAGGCGGTTTTGGATTATCATAGTAATAATTATCTAAGGATATCATTAAAGGCTTTATTCCACGGCTTAAAAGTTCAATTCTTAGCCTGTTAGTAAATGTCGTTTTACCACTTGACGAAGGACCTGCAACAGCTATTAATTTTATATTATCGATATCTCGTTCAATCTTTTCTCCTAGATCAGCTAACATATTGTTATGTCTTGTTTCACATAAATTAATAAGTTCTTTATATTTATTATTTTTAATTACATTATTTAATTCTGAAACGTATGAAGCACCTGTAATATTCCCCCATTTATTCGAATCTTTTAAATATGTGCCTAAAACTTTCTCATTAACGAAATCTGGTATTTTTCCATCTAGTTCCGCTCTTGGATACTGCATAATGATTCCAGGCCAGTAAAAATGTAGCCTAAAATCAGCGATAAATCCTGTTGTAGGTGCAAGATAATTATATAAATAATTATAATAACCATTTAATTCATATACATTAATATATTCTTTAGACCTGTAATTTAATAAGTTAGCTTTAGTTTTTAATCCTTGTGATATATATATTTCTTTAATTTTTTCTGTTTCCATCTTCATTTTATTAATTGGTAAATCTTGTTTTACAAGTTCCCTTATCGTTTTATCAATGATATCTACATCTTTTATGTCAAGTTGTTTTGAAATGACCGGCTGACAAAATATAGATCTTGATATACTATAATTAAATATAACTCTACCCTTTGGATATATTTTATTAATTGCATATGCAAACAAATATCTCAATGTTGCTTGATAAATATACATTGCATCTCTATTTGAAAGGTCTAAAAACTCGATTTTAGCGTCTTTTTCAATAGTTTTGGATAATTCTAAGAGTTTATTATCAATATAAGCTCCTAGATAGTTTTTATAATCATTAGGTTTGAATTCTTTTAGAATTTCTAATAAACTTTTTGGTTCATTAAAAGTTTTTACACAACTAAATGCTTCAATTTTCAATAAAATCACTCCTTTATATCTAATATATTAATATTCTATATTTTGATATAATTATACCACTTTTATTCTCTTAAAATAAAGTATACATATTTCAAATAGTTGCTAGTATTTTAAACTAAATAATATGGATTAAATAAATGAATCAAGAGTTTTGAAATACTAAATAATTTTTGAAATAAGTTATTTAGTATAGATAATCATCAAAACTAAATAAGAAATCTTTATTTAGTTGTTTTTAAAACTAGATAGTATTTGAAATATATTCCCTTGATTAAAAATCTAAAGGATTACCAAAACTACTTATTAAATCTAATATATGTATCGTTATATAACTATTGTGCTAGTTTTAGAAACTAATTCAACAATGAAAATATTTTTTTGTTATGTGTTTATATACATCACTTAAACTCTTTCTTTAACTTACAAAGTGGAATAATAAACAACTTTTCATCTGTTTTTACAAACTAGTATACATTTGAATTCTTTTTAAACGTATTATAAATAAAAAAACCTCTTAAATTATGTGTAATCAATCACATAACTAAGAGGATTTAAATTATTTCTTATTTATATAGTTTTCATTAAATTTTGATCTATATATGCTCTTTTTTATCATAAATATAATAGATACAATTGATAGAACTGCAATAATATAATGAATGATTGTGCCAACCAAATCAGATGTTTGTGAATCTTTTATATAATCTTTTAACAAAACACTTCCAAACACAACAGTATATACTAATATAACAACCGTAATGATATATTCAAAAATTATATACATTTTTCTTTTATTCATTATCATCATCTCCAAATAGATTAATTTGAGTTATTGGAATATCTGAATTTCCATTTTTAGTATCAATTTTTGGCTTTCTTCTAACTACTGTAGATGTTTTACTTTTTTTAACAATTGAATCCTTAGTTTCAATTACTTCTTCATTTTTTGCAGAAGCAATAAGTGCATCTAGGTCTGCAATTATATCTTTAGTGTTCTTTCCAGGCTTTATTAGCACATCATCTTCGTCCATTACACTAAATATATTCACATTTGATGTTTTATCTAATAAATAATCATCATCAACAGGTGCATCTTTTTCTTTAGGTGCGGCAATAATCATTTTAATAGGAACCCCTAGTTCGCTATTTAATGCTTGTTTACCAGCTTCACCTTGATTATATTTGTAATCAAATGCTTTTAAAGTATCATTACCATTTGTATATAATACATTTATATCAACATTTTCTTTATATTGATTTGGAGTTAAGCACTTCGCATCTACAAGAATATGAGGATTTGATTTAATTCTTTTAATAACAGGTGATGTCGCACGACCTCTTCTAGATAATTCAAGATCAGAAATTTTCATTCTCTTGATAAAACATTTCGATGTTAACAATAAGAAATCATCATTTTTATTTGCATAAAATGCTTGAATAACTTCATCTTTAGGTTTTAATGTTACAGATTTTACACCACTTGCAGCTGTACCATATAAAGACACTTCTGATGCTCTACATCTTAATGCTTCAGCATACTTTGTACATACAATAATTTCAAGTGGATTATCAGTAATATCAACTGAAACTAATTCATCGTTATCAACTAATTTCATCGCACGCACAGCTTTTGTGTATCTGCTTAATTCAAATTGATTTAAAGCAGTTTGCTTGATATTACCATTCTTACAACATAATAATATTGTTTTATTTTCTTTAAAATTAGATATTTTAAAGCATTGGATAAATGTTTCTCCTGGTGTAATACTAATTATATTATTAATAAATTCTCCAACATCTTTAGTTTTGCATTCATCAATTTTATAAACTGGTAGATAACAATAATTTCCTTTATTTGTAAATAACAATAAAGTATCAAGAGTTGAACATTCATCTATAAATAAGAATGCGTCGCCATCTTTTAGATTGTTATTTTTACTTTGCGCCCAACCTTTTAGATTGATACGTTTAATATATCCATCTTTTGTAACACAAACCATAACTTGTTCTTTAGTAATAAGGTCAGTTTCTTGAATTTTAAGATCACTAACTTCTTCAAGAATATCAGTTCTTCTTGCTTGATTAATAACCTTACTCATTTCAGTTAGTGCTTTTTTTATCACCTTTAATAATTCTTTTTCACTTCCAAGAATCTTGTTATAGGTATTTATATTATTAGTAAGAGTATTAAATTCTTCATGAAGTTGTGTAACATCAGTATTTGTTAATTTATATAATTGCATTACAACAATTGCTTCAGATTGTTCTTCTGTAAACCCAAATTTATTAATTAAATTATTTTTAGCATCACTTTTATTTAAACTGGCTCTAATTGTTTGAATAACTTCATCTAGAATAGAAACCATTTTCATTAAACCTTCGACAATATGAATTCTTTTTGAAGCCTTCGCAAGTTCATATTGTGTTTTGTTTGTAAATACTTCTTTTTGATGATCAATATAAGCTTCAAGTACTTTTAAAACACCAAGTCTTACAGGTCTCCTATTATGAATAACTACCATATTGTACTTTAAATTGACTTGTAAATCAGTATTTTTAAGTAAATAATTCATAATAGCTTGAGCATTTGCACCTTTTTTTAAGTCAATTGCGATTCTTAATCCAGTACGGTCTGATTCATCTCTAACTTCTAATATGTCCTCAACCTTATGATCAATTCTCATTTGATCGATTCTTTCAACTATTTTCGCTTTATTAGTATCATAAGGAATTTCTGATATCGCAATTCTTTGTTGTTCTTTTGACATTTCTTCAAATGTATATTTACATCTAACAATTACAGAACCACTACCAGTATTAAACGCTTCTCTTATACCATCTAGACCTTCTACAATACCCCCTGTTGGAAAGTCAGGACCTGGCATAATTTTAAGTAAATCATCTAGTGTCATATTAGGATTATCAATCTTAGCTAATGTCGCATTTATTACCTCAGTTAGGTTATGCGTAGGAATATACGTTGCAAATCCTGATGAAATACCCATCGCACCATTAACAAGTAAATTTGGGAATAATCCTGGTAAAACTGTAGGTTCTTCTTCCTCTTCATCAAAATTTGGAACAAATGGAACAGTATTTTTCTCAATATCTTTTAAAAGATAGTCAGCATTTTTACTCATACGCGCTTCAGTATAACGCATTGCCGCAGCTCCATCACCATCGATTGAACCATTATTACCATGCATGTCAATCAAAGTAACTCCCATTTTCCAATCCTGACTTAAATGAACCATCGCATCATAAATAGAAGAGTCACCATGTGGGTGATATTTACCCATTACTTCTCCAACTATTCTAGCAGATTTTTTATATGGAGAATTAGAAGTAATTCCCATTTTATTCATACCATATAAAATACGTCTTTGCACCGGTTTAAGACCATCTCTAACATCAGGTATAGCTCTATCTTGAATTATATATTTAGAATATCTTCCAAATCTATCACCAATGACATCTTCAAGTTTTTCATATTCGAAGGTTTCATTTATGTAATCATCTAATTTATCTTTAATTGCCATAATTTACCTCCTATTCTTCTGTATCTTCTTCTAATGTAAATGATACGTGATTTTCAAGCCAATTACGACGTCTTGCGGCATCATCACCCATTAGAATTTCTATTTGACTTTCAGCATCATTTAAATCTTCAATACCAACTTGAATTAAGCTTCTTGTTTGAGGATTCATAGTTGTATCCCATAATTGTTCTGCAGACATTTCACCAAGTCCTTTAAATCTTTGGACAGTATAATTTGAAGAACCTTTAGTAATTTTCGCCAATTCTTCATTTGTCCAAGCATATATAATTTCTTCTCGTTTACCACGTTTAGTAATTTTAAATAAAGGTGGACGAGCAATAAATACTCTACCATTTTCGATTAAAGGTTTCATATATCTAAAGAAGAAAGTTAATAATAAAACTTGAATATGCGCTCCGTCATCATCCGCATCGGTCATAATTACAATTTTCTTGTAATTACATTTCTTTATATCAAATTTATCCCCGTATTCAGCTCCAATTGTATAAATCATCGTCGCAAGTTCTTGATTTTGCAGTGCAACTTCACTACTCTTCTTTTCGGTATTTAAAACCTTTCCACGAAGAGGTAAGATAGCTTGGAATTTTCTATCTCTACCATTTTTTGCAGAACCACCCGCAGAATCTCCTTCGACTAAAAATAATTCATTTTTGTCTTTATTTTTACTTTGAGCTGCTGCAAGTTTCCCACTTAAATTAATTTCCTTTTTATCTTTCTTAACTTCTAACGCATCTTTACGTGCTTTTCTTGCAGCCTCACGTGCATTATAATTTAATAACGCTTTTTTTATTACCATTTCCGCTAATTGTTTATTTTCAAGTAAATAGAATGATAATTTTTCATATAAAACGCTATCTACACTAACCTTAGCCTGAGGAGTACCTAATTTACCTTTTGTTTGTCCTTCAAACTCAAGAATAGACTCTTCAATACGCACACTAACAACTGCAGTTAAAGAACATCTTAAATCTGCACCCTCTAAATTAGGATCTTTATCTTTTATTAGACCATATTTTCTTGCATAATCATTAAAAGCCTTTGTAACAGCAGTTTTAAATCCTACTTCATGTGTACCACCATCACGTGTTCTTACATTGTTAACAAACGAAATTAATGATTCATCATATTCATCAATCCATTGCATCGCAACTTCAACAGAAATCTTACCATCTATTCCTTGGAAATATCCTACGTTATAAGATGGATGTTTATTTGAATTTAAGAAAGTAACATACTCACTAATTCCATTTTCATAATAGAATTCTTCTTTTTTACCACTTCTTAAATCTATTAAAATCATTTTTAATCCTTTAATTAAAAAAGCTGATTCTCTTATACGTTCTTTAATTGTTTCATAATTATATAAAGTTGTTGAGAATATTTTCGCATCTGGTTTAAAAGTAATAGTAGTACCTGTTTTTCTTGTATCTCCAATGATTTGCATATCATGGATTTTTTTACCTCCATCTTTAAATTCAATTTGATGGATTTTTCCTTCTCTAAAAGATTTTATCTCCATATAAGAACTTAATGCATTAACAACACTACCACCAACTCCATGTAAACCACCAGATGTTTTATATCCACCTTCTGCAGTAAATTTACCACCAGCATGAAGTATAGTATAAATAACTTCCATAGTATTCTTTCCACTTGAATGTTTTCCACATGGAACACCACGACCATTATCTACAACTGTAATAGAATTATCTTTATTGATTGTTATAGAAATTTCTTTCCCATATCCAGCTAATGCTTCATCTATAGCATTATCAACTATTTCCCATACTAAGTGATGAAGTCCTCTTGAATCTGTTGAACCAATGTACATTCCTGGTCTTTTACGTACAGCATCAAGGCCTTCTAGTATTTGTATGGAACTATCATCATAATTTGCCATTTTTACACACCCTTATTATTTTAAAATATATAATTTGATATTATCATATTTTTCAATTTATAACAATATTATCTATTTTTTTAAAAAATAAAAAATAAAAAAATTCATTATTAAAGCTTAATTTAATTAGTCCTAAATAATAAAATTAACCTACATTATGGTAAAATATGTAAATTAAATCGAAACTTTGTAATTCCATATAATAAATCAATTGATAAATTTTATTTTTTTAGTATAATTAAATAGTAATAAAAAAGAGGTTTTATATATGATTTTAACTAGTTTTGCACTAAATGTGACATTAACAATTGTATTTTTATTATTATCTTATATTGTTGGTTCTATTCCATTTGGAATATGGATTGGAAAATCGATTACAGGAATTGATGTAAGAGAACATGGTAGTAAAAATATAGGTACAACAAATTGTATTAGAGTTTTAGGAAAAAAAGTAGGATTCTTAGTTTTTTTCTTTGATGTATTAAAAGGAATGTTTGGAATATTTATAGTTAGATATGTTTTAGAAAAGTTAGGAGTATTTGAATCTCAAATACCATATCTATTTTATGGACTTGCCGCAATCATTGGACATACATTCTCAATTTTCTTAAAATTCAAAGGCGGAAAAGGGGTTGCTACTTCTCTTGGTGTAACTTTTATTTTATGCCCACTTGCCGCAATTAGTTGTTTAATAGTATTTGGTATAACATTAGTTGCGACTGGATATGTATGTTTATGTTCAAGTTTCGCAGCTGTCGCAGTTGTTGTAACAGGATGGTTACTTTACGCATTTGGATTAGATAATAGTTTCATATTAGGAAATCCTGGACTTGCAGTATGTATTTTGTTTTCAATAGTTGCTACATTCCTTATCATTAAACATAAATCTAATTTTGTACGATTAATAAATGGTACAGAAAATTGTTTTAAAAAGAAAAAGGTTAAAGAAAATAATGATGATTGCGCTAAGTAATCATCATTTTATTAAACGGAGAGTTTGTTATGATTTTATATGTTTTATTTTTATTATTAATTAGCATTATTTTATTTATTTTAGATATCATAAAAATTTATTTAATACCAATAGTATTCATATCCTTATTTTTAGGTATTCTACTAATTTTTGTAATTGTTTGTTATATATATACTCTTACAATCAACGTTAATAAACCATGTAAAAAAAATAGTGTTATAGGTCGCTGGTTTTCAAATAGAGTTTTATATATAATTAAAACATTTATGAGAGTTAAAATTATAATAAAAAATAAAGAATTACTACCAGATGAAAAATTTTTATTAGTAGGAAATCATCGTAGTGGATTAGATCCTCTTCTTACCATGTATGCATTTAGAAAAGAAAAAATAGGTTTTGTTGCAAAAAAAGAAATATATAAAATACCTTTCATTGGTAAATTAATGCATAAATGTTTTTGTTTACCTTTAGATAGAGATAATCCAAGACAAGGTCTTATAACTATATCAAATGCCGCAAACATAATCAAAGAAAATAAATCATGTATGGGAATATATCCAGAAGGTACAAGAAATCAAGGATCAACACTTCTCCCTTTTAAAACAGGTGCATTTAAAATCGCATCAAAGGCACAATGTCCGTTGGTAATTGTAGTAATTAAAAATCCTGAATTAGCTAAAAAAAGAGCCCCATTTAGAAAAACTAATGTATATTTAGATATCATAAAAGTTATTTCTAAAGAAGACGTTATAAATATGACAACCCAAGAATTAAGTGACACTACAAAAGAGTTAATCGAAAATTATATAAAAAAATAGAAAAAAAGACTGTAAATACGCAAATTTTGATTTTTTCAAAATATAGTATTTAAACAGTCTTTTTTGCATAATGATTATCTATTTTCTTCCATTGATTTCATTACAGCTCTAATTTGTTTTTCGCTTGCAGGACGTCCCATTTGTTGGAACATAGCTCTAATTTGATTTTCATTAATTGGAGGATTCTTCTTTAGATAATTTTTAAATACTTTTCTTGAAATAAAAAAGCCTAAGACTAAACCTACAATAAGGCATAATATCATTAATAAAACGCCTTCCCAAATTTTAAATCCTACTAATAAAGTAAAAATAGACATTAAATTCACTCCTTTAAACATTTATATTTTACTAAATATTTTCTCTAAATACAATATAATTAGTGCTTTTTATCTTAATATTATTTACAATAAACACAAAATTTTATATAATATAAATAAACAAGGAGGATATTATTATGCCAAGAAAAGTAAATCAAGATGAATGTGTTGGATGTGGAACTTGCGTTGGTGAGTGTCCAGTAGAAGCAATCTCTTTAGAAGATAAAGCTTCAGTTAATGCAGATATGTGTATCGATTGTGGTGCATGTGAAGCTGCATGTCCAGTTTCAGCTATTTCTGAAGAATAATTATATGGTAGATTATCTACCATATTTTTTTTTGCCTATATTTATTAAAATAAATTTCATAATATAAATTGGAGGTAAAAAAATGGAACTTGCAAAAATTTATATAAAACCACAAGATTATGATGTTAATTATGACATTCTAAAAGGCCTATCAAAAGGCTCAATATGGAATAATTTATATGAACCATATAAATATGAACCTATGAATTTAGAATCATCAATTGATAACATAATAAAAGCTTATAAATTTGCTTTAATAGAGATTACTTTATTTTTAGATACACATCCTAATGACTCAAATGCATTATCTGATTATTCTAAAATGAAACAAGAATTATATAAAGCCATAAAATATAAAGGAGGAGATAATAATGTGGTCATATAATAATGAATTATTATATCCTTTAAAAATTACTAAACCTGATGGAAAATTCGCATCATTATTAAATTCAGCTATAGGAGGATATGCTGGAGAACTAGGAGCTGCGATGAGATATTTCAATCAAAGTTTTACAATGAAAGATGAAATAGGTAAAAAACTTCTAAGAGATATCGCAACTGAAGAACTTGCACATATTGAAATACTATCAACGATGATGATTGAATTAACAAAAGACTTATCATTAAGTGAACTTAAAGACCTAGGACTTGATAAAAATTATACAGAACATGGATATAATTTCATGCCATCAGATACATTCGGAAATCCATATACAGTATCTTATTACGCTGTTTCTGGAGATTCAGTAACAGATTTATGTGAAAATCTTGCTGCTGAAGCAAAAGCTAAAAAAATGTATGAATATTTAATAGATCAAACACAAAATCCTGAAATATTAGGTCCTTTACAATTTTTAAGACAAAGAGAGATAATACATTTCGAACGTTTTGGAGAATTATTAAATAAATATTTAACTTAAGACAAGGTTTTCTTGTCTTTATATTTTTTTTCTAAAACATCTTTTTCATAATATTTTTTTTTATTATTTATAAATAAATTATTCTTCCCCTTAAAATAATTATTATATACTCCCACTTCTTCAATTTTTACATAATGATATTTTAAGTAATAATTAGGATACAAATATTTTCCTAATAAAAATTCATTATAATTTTTTTTATAGTTTTTTAGAGTTTTTATATTAAACATTAATAAATATAAAGACATCAATATCATATTTATATCCTTAAAATAAATTGATATTATAATAATTATCATTAATATACTTAAAGAAATTACATTAGAACAAAATAAAACCTTTTTATAGCGAATTTTATAGGCCATCACTGATATTAATACTCTACCACCATCTAAAGGGATTATAGGAAGAATATTAAATAATATAAGCCCTATATTAATATATAAATAAAATTTGTTTAATTTAAAAATAATAATAAATAAAGAAATTATGATATTAACTATTATTCCACTTAAATATACCAATAAATCTTCCTTAAGACTTCTATTTTTATTCATATTACACTCAATTAAAAATCCAAAAGGTAGTATATGAATTTTATATATTTCATATTTTAATAATTTAATAGTCATCAAATGACCTAATTCATGAAAAATAATAAATATAAATAAAAACAATAATAACTTATTAAAATTTAATAATAAAGCCGTAATAATAAATATAAACAAAGATAAACTAAAACTAAATTTCTTCATAGTTTTCGATATAATTTAAATCAGTGAAATTATTTCCTTTAATACTGTAGAAATTTGAATATCCTAAAATCTCACCAACAGCTACGTATTTATATATCCTAACTCTTATATCTGATATATTATAAATTGAATAAATTAGATCATTAGAAGCTTCAATTAATACTTCATTTTTTGATGCTTTAATAATAAGTCCAGATAAAGGAAATGTTACTTTATCATCAAGTGGATATATATCAATATGATTATCATAATATAATACATCTTTAACAATAATATTATTACTATTAGAAACTAAAGTATCTTTATTGAAATAATTATAATGATAAATTTCACTTATTTTTCTTAGATTTATATTAGAATTAGCATAATCTTTAAAATTACTTATATTTATAAATCTTAATTTAGATAATAGAAAAATAATTAATGTAATTATTAATAATACAAATAAACGAATATATAAACTCTTTTTCATTAAATCACCATTAAAGAATATGCATATCATTAAATGAATAATACTTATTATTACCTATTATTAAATGATCAATTAAAGAAACATTTATTAAGTTTAGTGCATTAAATAATCTTTCAGTTGAATCAATATCATCATCTGATGGCATTACTTCTCCTGAAGGATGATTATGAGCAATAATTATATTTGAACATTCAAATTTTATAGCAAGATGTAGGATTGTTTCAATTGGAAATAGACATCTTGTTTTTTCGCCAATTGATATTTTTTTATATTTAATTAAACGACATTTATTATCAAGAAGCAATACATAAAGAACTTCTATTCTTTCTAAAGACATAAGAGGAGAAAGTAAATTAAATACTTTTTTAGATGTATCATATTCTTCTAAATTTTCACTATAACTTAAAGCTCTTTTAGTTAATTCAAGCGAAGCTGTAATAACTGAGGCCTTTGCAGGACCTAAACCTGAAACTTTTAGCAATTCTTTAATATCTTTATTATAAAGTTCTTTAATATTACCAGCATCAGATATTATTTTATAAGCCAGTTCAATTGCACTTTTTCCCTTTACACCACTTCCTAAAAGTATCGCAAGAAGTTCTTCATTAGATAATAATTCTACACCATTATTAAGCAGTTTTTCTCTTGGTCTATTATCTTTAGAAATATCCTTAATTTTCATTTTATCACCGATTAATATATATACAAAAATTTACGTATTTACTAAAAAAAAACAACCACTATGGTTGTTTTAAATCTTTTATTACATCACTAATATACTTTGTTATATCTGTAATAGTCATAGTTTCTACTTCTAAATAATTATTACATAAAATAGATGCATACCCTAATATATAACAAGAAAGTGCAGATTTTAAATAATTATCATAACCATCCATATATGCACAAATTCCTGATAGAATTCCAGTTAGTGCATCTCCACTTCCACCCTTCGCAAGGCCAGTATTTCCATATATATTAATACCTATATTATTATTTTGTGCAATAACTGTAGTATTATTTTTTAATATAACAGTTAAATTATATTTATTGCTGAAATCTTTAGCATATTTAATAGGATCTTTTAATATATCTTTTATAGATACATTAAAAAGTCTAGATGCTTCTTTTATATGTGGTGTAATAATTACATTTGCTTTTTTATTTTTTAAAATATCTACACCATATTTACTTATTGAATTAAGACCATCCGCATCTATTATCAATGTTTTATCATAATTTTTTAGTAAATACTCAATAGTTTCATATAAATCAATAGATATATCCATTCCCATACCAATTGATATTGAATCAGATTTCTTTATTATTTCATCTATTTGTTCTTTATTAAATTTAATATGATTATCTTTTGAACTAAGTGGAGAAACGATAATTTCTGGATACTTAAGTAAATATAGTTCATATAATTCGTACGGAACATATAAGTAACTATAACCAATTCCCATTTTTAACGATAATAACGCATTATAAGATATCATTGAAGCTCCTGGATATTTATAACTACCAGCAATTAAAGAGGCTCTTTTATATGTAGATTTATTCGAATTTCTTAATCTCTTTTTAAACATACCATAAAAATTTTCTTTTTGAAAAATATCTATAGTATTTTTAGATGACATAATCTCACAGTCAATTACTTCGATTTTTGAAAATGTATCTAGGCCATCATTTAAAAATAAACCAACTTTAGGATATTTAACCGCTATACATAATTCACACCTAATACTAACTGGCATCATTTTTCCATTTAATGAATTTAAACCCGATGGAATATCTAGTGATATAACTGTTATTTTTGAATTATTTATTTTTTTTATTATATTTATATAATCTAAACTTAATTCACCTATAAAACCTATACCAAGAAGACCATCTATGATAATATCATAATTTAAATCTTCTAAGTCATTTACAAATTTTCCTTTATATAAATCATAATTCTTTTTAGTATCCAAATTGGTTATTTTCTTAGCTTGGTAAACATAAACATCTTTATTATTCTCTAGTAAATATCTAGCTATGACATAAGAATCTCCACCATTTCCGCCACTTCCAGCGATGATTAGCACTTTATTAAAATGATATCTATCTAAAATGACATTTGCCATTTTTTTACCTACTGATTCCATTAAAACAAAAGAAGGAATATTTTCTTGTGTTTTTTTATCTATTCTTTTCATTTCTAAATCGGTAACTGATTTCATATTAATCCTCAAATAATACTCTACCTAATCTAACATAGGTACTTCCACTATTAATAGCTATTTCATAATCATTACTCATACCCATTGAAAAATTATTAAAATTATATTTATGACCTAATTTAACTAAATTATCAAATACTTCTTTTTTCATACTATCATCCATGTCACTTTCAGTCATTGTCATAAGACCAATAATGTTAACTTTAGGATATTTTTTTACTTCTAAAAGGAAACTAGATAATTCTTCAGGTAATATACCATTTTTTGTGTTAGAAGATGTCATTTTAACTTCTATAAAACAATCAAGTGGTCTATCTCTTAAATTTTCAATCATTTTAGCTAAATCTAATGAATCAAGCGAGTGAAGAACATCAATGTCATTTAAGACAAGTTTGGCTTTATTTCTTTGAAGATGGCCAATAAAATGCCATATGATTGGTAAATTTCTCATAACAAAATGTTTTCTTATAAAACTATCTACTCGGTTTTCACCAAAGTTATTTATTCCAAATTCCAATAATTTTTCCATAGTATCTTCATCTACATATTTAGTTGCCGCAACCAATGTAATATCTTTAGTTTTATTTAAGATATCCTTTATTTTAAGTTCATTCATATAATCACCTATAAAACAGACAAAAATTTCTTTGCATAAAATTTAGCCATATCTAAATTCATATCTAAATAATTTCCACATTCTTCTTTAGAAGCACCAGGAATTTCACCTTTGAAATTTAAAATAAAGTTAAAACAATCCTTTATATCAGAGATTACATCTAAAACAGTAAGATCACCTTTATAAATTAAATAGAACCCTGTTCTACATCCCATAGGACCAAAATACATAGTTTTATCTTCGTGATAATTTCTAAAATATGTAGCCGCAAGATGCTCAATTGTATGAATTGGAGCAGTATCCATAACCGGTTCAAAATTTGGTCTTGTGACTCTTATATCAAATGTTGTGAATGAAAAACCATCAAATGTATCTACTCTAGAAACATAAACACCTGGTAATAATGTCATATGGTCTACTTGAAAACTCTTAATTCTTTCCATTATTCTATTTTCTCCCTTTTTAATATTTCTATAAACTCAAGTGCATCTTTTGAATAAAAATCGGCATTAATTTCTTTGGCAATATCTTTAGTCATTACTGCACCACCTACAAATATTGGACACATATTATCATGCTTTTTTAGTTCAGTAATTGTCTCTTCCATACTTAAAACAGTTGTAGTCATTAAAGCACTAAGTCCAATAGCTATTGGATTATATTTATAAAATGCATCAAGTATAACTTCGGTTTTAACATCTTTTCCTAAATCTATAACATTATATCCATAGCTTTCTAATATTACACATACAATATTTTTTCCAATATCATGTACGTCACCATGAACGGTAGCCATAATTATTGGTCTAGTATTAGATTCTTTTTTAGGGAATTTATCCAAAATTATAGAGAATGCATTCTTACAAGCCTCAGCTGACATAATGAGTTGAGGTAAAAATAACTTCTTTTGATCAAATAATTGACCAACTTCATTTAATGTTGGAATAATTCTATTATTAATTATACTTAAAGGTTCTTCATTATCTAATAAAGATAATGTTTTATTTTTAACTTCTTCTTTAAGACCTGTTTTTATCATATTTTCAAGAGACATATCACCTGATGTTTTAGCATTTATTATATCATTTGTTGTTACATTAGAAATATAAAACTCACTATTTTTATCAATATTATATAATACTTTATATGCATAAATTGCATTCATCATTTCTTCTTCACATGGATTAATTATTGGCATATTAAGACCATTTTGCATCGCTAAAGTTAAGAAAGTTTTATTCAATAAAACACGATTAGGAAGTCCAAATGATACATTAGATACACCTAGCGCACATCTTACATTTAAATTATCTCTTACAAGTCTTAAAGCATCTAAAGTTTCTTTAACTAAAGCTTGTTCAGCAGAGGCAGTAAGAGTTAAGGTATCAATAATAATTCTTTCTTTTCTAATTTTATACTTTTCCCAAGCATAATCAACAATACGTTTCGCAATATCAAATCTTTCTTTTGCAGTTTTCGCAACGCCATTCTTATCTAATGTAAGTCCAAGTACACAACAACCATATTTAGCCGCAATAGGAAAGATTTTATCCATTACTTCATATTCACCATTAACTGAATTTATTAAAGGAACACCAAGAGAATATCTACATCCTGCTTCTATCGCATCTTTATTAGAAGAATCTATTTGGAAAGGTAAATTAATTACTTCTTGAAGTTTAATTATTGCGTTTTTCATAACCTTTGCTTCATCAATTTTTGGTACTCCTACATTTAAGTCAAGAATATCTGCTTTAGCGTTTACTTGTTTAATACCTTCTTGAACTAAATAATCATAGTCTTCATTAATCAAAGCTTCCTTTAATTTCTTTTTACCTGTTGGATTAAGTCTTTCACCACACACTTTTACATTCTCAATTTTAACTAAATTTGTTTGACTAGTTACAAATGTATAATACGGATTTTCATTTAATTTAACTTTTTTTCCTTTTAGTACACTAATACTTTTAATAAATTCAGGGTCAGTACCACAACATCCACCAAAAACACTAACACCTAGTTCATACATTTTTAAATAAGCTTCTTTAAAATCAGTAAGTTTCAAATCATATATAGTATTACCATTTAAAATACGAGGAAGTCCTCTATTTGCTTGAACAATTATTGGAGTATGAGATACGCTTGTTAATTCTTTTACAATAGGAAGTAATTCCCATGGTCCTAAAGAACAGTTTACACCAAGTGCATCTACACCAAGACCTTCCAGTAAATGACATACAATTGTAGGATTAGAACCTGTTAATGTATGATGTGTTTCATCAAATGTCATTGTTGCAAAAACGAGTTTATCTGAATTTTCTTTAACAGCAAGTACGGCCGCTTTAAGTTCGTAAACATCCGCAAAAGTTTCTAAAATATATCCATCAACGTAATCTTTACTTAATAAAACAATTTCTTTAAAAGCATCGTACGCTTCATCAAATGATAATTGTCCTAATGGGCTTAATAATTGTCCTAATGGGCCAATATCAAACATTATATGACATTTCTTACAAACCTTCGCATTATTTATTGCGCTATCAATTACTTCTTTTAGTGAATATTTAGAATCACTAAGCTTATATCTATTACATCCAAATGTATTAGTTGTAATATAATCCGCCCCAGCTTCTTCATATGAAAGATGAATTTCTTTTATAATTTCACTATTTGTTATATTTAATTCTTCAGGAATATCACCGGCTTTAAGACCTCTTTTTTGAAGTTCTGTACCAAAGCCACCATCAAAAATTGTTACTTTAGATAACATGTTGTTTCTCCTTTTAAATATTTACAGTTTTTAATAAAAATACAGTTTTTACACGTTCTTTTTTTATTATTACCAATAGCTACGATTCCTATCATACTTTTAAGAGGAACCATTAATCCAGAATCCAAAAAATTAATACCTAAATATTTTGTAACATTTAAGTATTTCGCAATAATTTGATTATCAAGGAAGTTAGTTCCTTGATATCCAGGACAAAATCTATATGAAGTATTAATAAAATTTTCATGTTCATATGTATCTGCAACATATTCAATATATGCACTCGCAACACAATCAAACACTAACGCTTTAGTTGTATCATAAGCCTCGTAATATTTTTGTCTTCTATCAATCTCGATACCTAAAGTACAGGCAACTAAATAATAACCACTACTTCCTTCTAAATAATTAAGATAATTTATATTATCATTTAAAAACGGAAGTATTTCATTAAAATGATTATAAATATATTTAAATTTACTTAATTTTTTCACCTCAAAGATGCATTCATCAATTAATGAATCTATAAATGAATCTTTTAATATACTGTGGTACCCTAAATATTTATAAATTAATTCTTTCAATTACTTCATTTCTTTCTTTAATACATTAGAAATTTTCGAACAAATTTCATATGCATTTTTATAATTATTCATAATATAGATATGTATACCATCTACATCATTTGCAAGTAGATCAAGTATTTGACTTACAGCATAATTAATACCAATTTCTCTAATTGCTTCTTTATCATCTTTAAATCTTTCAATCATTGCTCTTAAAGTTAAAGGTACTGATGAACCAGTAAGTTTCACAGTGTTTTGTACTTGTTTTTGTGTTGTAAGAGGCATAATACCTGGAATAATTGGTATAGTAATACCAATTTTTCTTGCTTCTCTTAATAGCCTATAAAAATAGTTGTTATCATAAAAAACTTGAGTAATAAAAAATTCTGCACCACTATCTTGCTTTTTCTTAAGATTTATTAAATCATCATATAAAGTATCAGCTTCAAAATGTCCTTCAGGATAACAAGCGTTACCTAAACAAAAATCATAACCTTTTTGTTTTATATATTGATTTAAATCAGTCGCATGCTTAAAATGCTTACAATAATCGATATTTAAATCCTTAGGTCTATCTCCTCTTAAAGACATAATATTTTCAATATTCGCATCTTTTAATTCTTTTAAAATTTTATCAATAGTTTCAAAATCTGAAGGCCCTCCAGTTAGATGGGCTAAAGCTTCAATATTCGCTTTATTTTTTATATAATCTGCGATAAATACTGTATTTTTAGTATTATTTCCTGCAGCTCCATAGGTAACACTTATAAAATCAGGATTAAATTCTTTTAAAGAATCTATCGTAGTTAATAAACTTGTAATATCATCTTGATTTTCTTTTTTAGGAGGAAAAACTTCGAATGATAAAGTTTTCTTATTATTTAAAATATCTTTAATTTTCACATTAACACCTCAAATTTATTTTACATCAAAATCGCTAATTCTCCAAAT
The DNA here is from genome assembly GCA_964548855.1 of uncultured Anaeroplasmataceae bacterium. GTDB lineage: Bacteria > Bacillota_I > Bacilli_A > Acholeplasmatales > Anaeroplasmataceae > UBA3206. Next base: position 28,859 of record CAZJSR010000006.1, on the reverse strand, counting down.
AATTTAATCTAAAAAAAATAAAATTTTATTATAATTAAAATCTTTTGAATAAAAAAAAACAAGTTTAAACTTGTTTTTTCAAATTGAACTTAAATATTAAATATACTATAAAATAAACAATCAAAGAAAGTCCTATTCCTGCTAAAACATCAATTACATAATGTTGTTTAATAAATAAAGTAGACAGTATTATTCCAGCGCCACATACAACTGCACCTATTTTCTTCAAAATTGATATATTTTTTACTTTTAATAAAGAAATAATTGTAAAAATTCCCATAATTGTATGAATAGAGGGACAACAATTTAAAGCCTTAGGATCTGATGTATTATACATAAATCTTATAAGTATAGAAAATATATCATTTCCAACAATCTCAGGTCTTACCATATGTACTTGATAAAAGCAGAAGAAAATATAACAAATTGTAGCGCTTATAAAACATGAATAAATAAGAATTTTAGATCTTTGTTTATCTTTAAAACTAACATACCAAATAAGGATAATAGGAAGTACATAATATATATAATAGAATATTACAAAAAATTTAATAACTGGTATTTTATTATCTAGCCATATTGGTATTTCATGACCATTTGAATTAATTAATGGAATTATTAAATATAATATTCCTTGATAAGCATAAAATAATAAAGGAAGTAATAAATATAAAAGATTATATTTATTCCATATTTCTTTAATTTTTTCCATTTGCACCTATCCTCTCACCATATTTAACAATAGTTTCATCACCGTTTAATGAATTTTTAATAATATCTTCATCAATGACTATATTATTATTTAAAAGTAAAACTATTGTAGATCCGCCAAATAAAAACATGCCTTTTTCTTCTGCTTTTTTAAATTCATACTCTTCATGATGATTAGAAATTTTCCCAACCATTAATGCGCCAACTTCTATTTGTACGACTTTTCCAAAATTTTCAGTTTCTAATATAGTATATTCTCTACTATTTCTTTTATAAATATTATAGTGTTCTAACGCAATTGGATTAACTGTATGCAGCACACCTTTTATTTTATAATTTCTAGTTTTTTTACCATTATCTATATAACAATATCTATGATAATCATCTACTGTTAATCTAAAAATTAAACAATATCCTCCTAGATATTCTTCAGCTAGAGATTTATCATTAACTAAATCTGAAACTTTATAAAAAGAATCCTTAATATTAAATATACTATTATTATCAATTTTATAAACTGATAATTTAGAATCACATGGACTAATTAAGATGTTTTTTTCGTATGAAATATTTCTTTTACCATCAAGTAATTTTCTTGTAAAAAAATCATTATAACAATTTATATTAGTCATATCATATTCTGTTATATCAATATTATTTTCTAAAACAAATTTATTTATACGTTTTTTTGAAGCTTTACTATTCATATAAACTCCACCTAATTTGGAAATAAAAGGCCTAATTAACAATTTTAACATAATTCTTCCAAATAGATTATTGTATAAAAAAGACTGAGATTTAGCTAAATCACAATCTTTTATTTCTTTTGTTTTTCTATTTATTATTTTTCTCATTTTAATATAAAATTAAATAAAACTAATAAAACAATTACAACTAGGCCTAATATAAATAATATAATTGTTGCGATAAAATTAGGTTTAGGAATTTTAATTTTTATAACATATAAAATACCAATCAAACCAAGTAAACCAGCATAGATATAAGCAAACACATTTTTATCAATAACAGTTTTTAACGTAAAAAGTAGTGGAAATACAATTGCAGATGATGTTATAGGAACACCTACAAAGAAGCTTTTCTTTGGTTTTGGATTTTTATCAAGTTCAGTCATATCTTCTTCTTCAAAAATGACACCATCAGTAATTTCTTTATTAGATTCTAATTTATCTAATTCTAAAACATTATAATAAGATAATCTAATCATTCCAAATAATATAAATAAAGCGAATATTGGAACATACCATATTTTTGTTAAACCTAAACTAATTCCAATACAAACAGGTAGTACTCCAAAACAAATAAGATCTGATAATGAATCTATTTGAATTCCATATACTTTTTCATTTCTAGTTCTATTTTTCTTTGTTCTTGCGACTCTACCATCAAACATATCACAAATTCCTGATATTATTAAACAAATAATTGCAATTACAGGATGTCCTTTAAACGCAAAAGTTATACCAACACCACCACTTAATAATGAAATGTAAGTTAACCATACTGTATAATTATAATAACCTATCATATATTTTTCTCCTCTAATTTTCTTCTATCTTTTAAAATAATTCTTATATGTTTAATTATAACTATTAATGCTGTAATAATTAAAGGTATATAAAAACTTATAGCTCTTGTAAGAAGCATTGCCGATGCAACACAACTTTCAGTAATATAGATTGTTTCAAATATTCTAACATATAGTAATTCTGAAATACCCATACCACCTGGAAAAGGAAGTGAATCAACACTCATCGAGATAATTACTTGTACCGCAAACAAATCCCAATAATTATATCCTTTTATAGATGGATAAACCTTACAAAATGCTAAATATACAAAAAAGGCTATTGAAAACATCGCAACTCTTTGAATTAAATTAAAGAATAACGCTAAAGCAAATTTAGCTTTATTTTTCTTTATAAGTTCTGCCCCTCTTTTATATTCTTTCATTTTAAATGTAAAAGAACGACAACTCTTTAAAGGCCTCTTTATTATCTTTAAACTATTTAACCATAATATTAGTTTTTTCCCAATTCTTTCAATCCATTTGGTTTTAAAAGAACCTAGAAAACATACAATAACTACAGCTAAATTAATTATAAATCCTATGATTAATAAAATAATTAGTAATGTTGACTCTATAACAATATTACTAACAAAAAATAATGAAATTATCGTTAAAAACATCAAAATTATCTTAAATAACGCAGTATTTATTAACAATGTAATTGATCCATTTGGTATAGAGATATTATCTTTAGCCATATAATAAAGTACCATAGGTTGTCCACCTGCTGCACTTGGCGTTATTGCACAAAAATAATAATCTATACATGAATATTCAATGTTATGAAATAAACCACTTTTTACTCCTAACGATGATAATATTGTTTTTGTTGAACACGATTCAAAAAGAATATAAATAAACAGTAAAAATAAACTTATTAATATATAACTATAATCTACTGATAATAATACTTCTTTTAATTTTTTTATATCATACTTAGTGCATATTACAACAAATGTTATAACAACAAGAACAGCTAAGAATAAAAAACTTAATATATATTTAATTGTACTAGATTTCTTCTTAACTAAATTCTTACTTTCATTTTGCATACCTAAAAACTCCCATATTTAAATATATCATAAATATGAAAACTAATCAACAAAATATAAAATATATCCTCTATTCTTGTAAAATAATATCAAATAAATTGTCTAAATTTACCTTTAAATCATCAACCATCAAATAATTTTTAAATACATCTAATTTAATTTTTCCAGTTATTTCATAATAATGACCGTCTTTATAATATAAAACACTAGCTATAGATTTCTCATCTAAAGATATTAATGTATTTGAAATTTTTAATGCTTTATCCGAAGAAATATCTCTTTTTTTAACTCTTTCATGTTCTAGTTCTTTAAGTTTTATAGCTTCCTTCAAACCCTTCAGTGCATCAAATGGTAAAAATTGTCTTGCACGACTATTAAGACTCATCTTCTTCCTGTCCACTGTTATGACCTCCTATTAACATATTTCTTTCTTTTAATGTAGCTCCTTCTTCTAAATCCATAGCTTTAAACAAAGAATTTTTCCCAAATTTGCTTTGTATTTTTAAAACACTATCTCTTAGTTTCTTTTCTTTATCAATTTCTTCCTCATTATAAAACAAATTATATTGTTCATATGATTCATCTAATAAATTAGCAAATGAAACACCTATTTTTCTTATCTCATAACCTCTAAGACATAAAGAATCATATTTTTTTATAATATCATCTATCATATAGTTGTATAAATTTGTTCTTATAGATAAACGAATAGATGTATTTAATGGTTTAATATCTTCCTTATAAATAATTACTAAATTTATAAGATCTGTAACTAAATGCATAGATGCGATATTATAACATGAAGACTGAACCATTTCTTTTAAAACAAGTCTTGTTTTATTATATTCATATCCACAGTGTAAAACTTGAGAATTTGATATAGATTTTGATTTACCTTGATAATTCTTAATATCCTTAATTTCTACAGGTTCAATACCAAATGAATGATCAATTAAAAGTTCAGCATTAACACCAAATTCACGATATAGCATATCATGATCTGCATTTGCAATTCCAGCCATATCATGAATATTAAGACGTGCTAAATGATTCATTGTTCCAATAGATATTTGCCAAAAATCTGAAAGTGGCTTATGATGCCATAGTGTTTTAATGAATTTTTCTTCATTCAACCATCCTATCCCATCTTTACTATTTTTAGCAGTTATTCCTAATGCAACTTTTGCTAAATACATATTAGTACCTATTCCTGTATGTGATGGAATATTATATTTATCTTTTATTTCTTTCATGAGTTTTAGAGCAAAATCACGAGCTCTTATATTATATAATTTTAAGTAATCCGTAACGTCTAAGAAAACCTCATCAATTGAATAAACATATAGATCATCTTTTGATATATATTTAAGATATATTGCATATATATTAGCTGCATATTCAATATATTTTTTCATTCTCGGTTTAGCTATTATATATGAAATATTTTTAGGTATTTCAAAAAGACGGCATCTATTTTTTACACCCAATTTCTTCATAGCTGGAGTTACTGCTAAACATATTGTTTTATCAGTTCTTGATTCATCTGCAACTACTAAATTTGTATTCATTGAATCAAGTCCTCTCAATGAACATTCAACTGAGGCAAAGAATGACTTCATATCTATAACAAAATATACTCTATTTTTCATCTTATACACCCATAAATATTATAACATTTTTTATATTAATAATTCTTCACCTATGTATAAATTATCAATTATTTTATTATTTAAAGCTTTTAAATATTCTACTGTTTTATTATTATTTTTGGCAATTTTATATAAACTATCACCTTTTTTTACTATGTATTTTTGAACTTTAACATTTAAAGGAATATCTAATTTTTGACCAATATATATTATGTCGCTTTTTAAATTATTAGCTTTTTTTAAAGTATCTAAAGATATATTAAAAACTTGTGCAATTTTATATAAAGAGTCATTATTTTTAACAGTATATATAATATTATTAGCTTCTATAATATTAGAAGGTAATATTAATTCTTGTCCTATATATATTGTATTATTTTTAAGATTATTTAATTTAACTAATTCCGAAACCGTTGTATTATTATTTAATGCAATATTATATAAAGTATCACCTTTTTTTACCGTATATTTATAAGTACTAGATTTATCATAAGAATAATTGTAATATTCACAAACACTCTTAACAACACTTTCTGCTAAATCTTCCCATTTATATAAAAGTAAATTAATATCATTCATAGGACTATCTGCAAAACCATATTCTATAATTATCGATTCATATGGCTTTGTTTGTCTTATTATATAGTAATAATCTTCTTTTTGTTCATTAATTTTTGTATAAATACCATTGGTGCTCATATTTTGTCCTACTAAAGCTAAATTTCTACTTATTATTCTTGGTAATCTATCCGATGAAGAAATAGAGTATATTACTTCTGCACCATCAAGATTTTTAGAATCTACGTTTACATGATTACTTATGAGTAAATCATTTTTCCCCGTATATCCAAAACTTTTTATTTTATTAATTCTATCAGTTGGATTTAAAGTAATATCAGTATCTCTTGTAATTCTAACTTTAATACCTAATTCTTTAAATCTTTTATATTGATACAAAGAGATTTTTAAATTCATATCTTTTTCAATCCAATATGAATTACTTCCACCTCCTGGATCTATACCACCATGACCCGGATCTATTATAATCATTTTAATCACCAGTTTATTTTATGCATTTATATAAATTAAAGTGCTCAATTGAATAATAAATAAAAATATTGTATAATTTATTTGAAACGTTGGAGGTTTATATGAAAATTAGTTATCGAGCACATGATTATGGAAAAACTACTCCACAAGAACTTGCTAAAAGAATTAGTAAACATGGTTTTAATGGAGTACAATTAGTATTAAATAAGGCAATTGAAGGCGAAACAGGACTTAAAGGAACTTTAAATAAAGAAAAATGTGAAAATATTAAGAAAGCATTTAATGATGAAGGACTTGAAATAACTATGTTAGGTGCATATTTTAATCCTGTACATTCAAATAAAGAATTAGTTTCATCATTAATTGATAAATATAAAGAGCATTTAGAATATGCATCATATTTTGGTACATCATACGTCGGAACTGAAACGGGTTCATATAACGATGATAAATGGACTTACAATCCCTTAAATAGAACTGAAGAAGCTTATAATGAAGTTAAAAAAATTTTCACATCTCTTGCAGAAACTGCAAAAGAAAATAATTCATATATGGCAATTGAAGGTGCATATGGGCATTGTATGTATTCACCTGAACAATTAAAAAGATTATATAATGATATCAATAATGGCCATGTAAAAATAATAGTTGATATATATAATTATTTAGATATTTCAAATTATGAACAACAAAATGAAATATTTGATAAATGTATTGAATTATTTAAAGATGATATTGTAATATTCCATTTAAAAGATTTTATAGTTGAAGATAATAAATTAAAACAAGTTGGATTAGGTCAAGGAATCATGAATTTGAAATCATTCATACCTAAAATGCAAAAATATTGCCCTAATGCTACTTTAGTTTTTGAAGGAATCAAACCAGAAGATATTGATACTTCTTTAGAATTAGTACATAAATGTTTAACTAAATAAAAATAAGGCTTGGTTTTCTTAGTCCAAGCCTTATTTTCTTACTATAGAGGTAAATCTTTTTTTACAAATTTAATTGATCCTAAAACATATCCTACTATTCCTATCAAAACTAGTATTAAAAGTTTTAGAATTATAATATTATTTCCATCAATAATATTTATTACATCAAATAATGAAATAATAGTTGTAAAATTAAAGTAATTTAAAGCATCTAATCTAATAACACTAGGAATTGCGCTACTTCCAAACAAACCTAACATTGCCGCAACTAAAGCGAAAATACTAAGACCTCCACCAATAGCCATAGACCTTTTACTTCTATCAAAGTAACATGATGTGAAAAAACAGAATCCAGATAACGCAAATAATACTAAAAATGCACCTAAGTTTAGTAATATTAAATTACCAAACGTTAAACCTAAATCAGTTCCAACAATTGCTAAACAAACACATCCTGTAATTGTTGTTAGTAAAAACATAGATAATAGTGATGTAATTAAATATATTGCTTGTGTAAATACTACACTACTTCTTTTAGTTGATGTAGATAATATATATGCCATTGATCCTCTATCAACTTGTCCTGCAATTAAGTTATTACTTACCATTATCATAAATATAATCGGAAGAAGTAACCCCGCAAGTTTATAAAATATTGATCCTACAATTAATGTATATAAATCAGCTTGACCAATTTCTTCTATTGCCTCAGATACACTGCTAGGTAATGTTGATAGAAAACTATTTGATATATCTTTTATTAACTCTTCTTTTTTAGATTCTACTAATTTAGTATATTCATCAAGTGTATAATTTCCTTCATTATAATTTTTATCAAGTATTTCAAGTTCATAATCAAGTCTAACTTTATATGTTAAAACCGCATTATTTGAAAGTTCTTTGATATATTCATAAGTATATCCAAAACTATCATATTTTTCTTTTGTAACACCATATGATGATAATTCATTTACAATATTATTTATATTATCTTCTAAAATCATGTTACCAGATATAAACATAGGCGTTAATTTTGATGCTCTATTTTTTATATATAAAACTCTTTCTTCACTTTTTAAATAAGAATCTATTTTGTTGATATTATTCACTAAAGATAAAATATCATAATCCTCAGGTGATTCTTCTTTATTTGCTAAATAAAAATCGTTAAAATTTCCATTTGGATTTAATATATAAAGTACACTTCCTAACATTTCATTAGTTTCATTTGAATCTTTATCATAACCTAAATTTGAAGCCTTTGATACAATCAAATCATTTAATTTTGTAACACTATCTTTATAGCATAAAGTTATAACATAATTTACGTTTAACGGACTATTATTTTGCCACGCTTCATATTCTTCACTATTTGATACATCTGGCATACTTTCTTGCCATGATTTAATTTGGTTAATATAAGTGTTTGTAGTATCTGTTTTAATTTCAGGCATACTTTCTTGCCATGCATCAATTAAAGAATTATCAGAAGGCTTGTTATTAACCCAAGTTAAATACGCTAATGTGTCACTTACTTTTTCTGTGAAAATTTTATCAAAATCAATAAGACCTTGATAGGCGTTCTCATAATAATTAATTGCTCTTTTTTCCATTTGCGAGTCTAATTCTTTAGTTATTATTGTATCTTCAACTGAATTTTTAACCTCACCAATATTTCCATTACCACTTATTAACATTACACAAGCTAACATAAAACAAACAGTAAATGTAATAATACACCACATTGTTTTATTTGCTTTCATTGATTGTTTAAATAAAGCTTTACTAAACATTTTCTTTCTCCTTATATTCTCTTAATTTATTTTTAAAATGTGTTTGAAGATCATATGGTATTTCTGATATAAATTTAACATCAAAATCTTTTAAATCTCTAAGTAAATTACCATATTCCTTAGTATTTATAGTTACTTGATTATATTCATCTTGTAATCTGGTTATTTCATATTGTAATTTTTGAAATTTTTCATAATCTATCTTATTATGAAATTCTATTTTAAATTCTTTAAATTCTCTATTTTTTATTTCACTCATATTGCAAATATCAATAATATGACCATCATTAATTAAAACTACTTTATCACAAGTTTTTTCAATTTCTTCAAAACTATGACTACTCATTAAAATAGTTTTACCCTTTTTATGCTCTTCTTTTATAATATCAAGAAATGTAACCCTCATTAATGGATCAAGACCAGTGGTTGGTTCATCTAAAATAATGATATCTTTATCCGCCATCAAAGCCGCAACTAATGCTGTTTTTTGTTTCATTCCTTTACTCATTCTTTTTAGATTAGCTTTGGGATCTAGTTGTAGTTTTTCAATTAATGTATTTGCATAAGTCATATCATTAATATTTAAAAAAGTTGCTTGAGATTTTAAAAAATCTATTCCTGTTTTTAAATCTGGAAATGCTATTTCACCAGGTACATATCCTATATTATTTAATATTTCACTTGAATTTTCATAAGAAGATAAGCCATTTACATAAACACTACCACTTGTAGGTTTTATAAATCCTAATATTTCTCTAATAGTTGTTGTTTTACCACTACCGTTAGTTCCTACATATCCAACCATTTCTCCTTTTTCAATATTTAAATTAATATTGAAAATTCCTTTATTATTTTTATAATCTTTGGTTAAATCTTTTATTTCTATAAGTGACATTATAAAGCACCTCCAAAATCCTTATCTTCTTTATAAAATTTCATAAAGAAATCTTCTAGCGTTTCTTTTTTATTTGAAAATGAAACAATTTTCAAATCAGATAATTCACCTATTAAATAATTTAAATCTTCATCATAAATGCTTAAAAATAATATATTTTCGATATTATTAATTATATTAATCGATTTTATATATTTTGAATTATTAATAAATAACTCTTTTTCATTACTTTTTTCAAATTCAATAGTATAAAATTTAAGTTTTGAATGTTTTAGGTCATCAGCATTAAATTCACTAACTATTACTCCATCTTTAATAATCGCAATTCTATCACAAGTTGAATCAATTTCTTCAAAAATATGGCTAGATAATAAAATAGTCTTCCCACGTGATTTTTCTTCATGAATAAATTTAACAAATCTTTCCTGCATTAAAGGATCAAGCCCACTTGTTGGCTCATCAAGAATCAATACACTAGGATCTGACATAAACGCACTAACTATCGCAAGTTTTCTTTTTACTCCAAGACTCATTCTTTTAGTTTCCATACTAAGTTCAATATCCTTTAATTCAAAAAGATTTAATAGTCTATTTAAATTTTCAATATTGTGAATTTTTTGCATATCTTGCATCATTTTAAGAAATTGCCATCCTGTAAGACCTTGTGGTAATGCAATCTCGCCTGGAATATATCCAACTTTATTTAATATTTTATTATATTTATCAAATGTCTCTTGTCCAAATATTTTACAACTTCCGCTATTAGGTTTAGAAAAACCCATTAGATGTCTTATAGTCGTTGATTTTCCAGCACCATTTGGTCCTAAAAAACCAAAAACTTCACCTTGTTTTACATTTATACTAACATCAAAAACACCTCTACCACTCCCATAATCTTTGGTTAAGTTATTAACTTCAATTACAGCTTCATTTGTCATAAATCTTCCTCCTTTTTTTAACATTGTTGACATTTGAACAGTGTCATAATATAATTAAATAAATTAAAAATAAAGAACAAAAATTTAAAAAAAGTATAAATTTTAACATTATTTAAATAATTGTTAAAAAAGGAGTATTTATGAAAGTCAAAAATCTAAACAATTCAAGTAAAAAAACAAAAATTTTAATAAAAAAAACCTTTGCTGTAATGTTATCAGATAAAATGGAACTTGATAAAATTTCAATTACAGAACTTTGTAATAAAGCATCTATAAGTAGAGGTACTTTTTATAGTCATTATACTGATATTTATGAGGTTGCGGAGGATTATGAACAAGAATTAATAGAAGCATTCTTTAATAAAACACCTTTAATTAAACAAAATATTTATGAATTTATTAATTCATTCTTTGAATTTATAAAACAAAATAATGAAAATTATAAATTAATATGTAAATCAAATGATTCATTATATGCTGCAACAAAATTAGCAAAAATCGCATCAAATAAGCTATATGAAATATGTAAAAATGATAAACTTATTAACGATTTTAAATACATAGAATTTGAAATTGAAATGTTTATTGAAGGTATTTTTTTAGAATATGTTAAATATTGTAGAAATTATTCAACAAAAACACTCGATGATCTTTATGATTATACTGTTTTTTGGGTTAATAATTTCATAAAAAATAGAAGTTAAAATAAAAAAATTCCTGCATTTTAAATGCAGGATTTTTTTACTTCGTTATTTTAGTTGTAATACTCATACCGTCACCAATATTAAAAATTGAAGTACGATAATTTGGATTTTCAAGTAAAAATGAATGATAATTTTTTAGTTTTCTTACAAGACCTCTTAGGCTTCTTGATTTAATTTCATCATCACTTAAAACAAGCCCATGAAATAACATATTATCTGTAACAATTACACCATCATCAGTTAAAAGTGGAGAATATAAATTAAAAAAATTAGTATACTGACCTTTTGCAGCATCAATAAATATCATATCAAATTTTTCATTTTCTACTTCTTTAAATGCATCAAGCGCATCCATAAATATAACTTTAACTTTTTCTGTTAAATTTAATTTTTCAATATTTTTTATAGCTTCATTATACATTTTTTCGTCACGTTCAATAGTTATAACCTCACTATCACATACTAATGACATTCTTGTTGAAGAATACCCTATTGCACTACCTATTTCTAAGATTTTTTTAGGTCTTTTTATAGCTACAATACTTTCTAAAAACGCTAGTCCTTCATCTTGAATAATAGGTACATTATTTTCTTTAGCATATTCTCTCATTTCATTGTGGATATTATTAAAATGAAGATTTAGCATCGGTACTAAATCTTCTAAATTAAATTCTTTATTCATTCTCGCATTCACAATCGCAGTCGCAATCTTCTGAACAAGATCCACCGCATGATCCACTACATCCGGCACATCCACCATTTCCTGCTTCCATTTTTGACATATCTTCTAAATATGCATTAAAAAGTTCTTCAACTAATTTCCATTCTTCTTCAGTTTCAATTTGATCAAGTCTACCAGTTCCGCCTTCAGCTTCTTGATAAACAGCTGCTGATGCTTCTTCTGTTCCTTTTTTCATAAACACTACATAATCCTTATTAAATTCATCTGAATGATGAGTAAATAAGATTTCACATAAAATCTCTTCTCCAGTTTCAGTTGTGATTGTAATTGTATTATCTTTCATACTTTTCCTCCTAAAATTTTCTATCAAGGTAATTTTGAAGAATTACAACTGCTGCCAGTTCATCCTTCTTTTCTTTACGCTTATCTCTTCTTAAATTTCCTTTAATCATTGTTTTATCAACAATAACAGTTGTTAGTCTTTCATCAACTAATTCTACTTTTATATCTGATATTTCTTCTATTTTTTTCTTAAAATTCTCACTTATTGAAGCACGAATTCCAAGATCTCCATTCATATGCTTTGGAAGTCCTAAAATAACATTTTTTACGCATTCTTTATTACATATTTCAATGACTTTATTTATAGCATAATCATAATCGTCATCTTCAAATCTTAATGTATCATATGTTCTTGCAAGCATCCCAAGACTATCAGATATTGCTATACCACATGTACGGCTACCTAAATCAAGACCTATATACTTCATATTATAATAAGCCTCTTACATATTCTAATGCATCATTAATCTTAGATGGATCTTTTCCACCAGCTTGTGCAAGATTTTTCTTTCCACCACCTGCACCACCTGCAAGTACCGCAGCCTCACGTACTACTTTACCTGCATCAAATTTAGGACTTGTTGCACAAACAAATGTAACTTTTGTATTATCAGTTGACGCAAGGAATACTAAATCTAGATTATTATCATTTAATAATGCGCAAGCCATATCTTTAAGTAAATTTGATTCCATTACATCAGAGATTGTAACTATCGCATTTTTTTCAATTTGTTCTACATATTTCTTAACATTATTTAATGCCTTTTGACTCTTCTTGTCTTGATATGATTTTTCTAAATCATATAGTGCTTTTTGGACATTTTGAAGATATGATTTCATCTCAAGAACATAACGATATCCTAATAATGTATCATTAAACTTAGGTTCATTAAATGTTAAAGTTATTCCCTCATTTAACGCACTATTAACAATATCATTTGCTTTTGTTAGTAATGTATTAATTGTATTTTTAATATTCTCTATATTTTCTTCTAATAATTTTAATGAATTATCACCAGTTACAGCAAGACATCTAAAAATTCCAGAACCAATAGACTCAATGCCAACTATATTAAATTGTTTAATTTCACTTGTGTTACTAACATGTGTACCTGCACAAAATTCCTTAGAAACTTCCATATCAACTACACGAACTTTATCACCATATTTATCATCAAATAAAGCCATAGCTCCTAGTTTTTTAGCTTCATCAATATCAAGTACTAACGTATTAACAGGATGGGCTTCATTTATAAACTTATTAACTAAATCTTCTACTTTTAAGATTTCTTCGTCTGTTAAATTTTGATAATTATTGAAGTCAAAACGACAATAATCAGCACACACTTGAGAACCTTGTTGGTGAACATGGCTTCCAAGTACATTTTGAAGAGCACTTTGAAGAAGGTGTGCACTTGAGTGATTACATCTAGTTAAATTACGATAATTAGAATCAACAACACATGTTACCATATCGCCTTCTTTAAAAGGATTTTCTTCTAATAAATGTAGATATTGTCCATTAGGCATCTTAGAAACATCTAAAACATTTATTCCAGAAATTATTCCCTTATCACAAAGTTGACCACCTGAAAAAGCATAAAATGGAGTTTTATCTAACACAATACTATCACCAAAACATTTTATTACCTTACTTTGTGTCTCAAGAGTATCATAACCAACAAAAATTGATTCATCTTTAAAATTCATGAATTCCTCATTTTGTCCCTTCATTGAATTAATTTCTTTTCTAGCATTTCTAGCTCTTTCTTTTTGTGCCTTCATTTCATTTAAGAATTCTTCATGATTTACACTCATCCCAAGCTCTAAAGCATATTCTTCAGTTAATTCATAAGGGAATCCAAATGTATCATATAATAAGAACGCATCTATACCAGATATAACATTATTTTTTGATTGTTTTGCGATTGCTTCAAACTTTTTCTCTCCTTGAGTAATAGTTTGAAGGAATTTTTCCTCTTCACGAGTAATTATATCTTTTACAATTGAAGATTTTTCTTTTAAATAAGGATAAAATAATCCCATCACATCAACTACAACATCAACTAATTGAGCCATAAATGGCTTATCAATACCAAGTTTTTTACCATACTTAGTAGCACGTCTTAATACTCTACGTAAAACATATCCTCTACCTTCATTTGATAAAGTTGCACCATCAGATACAGCAAAAGTTACAGTACGTACGTGATCAGCAATAACTTTAAAAGCCATTTGTCCTTCATACTTAACATTTGATATTTCTGATATTTTATTTATAATAGGCATAAATAAATCAGTATCATAGTTTGTATCTACTTCTTGCATAACACAACATAATCTTTCAAGACCAGACCCTGTATCAATATTCTTATGAGGTAGTTCTTTATAATCTTTTCTATCTACCCCTTCTTTTGAGTTATATTGACTAAATACAATATTCCATATTTCAATATAACGATCGTTTTCTAAATCATTTTGTAAAACAGTAATTCCTCTACTGTCATACTTTTCTCCTCTATCATAAAAAACTTCACTATCAGGTCCACAAGGTCCTTCACCTATTTCCCAGAAGTTTCCTTCAAGTGGAATTAAATGATCCGGTGCAATACCTAAACTAATCCATTTATCACGCGCAACTGTGTCAGTTGGATAATATGTCATATATAATTTATCTTTATCAAAATCAAACCATTTATCACTTGTTAAAAGTTCATATCCATATTCAATAGCTTCTTCTTTAAAATAATCACCAATTGAGAAATTTCCAAGCATTTCAAAGAATGTATGGTGACGAGCTGTCTTACCTACATTTTCAATATCATTAGTTCTAATACATTTTTGAGCATTAGTAATTCTTGGATTTTCAGGAGTTACTGAACCATCAAAATATTTTTTAAGTGGGGCAACACCTGCATTAGTCCATAATAATGTTGGATCATTTACAGGTACAAGTGAAGCACTTGGTTCAACACTATGTCCTTTACTTTTAAAGAAATCTAACCACATTTGTCTTATTTCATAACTTTTTAATTTTTTCATAATTACCTCCATTAAATAAAAAAACGTCCTTAAATCTAAGGACGAATTAATCGTGGTACCACCTTAGTTCTAGATAAATCTAGCACTCAAAACCCTTAAAGCGGGAAACTTTATACTCCATAGTAGCCTTCAAAATATTTCATATCTAAGGCTTCCACCATCCCTTAGTCTCTATTATAGATAATATTTTTACTCATCTATTTCAACATATTTATTATTCCTAATTAAGTTTACCATATATTCAAATAAAAATAAATAGTAAAATTATGATAATTTTTCTATAAATTTTATAAATGATATAATTAAATTAGATATCGGTCTTTTAGTTTTTATATTTAGGCTTTCCGAAGGCTTATATGTATTATCAATATAAAAACTATTAGTAAAAAATAATGGGAGGAAATTTATGCAAGGTTTTGGTAATTTAATAAAGTTATATAGAATAAGTAAGAACTATTCACAAGAATATATGGCATACAAATTAAAAATCAGTCAATCTACATATTCCAGAATTGAAAATGATATACAAGAGCCTACACTTATTCAGCTTAAAGAACTTGCGGATGTATTAGAATTTAGTGTTGATAAAGTACTAAATGGACTAAAAGACATGAAAATTGATGAAACAGTAGATACTAATAAACTTCTTACAATCGCAAAAGAAATACTTTTATTAAAGTAAAATAATAAGACTGTTGATAAACAACAGTCTTTCCAAAACTTAATCTTTAATTTTATGTTTTAAATCACACATTAATTTTTTGAATTTTTTATTGGCCTTATCATCAACTAATAAATAAGTCACAAGACCACCTGTAATCATACATAAAAATGATTTTGTCATATTCTCACCCTTTTATATTATTATCAATCATTCATAAAACTATAAGGTGTAATATTTTCCATTCCTTCTTCTCCTAAAGTATCAAAAGGAATATTTTCATCATTAATATATATTATCTTTTTATTAAACTCTAATTTATTTAAAAGTCTTTGTTCAAGTGTTGTTTGTCTTTTATCATCATCTTTAGTAACACCAGAACACAGCGCATTATAATCTCCTATAATTATAAGTTTCTCTTTTGCTCTTGTAATTGCAGTATAAATTAATTTTCTTTTAAGCATAATATAATAAGAAGGAATTATAGGTAAAATAACATTTTTATATTCCATTCCTTGAGATTTATGAACACTTATTGCGTAAGCTAAAGTTAAATTTTCTAAATTATGAGTTGGATATTTTACCATAAAACCATCAAAATCAATATTTAAATATTCTTCGTCTTCATCCTTATAAATTCCTTTTATAACTCCAATGTCACCATTCATAATTCCCAATGTAGGATCATTTTGAGTTTGAAGAACTTTATCATTTTCTTTAAATATTTTATTTCCCTTTTCAATTATATTTAAAGAAGTATTAAATTTCTCTTGAATTACTTTATTTACTATGTCTATTCCACATATACCACTATACATAGGAATAAGGATTTGTAAATCAGATAGTAAATTACCACCTTTTTCTATAAAATTATTTACAAATAATATAATTTTATCAAGAGTTGTATTTCCATCAGATGGATAAAAAAATACTTCTTTTTTTCTTTTAAAAATATCATAATTTATATATTTATTATTAACATCATTACTTAATTTAATAATATCACTGTCCAAAGATTGCCTCATAATTTCAGTTAATCTAGATACATTAATAATACCACTTTCAATAATATCATGAAGTACATTTCCAGGACCTACAGACGGAAGTTGAAATTCATCACCTACTAAAATAATCTTTGCATTTTCTTTTATTGCACTAAGTAATCTTGCCGCAAGTGAAATATCTATCATTGATACCTCATCTACAATAATAATCGATTCACTGAGTTTATTATCAACTCCAAATTCAAAACCTTCATCAAATGCATATCCTAAGGCTTTATGAATTGTTTTTGAACGCATATTACAAGATTCACCAAGTCTTTTTGCCGCACGTCCAGTAGGAGCACATAATAAAACTTTTTTTAAAAAATCATCATCTACAATCGCAAGTCCATCTAAAGATGCAAGAAGATGTAAAATTCCTTTAATTATAGTTGTTTTTCCTGTTCCAGGCCCTCCTGTAATAATACTAATATTTGAGTTTATCGCATTAAATATCGCTTCTTTTTGACTTAAAGTATAACTTATACTAAAATAATCTTCTATTTCTTTTAAGTAATCATTAAGTTTTCCTGGCTCGTATATTTTTTTTGGTTTATTTTTATTTAAATTAATTAATTGATTAGCTAATAATACTTCGTCATCATATATTGTTTTCACAAAATATCTATCATTTTCTTCTATAATTCTATTTATACTTGAAAGTTCATCGATATATTTAATGATCATATCTTTGCTTACAATACTAGTTTTATCTTTATTTAATAAATTATATGTACTATTAACTAATTGAACATTAGTTAAAAAAGAAAATCCATAATTATAACATACATTATTTAAAGTGTATATAATTGCTTCTTCGATTCTAGTTTTATTATCATATGATATACCAACCTTAAACGCAAGACTATCACATTTAATAAATCCAAAACCATCTAATTCATAAATAAGTCTATAAGGGTTTTCTTTAACTTTAAGAAGTGTTTTATCCTGATATTTATCATAAAGTTTAGATACCATTTTAGGAGTTAATCCATATGAATATAATTCAACATATAATGCATCTAAATATTCATTTTCTAATAAAGCGTTATATATAGAATCTATTTTAGCATTATTAAATCCTTTAATTTTCTTTAACACATTTTTGTCTTCTTTTATTTTTTGGATACAGTCTGGTCCTATTTCTTCATATATTTTAAGTGCAGAAACTTCACCAACACCTTTAAATTTTTCACTAGATAAATATGCAATTATTCCTTCTTTTGAATCAATAGATGCTAAAGAATAACTATCTGCTTTAAATTGTTTACCAAATTTGGGATGTAATACATATTCACCTTTAAACTCATAATCTAAATTTGTACTAATATTTGGAAAAAATCCTAATATGCTTAATGATTCATTATTATAAATTGTATTAATCACTTTATATGGAGAATCAGAGGCCTCAAATATTACATTAATTACCTTCGCTTTTATAATCTCGCTCATAATTAATTACCTCTTAATATCAGATGGTAATATATAATCACTAGGTGATAAACTAATATCTAATACCTTAGGTCCATCAGGTAATGCTTTACGTTTAAATTGTTGACTGAAAAATCTACTAAAGAATTTATCAACATATAATAAAGCTATTTTATCATCAAGATTAAACGCTATCTTTAACAAATAAACAATTCTATTTTTATCATCGCCACATACTAAATGTCTATATAAAATAAAGTCATTAATTTCATATTTACCAATAGAATCTTCAGTTCTTTGGTTAGTACCAGAAAGTTCAGGAGAAATTGGTGTATCAACAATATCATCTAATGTATCTTTAATATTTTTAAAATCATTTATGGCATATTTAGAAACCATATATCTAACTAATGTCTTAGGAAGACCACCATTAATACCATACATACTCATTTGATCTCCATTATATGTGCACCAACCAAGTGCTAATTCAGATGCATCTCCAGTACCTATAACAATTCCGTTATACTCATTAGCCAAATTCATTAAAATTAACGTTCTCATTCGTGCTTGAGTATTTTCATATGTTATATCTATTTTATTAACATCATGTCCAATTAATTCAAAATGTGATAAACAAGCTTCTTTAATTGGTTTTACTAATACTGTTAGGCCTAATCTTTCCATCATTAATAATGCATTAGATTTTGTTCTATCACTTGTGCCAAATCCCGGCATTGTTACTGCGATAATATCACTTAAACTTCTATTTAATTTCTTAAGTGCATTTGCACATACTAAAAGTGCAAGAGTTGAATCAAGTCCTCCACTTACTCCTATTATTAATTTTTCGCAATTAGTATGTATTATTCGTTTAATTAGAGCTTTTTCGAGAATTTGTGAAATTTTCTTAAATGATTTAAAATCATCTTTAGGAATAAATGGTAGTGTATCAATGTTATCAAATACATATTCTGTTGTATTATCTAATACAAAACTAACTTTATTAAATTTTATATCAACTTTATTATGTAAATTTGTATTATTTCTTCTAGTATAATTAATCTTATTAATATCAATATCTGCATAAATAATACTAGATTCTAAACTAAAAGAATCATCTTCTTTTATTAAATCACCACATAGTGATACAATTTTATGTCCACTATAAACTACATTACTAGTTGATTCAAAAAAAGATGCTGAGGAATATAAATAAGCAACACTATTATTTTTACTATTTACTAAAACGTTATTTCTTCTAAATTCATCACTATTTAAAGTATCAACTTTTGCAGCAGGATTTAATATAATATTTGCACCATTTAAAGATGCATATGAAGAAGGTGAAATTAAAGATTCTAAATCATTTGAAATTTCCACATATATATTAATATTATTCTTATTATCACTAAAAATTAAATTTCCAAAAGGATATTTTTTTCCTAAAAATGATATTTCTTCTAAAGCATCAACATTTGTTTTAAACCATCTTTTTTCATATGATGAATAACTATTAGATAAATTATTTTTAGGCACAATACCTAATATATTATTATTGTGTATAACAATTGCACAATCATAAAGTGAACCATCAAAATAAATAGGTGCACCAACGACAAATAACCCTTTATAATTATTATTATCAAGTAAATATTTAATTGATTCTTCAACATCATTTAATAATAAAGAACTATAAAATAAATCACCGCAACTATATCCAGTTAAAGATAATTCAGGAAATAATACAATACTAGCTTTATTATTATCTAAAACTTTAATAATCTCTTTAACATTATTTAAA
Organism: uncultured Anaeroplasmataceae bacterium; assembly: GCA_964548855.1. GTDB lineage: Bacteria > Bacillota_I > Bacilli_A > Acholeplasmatales > Anaeroplasmataceae > UBA3206. The sequence continues at coordinate 8,539 of CAZJSR010000006.1, read as the reverse complement.
GGATTTCCTACTTCTAATTTTAATGATGCTAAACATACTTTGACAAAACCATTTTTTAACATAAAACTCACCTACTCATATAATTTATTACTTATAATATATTCATATACGCTATGCTCTAATTTATTTTTATTTTTAATTAAATCTTCCCTTATTTCACTTGAAGATATATCTAGATTAAAATCAACAATATGAAAATGATCTATATATTCATATAAATTATCGTTTATAAATTCAAAAATATCAATATCATCTCTTTTAAATATAATAAAATTATATTTATTTAATAATTCTTGATATTTTATCCAACTTTTTATTGTTATAAGATTATCTGCACCCATTACAAAATATAAATCATTATATTTTTCACTTAATTTATTAAGTGTATCTAAACTTCCCATATAATGTTCACTTAATGCTTCAATATCTGAAATTATAACATTATTCATACATAAATTAAGCATATCATAACGATATTTAAAATCTAATAATTTCTTTCTATTATAATTATTTCCACAAGGAACAATAATTATATTTTCAGGATTAAATAATTCTCTTAATTTAGCCACAATTTCCATATGTGCTAAAGTAGGTGGATTAAATGATCCTCCATAACAAATATTCATAATATCACCACTTCTATAATACCATATAATAAACAAAAATGGGACTAAATCCCATTATTGTTTTCTAATTTTCCCATCTAGGCCATGAAGAAAAACAGACCAATCATCACCTTTATTTTTACATAAACTTTTTGCGTACGCTAGCGCTTCTGCTTGTGTATCAAATAATTTAATAACCTTATCTGATCCTTCCATAAAAACTTTCCACTCACGACCATTATTATCTCTTTTACTTACATGATAACAATTTCTTGCCATAAATTACCTCCTAAAATGTAAAAATCGTATCCTTAATTTTATTATAATACAATATTCTACATATTAAAAGATTATTTTTTATTATTCTTCTTTATTAATTAATTCATTAATGATGCTACTAAATTTTTCTCCTCTTTTAATATAGTTTTCAAATTGATCAAAAGATGCTGAAAATGGAGAAAATAAAATTATATCTTCTTTTCGATATTTAAAAGCTTCAATCGTAGCAAATTCCAATGTATCAAACTTTTTGATTTTAATATTTTTATTTTTAAAAAAATTATAAATTCTATCTTTATTCATTCCGTAAACATATACATATTTTATTTTATCTAGATATAAACATAGCGGATTTAAATCTTCATATTTTTCATATCCTCCACAAATTAATCTAACATTATCAAAAACCTTAAGTGCTTCAATTGTTGAATAAATATTTGTACTTTTAGAATCATTATAAATGTTATCAGTTATTCTTTCTATACGGTAATTTAATCCCTTAAAATTTTTGAGTGTATTAATTAATAATGAATCTGAAACATTTAAATATTTAGATACAAGTATTGTAATCATTGAATTTATAATGTTATGATCGTATTTATTCCAAAGTAAATCAAGAGAAAAACTAAAATCTTTATAAAACATTAAATTATCTTTTAAATAAATATCCGCATTACTATTATAAAGACTATAAGATAATTTTTTTGTATTTATATGTTCTAAATAATTTTTAATTTTAATATCATCATATGGATAAATAACTAAATCATTTATATTTAAATTAACTGCATTTTTCATCTTAGAATTGAAATAATTTTCTTCAGATTTATGATGATCTAGATGTGCTTTAGTAATCGGTAAAAATACAGCGATATTTGGTTTAAATTTTATACAACCTTCAAGTTCAAAACTTGATGATTCAATGATTAATTTATTACTTTTTTCATTAATAACTGCATCACCAACAGGATATCCAATATTTCCGCATAATGTAAAATTTGGAAGGGTATCTTTTAACATACTCACAACTGTCGATTTTCCATTTGTTCCAGTTACGCTTATAATATAGTTATTAAATATCCAGTATATAAATTCGAAATCAGTAATTATAAGACTACCGTTATTTTTTAATTTTTTTATACTTTTATTATGATAAGAAATAAAAGGGGCTTTTATAACGATATTATAATTATAATCTTTTATTTCTTTTTCTTCTAAATAATCAAATACAATATGATTAATTTCTAGTATTTTTCTAACACTGTCATTACTTAATCCATGACCTAAAAGGAGTATTCGCATACAATCACCATATTATATTATTTTTATTTTGTATAAAATATAACTTTTTTTTAAAAAATAAAATAAAAATCATAAAAGTGGTCTTTTATATTTATTGTGCTATAATGTTTTGGGTGATATTTTGAAGACAAATAATTTAAGCGTTGGTAATCCAACAAAAGTTTTAATTTTATTTGCAATTCCTATGATATTATCTGTAACTTTACAACAAATATATAATATCGCAGATAGTGCAATTGCAGGAAAAATGATTGGCTCTAATGCTTTAGCAAGTATTTCAGCTTCATATCCAATTACAATGATATATTTGAGTATTGCGACTGGTCTTGGTACAGGAGCGGGTGTAATTGTATCTAGATATTTTGGTGCAAAAGAATATAATAAAACAAAAACGACTATTTATACTAGTTTAATATTTACATTAATTTGTTCTATCGTTATTTCTTTATTAGGTGTTTTAATTTCTAGTTTTTCTTTAAAATTAATAGATACACCTGAAAATATTTATAAAGATAGTTTAGTATATTTAAAAATGTATTGCGCTGGTTTAGTATTCACATTTTTATACAATGTAGTAACATTTATATTTCAATCTTTAGGTAATAGTAAAACTCCTTTATATTTTTTAATATTTTCAACAATATTAAATATTATTTTAGATATTTTATTTGTTGGTCCATGTAAACTTGATGTTTTTGGACTAGCTCTTGGAACATTTATAGCACAGGGAATTGCGACTATATTTTCATTAATATTTTTGCTTTTAAATATTCATAAAGTATTAAAAACAGAATCAAAAGTTCAAGTTTTTGATTTTAAAATATTAAAAAATATTTTATACATTGCTATTCCTTCTATTATTCAAGGTTCAACTATATCAGTTGGTAACTTCTTTATTCAAAGAAAAATAAATTCTTATGGAAGTGATTTAATAGCTGGATATGGTGCTGCGTATAAGTTATGTTATGTTATTGTAAATATATTCTCAGCATATAGTAACGCAATTTCAAATTTTACATCACAAAATATTGGAGCAAATAAAGAAGAAAGAATAGTTAAAGGATATAAATCTTCTTTATTAATATGTTTAGTATTCTCAGCTATTATGTCAATAATTTTAGTATCTATTCCTAATTTATTATTAAAAATATTTATGGATTCAAATACATCTAAAATCGCACTTGAAAATGGACGAAGTTTTATATATATTGTTGCGCCTTTCTTCTTCCTTATGGGAATTAAAATACCATCTGATGGTGTCTTGAAGGGTAGTAAGGATATGTTAAGTTTTATGCTTGGAACATTCGCTGATTTAATACTAAGAATTATTCTATCGTATGTTCTTTCTATTCCACTTGGATATAAGGGTATATTTATGGCTTGGCCAATTGGATGGGCTATAGGGGCTTTAATTAGTCTTGTTATGTATCTTGTAGGTAGATGGAAAAACTTAGCTTTTGGTAAAAAAGAAATTTGTAGTTAATAAAAAAGTATTAATTGTAAATTATAAACAATTAATACTTTTTTGTTAATCTTCTTTATCTTCTAATTCAAGGATATATTCTAACATTCCCCATGCTGCATTTTTCTTTGCTTCTTTTTTTGCTATTTCCATAACCTGAAAATGAAACATCTTCACCTTCAACAAAACACATACATTCCCATTCATCATCAATATCATTTGCATAACATTCAATAAATTCATATTCAGGCATCATAATATATCGTTTTTGAGCTAATTCTTGAAGTTGATTAATAGCGAATTCTCTTGAAGGTGTTTTTATTTCATCTTTCATTTTTGCTATTACATCTTTTTGATTAAAATAACCAAGTGTATTTTCACATGCTTCCATTCTAGCTTTTGTTTTAGACTTCCTAAACCCACAAAACTTTTTTATAACACCATCAATATTAAGCGTAAAACTACAAAAACATCCTTCAGGATAAAGCGTATAACTATATTCTGGTAATTTCCCGTTTTCTTTAAGTGACCATTCCTGCACTATATTTACATAATTTATTGCACTAGTCATTGTATTATCGAGGTAAAACTCGGGATCTAGCATAGTTTTAACCAATTTTTCAAGAACCTCCAAATCATATTTTGAATCTAATGCAACTGCACCTATTATAGCCTCAAATAAATCTTCTCTCACTGATGCTTCATCTTCTACTTTTTTTCAATATCACCATTTCCCATGATTAAATAATTATATAATTTTAATTTATCCATTCTTATTGCAAGCATAACTTTATCAACTAAAAACTTCTTAAAATCTGTTAACTGACCTTCACTAAAATCACACTCATATTCATTACTTTTTGTTATTCTCCCGTACTTTCACTTAATATTTTAACAACAATAAAATCAAGCACTTTATCTCCAATGAACTCTAAAACTTCATTATCTTCACAGTTATGCTCATTTGAATATGATCGTCTTGTAAATGCTTGTTGTAAAAGCATTTTATTTTCAAATTCATATCCTATTTTTTCTTCAATAATATAAATAAAGTTTTTAAAATCGTTTTTTAACATATCTTCAACTCCAATTCTAATAAATTGAGGCATAAAAAAAGTTTAATTTAAACTTTAAAATAATGTATTATTAAATTAAACTTAATAAATTAAACGTTAAATTATAGCATATATAATACAATAAATAATGGAGTATTTCAAGTAATTTGAAATACTCCACTTAATATAATAGATATTAATAATATAATGACAAAAAATTAATTACAACCATCCACTAGATACTTTAACATTATATGTACTTTCTATAATTGTAAAAGTTTGTGAATCTTTTCCATCATAACTATATCCACCAGTTATTTCTAATGACTTAGATAAAGTTGATTCATATTCGGGAACTATAGTAATTGACTCTCCAACTTTTATATAAATAACTTCATAATCATCACTAGTTGCTGAATTTGTTAAATTAAATGAATCAACATCAGTTATTATAGATTTGTTTCCATTATTAACAGTTATTGTAACTTTAGACCTTTTTTTAGTAATTGTAACCTTATAATACTTAATTTCTTCTACTTTCACATTATATGTATAATCACTAGTAGGAGTTAAATTATAATTACTAGATATATCAATATTTTCTCCATTACATTGCCAATATTTAAAATAATTGCTAATATAATCACCATTATTTACAAACTTATCATACGCTTTTGCACTAATAATTACTTGTTGATTATTATAGGTATAATATATAACTTCACTAGAGTCATCATAAATAATTGTTGTTTTATATTTATTTACAATTTTAGCAGTTAAATTTAATACACCATTTTCATCTACTAAAGATGCCAAATTATTTACAACATAATCTCTTGATAATAAATTGTTCTCATCATCTATATACCATCCTAGTACATATTTAGAAAAATTAGTATCATTATTTAAAGTAGTTGTATTAGGGAATGTAAATGCATTTGGATTTGTAATCTCAACTATTGAATTTTCAAATAAAGAATCATTATAATTATAGTTTATATTATAAACCGTACCTTTTTCTTCCCATAACCCATAAATAGTTATACTTCCATTTAAATTAGCTCCATTTATTTCAGTTATAGGTTCTTTACAATCCTTATCAATATACCAACCACCAAACGCTAAATTTTCACTTGTTGCGTTTGATAGTGTAAATTTACTTTCAATATTAAATGTTTTATTATTCGGATTTACAATATTTAAATCTTCTACACAATTATTAAATATATATTGATAATTAATATCATATTCTTTTAAATCCCATTTTGCATATACAGTTGTAATACTTGAAATATTTCTTTCTCCAAATTCTTCACTATATTCTAAATCAATATACCATCCAGCAAATATATAATGTTCTTTTGTAGGTGCCGGGAATGAAGAACTTGATACAACAGTACCTGAATTAACAGGAATAATACTATTTGAAATAGTTCCACCAATAGTCTCAAGTTTAATATATATATTATACCATTTACTATCTTTTGCATAATAAGTACCAGATGTAAATTCTACTAATTCACCAGTTATATAATTATATCCTTTAAATGTTTCAGTTATAGAATCAGTTTGTTCAAAAGATATACCCATATTTTTTCCATAACCTTCTTTTGATGTAACTGATAAAGTTATACCATCGCTAATATTAATTCTTGCTGTATCACCACTTGTATTTATTACACCACCAATTGAGCCATTTACATTTAATGTTCCATTTACGATAAATTTTGCTGCTTCTTTATTAGGATATGGACAATTACCAACAGTAACTGTATCATTAAAACTTTGATAGAATATAACTTCATTATTAATATTTAATATAGCTGAATCATCAACATATAATTTAGAACCAGTTAAGAATTTATGTTTATTACCAATTGTATATTCACCATCATATAATTCAATATCAAATAAATAAGATACAGGGAATAATACTTTAGATGTATCCATATCAACACCTGCCGCACTTAATTTTAATGAATTAGTTCTTCCTCCACCATACATTTTTAATATCGTTTTACTATTAGAATCAGTTTTACCAAATGAATTAGCTTGGTATTTAATATCTACATATGAACCACTATCTAATATAATTACTCCTGAATTATTAGCTATTACAGTGGATTTTGAAAGATTATGTTTACTTGATGCATATAAATCAAGTAATCCTTCAAGTTGAGCATTCGAATGTAATCTTAATAATGAATGAACATTTGGCATATTATAACAACTAAACGGACAAATTTTTCCATTCATATATGCACCCGTTGTACTTGTACCTCCACGGAAATCATGCACAACAAATGGCATAGTAATTTTACCACTTCTTACATCTACAATACTTCCATTATCTTTAGATGTTTCTTTAATATATCCATAACACTCAATTGTACCATTTGAAATAATTTTTGAATTACTTCCTAGTTTTATTTGAGCATAATTTCCACTTGTTTGACCTTGAAGTGAGTTCTTGGCTCCTAAAACACCACCAATTATCAATGTCGCACCACTATCAATTGTAAACTCTACACCATCATTTATATATAATGTATTTTTAAGATATGCGGCTTCATTACTATCTGCATAATAATCACCACCATTATTCTCCCTATTTGAATAAGTAGTTCCTTCATATGGTAGTATTAATGAAACTCCATTTTTTAATGATGTATTATTCTTAATTGCAGGATTCGTTCCTGGAATAACATAAATTTGATTTCCACTAACTGAAGCTTTTAACGCTTTTTCTAATGTACCATAATTTGTTGAATTTATTGTTGCGACAGGAAGAATAGATATTTCAACATTCGTTGATACAATTTCATAATTAGAAATATCTTCAGGTGTAAATGTAATCTTAATAGATACTTTATCACTAAATGTATCACTAAATAGTGCATCTCCAATTGTAAATATACCTTTTACGTTTGCAGTACCATTTGTTTGATAATCAAATTTATTAAATGTATCTTCATAGAATGATTTAGTATATGTATGCCACACAACATTAGGCTTTGCTTTTGTAATTGAAATACTAAATTTTGTTGAAGTACCCTCATAATTTGAAGTACCTAAAACATACGCAATTACATAATATGTACCTACATTTTTTGGAATATCTGTAGTATATTCACCATCTGACGTTGTACTATATTTATATAGAACATCTCCAAAATTTGATACTACATCAAAGTTTGGTGTTGGATTTTCTGAATATGTCCATCCTGATGCGCTATTTACAGTAATAATAGTTTGAGCTTTTGAAACAGAAATTGTCGCTCTTACTGTAATAGGTAAATAATTTTCATTATTTGGCGTAAATATTAATTCAAAACTATTATCTCCTACATCACCTACTAATGTATTTAAGTCATCTTTAAAACTCCATACACCTTCACTATTTTCAGGTAAATTCACTTTGCTTAAAGTATCACCATATGTTTGAGATAAATTAGGTGTAGTTAAAGCTTTATTGTAATTTACTTTATCAACTACTAAACTAAATTCTTTATTTTGTTTTATAGAATATTCGCTTTCATCTACACTTACATTAAATGTATAAATTCCAGCATTCTTAACTTCATTTACAACTTCTCCATTATATAAAACTTCTATTTTGATTTCATTATACTCATGATTTATACTAAACCAATTAGAATAATCAAAACTAGATTCATTATATGAAACATTACTAGGTCCACTATATGTAATATTTGTTGTTATTTTTTCAATATTAACTATCGCAGTTGTCTCAAGAATATTATAGTTTTCATTATTTGGTGTAAACTTAACTTTGACTTCTTTATTTCCTATTAAATCAAGTTTAATAGCTCCAT